>AP014633.1:3006253-3607503 GCA_000828835.1 Thioploca ingrica
AAGAAGTAGTCCGAGAAAAAACCTTTGTAAAATCAGAAGTTATTAACGGAAGAGAGATTGATAGCTTCACTAACGATGCCTTAATTCAAGCGAAAGATTCTGAATCTGCTGTGAATAAACCCCATAATTTCTTGAACAAAAAAACGAGAACCCAAATTAAAGAAACGGTAGTGTTCCTAAAGTAATGATGAATTATAATAGTGAATAAAATAGGCAATGGCTCCGAGGTGATTTTCAAGCTTTTTAGAGAAAGCGAGTGTTTTTCGACCTAAACGAGAAATTTTCTGACGTAACGTATTGTTAAATCTATCAATATGATTAGTCTTACCGGTACCTTTCCCAACAATTCGATGGCGAGTTTTAAGCAAAATCCCCCGATAAGCTTTCCAATTATCCGTGTAGCCAACCGCACACGAGCGATAAACGGGTGGTAACGATTGCCATAATCTTAATGCTTCTCTCTGAGCACGTTGACCAACGGTAATATCCCACTCTCTGCCGACTAGCCACATCTAAAGCTAACCCTATCCAACTTTTGGAGGCCTTGTTACCGACATAACTCCACATTTCATCACCTTCGATTGTCATCGGACTTTTTTTTACTCGATAAAGGGGTTAGTAGAGCTTTATGATAGATTTCATGGCTATATTCTTGTATCCAACTAACGGCTACTCCGGTGATTCGATGAATCCCTCGTAAGGAAACTTTCTCTAATAAACAATTGGCAATTATTTTCTTCGTTTCTTCGGTTATCCGGCAATTTTGTGGATTTTCTACCCATTGCCGGCCACAATTTTTACACTTATACCTCTGTTTACCATTATGAATTTTGCCATTTTTAATCATTTCTTGTTGTTCACAACGAGGACATCTCATCAAGTTATCTCCAGCGGTTATAACGGGAGATTATTTTATCACCATTACTTTAGGAACACTACCAAAGAAACGATAAACATGGCGAAACAAGAAAACAAAAATGCAGAATTTTGGTTTAAAAAAGATCCCCCTCCAGAAGTTAAAAAGTACATTGAAGACAAAGGCGGAAAAGTAGTGCTTTGGGAACCAACGGAGTAACACGAATATGGCATACTACCATTCATTGCGTAGCTGGCTTGAAATTGAGCCAGAAAATTTTCTAAGTGTTATTGGAATAATTAAATCGTTTCAGAAGCGATATGAAAATCATCCCAAATTCAGTTTGTATCTACAAGGTTGGTGTTGGAGTGAGACTCATATTAACTGGACTCATTACTTATTTTATGGGGCCGATGTGACTGAAGAGGGATTAGAATTCTTCAAGGACATGCTTTCGGATCTGGCTAAAAGTGGATTAAATCTATCCGGTTATTTTCACGCCCAAGGTGAAGATGGTGAAAAGAATTATCTTTATAAAATGCTTGACGATCAAGTCTATCTTCAAGAACCTCTCTCTAATTTAGAAGTGACTTAAGCTGATGTCAGTCAGTAGGTTGGCAATCCTTTGCCGACATTGCGTTGCTGCCATTAAGTTAAGCCGAATTGATTTAATTTGGTTTTCCAAACGATGCGTGGGACGCATCCTACCTTACTTAACTTAATGGCATTGACGCCGGCGCGTGGGAACGAAGTAAATGTGCAACACTTTGGAGAGAGAGACAATTTATATGATATTCTCAGCAAAGGCCATTTATAAAGATGGCAAAATTGAACTGATGGAAAAACCAGGTGACATCAAACAGGCTCAAATGTGAGCGGTTGAAACTTTTCACTTTCCCTAGATGCGCATTCTCCCTAGTTGTTTGGTGGGCAACATTTTTACCCACTCAACTTGACCTGATAGTGAAGTGGTATTGATTAATTACACCTCAAGTGTTTGTCCATTAATACTTCTACTATCTGGTCCCATCAAATAAAGATAGACTGGCATGATCGTTTCTGGCCAGGGTAAGGTAGCCGGATCCTCACCCGGGTAGGCATTGGCTCGTAATGCAGTGCGCACCGCGCCGGGATTAATCGCATTAACTCGAATAGCCGTATTATTTTCTAATTCATCTGCCCAAATTTGCATTACTCCATTAAGAGCAAATTTAGAAGTCGCATAAGCTCCCCAATAAGCACGTCCCTTTTGTCCAACCGGGGCAGAAGTAAATACAATCGAAGCATCAGTCGATTTTTTCATCAGTTTTAGACAAGCTTGGGTTAATAAGAAGGGGGCATGAAGATTAACCTGCATGACTTGATACCATAAGGCAATATCGTAATGCTCTAGTGGTGTGAGTACCCCTAATTGACTCGCGTTATGTAATAAACCGTCCAGTTGTTTAAATTCTTTTTCCACAGTGTGAGCCAGTTGATTATAGTCATTAGGACTGGCTCCTTCCAGATTCATTGGATAAATAGCCGGTTGAGGATGACCGGCCTGTTCAATTTCATCATATACTGCTTCTAATTTGCGGATAGTACGTCCCAGTAAAATGACGGTCGCGCCATGGGCAGCAAAACTTTTGGCGGCGGCACGACCAATTCCGTCACCCGCTCCAGTAATTAGAATAACACGATCGGTAAGTAAAGTAGGAGGAGGAGTATAATTCATCATATTAATCAAAGTAATTCTGTAATGGATTATCTAATTATCCAGACTGGGTGTCAGGATGGTATTATGAGTAATCACTTCTGGTTCAGGGTAATCCAGGGTATAGTGTAAACCCCGACTTTCTTTACGTTGCAAGGCAGAACGAATAATTAAATCAGCAACTAACGTGAGGTTACGCAATTCGATCAAATCATTACTTACCCGGAAATTACTATAATATTCAGTAATTTCGCTTTGTAACAACTCAACTCGATGTTTAGCACGCTGCAACCGCTTAGTGGTTCGGACAATACCCACATAATCCCACATAAACCGGCGTAACTCTTCCCAATTATGGGAGACCACCACTTCTTCATCGGAATCAGTCACTCGACTTTCATCCCAAGCGGGTAAAGAAGGTGGCCAAGGTACCGTGTCTAGCTGAGCGAGTATATCCAGGCTAGCGGCATGTGCAAAAACCAGACATTCTAACAAAGAGTTACTAGCCATACGATTAGCACCATGTAACCCGGTGAAGGCAACCTCTCCTATGGCATATAATCCATCAATATCCGTCTGTCCATACCGGTCGGTCATCACCCCGCCACAAGTATAGTGAGCGGCTGGTACCACCGGAATCGGTTGTTTAACCATATCATAGCCTAACTCAATACAACGTTGATAAATGTTAGGAAAATGTTCAATAATAAATTGTGCGGGTTTATGGCTGATATCAAGCAATACGTAATCACAACCAAAGCGCTTCATTTCATGGTCGATGGCGCGGGCAACAATGTCTCGTGGTGCTAATTCCGCGCGTGGATCAAATTGATTCATAAAGGCAGTGCCATCGGGTAACAATAATCGCCCCCCTTCACCACGCACGGCTTCACTAATTAAAAATGATTTCGCCTGTGGATGATATAAACACGTGGGATGAAATTGAATAAATTCCATATTAGCCACTCGACAACCGGCTCGCCAAGCCATTGCAATCCCATCACCGGTGGCCACATCTGGATTACTCGTGTATAAATAAACTTTGCCAGCACCCCCGGTAGCGAGTACCACAAAACGGGCGCCGATGACTTGGATTTGTGCCGTATCGCGGTTAAAAATATAAGCACCTAAACAACGTGAAGTGCTTAAACCCATTTTCTTTCCGGTAATTAAATCGATAGCCAGATGGCGTTCTAACAAGCGAATTCGAGGGTGAGTCGTTACTTTGGCGAGCAAAGTTGCAACAATAGCTCGTCCAGTAGCATCTTCAGCGTGAATAACCCGACGATGACTATGTCCACCTTCACGAGTTAAGTGGTAATTGAGGTTGCCTTTAGAATCAGTTGTTTGAGTAAATGACATTCCCAGTTGAATGAGCCAAGCAATCCGTTCTGGACCGTGGGAGACAGTCCATTTGACTATGTCTGGGTCACATAAACCGGCACCCGCATTCAAGGTATCTTCAACATGGGAGTCTAATGAATCTTCTTCACTCAGTACTGCGGAAATACCACCTTGAGCATAGTGGGTGTTACTGGTATCAAGGGCTGCTTTAGAAATAACCATGACATTAGCGTGATCAGCCAATTCTAATGCCAAGCCAAGTCCAGCCGCACCACTGCCGATAATTAAAACATCTACTTCAGTTGGTTGAATCATAGCAACTTAGGTCCACTTTGAAAAAAGTCGAAATAATTTATTATGGCATGGATAATTTAAAGTAAGTAGCGGCTTTTTTCCTGAAGAGTTAATTTTACGTGGGGTATTTTTTTAAATGAATTTCACTTCATTTCCCTTTAGAATAAAAATTATATCCCTATAATGCCACTATTGACTGTAATAGACGACTAAAAATAGCCATGATTGAAAAACCAGGTGTTGTTATTCAGGTTGAAGATCAGTTTGCCCTTGTACAAACGCTATCCGATAGCAGTTGCCAGCACTGTGTTAATCAGCAGGGATGTGGTATGGCAAATTTAACTTCGATGCTCAAGCCAAAATATGGTACAGTTAAAGTTGTTAATCAGTTGGCTGCGCAGGTTGGTGACCAGGTCATAATCGGTTTAGAAGAAAATGCTTTACTAAAAACTTCTTTGGTATTCTATTTACTCCCTTTACTGGGTTTATTTAGCGGTGCAATCGGCTATGAATGGGTCGTTGTCATGATGCAATGGCCGGAGCTAGAAATCTTAACCATCATTGCTAGTTTACTGGGTTTATGGATGGGTTTACTCCAAGCGCAACGAATTAATGCTAAAATAAGCAAGGATACTCGTTATTACCCGGTCATACTCAAAAAATTCGTTTTGGAAAAATGTAATTAACTAAGGAGTCACTATGAAGTATAAACTGTCGAGGTATGTTATCAACATTGGCTTACTATTGGGGTTGGTAGCCATGCCAGTCATGGCACAGAATTTACCCGATTTCACGCAATTAGTAGAAACTTATGGGCCAGCCGTCGTTAACATCAGCACCACGAGCAAAAAAAATAACGAAGAAACTTCTAAAGAAAAGCAACCAGACTATCGAGCTATTCCAGGTATACCAGAAGATAGCCCTTTCTATGAATTCTTTCGGCGGTTTTTTGATAATGAAGGGAATGATTTGTTTGAAGAACGCCCGGCGACTTCATTAGGTTCCGGTTTTATTATCTCTGCTGATGGCTATGTGGTTACTAACAACCATGTGATAAATGAAGCTCAAGAAATTATTGTGAGGTTAAGTGACCGCCGCGAATTTACAGCCAAATTAATTGGTTCCGACAATAGAAGTGATATCGCCTTGCTCAAAGTAGAAGCCACTGATTTACCAACGGTAAAATTAGGATCTTCAACTAATTTAAAAGTCGGTGAATGGGTATTAGCTATTGGTTCACCTTTTGGGTTTGACTATTCAGTCACTGCTGGAATTGTGAGTGCTAAAGGTCGAAGTTTACCCAGTGATACTTATGTTCCGTTTATTCAAACCGATGTGGCTATTAATCCAGGCAATTCTGGTGGGCCTTTGTTCAACTTAGCCGGGGAAGTGATTGGCGTCAATTCTCAAATTTATAGCCGTACGGGTGGCTTTATGGGATTATCTTTTGCTATTCCAGTCAATGTATTAAAAGACGTGGTTGAGCAGTTAAAGGCTAAGGGTAAAGTCACTCGCGGTTGGTTAGGGGTACTTATTCAAGATGTGACGGGTGAACTAGCAGAGTCATTTAGTATGGAAAAACCCGCTGGTGCTCTAGTCGCTAAAGTATTACCGGATAGTCCAGCCGCAGCAGCTAAATTCCAAGTAGGTGATATTATTACTAAATTCAATGATAAACCCATAGAACGCTCCGCTGATTTACCCCCATTGGTGGGTAGTACCCCAGTCGATTCAAAAGTGACTACCACTGTTATTCGCCAAGGTAAACCAACCACTTTGGAAGTAACGATTGCTGAATTACCGCCAGAAGACGATATTAAGTTAGCTGTTTCTAGTAAAGGTGATAAAACCATTACCAGTGATAGATTAGGATTGTCAGTCACGGATCTTTCTGCCCAAAAATCAGAAACCGAAA
The DNA here is from genome assembly GCA_000828835.1 of Thioploca ingrica. GTDB lineage: Bacteria > Pseudomonadota > Gammaproteobacteria > Beggiatoales > Beggiatoaceae > Thioploca > Thioploca ingrica. The sequence continues at coordinate 3,012,359 of AP014633.1, forward strand.
GTTTACCCGAAAATGGAGTACTTGTGGTCCAAGTTGAAGCCGGCGCAGCACGAGATGCCGGTATCCGTAAAGGCGACGTCATTGTGATGATAAACAACATCAACATCAAAAATGTTTCTCATTTCAAGGAAATTTTAGCTGGCTTGGAAGAAAAAACCATACCGGTACTGATACATCGACAAGATTCTCCGCTGTTCTTGGCTATTAAAGTACCAGCAAAGAAATGACCACCACACTCCCTACCTTGACACTATACACCCGGGTAGGGTGTCATCTGTGTGAGGAAATGAAATGCCAATTAGAGCAGTTTCAACAACAATACCGTTTTTCTTTAAATGTGGTAGATGTTGATGCTGATAGTTATCTCAAACTACACTATGGTGAGCGTATACCCGTACTAGCCGCTGGTGAACAAGAAATTTGTCACTATCATTTGGATAAGGATGTCGTATTGGCTTATTTCAAGCGTTCTTAATAATCTATAAAGTAGCTTTATAAAGTAAAATTAAATATGAACAAGGGGTTGCAACCCCTTGTTACTCTAAAACCACTACCGATTTAATACGACCGAAAAATTAGCTTACTTTTGATTTGAGTGTTGTAAATTTAAAACATTTGTTGTATTTTTATCGAGTCAAGTCAGCCACAATTAGAAAACAGTCACTATTGATAATGGAGTTTAACCAACATTGGTTGCATGAAATATATTCGTAATTTTTCTATTATTGCCCATATTGATCATGGTAAATCTACCCTAGCGGATCGGTTTATCCAAATTTGCGGCGGCTTGACGGCAAGGGAAATGTCCCAACAAGTTTTAGATTCAATGGATTTAGAGCGGGAAAGAGGTATCACCATCAAAGCACAAAGTGTCACATTGAACTATCAAGCGCGAGATGGACAACTTTACCAACTTAATTTCATTGATACGCCCGGTCATGTGGATTTTTCTTATGAAGTTTCACGTTCATTGGCAGCCTGTGAAGGGGCACTGTTGGTGGTGGATGCGGCGCAAGGTGTAGAAGCTCAAAGTGTAGCTAACTGTTATACAGCACTTGAGCAAGGTTTAGAAGTTCTACCGGTACTGAACAAAATTGATTTACCCGCTGCGGATCCAGAACGTGTCATTCAACAAATTGAAGAGATTATCGGTATTGAAGCGCAAGGTGCAGTACGGGTTAGCGCTAAAACCGGCGTTGGGATTGAAGAATTATTAGAAACATTAATACAACGCATCCCAGCACCGCCGGGTCAACGGGATGAACTTTTAAGTGCGCTGATTATTGATTCTTGGTTTGATAATTATTTAGGAGTCGTTTCGTTAGTTCGAGTCATGCACGGACAGTTAAATAAAGGACAAAAAATTCTCATTATGTCAACTGGGCGACGCGTCCAGGTAGAAAAAGTGGGTATTTTTACGCCTAAACCACAAGATCGAGAAATACTGGGTGCTGGCGAAGTTGGATTTATCGTCGCTGGCATTAAAGACATTGAAGGTGCACCCGTCGGTGATACCCTAACGGATGCTAATCACCCGGTTGCTAAACCTTTACCCGGATTTCAAGCAGTTAAACCACGCGTCTTTGCCGGTATGTTTCCGATTGAGGCTAACGATTATGAAAACTTTCGTGAAGCTTTAGCTAAGTTGCATCTCAATGATGCGGCTTTGCATTATGAACCGGAAACGTCACAAGCATTAGGTTTTGGTTTTCGCTGTGGATTTCTAGGTCTATTGCATATGGAAATTGTGCAAGAACGTTTAGAACGCGAATACAATTTAAATCTTATTACGACAGCACCAACGGTTATTTATGAAGTACTAACAACACAAGATGAAATCCTGATGGTTGATAATCCAGCATTGCTCCCGCCACCCAACCAGATTGCTGAAATGCGCGAGCCGATTGTGGAAGTCAACATGCTGTTACCGCAAGAATATTTAGGCAATGTGATTAATCTCTGTGTAGAAAAACGCGGCGTGCAAAAAAAACTACATTATCTGGGTTTACAAATCTCGCTGGCTTACGAATTACCCTTGAGCGAAATGGTATTGGATTTTTTTGATCGACTGAAGTCCGTGAGTCGAGGATATGCTTCCTTGGATTATACCTTCTTACGTTTCCAAGTCGCTGAGTTAGTAAAATTGGATGTACTTATCAATGGTGAAAAAGTGGATGCCCTTTCCACCATTGTCCACCGAGAAAATAGTTTAGCTCGAGGACGAGAACTCGTCGAAAAAATGAAGGAAGTGATACCCAGGCAGATGTTTGATGTGGCGATTCAATCAGCGATTGGTTCACATATTATCGCTCGTCAAACGGTGAAAGCCTTGCGCAAAAATGTAACCGCTAAATGTTATGGAGGAGATGTGACTCGTAAACGTAAATTACTCGAAAAACAAAAAGAAGGCAAAAAACGCATGAAGCAAGTGGGTTCAGTAACCATTCCTCAAGACGCTTTTTTAGCCGTATTACAAGTCGGAAAAAAATAACTGTTCAATTGACCAACTATGAAATGCTTGAATTCTTATTTAATAACCACCGGTAACTAAAAAAATGAATTGGGATTTAGCAACAATATTAGTCTTATTAGTAATCGCCAGTGGTTTAATTTGGCTATACGATGTCGTTTATCTCGTACCGCGACGTGTTAAGCTAAAAACGAATTTGTCAATCCATGCCACCGAAGCCGAACGTCAAGAAGCTAACCGTATTCCTTTTATAGTTGACTTAGCACGTTCATTATTTCCCGTGTTTTTGATCGTGTTAGTGTTGCGTTCCTTTTTAGTTGAACCTTTCCGCATTCCATCGGGATCAATGATGCCTACTTTACTGGTAGGAGATTTTATTTTAGTGAATAAATTTAGTTATGGTATTCGATTACCGGTACTTAATCTCAAAGTGATTAATATCGGTGAACCTAAACGGGGTGATGTGGTCGTGTTTCGTTACCCGGAAGATCCCGCTATCCCGTTTATAAAACGAGTTATTGGGTTACCCGGCGACCAACTTGAATATCACTATGCCAATAAAATGCTCTATATCAACGGTGAACCGATTGTGCAACAATCAGAAGGTCGGTATGTTGGAGTGGGTCAAGGTAGCTCTATGACCGGTAGCGAACAGCGCCTTGAACATTTACCGGGTGCCGAACACGCCATTTTAGTGAACTTGGACCAACAAATCTCTGGAATTCGGCGTTGGGAAATTCCGAATAATCATTATTTTGTCTTAGGAGATAATCGAGACAATAGTAAAGATAGTCGAGTCTGGGGATTTGTACCGGAAGAAAATTTGATAGGCAAAGCTTTTTTCATTTGGATGAATTGGGACTTTCAAAATACGGGAATTAGTTGGCACCGCATCGGTACCACTATTCGATAATCACATGAGAGGGGTAAAAATAACTATAATCCGTTATCAACAAATAAGCTGCTCAAAAAGAGATGAAATTCACTTTCAGCCAATTAATATAAGAAGTATTTACTCATTTTAACAGGAGAAAATAAAAAAATGAACTTTAATATCCAACAACAACGTGGTTTAAGTGGCACAACTTGGTTATCTCTTCTTATCATCTTCGGTTTATTCTTAACCGTATTTTTCAAATTGTTTCCACTTTATATGGACGATGTCGCGGTAGCGAACGCTTTAGATAAGCTGAAAGAAGGTCAAAACGTAGCCCAAAAGGTGGATAACCAAATTAGACAAGAATTCCTCAGTTATTTGAGTGATAGCAACAAAAAAGGTCTTACTGCAATCTTTAATGACGAAAGTCTCAAAGAATCTTTCCTGATCAATAGAAACCCGGACAAAGGCACTGTTAACCTGAAATTAACCTATGAAAGAACCAAGCCATTTATGTTTAATATATTTTTCTTGGTTAAGTTTCAACATAAAATAGAAGCCTCTTGAAAATAGCTTATTCGCATTTATTTAGGGCATTAACATACCCTTTTAAACAAGAGAATTATTTGGTTACTGCCCTAACACACCGAAGTGCAGGGACTCCCAATAATGAACGGTTAGAATTTCTGGGGGATGCCCTGCTAAGTTGTGTTATTGCCGAAGCACTGTTTGAACGCTTTCCTAACGCTCGAGAAGGTGAATTAACTCGGCTACGCGCTAATTTAGTTAAGGGCGATACCTTAGCACAAATTGCACAACATCTTGAGTTAAGTAATTACCTCCATTTGGGTGGAGGTGAATTAAAAAGCGGCGGTGGGCGACGTGCCTCAATTTTAGCCGATGCTTTAGAGGCGATTATTGGCGCAGTTTATCTCGATAGTGATATTAAAAACTGTCAACGAGTGGTTTTGCATTTATGGCAAGAGCAGTTGGATAGTCTATCTCCGCAAAAAATCTGCAAAGATCCTAAAACCCGATTACAAGAATATTTGCAAGCTAAACAACAGAATTTACCAACTTATCGCGTTATGGCCATTGATGGTGCACCGCATGCTCAACATTTTGAAGTGGAATGTACGGTGCCCGGTTTATCTAAACCCAAATTTTATGGTAGTGGAGAAAGTCGGCGGCGCGCCGAACAGTCTGCTGCCGCTTCTGCTTTGAATTATTTAAATGTCGACTGAAAAACATTGTGGCTATGTTGCTCTGGTTGGACGTCCCAACGTGGGTAAGTCAACTTTGCTTAATCGGTTGTTAGGGCAAAAAATTAGCATCACTTCACGAAAGCCTCAAACTACCCGTCATCGCTTATTGGGTATCAAAACGGTAGACCACCATCAAATTATCTATGTCGATACGCCAGGATTGCATCAACATAAACTCAATGCGATGAATCGTTACCTTAATCGTGCCGCAATGAATAGCATGGAGGGAGTTGATGTGATTGTGTGGTTGGTAGAAGTGCTTGCCTGGACCGAAGAAGACAACTACGTTTTAAAAGTACTCGAACACATTCAAGTACCGGTTATTCTCGCTATCAATAAAGTAGATAAACTGAAAGATAAAACACTGTTGTTACCTTACTTACAAGAAATAGCTAATAAACGTTTAGTGGTTGATGTTTTTCCTATCTCTGCACGTAAAGGTAACAATTTAGTTGAATTAGAAGGTAAAATTATTAACTTACTGCCAATCAATAATCCGGTTTTTCCAGCCGAGCAAATTACCGACCGGTCCGAGCGTTTTTTAGCAGCAGAATTAATCCGGGAGAAATTAATTCGCCGCTTAGGAGCCGAATTGCCTTATCGTCTCACTGTGCAAATTGAACACTTTGCTAATCAAGATCACTTTACGCATATCAGTGCGATTATTTGGGTAGAACGTCCCGGTCAAAAAGTGATTGTCATTGGTAAACAAGGCAGTGTATTAAAAGCCGTCGGTGAGGAAGCCCGTAAAGACATAGAAACCATGATAGCGGGTAAGGTATTTTTGCAGTTATGGGTTAAAGTTAAAGAAAAATGGTGTGATGATGAAAATGCTTTACGCCAACTGGGTTATTCCAATGATGATCTCACCAAATGAGCAACCGGCTTTTACCTCACAGCAACCACTGAGTTTTGCCCGCTACCAAACGAAGTCTACTAGTAGTGTCTGCTTTTCGAGATCTGCCTCGTCTATTACCCAGTAAAACTTGGTAACGAGCCAAAATCCAGGAGAAGGTTGGATTACGTTTCGTTAACCCAACCGACTTACCTAACTAATAGATATTATTCACTATTTCTTCCCACAAGGAGATTGACTAGCTTCAGCCATAATTAAATCTCTTTCATCTGCTGTGATGAGTCCTGCTTCTACAAAGTCTTTACTCGTGTGTGCGACACTGCTAACATAGGCACCATGGTTCCTCCATTTATCTTGATTATAGGGAGGATGCATACAAGGACACAGGTCATTTATGGAGCAACCTGTTATTGGGTCCACAATTTCCCCAAGTGCTGTCTGTAGGCACTGATCGTTACTGTCTATTACGCCATCACCATCATCGTCAGTGTCACACGCATTACCGGCACCATCTCCGTCGGCATCTAACTGATCAGAGTTAGAAGTTAATAGACAGTTATCAGACATATCTTCCACCCCATCATTATCATCATCATCATCGCACGCATCACCGGTACCATCTTCATCGGTATCGAGCTGATCAGAGTTAGAAATTGATGGACAATTATCAAGACTATTTTCTATCCCATCATTATCATCATCATAATCACACACATCACCGGCACCATCTTCATCGGTATCGAGTTGATCAGAGTTAGAAATTGATGGGCAGTTATCAAGACTATTTTTTATCCCGTCATTATCACTATCACATTCACCTTGGCCCGTGCCCGTATACAGTGACATAATTTCGCATTCGGATATAGCACGGTTATAGATATAGAGGTTATCGTATTGAATCACTGCATTTGGGAAGTCCCAATATGACCGACCAAGCCGAAAATCATTCTCATTGGATAAGTTTACAATATCACCCCCACTTACGGTATTATCCAATTGACCATCCAGGTAAAGTGTCAAAGATACTCCATTTCTAATTACGGCTACTTGATGCCAATTTCCATCATTCAAACCATTTGCGCTACTTATCATACCAACATAATTAGTACCATAGTCGTCCAGTTCAACAATCACAGTACCATCTGGGATAAATTCATGCCCAGCACCAACAAAACGAACTGCAAGGAAATTACCGTTACTACCATCGACACGATCACCAGCTAAATCAAAGAGCCTTTCTTCTTCCTGTGTTTTAAACCCAAAAACAACGCTAAAATTATTAGTCTGAAACTGGTCAATGTTAGTACCAAAGGTAACAAACGAGTCGTCCCATGAAGATTCGGTACCATCAAGATGGACAACTCCATTTTGTATAGTTGCTGTTCCGACAAGAGTACCGTTATTGCCGTTGCCGGTAGCATTGTTGGCATTACCATCAAACGGATAATAGGCAGCTAAATTCAAATCAGCCCTTGCAATTGGAATTAAGGAAAGCCCAATTACCAAAGCGATTGAAGGTATTATACTATGATTTATCATCATATTTTTCCCATGATTGTCGAAATAAGTACAAGATATAAGCTAAGAACAGGGTAATCGCGTTATATAAAAAATATCTATTCAAAAAATTGATAATTTATCACTAATAATAAGAAATAAATTTATAACTAAAAAACAATTTTATTATATATATGTTTATTACAATTGTCAACAATAACACGGCGGTAAAATTAGGAATTTTTTAATAACTTATTGATTTATATATTATCATAATTTAAAATAGGGTGATCATGCGCTTGGCGGGTGTGAACCAAAGTATAATTTGGTATAAACTAAAAAATTTAGCCGTGTAGGATGGTCAACAAGGTTTATCGTTGCCAACACCATTCCAAACCTAACGGCATGAGAAGGTGGGAAAACAACAAGACACTTGCCCACCCTACCTGACTGAACTAAACCTGATAGGTTTTCTACGCTAGACTCACTCTTGAATCACCACCTCCAACGGTAACTTATTCACGATCAAGGTTCCATCTGCTAACCGATAACCAAACTGAATCTCCAACCGACCGGTAGCGGGAAATTGGCCACGATACCAAATCATTTCTTGCAGTGGCTTCAATACCACTCCTTCCTCAAATGCCACCAATTGCTCCGCATCACCTCCCCAAGGTAACACTTGACCCTGATTATCAACCATAAAATACAGCGGCGGCGTCTCTTTTGTCGCCCAATAAGTTGCATACAATACCCAATCAACTGTTTCGTTTACTAGCTGATTCGGAGCGGCGGCAATCCGACCTCGCACTTCGACCGTATCAACTAAATTTACCGTCATTTGCCGCTGAAAGATTTCACCATCCGTAGAAATGCCGCCAGCAAATTGAGTACAAGTTCCACTCGAATGACCTAACGTCATCGTGTCTACCAATGGCAAAACCGGAATCATCTCTACTAACAAGTGATTTTCACAAGGTATTTGGGATTGCTCAATAAATTTAACATTGTTTTCAAACTCCACGTCTTCACTCCACTTGACATTTTTGCCGATAATTACATTGGCGAGATGACTATCCGCTTGAATCGTTAAATCTTCCAATAAAGCCGGTGCCGCAGAATCGCCATAAATCTCACCTTGCAAACTACCGCCGCTAAGATGAGTTCCAGCCGCTAAATGAACATCTGTAAAAACTCCACCGACCAAACTATTGTTAATGATATTACCCGCTAAAGTGCCTCCCCATACTTGCGCACCCACAAATTCAAACTCCATCAAGGTGCCTTGATTGACAATGTAACCACTTAGTTTGCCCCCTTTTAATATCGTATCTGGTTGAATGGTCACTTGAGAGACGAAACCTTGGTTATCAATTACACCGGCTAATTGACCGCCCGCTACTTTTGCGTTATTTTCTAAAGTCACATCAGTCAAAACTTGACCTTGGTTTCGGCATAGCCAATCAATCATGACACCCGGTAGGGTAGGACAAGTATTTGAGTTAAGTGTTTCAACTACAAAGTAGTTTTGATTAATAGCAGGGGCAATCTCGATATTAGATAAATCAGAATGACTAGTTAGTTGTTGATCTTGTATTACCTCAGGTTGAGATTTTCCAGACTCTGACTGAGGTTGTTCAGGTTCAGACTGAGGTTGTTCAGGTTCAGACTGAGGTTGTTCAAGTTCAGACTGAGGTTGTACAGGTTTTGACTGAGGTTGCACAGGTTCTAACTGAGGTTGTGCAGGTTCAGACTGAGGTTGTAGAGGTTCAGACTGAGATTCTTTAGGTTTTGACTGAGGTTGTAGAGATTCAGACTGAGATTGTCCAGGTTTACTTTCAGGTTTATAAATAATAATATTAGATAGGGTTGGTGTTATAGTAACTGGCGTTACTACTACTTTAGGTTGATTAGAATTAGGATTATTGATGACAACAGGTATCTGAATGATAAAGACTTCGGCAGTAGAGAAGATATTTGGATCGGCTTGCGAAGTCGCTTTAAGCGTCATGAAGTTAGCATTCGGTATCGTAAGATTAACTAACACTTTGACTGTCTCTAACCCGTTGACCGGAACGACGGCTAATTGTTGCCCATTCTGAGTAGAATCCATTACCGTAATCGTATAAACATCCTCTGCTGGGCCACCGTTAGTCAGAATTAACTGAACCGGCACTGTATCTCCTAGCTTACCAGATACTTTGCTCGGTGCAACGAGAGCAACGTCACGTAAAATCTTACTCGGACCCACCACGATAGAGTCAGATTTAATGTGTTCTGCTAACGTTTCCCCCGGTTCAAGGAGAATGTTATCCGCAAAGATTTGCACTTCACCCTGCGCTGTTAAAATCGGGCCGGTGCTATTCCGCAAATCAATCAGTCCACCTTTTCCAACCGCTAAAGTGATATTACCGCTAGCTTCGATCACCGTACCATTGAGGTTGCTTAAATCTAAAGTCCAGTCATTGCCTCCATAAATAGCAATATCACCGCCATTAACCTGTGTTGCTGCACCCGCGAGGGAGATGACATTCGGTTCGATTCGTACCCAACCCGCTTGACCATCGACTGTGCATCCATCACCACCATGACCGGCTTTGGCAATGCCACCTTCGATATGAACGTCAGGTAAAGAAACTAACCAAAGGTTGCCACCTTTGCCACCGGTTTGTTGTGTCCCTTGGGGATTGCAGTTGCCACCGTTTCCGGCGATAGCTTTGGCACCATTTTGATTGTAAAGATGACCTGTACCACCCAGTTTACCCCAAATTTGGGTTAGTCCACCCTGACCACTTTCGCCAGGTTGAGTACCGAGAACGTTGCCACCATTCCCAGCTTGAATCTGATTAGTATTAGTCGTATTGCGACCGAGAACGAGGGCATTTCCGCCCGGTGCGCCATATTGCAAACCATCGCCACCTTTGCCGGCAATGATTTTACCGGTGTTGAGGATAGGACCACCCGAACCGTACCACCACCAATCACCTAATTTATCTTGTTGATGAAACTCGGTTCCTACTTTCAGCATCACACTAGCGCCCGGTTGCGCACAACCGAAAGTTCCAACCGTCGCTGCTTGAGTACATGTGCTTCCAGCAAGTTCATCAGCACCTGCTTGACCAAGAATGACTCCTTGATTTTCTAGATAATCGGTGGCTTGAATTTCTAAAGCGGTACCTTGATTGTCTAAGCTTTGCAAAGTGCCCGCGACGCATAAGGTTCTCACTTTGGCAACGGCTTGACCGGTAACGGTATGGCCGGAGTTGATGCGTACGACATCGGTTTCGTTGGGAATTTGCGAAGTTGACCAGGTCGTGGGCGCATTCCAATTGCCATTTTGGCTGGATTCAATGGTGATGTTGGTGTTGTCACAATCCTTTGATCCATATGCTAGGCCAAGTAGCAGTGATTCCAGAGGAGGTAAGCCAGAAGTCACGGTTAAGTGAGCTTGTTTTTGACCCAAGAACCTGGGCATAAACCCAATGTTTAGGTCACATTGCTCGCCCGGATGGAGAATATCGTGGGCAGTACATTGCCATTTGTCCAAGGAAAATTCAGCGGCGTTGTCGCCCGTGAGAGTAAAGTTGTTTAATTTTAGACTCAGTTTGCCGCTGTTGTTAAGGATAAAAGTTTGTGGTTCGTTGGAACCGACGCCAAGTGTGACTGAGCCAAAGTCATATTCGGTGGGTGTTAGTTCTAATTGTGCTTGTCCAGCCGCGATGGCTTTAGCTTGTAGGGCTACTGTGGATACTGGTAGTTCGGGATGGTCTCTTAATTTGAAGGTTAACTCGGCTTGTTTCTCTCCGGCGACGGTGGGCGTGAAGACGGTGTTAAATCGGCAGTAGGAATAGGAGTATTTGTCCCAATGGGAGTAGGTGCAGTCGAGATTTTGGACGCTAAACTCTGCTGCATCTTGACTGGTTTATTCATGAAACCCGTGGCGCCGAGGCACTCCAAAGCCAAGCTTCGGGGTTGAAGAATTTCAAAGGCACAGCGATACACGACGGTTGCAAGCAATCCACTGGTCGCAATGGGCTTAACCGGCTGAAAACATATGAAGAAGGGGTGCTCGCTTTGGCCTTAGAGGCCGGCGTCCCGTTCACAACTAACCCGGCTGAACGGAACTTACGCCCGGCCAAGGTTAAACAACCGGTTAGCGGAGGCTTTCGTACTACGTCAGGCGCTGATGTTTCCGCGCGCTTGCCAGGGGTCGTTTCAACTGTCCGCCCGCCGGGCTTGAAGGTGTTTGACACCCGAGACGATTGGTTTTCGCTAAGGCCCGTTGCGGTCAACTGAGGGGTAGGTAGTTACATAATATTTATATGAATTTAATAGGTTCATTTTATTATACTTTGACTATATGAATTCGGTTCAATACCTCAAAACGTGTTGAGGATACACGCAAACGTCAGGGATAAGTTTTCTTTGGGCGTTAAGACCAAATTAAGTTAAGTCTATTGGACTAATATCCAAACTTAATTCTAGAATGACCCTAAACCGCTTATAATCTTGGTTAATTCACTCATTGCTTCGTTCCTTAAATACTTGGGTCATGCTTTTTCTGGGGACGGTGGAGCGAGCATAGTGAGTGTAGTCTGGACTACGCTACGCTAGCTCTAAAATCGAATTAAGAAATTTCTCCCCCTTTGTTAATTTCAACGAGGGAGAAAAATAAGTTTGCGTGTTGATCATGAGGTACCTAAGTTTAGTTGATATCTATAAATTTCCCTATTTTTTTAGGTTACCTTCATTAGAGTTCACTTGCCAAAGTAATGGTATCCCGGGGTGTTGCCACATCGACAACTTCGCCACTTTTTAGTGGGATTAAAACTGGCTGATAAACTGTTTTGTTAGCTTCTTTAATCAAACTCATTGGCTCTAGGATAAGACGATGTAAAAACCCATGCACCATGCCTATAAATGTTAGCCGCTGCGAGCGAATTTCTTCGCCAATATGTTCATAAGCGTCTAGTAAGTGATGAGTATTATCAATGGGATAACTAGGAAATCCCGGAATATAGCAGTAAATCATTTTTTGCTCCTTAAAATCAGATCATTCAGATTAATTATAAAGATGGCAAAAGGTAAGCTAGAATACAAGATAATCAAGAAAAAAACGGTTTTTTCTTATCCCCAATTAGCCCATCGAAGTAGATTAAATAGTTAGACTTGACACGAGCGAATAAATTCAAGTAAGTGATGATGAAAGTCGTCCTTGGCGCGCAAATAACAGGCATGTCCGGCATTGGGCAGAATAACTTGGCGAGCGTTAGGCATAATTTGACATAATCGCTCAGCTTGAGTCACCGGGACAATGTGATCGTTACTGCCCCAAATGGCTAAAACGGGAACAGAAATATTGGCTAACTGAACTTCAAAGGTAGGAATCCCAACCGGCGCAACCGCGACTAATCCGCCAACTTGCTCAGGGTGATTAACGACCAGCGGTAAACTGTATTGACCACTCATGGAAGGTGAAATAATAATGGGCTTGGTTAACTGGAGCAAGACCAGGATTTCTAACAAGAAACTATTGCGTTGATGTGAGAATTCGGCGGATTGGCCAAAGCCAGGTAAGTCAAGCGCGATAGTGTGATAACCTTGTTGGGCTAACCAGGTTAAGGTACCTAACTCTGACCACGTTTGCGCACTAAAACTGGCGCCGTGTAAAAACAGGAGAGGGGTTGAATAACCTTCTCCAGTTTCTAAGTAATGTAATTGTTGTTGATGAATGGTTAAATAGTGAGAGGTTACGGTATTGGTCATCATGAATTGCAACTCCGTTGATAAGCTTGTAAATAACGATGCACTATGGCGAGTTGTGTGGTTAAATCAGTGGTTAACGGGGGTAAACTTTGTAACAATTGGACGCCCTGGAAATTGCCACCCAGGACTTGATAAGTCTTTAATCTTTCTGCAAAGGTATAGTTTAAACCCAGTTGTTGGATAGCGTGGGAAAAATCTTTAAAATCCGGCCGACTCAGATGATAGTTATCAATCGGTAGCTTGGTATTAATCGGTTGACGGGCAGTAAGTATTATGCGTAACTGGGGATTATTCCAATCTTGTAAAATGTTTAAACTCTCGTGGAGAGCAGCGTCAAGAAGTGAGCCATTATCAGGATCTCGAATACAATCAAGGTTATCTAACCATAACAACCAGGGTTGGGAAATAAAGGGTTCTAGTAGTATTTCTAAAGCCGTTGCTGTGGATAATCCGCGTGCTTGTGCCAATACCGCCAGAAAAGTCGTTCCCTGATTAGCTTGATAAACCAAAACTCGATAATGTTGTTGTATTAATGGCAGAGTGAGACGATGCGCGAGGGCGGTTTTACCAATCCCACCACGGCCATGAATGAATAAATAGCGGATAGTACCCGTACGCAATGCTGTTCCTAAAGTACGCAATTCTCGACGCCGACCTAGAAATAGGGGAGATAACGGGATAGAATTTCCTATAAACGAAGGCAAGCGAGGTTGCGGACAAAAATGCCAATTGAGTAAGGGTTGAGTGGGATCGCGACTAATGAGCATGGGTAAACACCATTGTCCAACGCTAGGGTCAACTGGGCTGGATTTATGAGTACTACACCAAGTTTCATGGGGTGATAGTAACGCTGTCATCGCCCGACGCGCTTGTTGGACGGCGATATCTATTCGGGCTTGTTGAGCTAATGCCACACATAAAGTTTGTATAAATACCTGGCCGGCACGATCCAATAACCGTTCCCGCATTCCTATCACGTGAGGTATCCCGGCTTGGATTATGGGCATGACTAAATTGGCTGGCGTTGCTAACCCATACGCTGATTGACAAGCGGCTATGACGACACATTGTACGGCACTGGCTTGAAAAATTGACGCTAACCGGTCAGCCGTGATGAATTCACCTTCGCCCGTTTCATCTTCAAAAATAAAACCAGCCATCTGGGGTTGATCAGCCGGTTGAAGAAGACTATGTCCACTCAGCAACACCACCTGCCAGGAAAACTGCTGTAATATTTCTACCAAGCTGCTAAAACGTCCATCATCCGGCGCATAAAAATTCACCCAACCAGCGGCTATAAACGGTTCTAGGGCAATACGCATGGCGGTTTGTTCCCCTTCCAGATCCAGCCGCGCTTGTGGTGGTCGGAGCTTATCTGGTTGGGCGGTCCAGAGCAAAATATTGAGTGGTCCAACGGGTGGACTAAGAACAACATGATTACCCTCAATTCGACGTGATAAAGTATAACTGATCTGTTGAGCTAAAAAGCCGTGTTGAGGATGATATAAACATTCCCAGGGTAAATCGTCTAGTACATTACCCGTCTGTTCAATCAACAGTGCTTGAGAGGTTAAATGGGTCTCCAAATTCAGAGCTTGCCATAATGCCATACCCACCGTTTTTAGTTCAGTTTCAGTAACTTGTTGGGTATGATAATGTTGCCTTAACTGTTGAGAGAGAGCCAATAAATTCGGACATTGTGTTAATAGCTCCACCGAAGGTTTGATAGTAAGCGGGGTTAAGGTGTGCATAAAACCAATCAAATAAAATTGACTAGACTATAATCTATGAATAACATTAAAATATGTTGACAATTTCTGCTTAACTGTTAACAAATGCCCGTATCATTTTAATAAATAACAATTTACTCTTTAATACCAAATTGAGGGCTTTTCATGAAAGAATCCTTGCTAATCGCCATTGTCAGCCTGTTAATATTAGCGGGTTGTGCGTATCGACCTATTCCGTTAGCCACCGCCTATCCGGTAACTGCGCAACGAAAAATGCAAGCCGCTTACCATTGGGATGTTTTAGCAGCCGATGTTGCTAGTCGCCTGAAAAGTACTTTAGATGTTACCTTTCCGAATGCCATTATTAAACCTTCTTTATATATTCACTTCACGCCGGATCAAGAGAAATCAGCTTTTGGCAAAACTTTTTTCAATTTATTGACCACTAAATTGGTACAACAAGGGTTGGTGGTTTTAGATCAAGCCGCTAATGGCGATAATCTCGTAGTCGAATATGATATGCAAGTGATTCATCATAAAGATCGACGGCTAACCTATCCACCACCAGGAACTTATACCCTGTTAGCTAGCGGTATCTGGCTCATTGCTCAAGCTCAAGATCGCTGGAAATATCCAGGGTTAGCAATATTTCCATTCAGTGCGTTAGCTGATGCCAATTCGATGGTCGATTACTATCTTCCCGGTGAAACCAATACCGAAGTGGTAGTCACGACTACAGTAAAGATGGGTCAACAATATGTCTTTGGAGATTCCAGTATTTACTATATCAACGATGGTGATTATGATCATTACGAAAATCAAACCAAAACCTACCAACTGGTCGATCAAAGATGAAATCAACAAGGACTTTTCTTACCCTCAGTTTATTCTGCTTAGGATTGTTGGGATGTTCTCTGCCGGTACGGGATCAAAATTTAGTTACTGCCAGTTATAAAGCGGCAGATGCCCTTATTGCTGGGGCAAAGGAACTTCATCTCCTGGATGAGCAACCGAGAAAAAATGGAATTTATACTCAACAACCCATTTTGATAACCAGTTTTGTTAATATTGATGATTTGCAACAATCATCCACTTTTGGTCGAATAATCGGTGAACAAATTGGCTCACGCATAGCTCAACAGGGCTATAAAGTCATTGAGATGAAAATGCGTACGGGCAGTATTTTTGTACAAGAACATACTGGTGAATTAGTCCTTTCCAGAGAATTACGGGAAATCAGTTACCAACACGATGCTTATGCGGTGGTAGTGGGTACTTACGCCGACAGTAAAGATTCTGCTTATGTAACCGCTAAATTAGTTAGAGCTAAAGACAGTGTCGTATTAAGCTCTTATGATTATAAAGTTGCGGTCGGACCGGATACTAAGCAGATGTTACGCAAAAAACGGTAATAGCCTGGATGAAGCGCAGCGGAATCCAGGAAAAGTAGCAGGTAATAGATAGGGTGGGTATCGCACACCAATGTCATCATTTACTTCCATCAGGGTGGGCATTGCCCACTCTACCTAAAAGCACGAGTAGGCTGGGTTGAGGAACGAAACCCAGCTTCTACTGACAAAAAATTGTAAAGTGTCAAATTTTAAAGGAGAACATAATGGAAATATTAATAACCGGTGGAAGTGGCTTCTTAGGAATTAATTTAATACGATATCTGTTAAAAAAAGATTTTATTAACCTTACTTCCTTAGATATTGCCGATTTTAATTATCCGGAAAGAGATAAAATCACGACTATCAAAGGTGATATTAGAGATAAAAACTTATTGATAGAACTCATAAAAGATAAAGAATTGATTATTCATGCTGCTGCTGCAATGCCGTTATATAAAAAAGAAGATATTTATTCAACGGATGTTCAAGGAACAAAAAATTTGTTAGAAGTAGCCTATCAAAATAAGGTGAAACGGTTTATTTTCATATCTTCTACAGCGGTTTATGATATAGCTGCTCCTTCTCCCGTTGATGAAAATAGTCAACTAAATGCTCTCGAACATTATGGCAAGGCCAAAATAATGGCCGAAAAAATAAGTGAAGAATTTCGTTGTAAGGGAATGTGTGTCCCAATTATTCGTCCTAAATCGTTTATTGGGCCAGAAAGACTAGGTGCTTTTGGTTTTCTCTATGACTGGGCAAAAGATGGCAAGAACTTTCCTATAATTGGAACCGGAAAAAATCGTTACCAACTTCTCGATGTGGAAGATTTATGTGAATCTATTTATTTGTGTCTTGTTAAAGATAAAGCCGTTGTTAATGATACCTTCAATATCGGGGCAAAAGAATTCACGACGATGAGAGAAGATTTCCAAGCGGTTTTAGATGAAGCCGGTTTTGGTAAAAAAATGGTTTCTCTTCCGATTAAATTTACTACTAGTGTCCTAAAATTCTTAGAATTTTTTCATTTTTCTCCGGTTCACGAATGGATATATGAAACAGCATATAGGGATTCCTTTGTTAGTATAGAAAAAGCGGAAAAGCAATTAGGGTTTGTCCCTAAATATTCCAATAAAGATGCCCTAATAGCGAATTACAAGTGGTATTTGACAAATATTGACAAAATAAAACAAAAAAAAGTAGGTATTTCTCAAAGCAATTTGTGGAAACAAAAAGGATTAAAGCTAGTAAAAATATTTTTCTAATTTACCTTTGCTGATACTAACTAGTACTCAAGAATCAATCTTGATCGACAACCCTTTGTTGACACTGAGTTAATCTGGAGATACTTCAGTCGGTATCTTTGAAAGCAACTGAATAGTATGAAAAGAGTGCGCTGCGCGCTAATTTCTTTCTAGATCTGGTGAGTGTGAGTAGGAAGGTGGGATTCGCTACGCTCTTCCCACCCTACACTTTTACTTCTACTTCGCCGCAATTTCCGCTTTAATGATTTGACCATCTAAAGCCGATTCTTTGGCACTTTTTCCATAAGCAACACTCATTAACGTGCTGTAATAGACTGAAGGTATATTGAACTTCGTACCGTATTTTTGATTAATATGTTCTTGATAAACTTCGGTATTCATTTGGCAAACCGGACACGGAGTGACGATCATATCGGCTCCACCGTCGTAAGCGGCTTGAATGATATCTTTTACCAAGGCTTGGCTTTTTTCTGGTTCAGAAAACATTAAAGCACCGCCACAACAAGAGACTTTCTTGTCATAATTTTCTACCGGTTCTGCACCCAATGCCGCTATCATTTTGTCTAGCCAGGTAGGGTGGGCAACCGGTTTATCGTTGCCCACCACACCCACCGACGTCGTGGTAACCGGTGGGCAAACCAAAGGACGCCCACCCTACCCGGCTTCTAACTCCCCATTTTCAAAGGGGGAAATACTTAAATTTTGGAGGTTTGCTATGCTAGGTGCCATTATCGGAGATATCGCCGGTTCTATTTACGAACCCGTTCCAGTTAGAACCAAGAACTTTCCACTTTTTACAGCACAGTCTCGTTACACCGACGACACCGTTTTAACCATAGCAGTGGCCTATTCGATTTTAACTGGACAGGATTACACCACTTCTCTTAAATATTTTGGTAGAAAATATAAAGCTCCCTACGGCTCTAACTTTTATGATTGGGTACTTTCCGCAAGCAACGCACCTTATAACAGTTGGGGAAATGGTTCGGCGATGAGAGTCAGTCCAGTAGGATTTGCTTTTGATTTTGTTGATGATGTTTTGGCTGAAGCCAAGAAAAGTGCCGAAGTAACTCATAATCATCCCGAAGGTATCAAGGGTGCGCAAGCAACTGCCCTAGCTGTTTATCTAGCACGAATTGGAGAAAGTAAAGAAAGTATCAAAGCTGAAATCAGTAACCGGTTTAGGTACAACTTAGACCGTACTTTAGCAGAAATTCGTCCTACCTACCGCTTTGATGTTTCATGTCAAGGTTCAGTACCAGAATCCATCATCGCTTTTATAGAGTCAAAAGATTTTATCAGTGCTATTAAAAATGCGATTGCCCTTCGCGGTGATGCAGATACCATGGCCTGTATCGCCGGTGGAATTGCTCAAGCTTTTTATAAGAAGATACCCGAAAAAATGATTATCCAGGCGAAGGCAAAATTGCCATTGGAATTTCTACGGATAATTACTTATTTTAATAGTAAATTCAATTAACCCTCGGTATGCAACAAAAAATGTCAATCTAGTGGTAACTGGTGGGCAAACCGAAGGACGTTTGTCCACCCTACCGAGCTTGCTTCCAAAAACTCAAGAAAATGACCCCGTTTAAATAAATTCAATAATTACCGGGAAAAGCTCATTTATTGGGGGGCCGTTGGACTTCCAGTTTCAGCAGGGTTAGGTAAGGGCGCATTACCATTCATGACCTTATTTATTGCCTCTGAGAAATTTTTTCCTAACGTAAAAATATTCATATCCATTGGTAAGTAACCTTTAACATTTTGGTGGGCCATAGCGAAGGCTTTAGCAATTTCGATTTTCACAAACGCATCTGGTCCCGCAACCGCATAGGCACTGAGTTTCAATTTTTGAGCTTCAGCTTCAGCCTGCCCAACCGCGAGAATACCTTGCGCTTCTAGTAATTTAGCGTCTCTTGTCCCGGTGGCATCCAACACCAATTTTTGCTGGTTAGCTTCGGCTGCTAAAACAACTTGTTGTTTAGCCGCTTCTGCGGATAATATTTTTTGGCGGGCTTCTTTTTCAGCATTTAAAATACCGACTTGTTTATCCCGTTCTGCTTCTACCACACGTCTTTTTAAATCTGCTTGGGCTTCAGCCTCAGCACGCAAGGCTTCTGCTTGAGCGGCTTTCGTTTGTTCATCGGCTTTTAATTTGCGTTGCGTGGCGACTTGGCGTTCAGTAATTTCACCAATGTATTTCGGATCAAGACGAATGCCTTCAATGACAAAATTCTCTACGATAATGCCGCGTTGCCGCAATTCACCATTAGGATCAGTCAAATCTTTAAAAATATCACGTTGCAATTCTACCAGCCCTTTCCCTGAATATGCTTCAATAGCGTTGCGGCTGGTGGCACGGTCTTTTACTACTCGCATGACCACTGGCCGCAACATCTTTTCAGTAATGTGCTCACGGACTGTTTTATGAATTTCCACTACTTTTGCTGGGTCAATCCGCCATTGCACATTCAATGAGATGTGCATATCTTGTCCTTCCGACGATTGCACTAAGTAAGCATCCTGTTCCCGACCTTCGGCAATTTCACCTTGGCCTTCACTTTTATCATTCATGACAAAAACTTGTATAGAAAGCGGATAAGTGAACATGGTTTGTGTAAAACCTGGAAATAAAAAGTAAGTTCTGGACGGATAGGGATTCTGATCGACGCCCCCTGACCAGGTTTCTAGCACCCCAATTTGATTGCCGTGGACCGTTTCAAATTTGAATAAGATTAAAGTCAGTACCAATAAAATTACTACAACAGCACCAAGACCTGATAATACCCATACAGATTTGTTAGTTGAATTACTCACCATCTTTGTGCTCCTTTCGTATGTGAGATAACTGCTTGAGGGAGATAGGACCAACCGTCTTTACCGTTTTTGGAGGGGATTGACGATTATATAATGTGAAAAACAGGCACGCAGATAAATACAATAATAGGATAATTAAAACAATGGGCATGAGTAACATGGCTGTGCGCAAATTCAATAGAACAGCGATAAGCAATAAGATTGCCCAAAATAGTAGTAGAAATCCTATAATAAACCAGTTATGTTGCATGACGAGATGTTGTATAAGGAGAAACTTTGAATAATATACCTAATTCCTTCTTTGTAAAGAGGATTGGGAAAATTTAATTAACTAATTTCTTCTCTACACTTACGCCGAAGATGGTAGTAATCGTTAAGAAAACATCTTAAGCATTAAAACACTTAATAATATATTGGAATTCAAATCTAGGTGAGTGTTACAATTTAAATCTAAATTAGCTTTATTTAAAACAAAATATCGGCTCATTTCCGCACGACTACTTAATAAATCAATCCCTAAACTAAAACCAAGAGTAAAATCTCTATGAATATCAAGGAAATTAGTATAATACTACTGGGATTCTTGGCATTGTTGTGTAACACATCAGTGTTTGCTAAAACTACTACTCAAAAAGCCAACCCCTCAGTGCTTCCAGCGAAAACGGACACAAATGATGATCCACGCACTCCGGTTAATGAAGCTTACCGCCGAGAAATTAACCAGAATTCACCATTAGAATCGCCCTATCTTGACAAACTATTCAGCCGTACCCTTGTGAGACTGATCAAAACAGATAATTGCGTTTCCAGTGGAGAAGTGGGCGTACTTGATTGGGATCCTTTTATTAACGGTCAAGATGGTGAAGTGCAAAAACTCGTCACCCGAGTTGTGCGGCGTAATAACGATAAGGCTGTTGTAGAAGCTTCGTTTCTCAGCTTTAAGCGTAAAGAAAGTGTACTTTTTGATATGGTATTAGAAAAAGGCACATGGCGCATTGACGACATTCGCCCATTAGGAAAAGATGGCAATCGCACCTCGATCCATGCCTTATTTGCAGATGCTTATCGAAACACATCAAATACCTGTACCTGCGTTTCAAAAGCCAAGTAGGGTGGGCAAAAGTGAAGCGTTGTCCACTACACCCACCGACCGTCGTGGTAAAAGGTAGGCAAACCAAAGGATATTTTGCCCACCCTACCTCGCTTAACTTAAGCCCAGCTTGACCACCCACGCTCTAAGCCAAGAAGTGAATCTGGGTGGTTAGAAATTTCAGTCTTCACTTTAGGTGACGCTCACTTTTAATTAGGTTTTAGGTTTAAGATGTCTAATAATCTGCTACCATCAGAGCGTGGTTTATTGCTTAAATAATATATCTTACCTTGCTTACGAAATAGAATAATTTCTGTGGTTAACAATTTACTTTCTGCTAATATTTTTGCCGTTATTTCAGTTGCTAGCCGTTTTACCGTACCATTCGGTGATACGATCAAAACCGCATTGTCGGGTAAAATTTCTTGATTACTTTGAGTTTGGGCGTCGACGATTAGGGCAGCTAGTTTTTGGGCACTACTTCGATCAAATCCCCGGTAGCGATTGGTTACAACTAGGGGGGTACCTGGAGGAAAATGTTCAGCAAAGTCGTCAACGGCTATCCAAAGTTCTTCCGTGGCGTTATTTTTCTTGAGATAATCCAAAATTTCTTGATGGCGAAAGAATTTTCTGACGAACCGGGCGAGCGGGGTTACACCTATAATTCTGGCAGCAATATCGTTGGAGAACCGTGATTTTATTTCTTTGAGGGAGAAAGCTTCTCGCCACGCTGAAGAAATAACAATCTTAATTTCTGGATGTTGTCGGATGACATTTTCAAATTCTTGCAAGCAGATCGGATCGAATTTACCATAATCCGCTTCCAATAGAGCAATATCTTCAATCGGGGTGAGATCTTCTTTGACCAATACACCATCAATATCTAGAAAGACATACATATTTTTCACTCTCCAGCGGCTGCCAGTTTATAAAAGAAGAATCGTTATGGAAAAGGATTAACCTCAGCATCAGGTTCATGGGCTTTTACATGACGGTCTGTTGTCCAAATATGCACCCGATTAGTCGATTTTTTCAATCTTTTAGCTTCTTGAATTACAAAAGTATCAGCTAACCCAATACCTTGTACCACATATTCTTCCTTAAATTTTTGTAAAAACTCACGCAATTCTTCCACCGGGTTAGCTGGCGTAATAGTTAAAAACCGAGCATTCAAGACTTGGTGAAATAATTTATCTGCTAATTCTTTACGTCGGTTACCGTCTTTAACTTGCGCAATGTGGTTGCCCAACTCATATAAACAGGGAAGTGGCAGAAATAAACTGACTTTTTCGTTTCGAGCTATTTCAAAACGGTTTTTGATTTCTTCATGATTATGTTCGGTGAAATGGTGGGGTACTTTAAATAACTCCAGCCAATAACCGGTATCTACCACAATTAAAAGTTGGCCAACCATGCTAACATCTCTGCTTTGCGCGTTGATTCAAAGTCGGGCGCTAGGTATTGATCAATGATTTTCCGAGTCACTAAATCACCCAAATGACCTCGTTCTAACAGTTCATCTTGGTAAGGTAAGTCCGGTAATCGGATCAGACGAGAGGCTTGTTGAGTTTTATCCCACACGCATAAGATGACTCCTTCTAACTGTTTGGCTGGCAACGCGTTCAAAGTCGCCGGATTGTGCGTCGTCACCAGTACATTTAACTGACGTCGCTCACAACAATCTTCAATGGCTTTGACTAATATGTCTACTCGACTAGGATGTAAACCATTGTCAAATTCTTCAATAATGACGCGGGAACCTGGGGTTACCGTTTCTAAAGCGGTGAGTACAGCCAAACAACGCAAGGTACCATCTGACAATACATTCGCACTGATTAAGTATCCGCTTTCCGCTTCCTTCAATCCAAATATCACATCGTTTAGACTAGTCTTGACAAATTCAAACTGCTGATAAGGTTCATTAGGCAGTTGTTTAATCCAATTTAGTAAGCGTTGTAAGCTTTGACGCTCTGCTTCTGTACCCTGAGAAAGGGCATACAATACCGCCGAAAGATTGGAACCCTTTTTATTTAAAACGCGATTACCAATGCGCTCATATTCCCGCATCATTTTGGGATTGGGATCAAATACGAAAGCGGCGCGTAAATAATTCATGAGCGTATTAACTACCTTTAAAGAAGCATGATACTTTTTATTAGGTAGGGCAAAGTTTTGATATTGGGAAATGACTGATTGCATGGGTGAAATCGAGACCAGTGGTTTCTTACCACCTTGGGAAAAATTGTTATATCGTACCCGTTGAGTATGATGATTTGAATTGACTGGAACCGTTTCAAAAATCAAGATTTCTTCTAAGTACAGTTTTTCTTGGCTGATATGAGGTGTTGGTTCAATTTTGATAGTTATGGAATAATCAAACTTTTTCTTTCTATTTTCAAAATTCACCTGTCCCTTATTGAATCCCAAGGTAAAATTTCGCTGGTTATAACGTAAACAGCCTTGAAGTCCACCGCGAACTTCTTCTTTACCACCGCGATCAATATCGCTGATTTCATATAACAGCCCACCCCGTGCAATAAAACTTAACAATTCAACGGCTTCGATGACATTGCTTTTACCGGAGCCGTTGGGACCAATCAGTATTGTCAAAGGCTGCGACAAATCCAATTCAACCTGAGCAAAGCCCTTAAAGTTATTAAAATAGTGCATAGGTTTGCTTAATTCGCTGGCGTTTCATTAGTTTGACAAACACCAGCTTGATAAGTACCTACTTGGCGTATGATCTGGGTTTCATTGGGTTCAAACCGTTGTCCAGCTAATTCACTGGCAATAACACGACTGATAAGTTGATCTAAGCGAGTAACCCGGTAACAAGCTACTTTTGGCTCGGCATGGGAATAACCGACACCAGAATCATCAGTGAGAAAGAGGTAACGAGATTGCGTTAATAATGAAGTAACTCGTAACATCCATTCGGCGGTATCGGCTACTCCACTGGCAGCTAGCGAATAAATTCGTAAACCTTTTTGACGAGCGTTACGAACTTGCGTTAACATCGCCGCTAAATTTTCATCGTGGGGTGGTGCATCAGCGACTAGAAATAATAACCGTGCGATATTGCCATCACGCCATTGCATATTAACTGCTTTTGCCAGTGCTTGTTCCATCGCTTCCGGATAATCGCCACCGGCTTGGGCGCGT
The DNA here is from genome assembly GCA_000828835.1 of Thioploca ingrica. Lineage (GTDB taxonomy): Bacteria > Pseudomonadota > Gammaproteobacteria > Beggiatoales > Beggiatoaceae > Thioploca > Thioploca ingrica. Next base: position 3,036,548 of record AP014633.1, read on the forward strand.
TGTTCACTCAACTGAATTTGCATGAGGTTTAAAGAATCAGTGAAGTCAAAGGATTTGACCACATATTCGTCCCCTTCATCACGATAAACGACTAAGCCAAACCGAATAAATACTTGTGGATGATGATCATGTACCTGACTGATAATATCTCGAATTTCGGTGGTTAGATAATGTAATTCATCCGACATGCTCCCGGTGGTATCAATAACAAACATGAGATCCAAAGCGGGTGGTAGCTGAGAAATGGTGTTAGGTAGAGTGAACGTGAAAACGTGATTCGGTTCCAGTTGTTCTAGATCTAAAGTGGTATTAATAGCTGTAGCCGGTGAAGCTAAAACATCTTCGGGAGGACTAATTTGTAAATCAAGCCGCGAATAGTTGAAATTATCAAATTGAGGAAACAGATAAAAATAACCATTAGAACCCGTAACAGCGTTCATAACCGGGCTAGTTTGTCCAACGGGGTTGAGGCGGATTCGTGCTTGATTAATGCCTTGTCCTTGAGCGTTCACCACCTGCAGGGTTAGCCGGTCAGATACCTTGACGATAGGTAAAATTTTATTATTATCCGCTTGATATTGCTTATCAAGATAGCGTTGGAAAGCCGTAAAGTTTAAATTATCATCAATATCGCCAGCGGTTAACGTTCCCGATTGTACGGGGATATCTTCTTTTATCGGCAAGCTGGGTTTGGTTGGTAAATCAGTGGGAGGGAAAGGAAGTATTGTGACACCCTCTTCACTACTGACTTCAACTTCTCCGGCGTCATCAGAATAACTATCAACCGAGGAAGGTGGTGCAACCGCTGCTGGCATATCGCCTCCAGCCAATGTGGTTGTAGTATCTTTTGAAGATATTGGTTCGCTTTCTTCTTCAAGTGATGTGTTTCCATCGCCATTGTTAGTTAATACAACTTGTGCACTGGTGTTAGCAATCCAATTTACTGGTTGTGCCACATCTTGATCAATTTGGCATAAAGTCAGATACCACTTGTAGGTGCCTGAAGGTAATCTTTTAGGGACTTCTAGAGAAATCAAAGTCATTGGTGATAAAGTTTGGATGCTCCAACTCCTAACCAAGGGAGCAATCTGATTTTTAGTACTGATAGCTTCAGGACTGTGAAAATAATACAGCGAGCCATCTGGAAATTGAACGGCGAGGTAAACATCAGCAACAGCGGCGGCAATTTCCTCACGGTTAGCCGCAACCGCAACTTCTAGCGGTTCACCAACACTAACCGTGGCTTGATTGAGAAATAAGGAAATACTTTGGGCATAGCCGTGGTGAGATAAAATCAATAGACCTAAGCCTAAGATTAAGCGAATCAGGGTTTGAATCATAATAAATCCTCCTAACAAAAAATCTATTTTCAAACTTCTGGTATTTTTCTAAATGCCGTTGTTCAAAAAATAGAGCCAATTACTAAAGCGCAATTTGGGGATAAGTTCTTTAGGTGAGTATAGATTATTTTTTACTCTACTAGCGAGCTAGTTAGAGTGAATTTAACAGTAATGCTGCTGCGTTCCACTGTTAAGTTAAGGATTCCCTCTTTGAAAAATAAACCATTTTTTAGTTTGCTTAACAGACAGAATAAATCCAATATCCCGTTAATACTAACAAATAGACTTTATGTCTAAAAGTTCTTGCTAATATTTTTTTTTTGTATATAATATTAAGTGGTCTATCTTAAATAGATAGGACGGTAGGAATAATAAAAACTACCCTAATTCAGTTTAATGAACTGAAAAACATTCTTAATCAATGACCAAGTGATGGAGAACAACGATGAACCTGAAAACAATGTTGGCCCCCGCTATTATGGGAATGGCATTCATGGGTTTGATGAGTACAGTCAATGTAGCAGTTGCTGATGAACTGGATGATTTGATGAATGAGCTTAATTCACTAGTAAGCCAATCAACAGAGACCCCGCCGGATGATACCGCGAGCCGTACACCTTGTGAAAGATGTGCTGGGAACGTTGCAAGAGCAATCCGTATTGTGGGTGCTGCAAGTAACGTTTGTAACGGAATGGAAAACCTACTCAATGTGTGGAGAGAACAATGTAAGCAAGCTAAAGGTATCGTACCCAGTTCACCATTCAAAGACAAGTGTGATGTAGTAAAACATGGTAGATATAGCGATCTTTTAGAGGCACGTCAGTTCTGTCGTGATACACTAGAAAGATTGGTTGAATGGAGAAATGGGGTAGAACATAGTTGTTATGGCGAACCACTTTATTGTGGTATGGATCCGAATTGGCCCTACTAGAATTGATTTTGTAATTAAATCCCTGAGTTAATCTTCAGTTAAGATAACCAGCCGGTTGGTTTTCAAGCCAGCCGGTTTTTCTATTGGCAATATAGTCTCTCTTCACCTCCATAAAGCTTCCCGATTAACTATTTCGTCTTGTTACCTCACTATCTCTATGGTGCCTAGTGTTTAGTCAAACCCATTTTGATGGGTAATGTTGTAGGGAAATAGACCCACCGATTTGCCACTATCTTTATATTTATCAATACTATGTAAAATTATTTAAAATAAGATTAGAATATTATCGGATATTTTCTACTATTTCACTTATGTTTTTGAATTGAGACAATCAAAAATTGATAGCATTTCAAGAATAGCAAATAAAGTAAATAAGTACCAAACAACATTAACTGGAATAATTAAAAGGAGGCTATAGTGCATATTCCTGACGCCATGTTACACGGGGCTATTTGTCCAGTCACTGCAGCGGTAAGCGTTTTAGGCGTGGCTGGGGCAAGTTATATCGCAGTAAAATCCCCAACTAAACCGACTGCAACCCAATTTGGTGCGGTAAGCGCATTAATATTTGCTGGGCAAATGATGAATTTTCCCATTGCAGATGGAACCTCCGGCCATTTACTGGGCGGAGTTCTGGCATCCGCTTTAATGGGATATCCATTCGGAATTTTAGCCCTAGCATTAGTGGTGACTATTCAGAGCCTGGTGTTTTCTGATGGTGGGCTGAGTGTCCTTGGAGCTAATATTCTTAATATGGCACTCATTGGTGCTGGATTAGGTGGTATCATTCATGCTACGCTGATTAAAAAATCAACCTCAATCGGTTTCAATTACTTCTCTTTGGGGATAGCCGCCTGGATATCGGTGCTGTTAGCGGCTGTCGCTGTCAGTTTTGAATTGGCTATCTCCGGCACAATCACCTTCACTAAAGTGATTACTGCCATGCTGAGTACCCATATGTTAATTGGTTTAGGAGAAGCATTAATTACGGTCAGTGGTTGTTGGTTGCTGGTAAGAAATAACAATGTGGAAAGCCATAACTGGAATATTATTACGCCACTGATGGCTTCAATGATTATTGCGCTAATGCTCAGTCCGTTTGCTTCTGGGTTTCCAGATGGTTTGGAATGGGTAGCAGCAAAATATCAGTTTCTTCATCAGTCGGCACCGACTTTCGTCGCTCCTCTTGCCAATTACACGGTACCCTGGTTAAACAATGAAATATTCTCTATGGGAATAGCCGGATTAATGGGTGTTTTGGTTACCTTTAGCATAGCGTGGTTAATTGGAAGTTTAATCAATCCTTCCAGCATGAGAAAGTTAGCCTAAGATTACGGCTATCAATTTAAGGAATTCTTTTTTCTAATTGGTTGTCCCGTTGTTGTAATTAAAATCGGTGCGTTACGGCTATCGTCTAACGCACCCTACCACCATCTTGTTGCGATAAGGTATTACGACCTGTTTAGCACCATTGTATTTCCATTGCTTCAAACTGTTCTAACTTATTTTTTATTGGGAAAATATTCCAACCAATAAGTCGCCAAATCAAAATTTTTTAATTTAAAATCAATACCGAAACGCAATTCTTTTCGATTGATTTCTTGAGTGGTACCACGACTTTGATGAACATCGTAAAACTCCGGTTGTTTAGTTAATATTTCAATTAATTTAGTGGGTTCTAGGCTATAACCTTCCAGTTTCACCACCCCACCTTCAATTTGAAAGCTAACAATCCAACTGTCTTTAGGAATCAGTTCATTTAAGATTTGAAGTATTTTAACCACATCTTGAGGAGGAAAATTTTTAACTGTACCAAATGCTTCTTCAAATTGATTGACTTCGGCACGCCATTGACTAACATTATCAGTACGGTGTTTTAAATCCGCTAAGCGTTGTTTCAGATGTTGTTCATAAACAATTGCCCAAGAAACACCTAAAATAATACTCAGTCCGAGTATACCAACCGCTATACTCAACCATTTTATTCGCCGCTGTTTAGCCGCTTGAAGCGAAGCTAATATCGCACTGGGAGGTACTAAAGCATAACCATATGCGACTGTGGGTGGCATGGGTATTTCTTCCCAGTCACTCATATTGGTTTTCCATTCCTGCTCCAGATGACTCGTGAAACCAGACATAGCCTCTTCTAATTGCTGCTGGAATACCGGTACATCTCGATCGATTTTAGGTAAATGTAACCAACGTTGGATAACATTACCTGACCATTCCATATAAGTGATAGTATTGTCATCTTCATCATAGACTTGGCAAGCAACATTATTTTTGGGTAAAGTGACTACCGGACGAGGTAAGATACACGCTAGTAATAAACCGACTTTGTCAAATTCTTGAAATAGTTCTTCCGCACGTTTAACGGAAAACCATAAAGCATAAGTCTGTTCCCCGGGTGTTTGAGCTTGCACCGCCAATAATAAGGGTTCAGTTACCCCAGGTAACAAGGTCGGTAATTGTAAACTAACCGCATTTTTTATATTTTGCGCATCAATAGCGGGCAATTTGAGACTGGTCGCCACAAATTCACGGCTCGGTAAAGCCAATGCAATGCGTTGTTGAGCAGTCGCTAAGGGTAATAACCGTCGAGCCGCATTAGCTAATTCAGAGGGTGTGAATTGAAATAGGGATTCATCGTGTTGAGCCACTAAATTTTGGGTATTCGCATGTAAGAGAGCATTATTGTATACAATCAAACAAATATCACAGGAAGCGGGTTGTAATTGACGTTTTTTTATCAGTTTAGGAGATTTAAGTTTCATCTGCTTGATTTATAATGAATTAGCAATGGTAAAGAAGGTTATTCATCGAGATTATCTTTGGGACTATAACGAATAATAAACACCGCGATGACTAAAATAAGGATAGCCGAACTTAAGGTAATGATTGTTATGCCCTGCATTTGTTTCATTCCAATGGTGATGTAACGTGCAATAGCAACAATGGCGATATAAAGAGGATATCGTATCGGTAATTTGCCACTGGTAAAATAAAGTCCGACCATAGTTAAAATTTCAAGGAATATAAATAATATTAGAATATCTTCTAACCGGACTGTAAGTCGCACTAACATACTATAAACTTCTTGCCCAACGGCCACTAAAGTGGCTAACGTGATAATCAACAAGCCCAGCCACTCTAGGTATTCTAAAATCGTAATGACCCACTGCGTTAATTGGGGTGATGGAGTTCGGTATTTGGTAGCCATGATTTTAAATCAATTAGAAAACAAGTTGTATTATTATAACCGGTCTTCATGAAAAGACGCTCACTTCGTTAATTAAAACCAGCCATGACTAGTCCAACTGAAATAATTCAATCACCACTGCCGTTTGCCTTTGCAAAACGCTATGGGGTGATAGTAACCCATCTGAGTGAAGAGCAGGCTACTATTTGCCATCGACCCGGATTAACCCGTCATACCTTAAGTGAAGTGCGACGTTGTTTAGGGATGCCTTTGATTTTGCAAGCCGTTTCAGTAGAGCAATTTGATAGGTTACTTATTATTCATTATGAACAACGAACCTCTCAACAATCGATGCAAATGATAGCAGATTTAGATGAAGAACTTGATTTATTTGAAGTTGCTCAACAATTAGCGGAACCAGAAGATTTGTTAGAAACTGAAGATGATGCCCCAATTATTCGCTTGATTAATGCGCTGCTTTCGGAGGCGATTAAAGAAAATGCTTCGGATATTCATATCGAACCGTTTGAAAGCCGATTAGTGGTTCGTTTTCGTGTGGATGGAGTATTACGTGAAGTTCTTCAACCTCGGCGAGTATTAGCGCCTTTGTTAATTTCCCGCATTAAGGTGATGGCCAAACTGGATATTGCCGAAAAGCGGTTACCTCAAGATGGGCGAATTTCCTTGCGTATCGCCGGTCGAGCGGTTGATATCCGCGTTTCGACTATTCCCTGTGGACATGGCGAAAGAGTGGTATTACGTCTACTCGATAAACAAACCGGACGTCTCGATCTCAAATACCTCGGCATGTCCCCCGATATTCTCAAGCGGTTGCAAGAACAATTGCAAAAACCGCATGGCGTTTTGTTAGTGACTGGGCCCACTGGTTCAGGTAAAACGACGAGCCTGTATGCGATGTTGAATTATTTAAATGATCGGAGCCGTAACATGATGACGGTTGAAGATCCGATAGAATACTATCTTGATGGCATTGGACAAACCCAAGTGAATGCTAAAACCAATATGACCTTTGCTAAAGGGTTACGTGCCATCTTACGCCAAGATCCCGATATCGTAATGGTGGGTGAAATCCGCGACACCGAAACGGCGCAAATTGCCGTGCAAGCTAGTTTAACCGGACACTTATTTTTATCGACTTTGCATACTAATACGGCGATTGGTGCCGTTACGCGTCTGCGTGATATGGGAATAGAGCCGTTTCTGATTGCGTCTAGTTTGATAGCAGTTATGTCTCAGCGGTTAATGCGCTTACTGTGTTCGCATTGCAAGCAAGCCTATCAAGTTAACCAAATAGAACCATTACAGTTACATTTCAATGAACCGCTGACCTTGTATTCACCTCAAGGTTGTCCAGCTTGTAATCTGATGGGTTATCGTCACCGCATTGGTATTTATGAATTAGTTAATATAGACAATACCCTTCGTACTATGATACATGATAGCGCCGGACAACATACTCTAGAAGCTTATGCTCATCAACAAACGGATACAATTCAACAAAATGGCATCAAACGGCTCTTAGCTGGAGATACGGCATTAGAAGAATTGTTACGTGTAACCAGAGAAGTGTAAGTACCTTGATAAAACGACAGCGGCATTTTTATATTCGTTTTCATTCCCCCCACCGGCGCAGCACGAGTAGCACGAGTAGGCTGGGTTGAGGAACGAAACCCAGCTTTCATAAACAAATAAAACCATGAGAACTACAAGTGAATAACAATCGAAGGAGGTTGTTATTTCTTTACCGTGGTTTTAGCACAACGACCAGGAAATAACTTGCTCATTCAAAATGTTGATGCTTTGAGGGAATTATTTAAAAATATTCAAAAAAATCATTCATTTACTATGGATGCGATTGTCATTTTGCCCGATCTCTTACGTTGTATTTGACAACTACCTGAAGATGATGCTAATTTTTCATCTCGTTAACGGTTAATTAAATCCTATTTCTCCAAGATGTCCGTCATGTTGAATATATTCATTATAACTCGATAAAACACGGTTACGTTAATCAGGTAAGAGATTGGAAATATTCATCTTTTTATCGTTGGGTAGCTCATGGTGTTTATCCAATTGATTGGGTTAAATAACAACAAGATGATTGGCATTGGTTTTGAATAAGCTGGGTTTCGTTCCTCAACCCAGCCTACTCGTACTGCACCCGAAGTTAGCTCGTTACCAAGTTCTACTTGGTAACGTCGATCTACCAAGCTCGGCTTGGCATCGAGGAAATAATCTCTGAGACAATGTGTCGAGAGAGGTGTAGTTGTTTAGCGAATCCTGTTTGGGTGAGGTGAAGTTCAGGCAACACATCTTCTCTTAAAATGGCACCGGGGTTGGTTTTCTCGTTTTAGCACGTAATGACTTCATTAATGGTAATCCTCTAAATCGACCTCGTCTATGCAATGGTGTTGAATGGCTGCGGTTAAAATCAAACTATCATAAGAACTTAGAATGTAGCCAGCGTAGGATGGGTAGAGTTTTGCTACACCCATCATTTTTGCATTAGGTAATGCTTCAATTTTAATTTATCGCACCTATTGATAATCCAGGACATTGACTATATATACCACTTCGTGCTCTTATACAATAGAGGATTGCGTGAGGTGGGCTCACGTTGATGAGTTAGGAATAATGGTTTTCACCTTTCCTCAAGTTTACTAACTTGAGAAGGCTTCGCGCATGATCAAATGTTGTTGAAGCACAGGATGTATTTTTAATGGATTTATGTTTGTTAAAAACAGAGGGCTTAATTATGCCAAAGGCAATTCGTGCTGGATTCGTTAGCATGGTAAGTGTTGCGATGTTAGTTGGGACGATGAGTGTGAGGGCGGAAATGCCGGCCAGTAGCTATCAAAAAACTTGTAAAGAGGTCAAAGTAGAAGGGGACATGCTGAAAGCCTCTTGTGAGAAAATGGACAAGACGTCGATGGATACTTCCATTACTATTAATGGTCTTGCCAATCTTGATGGTGTTCTGACCTATGAAACCAAATGCCCAATGGATTCTACCCCTCCAGGTAGCTTTTCTAAAACTTGTAAAGATATGTCCATAGAGAAGGATGGTGTTACCCTGAAAGGTGAATGTCAGAAGAAAGATCAAAGCTGGATGGCGGCTTCTATTGCCATCAGCAATATTGCTAATATGGATGGCCAGTTAAAGTACGAACCCTGCAAGAAGTAGTAGGCGGTAGCCCGCATGGAACAAAGTGGAATGCGGGAACAAGGTAGTTAGTTAGCCGGTGGAGATGAAGAATCGTAGTACTGGATTCCACTGCGTTCCATCCAGGCTACACTCCACGGCTATCAACTTAATGTCATTTTGCTAAAGTAGCCACCGGTGGAATGCTGGCTTTATCGCACAACCAGCAAGCCAAGGCACTCCACGGCTTAATAAGTTGATAGCAGTAAGGCTACACTCGCTCAGGCATGTAAATAGACATCCGGATATTCCTTTATATCAATTCATTAAAAGGAATAATAAAACCAAAGGAAAGTTTTAACAGCGCATGTAGCCTGGATTTCGCTGCGCTTCCTCTAAACTACAGTTCTTTTACTATTCTTCCTCGCTATCTTCACTGATCCGGCGCCGCGGAACTGTCTTGGGATCGGCGATAATTTCTCGGTAAATTTCTACTCGGTCACCTGGTCGTAGCGTCGCATTCGGCTTAGTGAGCTTGCCAAAGATTCCCACTTGTTGTATCGATAGGTCAATATTCGGAAAAGTTTCTAAAATACCAGAACGTTCAATGGCATTTTGGACAGTACAATTTTCGGGTACTTCGATTCGTAGCCAAATTTGTTGTACTGGTTCAGAATAAGCAACACCGACTTGCATAAATTTCTCCGTAGTTTAGACACTTAGGGGTTGTGGTACGGTAACAATTGTTGATAAGCGGGTTTCTAATACGCGCTTTCCAGCCAGCAGGAATCCTAAAGTTAAAAAGCCGCCTGGTGGTAGGAGCATCAGTAAAAAACCTTTATATTCGGGAATCAAGGTTATCTCTAAAAAAGCGAACATTTCTCCCAGTAGTAAATGCGCTTCAGTAAACAGAGTACCACTCCCCAGTATTTCTCTCACCGCGCCGATAGTCACTAAAGCCAGAGTAAAACCGAATCCTATCATCAGACCATCGACTACGGCTTCTAATATTCCAACTGTCGCAATGAAGACGATATAGACTGGAATACGTACTTCTGGACTCACCCAATGACGCACAGCGGAAATCAGCAAGTTAGAAATAGTTAAGACCGCCATAGTAGCCAATCCCATTCCTAATCCATGAGTTGCTGTACTAGTCACCGCCATCGTTGGACACAGTGCTAGCATTTGGACAAAAACTACATTATTGTCCCATAAACCGTCACGAGTGTGGTTGAATATCCCAGTTCAATAGCACAGGGATTACAAATATCGGCAATAGCTTGTCGATCATCATCATCCAGTATTTCCCGTTTGTGTCGCACCGTGGAAGGCGTGATTGGCGGAAGGGATAAAAAAGATGCTGGTGAAATCTGGCGAGAAAGTTTTTTCAATGATTGAGCCGGCTGCGTAACTAATTCTTCATAGCGAATGATAATCAATTGATGAGCATGAGTCAGTATGATCTCAGCTAAATAACGCCACAATAATGCGCGTCTCCAAGCCATATCAGTCGTTGCTGCAATGTCTGCTAGCCGTTGTCGTTGCCAAGGCAATAACAACGGGTCGTTAACATGCCCGATGGGAAATTCCGTCACCGCCGCGTGTTGGAGATGTGGAAAACTGGTTTTCCATGAGGCAATCGTATCAAGCGGATGTCGCACACAAGCCACAATCGGTACTTGGGGTAAAACTTGTTTCAATTGTGAAATTCTAGCGAGATAAGCCAAAGTATTTTTAGTTCCTAACAAAAAATCGGGGCGACTGACTTGGGGTTGATATAAGGTTCGTTTATCAGTAATTGCTGTATCTTCAATGAGTTGACCGTTAGCAATTTTATTTTCGACCGGTTGACCATCGAGGATATCGCGTCGTAATTCTTGATAAAAAGTGGCAATTGACCAGGGCCATAATTCATGAGTTAAGGGCGCAAATATTTGCGTCGGTTCATTAATCACTACACAATCTGGAAGCGTGTGTAATAGGCGACATAAATAGCTAGTACCACTGCGTGGAATGCCGGTGATGATCATTTCCGGTGATGATTTTAACGGGTTTGACCATTTTAATCGTGGTAGAGTGAATAAGCGCCGCGAAGGTTTAGCTAGCGTATAAGGTTGTAGCAATTGCGCCCAAGGCGGTGAACTGAGTAACAAAGCTTTCAACTGGGGATAAGTTGTGGCTAATTTTACGACTAACTGATTAAGCCGTGGCTCCCGCCGAATCACCGTAGGCCAATGATAATGACACCAAACCGGTAAATGGGTTGGGAGTGGTTTAAGATGTGCTGGATAGTTGAAGCGTTCATCCAAGCAATGGTGCTTTAAATTCAGCTTACTCACGGCGATAGGTAAAGCAATCTGGTCTAACCAAGGCCGTTTGTTAGCGATGGTGGGTTGAGCATCAATCTGCTGACAGCATTGCTGCCAAACTGGCGCAAGATTAATTCCGTTAGAGATGGCAATCACGCCGGCATTAAAATAAGGCAACATTAATTCCCCGGAAACTGTCGCGATGACTCGCCACCGCGGTAGGGGTAATTGAAATAAATCATAAACGGATTGCCATAATTGAGCATCGCGAGTAAAAGTAGCAGAATCGGCTGGCTTGGCAGCAAACGGGGCCTGAAAAATTTCTGCTAGTTCTCGTCGGCTTTCCGGAGAGAATTCACGTAAACATAAAATATCACTGTCTAAAAAAACAATTTTAGCGGCGGTGCTCTCAATCCCTAAGCAAGCGACTTTATTGCCAATCGGATAGTTCAGATCGATTGGATTGGTGATAGGGACTGAACGGACGCCTAACGTTTGCATTAACGCCTGGGTTGATGCGGAAATTTGTCCCCACTGGCTTACGGGCTGGGGAATGGCTGCCACACATTCGTAATCGCAGCGCAAAAAATGTTTGAGAGAAGCCGCCAGTAACATGGATTTAATTTCCAACTCGCCGGCTTGACAGACAAAAACAAAACTCCATTTCATGCGAAAAAATTAGTCCCAAATAGTTCAAGGGGTAGTATAAACCTGACCGGTTTTTCTGGAAAAATTACTATTTTATAGCAAATCCACCAAAACCAACTATACTTACCTTCAATCGACCTTATTCTCCGAATTCAATCGACCATTTTTTTTAGGAGGAGGAAAATGAATAGCTACTCATTTTCTTTAGTATTAAAACGAAGTATTCTTGCTATTGCTCTACTCGCTTTAGCTCCACTCGGCTGGAGCGCTATCAATTGCAGTGATGTGACTGAAATTCCCAAAGAAGAATGTCAGGCATTGCTGGATCTTTATAACAATACTAATGGGCCAAATTGGGTAAAAAAAACCGGTTGGAATGAAACCAATACGCCTTGCAGTTGGGATGGAATAAAGTGTGACAATGGACAAGTTTATGACCTCGATTTGTCAGCAAATCAACTGAGTGGCATCCTTCCTAACTCATTGGAAAAATTGAGTCAGTTAAACTCTCTCGATCTGTCCGGAAACCAACTCACCGGATCAATTCCCAATTCGTTGGAGAATTTGGATAATTTAAGCAATCTTAGTTTGTCACAAAACCAACTCACGGGCTCGATTCCCGAATCGTTGGGAAACTTAAGTAAGTTAACGTATTTGATTCTGTCGAATAACCAACTCTGTGGTGATATTCCTAATACGATCAGTTTATTACAAAATTTACAAAACTGTTCATTAAGCAACAACTATTTCACTGCCACTGATTCCACTCTTGTCCAATTCCTCGACGCTAACTGCACAGATTGGAAAAATCAAAATCCTCCACTCAACAACTGTCCCACAGATTCGCATTACACTCTCACCCTTGTAAAAACCGGTGAAGGCACGATTATCGCCACCGGCATTGACTGTGGTAGCGATTGCAGTGAAGAATACCCGGCTAACAGCACTATCACTCTCACCACTCAAGCCGCTCCTAACTTTGAATTCATTCAGTGGGGAGGTGATTGTGGTGACAATTTCGATCTTGAACTCACATTACAAATTACCAAAAACTTAAATTGTACCGCTCTCTTTGAAACCCGCACTTTTCCTGAACATACCATCACGCTCAATAAAACGGGTAGCGGCAATGGTACTCTCAGCCTCACCGTCAACAATCAAACGACTACCTGTCAACCGAGTTGTACTCAAACCGCCGCTCATCAAAGCCTAATTACGCTACAAGCGATTTCAGATTCAACTTCTAGTTTTGTGGGGTTCTTTGGTCAAGGTTGTGGTAGTTCATTGTTTTTGAATGAAGATCGCGTTTGCGAAGCGCGGTTTGAGCCATTACCCCGTTACACCTTAACCGTCACCAAATCCGGTCAAGGTAGTGGTCGCGTTACCAGTGATGTGGGTAAATTGGATTGCGGTGACAACTGTATTCGTTCTTATCTCAGTGGTACCGGAGTTACTTTAACGGCTATTCCCGACCCCGGCTCCACTTTCCTAGCTTGGAAGCAGGACTGTAACAGTGCTACAACTAAAGCCAGCGTTGGCCTTTACCGTAGTACGATTTGCGAAGCCCAATTTGGTATTGCTGGAATGCCTCAACTGACTTTGGATCAGCCGCTCATTGATTTTGTTCAAACTAACAAACTCGCCAAGCATACGTTAACTATCATCAATACTGGCAAAGGTGGCCTACACATAGAGAACTTGGAACTGGCTGATACGTCGATTTTTCAAATTAATAAAGATAATTGTTCTAACAACGTGTTGATTCCCACTGGCACCTGTACCGTAACTCTGCAATTCCAACCCCCGGCAGCGACCGTCGCTACTTATCAAACCCAATTACAAATTAGCTCTAACGATCCCCAATCACCTACCGTGGTGGATTTACAAGGTCAAAGTTGTAGCAATAACGCTACCGCTCATCGCTCTCTCACGGCTAATCCTTACCGATTGGATTTTGGTATTGAAGCCATTGGCAATCGTCTTAGCCGTCAACAACGCTTCGACATGTCGACAACCGGTTGCACTTCCCTTGACTTGGATACGCTAACTCTTAAGGGTCGTCATGCGGATGAATTCAGAATTCTTGATAAGCAATGCTATTATGGTCATTGGCAAGAACAGGCTTATGCTTCGTGTTTGTTCACGGTTGAATTTCACCCAACCTCGGCCGGAACCAAGGAAATTCGACCGGTTATCACTTATACTGATCCCGATGTATCAATGCCGGCCTACTATTGGAGCGCACAAGCGGTTAGTGAAGGAGAACCCCAATTGGAATTATCCGCAACCGAACACGACTTTGGAACCCTCACCATTGGCAAAGCCATTCCTAGCTGGACTCTCACTTTAACTAATCGGGGTACAACTAATCTTACCTTAACTCGCATTCAACTGGATTCTGATGAATTTAAAGTTTATGACAGTTACTGTACTTTCCTTGTTCCCCAACAAAGCTGTTCTCTCCAGGTACAATTAACGCCAACTACTTTGGGAGATAAATCGGCTCAACTGTCTCTGACCTACAATGAAACTACGGTTGAAGTACCGCTAACCGCTGTTATCACCGGTCCCGCTGATTGTTCGCCAGAACAGCTAACGATTGAAACCTCTGGTCAATCCCCTTTGTGGGAAGATCCCATCGCTTGGCAACGTCTCAAACCCGGTACGGAACTTCCCAGTGCCACCGATGTGATTCATATTAAATCCGCTCATGTTATGGTGGGGTTACCCCTGATTCAAGTTAAAGCGTTGTGTATCGATAACAATGCCATTCTGCTCAGTCGTGATGACCAAGGCAGCGCTCTGGAAATTCAAGCAACTGATTACTTCCAAAACCAAGGTTATGTTTTAGGGTTAGATGGTGCCGATAGTGACACTGAAACTTGTACGACTCACTGCGCTAAACCGGGTGCCAGCGTGATAATCAAAGTAGGCAGTCAGTTAGAACGCCAAGGTAAAATGGGCGATTGGTGGTGGTATGGTGACGGTGGTCCGATTGTCAACTTGGGTCAAATCCAAGCCGGTAATGGCGGCAGTAGTGAAAACTACGGGGCACCGGGTGGCGATGCTCTTGTTCTAGGGCGTAATACTACTAATCAAGGCGTGATTCAAGCTGGTCAAGGTGGCGACGTTTTAGGTACCGGTTCTGGTCAAGCTGGACGGGGTGGACTCACTCAAATTTGGGGAAAACTCGGTGGTACTGGTTACCTGTACAATCAAAACGGCGCTAGAGCTTTGGCTGGAGATGGTGGTCACTGCAACCCAACGGCGACTGAACTACAAACGGGTGGTGATGGTGGCAACCTCTGGTTGGTTTCCTTACCTGATGTTTATCTCAACAATGGTATTTATCGAGCCGGTAAAGGCAGTCCCTATTGCCAACCAAAAGGCCAAGACGGTTTTGTGCAAATTGAACCCAGTGTTATCGATTTAACTGGGGCACAAACGCATGTTAGTGGCGGAAACATTACTATCTTTGGTGGTAACGATTGGATCTTGAATTTAAGAAATATGGCTAGCCCCTTCCTCGAAGCTACCGGTAATATTACCCTGGCGGTGGGACCGGGTGGAATCATTGACCTTCGTCATAACCAAACCCCTATCATGAAAGCCAATGGTCAAGTTAATCTCTTTGCTGATACTATCCTAATCGACGAAGGGATAACGCTATCTGACTTAATCGTCGCCGCTGCTATCGTGGTCGGACCCAATAAAATCTTACCGGATGTGAATCTCGTTGGCAGCGGCAGCTTATTTGGTCAACCGCAAACAACGGTGTTATTACCCTTTACTCTCTCTAACAATGGTCCACAAGCGGATACTTATCTCATCACACTAACCGATACCGCTGGTTGGCCATTAAGTTTGGGTGAATCTAAAATAACCGTCGCCGGCATGGATAGCATCGTGGTGATACCGCAATTGACTTTACCTCAAGAACTCGGTGCTAGTAGTACCATCACCATGACCGTTATTTCTCAAACGGATTCGCGTGTCCAATCAGCGGCGCAAGTTAACGTCACCGTTACTGCTCAACCGCCGCTAGTGACCACAGCAATACTGCAAACCTGGTTAGCCGAACAATCAATAACCGAAATAACGACTCCGCTAGACACTAACACCAACGTAGTTAGCGAATCACCCATTAATACAGCAACATCTAACATACTTACTGAAGAGAACGAAAGTTCCGTTAATAATGTTAAGGCACCAGCGAATATCACCCCAGATGGCGGAGGCGCAGATAATGACGTATCCAACCACACCGTCGTGACTGAAACACCCCTTGCTCCGGTTGAGATGCCGGCACTTTTAACCATAGAACCGACCACTTTCCTGAGCAACTTACCAGATAACACTTGTCCTTTAAACACGGATTTTATTGATTGGCCTTGTGATAATCATCATCAAACACTTCAAGAAGTCACTTTAGGTCCACAAGCCAGTGTAGCCGGTGGTTTACTTCAAGGTCATATTGAAAACCAAGGCTGGCTTTCTCAAGTGACGATTGCGCCGACAGCACAAGTGAGCGGTGGCAAATTAACGGGTGATGTTATTAATCAAGGTACTTTAATTGATATTCAATTTGTGGGAAGAACAGTCACTGGAGGTACCTTACAAGGCGTCATTGATAACCAAAGCCAAATTGGCGGAACTTTCATTGATGTCAAATTAGCCGCTAACACCGTACTCAAAGGCGGAGCGGTAGCTGGTCAAATCAGCGGGGATTGTCAAGCACCAGCGCGCTTAGAACATCTCATCATTCAACCAGGAAGTCAGATAAAGTGCGTCATTTTAGGTGAAGATGTGACTTTACTAGAAGAAGTCACTTTACAAGATGTCCAAATCGCTGTTTCACCAACGGCGTTGTCAATCAATGGCACCCCTAATGTGTCCACCTTACCTAATTTAAAAGCCACTGCCTTTGATGGACAAGCTCAATTACAATCAACGCAAGCGCTATTAGCCGGTGGTATATCAATTAATGGTGAATTATTTAAGCGTCATACGGAAATGACCGAGACAGACTTAGTGAAATTGTATGGCCAAATTCAAGTTGATCCGAAACAGATTGGTCAACCGGGTGAAATGTTGGTGTACGGTCATTATAAGCCAACCGCTGTGGAAATGAAGCCCGTTGACTTTATGTTAGTGAGGGATCAATTAACGGGGAAGTCACAGGTAAAAGTTTGGAATGGTGATTTAGCGAAGCTAGAAGCATTTGAGCAACTAGCGGCATTACCAGCGGTTTATTTTGCACCACTGTATGAAGATTTCTTAAAAGTAGCTACTGGTCAAGTGGTAGTGTTCCTGGGTTATCAGACAATGACTTCCCAAGGATCAGGGATTATGGTTCAGAATCAAAATGGGATTGAATTAGTCATTCGGGAAAGGGAGAAATAGTTAACAAGATATGGGTATCCAATAAGAATTTCATGATAAACTCGCATAAAAGGTCTTTAGAATTTCATCTGGCAAAGGCGCGTCGAAATCATCTACAACTTTCAATTTTTCTTTCAGCAAACCAAGCCGATTGGGTGTTGTGGGTTTGGCAACCTCCTTGTCCATCTGCTGTCGTTCGACCAAAAACTGGGCAAAATCTAAAATCTCTGCTTGTTTAGCGAGAGGCAACATTTTGAATTGCTGTAAAAGCTGTTGTTCGAGAGTCATCGTACAGTATTCGTCAAATGACAATTAGATTAAGATGTACAGCACTGCGAAAAAATGGCTAATACTTCCAGCTAACACCAAGAGATGCCAAATGGCATGGTGAAATTTGAAGGTAGCCTTGGAATAGAAATAAACCCCAACGGTATAGAAGATTCCCCCTACCACCAGCAAAATAAAGCTTTTATTGGGTAAACTTTGCATTAAGGGAAAGATGGCGATAATAATGAGCCAACCCATGAGCAGATAAACAATCGTAGATAGAAATTCAAATTTTCCTAAGAACCAGCACTTAAAGAGGATACCACCGATGGCAAGTCCCCATTCTATCCCAAACAAGCTCCATCCTAGCGGACTTTTTAAAATGGTTAGTGTAAACACGGTATAAGTTGCAGCGATTAATACATATATTGCTGAATGATCTAATATTTCAAAGATATACTTCGCTTTCTCAGCACGGAGGCCATGTTGGAGAGTAGAAAAGCTGTAGAGCAGAAGCAGCGCCAGACCAAACCCCGTAAACCCTACCACATGTCTTATCGTTCCAGTCGTGCTAGCTACGAATATCAAAATAATCAGCGCCGCGATACTAAGAAGTGCGCCAATCCCATGGCTAATGGCATTGACTATCTCTTCTTCTCGGGTAAATTTATTTTCATCGCTAGCATTTTTCATCGGTTTCTCGCCGCCAGGTAGGGTGAACATATGTCTACTACATACATTATCTATTGGGATTTAAATTGCAACAAAAATTTTCTCAAAGCACGCAGTTTAAATTCTTGAACCAGTGCTAACGCTTGGTGACAAAACTCGGTCAGTTGTGAATTTTGTTGCAGGGTTTTTAACTGTTGTAATAACCCATCAACATCTCCGCGTTGCGCTAAGCGTTGCAAAGTTTGTAATACTTCTAGCGGCGGTGCCATCGGCATCGTTTCCAAAGTCAACCGATCAGCGGCTAGTTCTATTAATTGCCAATGAATATCGGCATAGTGTTCTAGTGCGGTTAACAAGGCTTCCGTTTGTAAAGGTTTTTCTAAAAACGTGGTCGCACCAGCGGCGATGGCTTCCGCTTGTTGTTCAGCAAATACGCCCGCAGATAAAATAAAAATGGGCGTATTTTTAAATTGAGCTTGTTCACGTAAACAACGAGTTGTCTCCAAACCATCTCGCACTGGCATTTTCACATCCATAATGATCACTTCGGGTTGAAAACGGTGTGCTTGTACTAAAGCTTGTTCACCATCTACCGCCTCAGCTAAAATAAATCCGAGTGGTGTCAGTAAATCTTTCAGTATTTTGCGATTAGATTCAACATCATCCACGATTAAAATTTTACGCGTTTTCCCGTTAAACCCTTTAATATTTTTTGGCAGTTCTAGGATTGAGTTACTTACTTTCCCCCAGCTAATAATTTGGAGTGGAATGGAGAAGTCAAATTGGCTACCCTGAGAGGGGATACTGGTTACTTGTAGCTCACCACCCATGATTTTTATCAATTTGCGACAAATGGGTAATCCTAAACCAGTGCCTTCTTGATATTGTTGATTGCCAACTTGACGAAAAGGTTCAAAAATAATTTCCAAATCTTTGGTTTCAATCCCACATCCGGTATCTTGTACTTCTACAGTGAGCATATTGTCATGATATAAAGTACGCAGGATTACTTTACCTCGTTCGGTAAATTTGATGGCATTACTCAGTAAGTTTAACACCACTTGACGGAGGCGTTTTTCATCGGCTTGAATAATTTCAGGTAGTCCTTGAGTCGCTGGTCGGCACTCATACTCAAACTCAATCCCTTTTTGTCGAGCACGCATTTGAAAAAGACTTACCATATCATTAAAAAAGGCTTGTGGAAACATTTCTTGAACTTGAAGTTCTAATCGACCGGCTTCGATTTTGGATAAGTCTAAAACATCATTGATCAACGTCAACAAATGCTCGCCGCTACGTTGGATAACATAAATTTGTTGACGTCGTTCTTCGTCGAGAGTGGGATTACGTAATAAAATCTGGGTGTAGCCTAAAATTCCATTCAAGGGTGTACGCAACTCGTGGCTCATATTAGCCAAAAAACTACTCTTAGCACGGTTAGCGGCTTCCGCTTTTTCTCGGGCATGGATAAGTTCTTCTTCAGTTTGTTTTTGCTCAGTAATATCGAAATTGAGACCGACAATCGCCTGGGGTTGATACTGTTGTTCATCACGAATGATAAAAGCTTGAGTTCGCACATGACGAATTTCACCATGAGGATGCACTACACGGTATTGAGCATCAAAAGTATCACCCGAAGCCAGTGCTTGGTTCATTATTTGCCTTATTGTCGCTAAATCATCAGGAAACACGCACTGGTACCAAGCGGGATGGGTCTCTTTAACATGCTGGGTATTTAGCCCTAAAATCTCTAAACTACGCTGGTCTAATTCATAGCAATCGGATTGCAGTTCATAGTAGAAAGTGCCGGCTTTGGCAGCCGCCAGTGCAATTTGTAATCGTTGCTCATTTCGCCGCAGCGTTTCTTCCAAGCGATTACGTTCAGTGATATCACGAGCAACGACGGTAATTCCGGCAAATTGTCCTTGTTCATCTAAGCGTTGGGACAAGCCAGCACTATACCAATGTTGTTCTCCATGAATGGGCAAGGCATATTCAATTTGTTGTCCTTGACCGGTATCAATAATTTTCTGCCAAGCGGCTTCGATCAGCCGGCTTACTGTTAAGGGTAGAATTTCTTGGTAATTTTTGCCGAGAAACTGTTCTGGTGGAACATAAAGATCATGGCGGTTATGGGGTTGATGATATTCAATGAAGCGCCCAGCTTGATCGAGTACAAACAGCAAGTCGTCTAACGATTCAAACGTGGAGCGTAACCGTTCTTCACTTTGGCGCAACGCTTCTTCCATCCGTCGGCGTTCGGTAATGTCTTCTCCGGAACTCAGCGTGCCAATGATTTGCCCGGTTTCATCCCACAATAACTTGTTATTCCAAGCAATTAATCTCTCTTCGCCAGCTTGAGTGAGTACCTTATTTTCAAAATATTCAAATGGTTGTAATTCGCCGGCTATCAGCATTGAAAAACTGGCTAGAGTTTGAGATCTATCACTGCTCGGGATAAAATGATCAAACCAATTTTTGCCAATAATTTCTTCACTTGGGAGTCCTAAAATTTCACAACCTTTCTTGTTAATTAAGTGTACGGTTTGGTCAAGATTAAGTATGACGAATATGACTCCGGCGATATCAAGATAGTTTTGTAATTGATCTTTAGTTTTCCGTAGGGCGTTCTCGGCTCGTTTTCGTTCACTGGTGTCATGAAAAGCGACCACCAATCCGGTCATTTCTGAGTCGCGTAAAATCGGTGCTGCACTAATGGACACCGGTAACGGTTGCCCATTTTGGCGCCAAAACAATTCATCTTCATAGCGAATGACTTCAACTTGTGCTTTGCTTACAGCAAGGGGACAATTCTCGGGTGGATAAGGTGAACCATCGGGGTAGCTATGGTGAAACAAAGTATGCGCCGATTGGTGAAGTAATTCCGCCTCAGTCCAACCGAGTAATTTTTGCGTCGCTGGATTAGTAAAGATGATATGACCTTTAACATCAGTCACATACAACCCCTCAGCCAAAGTGGTCGTAATTTCACGTAATCTGGCTTCTTGTTCGGCGAGAGATTGTTCCGCTTGTAACCGCGCTTCCAGTTCTCGACGTGCTACAATAACTTGTCCACAAGCATCCACCACTGGCTGAATATAGCTCAGTAGCTCAGTATCATAACCCGCCGGCCGATTAGCTAGACCAATTTCACCCACCAGTATATCGTTGTAATAAATGGGTACCCCCAAGAAACTGTTGATGTCAGGGTGTCCGGGGGGGATACCCGCATGGCGGGGGTCATGTTGCGGATCGTTAGTGATGATTTGCTCACCGGTAGTAACGACATAACCGAATAAATTGTCTAGTTTTTTAAAGATGAAGCCGGTGTTTTTGTTGGCATCATGGAATTGGCGGGTGTTTTCATTCCAAGCGATGTCGGAAAAAAAAGCATAAATTTTTAAAAACGGGACACCGCTTTCTTCGTACAAGATATTACCAATAAAACCGAATTGGCTATTGGTCAAAATGGTAATATCTTGCAATAAATTGCTATACATAACAACGGGATCGGGTTCACGGATGAATTGGGTTTGGAAGCGATGGATAGTTTCTAATAGTTGGTTTT
This sequence comes from Thioploca ingrica, assembly GCA_000828835.1. GTDB lineage: Bacteria > Pseudomonadota > Gammaproteobacteria > Beggiatoales > Beggiatoaceae > Thioploca > Thioploca ingrica. The sequence goes on from AP014633.1 coordinate 3,058,030, forward strand.
TACAATCTAATTCAGCTACCCATTCTTGCAATTGCTGTTCGAGTTCGGCATTGCGTTGTCGCGTTCGAGATTCACTCTTCTGCAAAGTTTGGGTGCGAATTTTGACTTGGTATCTTAGCAACCCTAACCAGATGACTAAAAAAAGTATTATTGCACTCGTTAATAATAAGAAAGCAACCATGGCAAGACCAATTTTTAGCAGTTTGGCTCGGTTGGCCGAGTTTTTTAAGGGATAGCCACTTCTTCAATTAATTGCTTAACTAAAGTATGGGTGTTACCGGGTTTGGTTATAGCCACTAAACGGTGACCAACGACACCGGGGAGTATCATTTGGACATCCTCAGGAACAACATAGTCACGCCCGTGTATCAGAGCCCAAGCTTGAGCACAATGGAGTATAGCCAATCCAGCACGAGGAGATAAACCCATTTGATAACGAGGTGATTGCCGAGTGAATTCCAAAATGGCTTGGAGGTAGTCGATTAAAGCTTCCGCAATATGAACTTGTGAAATGGCCTGTTGAATTGCTAAAATATCTGGAACAGTCATTAAAGCTTCCATTTCGGCAATCATTTCGCGGCGATCGCGGCCTTTTAACAAAGCCCGTTCAGTTTGATGATTAGGATAACCGAGTTCTAAGCGCATCATAAAACGATCTAATTGTGACTCTGGTAAAGGAAAAGTACCAATTTGATACAAGGGATTTTGGGTTGCTAACACGAAAAAAGGGGTCGGGAGAGGGCGAGTTTCGCCTTCTGCTGTTACCTGATGTTCTTCCATGGCTTCTAATAAAGCACTTTGAGTTTTTGGGGTTGCCCGATTGATTTCATCGGCTAAAACCATTTGAGCGAAAATCGGCCCTAAATGAAATTTGAATTGACCAACTTCCTTATCATAAACGGATACTCCAATAATATCAGCGGGAAGTAAATCACTAGTAAATTGAATGCGCTGAAAACTTAAACCTAATACGCGTGCCAATACGTGGGCAAGCGTTGTTTTACCGACACCAGGTACGTCTTCAATTAAGACATGTCCTCGTGCTATCAGGGCAGTGAGGGCCAGACGAATCGGTATTTCCTTACCTAAAATAACTTGACTCACTTGAGTCACGAGGTGGTCGATGGTCGCTTTAATATCCGGAATCATAAAACCAATTGTCGACCGAGTTTGACAATTAAAATAATTAATAATCCTAACAATAAGTTGGTAGCAACAATGCGCCGAATTGAGTTCAAATAATTAGCCGCTTTGGCAAAGTTATGTTCCGCCGTCGCCTGTTTTAATTGAGGAAAAGGGATAAAAAACAAGTATACAAATAAGAGTGTCATAATACCCGCTAAATTCAACATGATATGAATATGGATATCCATCGGACTGAGACCACCATAATCCCAAATAATCCATAACCCCGTTAACCATAATAAAATCACCGCAATCCATACCCAGAGAAAAAATCGGGTAAATACTTTTAATAATAAGGGAAACCGTAACGGGGGTTCGAGTAATTCAGCCGCAGTAGGACGTAAAATCATATGGGCGAAAAACATTCCACCTACCCAAACGACTACGGCCAGCAGATGTAAGGTTAAAGCGATTGTTAGTATCATAATGTTATATTTTTCCTATTGTTATGCAATAATAACTCAATTGTTTCACCCAAATTAATCATACTCATCAGCTAGCGGACTATCAAATCCTTTTATCTCACTGTAAATATCATCATGAAAGTACCTGATCTTCAATACTTCGTACCGTTTGCAGTAGAGTGCGTTAGACGATAGTCGTAATGCACCAATTTTAATAATCTTAACACGTTATTTTAACTTTTTATTAATGAGGTCAAGTAAAACATTGGACCATGTTATCTCCCATCCATTCTCAAGTATTCGTCCCCAAGAATATACTGTCGTTATGGGAATGGGCAAAACCGGAACCGCCTGTGCTCAGTTCTTAACCCGAAAAAAAGTCAAGGTGGTGGTGATGGATAACCGAGTTAAGCCACCGGGATTAAGTACACTTCAGCAAAACTTACCACAAGTGAGTTGTTTAACCGGTCGCTTTGATGCTGAACAATTAGCTCAGGCAACCGAGATTATTATTAGTCCGGGAATTTCTCAGCGAGAATCAGCATTAGCATTGGCTCAAGCAAGCGGTGTTCCTATTATCAGTGAAATTGAATTATTTGCTCGTTATATGAATGCCCCGGTAGTGGCTATCACCGGATCGAATGGGAAAAGCACGGTAACCACTTTAGTCGGCGAAATGGCTAAACAAGCGGGTTGGCAAGTGCAAGTTGGTGGTAATTTGGGTACGCCAGCTATTGAGCTATTGAGTGATCCGGCGCCAGATTTATATGTATTAGAACTATCCAGCTTTCAATTAGAAACGACTTATTCTCTCAACCCGAAAGCCGCTGTGGTTTTGAACATTAGTGAAGATCATATGGATCGTTATCAACAGCTTGAGGAATATATTTTTGCTAAACAACGCATTTATCGTGGTGATGGCGTTGTGGTTATCAATGCCGATGATCCTCGAGTAGTTGCTTTGTTACCACCTAATCGCCGCTCGCTGAGCTTTAGTTTACAGGCTCAGCAGGGAGATTTTAGAGTGGCTCAACACGAGGGTGAATTATACCTGGTTCGGGTTCAAGAAACGGTGATTACTCCGTTATTACCCACTAAAGCGGTAAAATTGCCCGGCAGTATGATGCGGGCTAATATTTTAGCTGCTTTGGCATTAGGGGAAGCCGTTGGGTTACCGCTGTTGCCTAGGTTAGAAGCTATCCAATCTTTTGCGGGATTACCACATCGTTGTGTTTGGGTGGCTAATAAACAAGGAATTGATTGGTATAATGATTCTAAAGGAACTAATGTTGGTGCGACGATTGCTGCCATTCAGAATTTAGATAAACCCGAACACGTGATACTTATTGCCGGTGGTGAGGGTAAGGGCGCTGATTTTACTCCTTTAGCTGCGGCTGTGAGTCAACATTGTCGAGCTTGTGTCTTGATTGGGCGAGATGCACCGCTGATTGCTGCCGTAATCGGGAAAAGCGTTCCAGTGTATCATGCTCAAAGTATGATAGCAGCAGTCATTCAAGCCGCTACCCTAGCCAGTCCTGGTGATGCGGTATTATTATCGCCAGCGTGCGCCAGTTTTGATATGTTTAACAACTATGAACATCGTGGACAAGTGTTTGAAACAGCAGTACACCAATTGGCAGATGATTGATTTACTCAGGTTACGCACAGTTGCCATACCCCCATTAGCTTTGATGAGTTGTGGTGGTCCCAATTTACGGATGACGTGCTGGATGTTGGCATTGTTGTTGCGCGTCGATTATGAAAATTAATTAGCCCAATAGAAGGAAGAATTCATCAATGACACAATCAGTCCTTCCAACTCGCTCATCATCACAGCCCATACTCCTGATGGCGGGTGGTACCGGTGGACATGTTTTTCCGGCGCTTGCGATTGCTCAGGCTTTACAAGCACAAGGCATTAAAGTATCTTGGTTAGGAACGCGCCGGGGTTTAGAAGCACGGGTGGTACCTAAAGCGGGTATTGATATAAAGTACGTTAATATCAGTGGATTACGTGGAAAGAATCGCCTGGACTTATTGGTAGCACCCATTAAAATCATGGTAGCGATTTGGCAAACAATACAAATTTTACGTACTTTACGCCCGGCTGCGGTGGTGGGAATGGGTGGTTTTGTCACTGGTCCAGGTGGAGTTGCCGCTTGGCTGTTAGGTATTCCATTATTAATCCATGAGCAAAATGCCATTGCCGGCTTAACCAATAGTTGGTTAGCTTACCTTGCTGGTCAAATTATGGAAGCTTTTCCTAACACTTTTCCGCCGGATTACTATGCCATACACACGGGCAATCCGCTTCGTGCTGAAATTATGGCTCTAACCTTATCTGCGCCTCGAAGTGGGCACAATCCTTTTAGGATATTAGTGGTAGGAGGTAGTTTAGGGGCGAAAGCGCTAAATGAAACGGTACCAATCGCTTTACAACAAGTGGTTGGGCAAATAACGGTTTGGCATCAGACCGGCGAAACTCATGTTGCTGCAATGCAAAATGCGTATGCGCAAGCTTCTTTCCCAGCACGGATCGAGGCTTTTATTGAAGATATGGCAGCGGCTTATGCGTGGGCTGATATTGTCATTTGCCGCGCAGGTGCTTTGACTATTAGTGAATTAGCTCAAGCTGGCGTTGCGAGTATATTAATACCTTACCCTTATGCGGTTGATGACCATCAGACTTATAATGCGCAATTTTTAGCCATCCAAGGTGCTGCTATTTTATTACCACAAACTCAATTAACTGTAGATAAATTAGCCAGTTTGATTACATCACTGTATCATGATTCCACCCGGTTACAATTAATGTCAAGCGCAGCACGAAATTGTGCCATGCCAATGGCTTTGCAACAAATTGTTAACTTAATCATAAAAAACGCTTATTCGGTTTAACCCGTTATCAGTGAACAGTTATCAATGAATCATTTAGATAGGGAAGGATTTGGGAAAATTGGCTTGATAAGGAGAGGTGGGGAAGAGGTCAAGAGAATTCGGTTAAAAATTTATCTCCTCACAACTCATTGAATATAAGTCGCTATAATAACTAACAACGGCTAACTGTTCACTGATAACGGCTAACGGACAACTGATAACTGAAAATGAACATCATCGAACACAATAAAACCCAGCTACCTAAACGTGGGCGACGGATTCACTTCGTCGGGATAGGCGGTGCCGGCATGGGCGGTATTGCTGAGGTCATGCACCGGATTGGTTATGCAGTCTCTGGCTCCGATTTGCACAAGAATCCGATGACCCGTCGATTAGTTGATCTAGGTATTAAAATTCAAATTGGACACACTGCCGAACAAATTCATGGTTGTGATGTCGTTGTCATTTCGAGCGCTGTTACTGCAGATAATCCGGAAGTACAGGCAGCACGTGCGCGACGAATTCCCATCATTCCACGCGCGGAGATGCTGGGGGAATTAATGCGATTTCGTCAAGGCATTGCGATTGCCGGAACGCATGGTAAAACTACTACCACCAGCTTAATTACGAGTCTGTTAGCCGAAGGTGGACTGGATCCGACTTTTGTTATCGGTGGTCGTTTAAATAGCGTGGGTACTCATGCCAGTTTAGGTTCGGGAAATTATCTGGTTGCGGAAGCCGATGAAAGTGATGCTTCCTTTTTATACTTAAAAGCGGTCATGGCGGTTGTCACTAACATTGATGCCGATCATATGAGTACTTATCACCACGATTTTAACCAATTACGTCAAGCCTTTCTTGATTTTCTACAACAACTGCCGTTTTATGGGTTAGCGGTTTTATGTATCGATGATCCGGTGATAGCCGAGTTATTACCGCAGTTAACTAAACCGATGTTAACTTATGGTCTTTCTGCTCAAGCCGATATTCGTGCCATTGATATTAGACAAACTCAGAATCAAACCCGTTTTACCGTATTGCGAGATCAAGTCCCCTGCTTAGAAATCCAACTTAATTTACCGGGTAAACACAATGTTCGTAATGCCCTCGCTGCGATTGCCATTGCCCAAGAAGTTGGCGTGTCAAATGCGGCGATTACTCATGCTTTACAAACTTTTGGTGGCATTGATCGCCGCTTTCAAATGCAAAGTATTCTCACTCGTCAGGGTGAAATTTTGTTGATTGATGACTATGGACATCATCCACGGGAAATGGCCGCCGTTTTTCAAGCCATTCGTGAAGGTTGGCCTAATCGACGTTTAGTGGTGGTATTTCAACCACATCGTTACACGCGCACCCAGGATTTATTTGCTGAATTTGTTGAAGTACTAGCGACGGTGGATCAGTTATTCTTACTGGAAGTTTATGCGGCTGGTGAATCGATTATTACTAGTGCGACTGGAGAAGCTTTATCCCAAGCGATTGCGGCTCAGAGTCGAATTAAACCGGTATTTGTACCACATCCGGAACAATTACCTCAGTTATTACTTCCTTTATTGCAAGACCAAGACATTTTATTAACACTCGGTGCTGGCAATATTGGTGTTATTGCTGCCCAGTTACCCAATGCTTTAACCAGTGGAGAACGCCATGAATCCGCTCAATTCTCAGCCCATTAACCAACCGTTCTCAACTCAAGCAGTCCCTTTTAATCTACGGGAATTACGGGGCACCTTACGTCACCAAGAACCGATGCATGCCCATACCACTTGGCGAGTCGGAGGACCCGCACAATGGTTTTATGAACCGGCTGATCTCAGTGATCTGATTCAATTGTTAACCGGTATTCCCCCAGATATCCCGGTTTTTTGGTTAGGCTTAGGCAGTAACTTATTGGTGCGAGATGGGGGCATACCGGGTTTAGTAATCCTCACCGCGGGTTGCTTAAATGAGTTAAAATTAGTGGATACTCAACAACTCTATGTCCAAGCGGGTGTCAGTTGTGCTAAAGTGGCTCGGTTTGCTGCTCAAGCGGGACTAACTGGCACAGAATTTTTAGCGGGCATACCTGGCACCTTGGGTGGAGCCTTGGCGATGAATGCGAGTGCTTGGGGTGGTGAAACGTGGTCATTGGTACAGAGTGTAGAAACTATCAACCGGCGTGGACAACTACATTATCGTACTGCTACGGATTATGAAATTGGTTATCGCCAAGTGATTGGTCCCCAAGAAGAATGGTTTATATCGGCTACCTTACAATTGCAACCGAATCCCATCGCCGCGAATAAGGCCAAGATTCGCTGGTTACTGGAACAACGTCATGACAAACAACCGATTGGCTTACCCAGTGGGGGTTCGGTATTTCGTAACCCACCCGGGCATTATGCGGGTCAGCTCATAGAACAAGCGGGTTGGAAAGGGCGAGGTGTCGGTGGTGCAACCGTTGCAGAAAAACACGCGAATTTTATTATCAATAGTCATCATGCCACTGCGGCTGATATTGAGAATTTAATAACCCAAATAGCGAATTCGGTGGAACAAAACTTTGGTATTCATTTAATACCAGAAGTGCATATTATTGGAATTTATTGTTGAATATGAGTATTTTTTTACTTAGTTTATTATTCATCTTGAGTTAAAAAGCATGACAACAGACTTTGGCAAAGTAGCTGTATTAATGGGAGGAAATTCGGCGGAACGAGAAATCTCCCTCAAAAGTGGACGCGCTGTTCTAGCCGCTTTGTTAAGACAGGGCGTTGATGCCGTAGCGATAGACACTGCCAACGAATGGCTGAGTCAATTGATCACCCACCAGTTTGCTCGAGTTTTTATCGCGTTGCATGGGCGTGGTGGTGAAGATGGTGTTATTCAAGGGTTATTGGATAGCATTGGTTTACCCTATACCGGGAGTGGTGTTTTAGGTGCGGCGTTAGCGATGGATAAATATCGCACTAAACTGATTTGGCAAGGCAGCGGATTACCTACCCCACCAAGTCAGCTATTAACCCATAAACTTGATTTAAATCAAATCGTTGAAAAATTAGGTTTGCCCCTGATGGTTAAACCGGTGTTAGAAGGTTCCAGTGTGGGAATGAGTAAAGTTAACCGACGAGAAGAATTAGAATCCGCTTGGGAGACCGCCGCTCAATATCATTGTGATGTTCTGGTAGAGCGTTATATCACTGGCCCAGAATATACGGCATCCATTCTCAATGACGTGGTATTGCCTTTAATTCGCTTGGAAACGCCACGGGATTTTTATGACTTCGCCGCTAAATATCATGATCCGCATACCACTTATATTTGTCCTTGTGGCTTACCACCAGATCAAGAACAAAGTTTACAACAACTGGCTAAGCAAGCTTTTCTCGCTATCAATGCCAGTGGTTGGGGTCGAGTTGATTTCATTTGTGATCAGACCGGTCAGCCTTGGCTATTGGAAGTCAATACGGTACCCGGGATGACCGATCACAGTCTGGTGCCAATGGCTGCCAAAACCGCCGGGATTACCTTTGATGAACTGGTATTACGTATTCTAGCAACCGCATGGACTCGATAACCGTTTCCCCACGAATGAAGAGCAAAAGGCAGACATATCGGTCTGCCCCTACCTCTCACCTGAAACGTTTACTGGGGTGGGAACGTTTGTCAACGACAACTTTAACGCCTTTATTTTGGGTTAAAAATATATTGATTATTGGTTTAAGCCTCAGCTTAACCGGTACCTTGTTACTTTGGCTACTTGAACCACATACGTTGCCGCTGACTAAAGTTCAAATTGAAGGTACGCTGATTAATATTGATCCGCAAGATTTACAAGCGGTCGTTTCTCGGGTAACTATGGGTGGGTTATTGAGTCTCGATGTGGCAGCGGTACGGCGAGTTTTGTTATCCATCCCGTGGATACAAGACGTTCGTATTTATCGACGTTGGCCCGATACCTTACTTATCCAAATTCAGGAACGAGAGGCGGTTGCTTATTGGCATGATAAAACCACTGTAGACTCCAAAGGACATTTAATTGTGGACCCCAAAGGACATTTATTTGTGGTACCTCCTCGTTGGAATAAAAAGGGGGAAATCAGAAATAAAGAGGGATCTTATTTACCCCGTTTTAAGGGGCCATCGGGTAGTGCGAAACTGATTTTAGAACGTTACTACCCGCTAAAAAAAATTATTCAATTAGCGGGATTGAAAATAAAAGAATTCGGTTGTGATAGCCGTCAAGCTTGGTATATGGTATTAAACCAAGGATTTCACTTACAATTAGGACGTGGCAACAGTGAACAGCGGGTACAACGTTTTCTTCAAGTTTATCAGCGTATCATAACCCCATTTGCTTCCCTTTGTGCCAAAGCGGAAACCCGCTCTCCCCTTTGTCAAAAACCCAGTGGAAATAACCTAATTACGCAGATTGATTTGCGTTATACCAATGGCATTGCCGTGCGAAAACCGTTGGCAGAGTGAGGAATAACATGCCAAGAGAAAAAAATTTGATTGTTGGACTGGATATTGGCACCTCGAAAGTGGTTGCTATTGTTGGTGAAGTGACTCCGGAAGGAGATGAAGTTGAAATTATTGGCATTGGTCAACATCCTTCCCGTGGTCTTAAGAAGGGCGTGGTTGTCAATATTGAATCCACTACGCATTCGATCCAGCGGGCGGTAGAAGAAGCGGAATTAATGTCCGGTTGTGAAATTCACTCGGTTTATACTGGCATTGCCGGTAGTCATATTCGGAGTATGAATTCACATGGCATAGTCGCTATTCGTGATAAAGAAGTGACTCAAGATGATATTGATCGTGTCATTGATGCAGCACGTGCTGTGGCTATCCCCGCCGATCGAAAAATCGTGCATATTTTACCACAGGAATTTATCATTGATAATCAAGAAGGTATTCGTGAACCCATTGGTATGTCTGGCGTTCGCTTGGAAGCGAAAGTTCATTTGGTGACCAGTGCCGCGAGTGCCGCGCAAAACATTGTTAAATGTATCCGCATCTGTGGATTGGAAGTGGATGATCTCATTTTAGAGCAACTCGCTTCCAGTGAATCCGTCTTGACCGAAGATGAGAAAGATCTCGGGGTTTGTCTAGTCGATGTGGGGGGTGGAACCACCGACATTGCCGTATTTACCGAGGGAGCGGTACGTTACACGGCGGTTATACCGATTGCCGGTGATCAAGTGACTAATGATATTGCGGTGGCGATGCGAACCCCAACCCAGTATGCAGAAGAAATTAAAATCAAGTATGCTTGTGCATTAGCACAATTGACCAATGCAGACGAAATGATTGAAGTACCGAGTGTGGGCGCTCGGCCACCGCGTTACTTAGCGCGACAAACTTTAGCGGATGTCGTGGAACCACGCTATGAAGAATTATTAACTTTAGTGCAAGCCGAATTGCGACGGAGTGGTTATGAGGATTTAATTGCCGCTGGGATTGTACTCACTGGCGGTAGCGCTAAAATGGATGGTGTCATCGAATTGGCAGAAGAAGTCTTTCACATGCCAGTACGGGTTGGTTATCCTAAATATGTGAGTGGCTTAATTGATGTCGTTCGTAATCCAATTCATGCCACCGGGGTGGGTTTATTATTATTTGGTCATAAACATCGTCATGAACGTATTTCCGATATTAATCATTCTAGTAGAATCGTCAGAGGGGTATTGGGTCGGATGAAAAACTGGTTTCAAGGTAACTTTTGAGAATTAGACCAATTCATGCGATGATAATATCAGAATTAAAAAAGCCAAACTTTGACCGTAACATAGGTCAGTAAACCGGCTTCATTCTGAAAATAGACTTTATCGCATAGGAGATTTTAATTATGCCGTTTGAATTAATGGATACTTACAGCCAAAATGCTGTTATTAAAGTCATTGGTGTCGGTGGTGGTGGTGGCAATGCCGTTGAGCATATGCTCCAAGGTAACATCGAGGGTGTTGAATTCATCTGTGCCAACACCGACGCGCAAGCACTGAAAAATTCTTCCGCTCGGACCATTTTACAACTGGGTACTGATGTGACCAAAGGTCTTGGTGCTGGTGCGAATCCCGAGATTGGACAACAAGCCGCATTAGAGGATCGGGAACGAATTCTGGCGGTTTTAGAGGGGACAGACATGGTATTTATTACCGCCGGTATGGGTGGGGGTACCGGTACGGGTGCAGCACCCATCGTCGCGCAAGTTGCCAAGGAATTAGGCATTTTAACCGTCGCGGTAGTGACTCGGCCATTTCCATTTGAAGGCAAAAAACGCGCGCTGATCGCCGAAGAAGGGATTAAAGAATTAAGCCAAAATGTGGATTCTTTGATTATTATTCCTAATGAGAAACTCCTGACGGTCTTAGGTAAAGATACGACCTTATTAGATGCCTTTAAAGCCGCTAACAACGTCCTCTATGGTGCGGTGCAGGGTATCTCGGAATTAATTACTCGTCCTGGCTTAATTAACGTCGACTTTGCCGACGTGACGACCGTGATGCAAGAAATGGGTTTAGCTATGATGGGAGCCGGTCGTGCTAAAGGTGAAGGTCGTGCTCGTAAAGCCGGGATGGAAGCCATTTCCAGCCCGCTGTTGGAAGATATTGATCTATCAGGCGCTCGTGGCATATTAGTGAATATGACGGCTGGTCCCGATCTCAGCATCGGTGAATTTGAAGAAATGGGCGATGTCGTAGAAGAATTTGCTTCCGACAATGCCACTGTGGTAGTGGGTACTGTGCTTGATCCCGAGATGAAAGAAGAACTTCGGGTTACCGTCATCGCCACCGGTGTCAATCATATTAATAAACAGCCAGAACGTCCTCAAGTCAAGATGGTACCTAAACCGACCGAGAAACCAAGTAAAATGAGCGATTATAGAGAGTTTGATAAACCAACGGTGACACGTCTTCAACAGACGAATAGTGACAAAAACTCGGATCCACATAATCGGGAAACGCCTTCTGGAGATTATCTTGATATCCCGGCTTTTTTACGTCGGCAAGCTGATTAAGTGAAAAATTATCTCATTTATACCGGAGAACTGGCATTCTAACTAAAAAATTATCTATTTTAGCAACTTGTTATGGGTATGATCCTCCGGCGATAAGCATAGACTTTAACCGCTAGCTCATGAGAGTCGGTAGGAAAATATCACTTGGGTGTCATAAGCTAAAGCTAAAAAATTTTCCAGCGGCAGCTTAAAGTGTCTAGAATTGCAAAAATATTCAATGAGTTAATTATGAAAATCGGTAGGTAATTATTAAGTGGTATGTAATTTGCGTAACTTTAAATAAGAGTAAATTAACTGCTTTGGAAAAGTATCTAAATTAAAGACAATGCCGAAATGATGGACTAACCAATGGCTAAAAGCGTAAGGGAGAGATACAAACTAATGATGAAACAGCGCACCTTAAAGAATATCATTCGTGCCACCGGCGTTGGGTTACACACAGGTGAAAAAGTTTATTTAACCTTAAGGCCAGCACCAGCCAACACGGGAATTATTTTTAGACGAGTTGATTTAGAGGTGCCGGTAGAAATCGCCGCGCGTACTGAAAATGTGGGTGATACCAAATTATCAACGACTTTAATTAAAGAAGCCGTACGCATTTCTACCATTGAACACTTACTGTCCGCATTGGCTGGTTTAGGGATAGACAATGCCTATATTGATCTCAGTGCCCCGGAAGTTCCTATTATGGATGGAAGTGCTGGCCCGTTTGTGTTTTTAATTCAATCGGCTGGGATTGAAGAGCAAAATGTACCTAAAAAGTATATTCGGATTAAACGACCGATACAGGTACAACAAGGGGATAAATGGGCACGTTTTGAACCGTTTGATGGATTTAAAGTGAGTTTTCAAATTGACTTTAACCATCCGGTTTTTAAACGCCAACCCCAATCGGTGGAAATTGATTTTTCTAAAACTTCTTTTGTTAAAGAAGTGAGCCGAGCACGAACTTTTGGATTTATGCAAGAAGTTGAATTACTTCGTGAAAATCAACTCGCCTTAGGAGGCAGTTTAGATAATGCGATAGTGATGGATGATTATCGCATTCTCAATGAAGATGGTCTACGTTATGAAGATGAATTTGTGAAACATAAAGTACTTGATGCCATTGGCGATCTTTACTTATTAGGACATAGTTTGATAGGTGCCTTTAGTGGATATAAATCTGGACATGAACTTAACAATACTTTACTCCGTGCCTTATTGGCCAATCAACCCGCTTGGGAAATGGTCAGTGATAATAATATTCGAAAAGTCTCTTCAATGAGCTATCTTCAACCTATTCCAGTATCTTAAATTATCCGGACGATGAAAGTGAGATGGGTACTGCCGCTTAAGTAATTTTATTGCCTAAAATCCCTTTAAAGTAAAAGAGTTCAGCCGTTTAGAGAATGAAGGATTGGGATTTTTCTCATTTCATGGTACGATTTATTAACCTAATCTCAAATTAGGTTTTCTGAAAGGAAAGCCAAGGAAATAATTTATTGAACTGGTATGCCCTACCATACTTGCTTGTACCGAATTAAGATACGAGAAAGGGATAAGATAAAGAAGCAATGAACTGCTTTCAGGATAGGCTTAATTTAATAGATGTACCCAGTGGGCGAATTCTAATTTCTATTTTATCAATGGTGGGCATACTTTTCTCTTGTTGCCAACGGTATAACAGTTCGGGGGTTAAATAACGTAATCGTGTGGCCCAAAGAGAAGAATCAGTGTGTACTACTAAGGTATTATTCCGTAAATTTGCAATATAACAATGCTGTTGCAATGGAATCGGTAAACTCGCTTGCAACCAGTTATCAAGTTGTTCAAGCGTTTGACTGTGTTGTAATAACCGATACAGAATACTTGAAGGGTTCGCTATCAATTGCCTCATCGATTTCATCGTAAAAATTTTAACCTCAACTGACAAAGAGGAACATTATGGACGTTATCCTTATCAGAAAAAACCATAAAAAAATTAATAATGAACTGACTCACGCTCTCCTAGTACCCAGTGCCTTTGTTTCGATATTGACAATCGCAACCATGGCCTCTTCTGCTTATTATTATAATCCTGAATCAGCTAAGTCTGCTATTTCAACTTCACGCTATACGACTCAGGTGAACCAAACGACTACCAACAAGGGAAATCGAGAAGAAGATTTAGCCCTACGTCTAGAGCGATTACAAGTAGAAACCACTAGACTAAATCGATTAGGCAAAAAATTAGTTAACCACCATGAAGTTCCCGATCCCGATTTTAGCGTTTCTTGGGATAATGACATTGCTAATCACGCTAACACTTCAAAAACAATTTCCTCTCGGCAACCCCGTCAACTGAGCCTAACTCGAGAACGCTTTTCCCAACGTCCCTCCATTGAAGAAGTTAAACGTTCCATTCGGGTGGTTTCCGAAAATTTACTCCTCCGTCAATATCGCTCGACTCCGACTAGTCTACCGACCGGTTGGCCCTTGAAACAAGGTCGTATTTCTTCTCCATTTGGTTGGCGAGGCCGGCGTATGCATAAGGGCATTGACATTGCTGCTCCAATCGGAACGCCTATTTTTGCAGCAGAAAATGGCATTGTTACCAAAGCGCAATCTATGCGTGGTTATGGTAAAATGCTTGAAATTAAGCATGGTGAACTGTACTCAACCCGTTATGGTCATAACAGTAACAATTTTGTTAAAGTGGGTGATTATGTTAGAAAAGGACAATTGATTGGTTTAGTCGGTTCAACCGGTCGTTCTACCGGACCCCACGTCCATTTTGAAGTATTGCAATCAGCTATTGCGATTAATCCGGTTAAATACCTAGCAGCGATGGATAGTTTTAAGTTGTCAGAAAATATTAAGTTATCTGACTATGTGCTGTTATCACAAAGATAAATTGAAGCGATTGTTGGTAAAAAAATTGATTTAAAGAATAAACCCAGTCGTTTTCTGGACTCTTCAGGTTCCCATTAAATCTTAATCTTAATCGTAATTCCGGTGAGATTATTTTTATTAAGAATCATGATTAAGATTAAGGTAACTCAGGTGACATACCAGACTATTTTTCTCCTGCTCCCACCTTGACAAAGCTTAGGTATCTACCTAAGTTTATAGGCACTTTGAAATTAAATAACTTATTTATTAGGTGTTAAATAAATAACTTATTGATTATCTTTTTTAAGATTTGTAAATACCTATGTTTGACCAAGGCGGGTCGGTTTTCCTAAACCACCCACTCCCAAACCTTACGGCAGGAAGGGTGGGTAACGAAAAAAAGTTGTCTACCCTACTTGACTACCCCCCAGTTTTGTAGGGCGTGCTCCACACCCCCTTCATTATCGTCATTAACGCTCATCAGGGTGGGTAATGCCTACTTTACTTGGCTCTTACTAAATAGCCTCGATTTCAGGGTTAAACGTCTTGAAACAAGATTGAGCGAAACTCAATAGCCTTTGATCACAAGCCACAAAATAATCAATAGCTAATTCTTGATGAGAAAGAAGGGCGGTTGCCAGTTGCATTGCATCTAGGGTGGCTAAGTTATTTTGGTAAGCGAGTTGATGTAATAAATGAATAGCAAATTCTTTGGCTATTCTATCCACGGTGACGACCCGGAACCGTTTTAGCTGTTGTTCAAGTAAGGTCGCGGCCTCGGTAGCTTTGGTGAGAGACAGTTTTCCAATTCTCACTCGTTTAATTAAAGCCGAATGACATTCTACTCTGGATAGGTCGGTAAGGGTAATGACCAAGTTATCTGGGTGGCGAGATAAGCTTTGAATAAGGTGGTCGGTACCCAGTTCGTGGTGATAAAGTTTTACCAACGCACTGGTATCCATAAACCAATTCATGAAGAATGTCTCTCTTGAATAATGTCCTCAGACCAGTTATCAGAACTGGACTGGGTGAGAGCTTGAATTTGGGCAAACCATCTTTTTTCAACTTCGAGGTTTAGGTTGGGAATCACCACGACTTTAACTTTCGTGTCGTCTGGAAACGGGAGATTATCAAGATGTAATTGCCCCTGTTTAATATACGTGTCTATAGTCACTTGACTCATAGTAGTTTACCTTTGAGTTAGGAATTGCGGTTTTGGTCAATCAAATCTACCTAATCTAAGACTAGCGCAAACAAAAATCCCCTGCAAGGTTTTGCCACTGCAAGGGATGAAAAGGAGGGGTTAGGGGTGGTTTTCCTAAACCCATCCATTCTCAAACTTCACGGCAGGAAGGGTGGGCAACGAAAAAAGTTGTCTACCCTACTTGACTACCTCCCCCAGTTTTGTAGTTTTATAGGGTGCGATAGCGTAACACACCCTTTCAAAGAACTAGATAACAAATATAGATGAGATAGCAGAAGGTGCGTTATGACGCAAATACAGGCGCCTAACGCACCCTACCTCGCTTAAAAATATTCAAGCAAAAATTTTTTGCTTTGACCCTCACATTTTGCTCCTCCACAGCGACTAAAGAAAGTAAAGGGCAGTGAAAATTAAAAACCTGACAAGCGGAGGAAAATTCACGGGGGCGTTTTAACAATCATGCCGCCGGCGGTTGGCTACCCCACCAATCTGGTGGCAGTATTTCTTATGATTTCATGGAGAATAAAGAATGGCCTATTTATTTCGTACTCAATGGGAAAATGGCTTCTCATTTAAGAATGAATATCGACCAGATAGAGGTAATGTATGAAGTTAAAACAACGACTGTGGAGAACAGTCATAGTGATGCTTGCTTGGCTAGGAGTTCTTTTGTAGTACCCGCAACCAGTTACAAGATTGAAGTGGTTGCCGGTAATGGTACGAAGGGTTACAGCGGCGATGGTTATCCTGCCGTGTATGCACAATTGAATTGGCCTACGCGTTTGACTTTCCACCAAGGGGATTTATATATCCCGGAGGCGTGGAACCATGTGATTCGCAAAGTAGATCTTCATAGCAAGAAAATTCCTACAATTTCTACAGTTGCAGGTCAAGGTGGAAAGTCTGGTTTTCAGGATGGACCTGGCATTAATGCTTTGTTTAATACCCCATCGTCCTGTATATTTGATCGCGACACAGAAACAATGTATGTTGGCGATTTCGGAAATTATCTTCTTCGCCAGATTAGCGCAAATCAAGTTTCCACTATAGCAGGTAATAGAGAAGATCCTAAATTCCTTCAATCATCAGGCTTAAAAACAGATGGGAATGGCAATATATATGTTGCCGAAAGAGATAATCATCGCATTCGAAAGATTTCTCAACAAATAGATGGGACTTGGAAGGTCGAACCCACCATTGCAGGTACAGGAACACCCGGTTTTAGTGGCGATAATGGACCTCCCACACGGGCACAACTTAATGGGCCAGTAGATCTTGTTTTTGATAGCATGGGTAACCTCTATATCGCTGACAAAGACAACAACCGTATTCGTAAAATCACGTCTGATTTGACAACGATATCTACCTTTGTAGACGCAGACAATATCCATTCTCCACGTAGCATTGCGGTGGATAAGAACGACAATTTATATATTGCTGATACACTTAATAACCGTTTTATTAAAGTGGATAAACAAGGAAATGTTGTGACAATCGCTGGTAATGGTCAAATAGCAGAGGCGACTCCCTCTGCACCATGCAGTGCACCTGTCGTTTCGGATGCTCAAAGTGCCTCACTCGGTATTCCCCATGGTATTGTAGTAGATACAAAGACGAATGCTGTGTATGTTACTGATACTCTTTGTGAGATGGTTTACAAACTAACACCCTCAGAAGATCCTCCTTCGTCTAATCAGGCTCCGGTGATAGATAGTGCTACGGCTAATGTGAATGGAGATGGTTCTGTCACTTTAGATGCTACTGGAGTCTATGACCCTGATGGGAATATTCCTCTGACTTGTCAATGGATTGAAAATGGGTTTATGGAACTAATAAGTTGCAATGCGATAAAGCTATCGCTATCAGGTACGGGTATGCACACGATTACCTTGAGAGTTGCAGATAATAATGGAAAAAGCTCGTCAAAAGAATTTACGATTACTGTTCCTACAACTACACCAACTAACCAACCTCCTATTGCAGATTTTACCCCCGACCCCGCTCAAGGTGTTGCACCTTTGGATGTTCAGGTAAGAAATCTGAGTGCTTCCGATCTAGATGGTGGGAACATTACCAAGTACGATTGGACCACTGATGATGGCCAAACAGCCACCGGACCGACTCCTCCCAAATTCACCTTTGTTACCCCAGGGACTCATTCAATCACTCTCACGGTAACTGATGATGATAATGAGACAAAGACGGTCACAAAGCCAGTTCAAGTCGATCCGCCGCCTCTAGTAGAAGTAAAATTGGTTTCTGAAGAATCAGTACCCATTAATGCCTCTACTTGTGTGACGAGCGGTTTTGATGTGACTATCAAATTGGAGGCACCAGCAACTCAGAAGATTGGTAGCGCGCAAACCACGTTGACATTTGATCCTAAGTTACTGAAGGTCACTGAAGTTAAATCGAGCAATCAGTTACAAAATATTTTTAATGGCACGGATGCCTATGACAATAAGAAGGGTGAAGTTTACTTTATGAGCCAAGCACTAACCGGTCAGGAACCGCAAGGTACTTTCCCGTTATTCACAGTGTCTTTTCAGCCTCAAAAAACGGGAGCTACACAGCTACAGTTTGTTAAGGATGATACCTTTGTTTATACACCTGAACAATCAGCATCTATTTTAAAGTCCGCTGACCTCATCGCGATAAATATTCAAAAAACGGCGGTTTTTAAAGGCAAAGTCAAGCTATATCCAGCCACTACTTTCAACCAAATTAAGGGCTTAAGAATTCGGCTTTCCCCTGATCCTTCATCAGGAACCGTCCCCAAAGTCTATGAGATTGATACCGATAGTGGTGGTAACTTCTCCCTACTTCTGCCGCCGCTAAGCAATTATGATATTTATGTAAGTCGTCTCAACACGCTACAAACGACAAAAACTGTTTCTGTGCCAAATACCTGTGGTAATCAAAATCCAGTAGACTTCGGTACTCTTTATCCTGGCGATTTTGTGGGGTCACCTGGAATTGATGGCATAGTAGCTGATCCACCTAATAATTCTATAAACGTGACTGATCTTGATGCGCTTAAATTTTATAGTGAGGGCAAACCCTACAAGGTAGACTATAATTTGAGTGGTGACCCACTTGGTGATGCCAATGACATGGATATTAGTTTTCTTAATAGTTTTTTCGATTTGAATGGTGATGGCAAAGTTGATTTTGAAGATAATAAGGGGGATAAGCAGACCCTAAAGGATATTATCAAGCTCAAACCCAAAGGAGACAATTACCCGGGATTAACAAAACCTTACGTCAGAAAAGGTTTAAGAGAAAGTTCGGAGCGACTAATTCTTCATACCGACAGCTTAAGACAGTTTGATACCACTATTCACTTACAGCTTGATGAAACTCAAGAAGTTGATGGGGTGGAGACGCACTTCACCTTTGATCCCAATATATTGCAAGTTAATCGGATTACGCTCAAGAATCAATTTGATGATGTCATACTCAATGACTTTGATAATACTCAAGGAAGTATTGACTTTTTGGGAATACAAACGGGTAAGACTAACTTAAAAGGTGGCTTTGACTTGATGACAGTTAACTTCACCTGGTTAGATCAAACCCTTGAACCCGTGCTCCTTTTCGAGCCGGATCAAATCATAACGGTATTTAAGGGTCGTAATGTACCTCATATGGTAAGTGTCAACTTTAACCAAGAGCTTGATATACCTCATATGGTAAGTGTCAACTTTAACCAAACAGTTAGCCTGTTAACCGGCAAAATCAAACTTCAAGTCCCTCCAGATCCTTACCGGAAGACTGACTTATTGATTCACCTGGATGCCGATCCCAAAATGTATCATGCTCAAACCGACAGCGAAGGCATTTTCACCGTAGAACTACCTTCTGGTACGCATGATGTCTATGTCACACGCCCCAACACCTTGCAAAATAAAGTCAAGGTCACCATCGGCG
The DNA here is from genome assembly GCA_000828835.1 of Thioploca ingrica. Taxonomy (GTDB): domain Bacteria; phylum Pseudomonadota; class Gammaproteobacteria; order Beggiatoales; family Beggiatoaceae; genus Thioploca; species Thioploca ingrica. Next base: position 3,077,486 of record AP014633.1, read on the forward strand.
AGAATACTGAAGTGATAGACTTTGGTACCCTTTATGGAGGCGATGTGATAGGTTCAGGTCCCCCTAACATGAGGTCAGCGAATAATCGCATCGATGTGTACGACTTCTGGGCACTTCAAGCCTTCGAAAAGGAATTCCCTGTGCCTCCTTTGGACTACAACTTAGACGGGATATTCGAGGAGAAAACAGATCTGGATCCGATGTTCCTCTACACGCTCTTTGATATTGATAATGATGGTATCGTGGTCGGAGAAAAAGAGTATGTTGCCATGGTAAACAGTCTTACAGCGACTAGCGGCACAGACAGTCTCCCACCGCTGGAGGCAAAACGTCCCCACAGTGCAGCACCCCAAATGCAGCAATTGCCTCTGGAAGTGAGCCACCTTTTGGCAGGTCAAACATTTGATATTCTTGTCAAGATGCAACCGGTTGAAGACATGATGAAAGTAGAAGGTGCCGAGATCCATCTGAACTTCGATCCGAGCTTGTTGCAAGTGGAAAGCATTACGGATGGTAAGAACTTTGATAAAGTTCCCTTAAATCACTTTGACAATAGTACTGGGAATATTGATTTCTTGACCGTAGCTTTCAATAATATTATTCCTCAAGGAACCTTTGATTTGATGACAATTCATTTCAAATTACTCGCTCAAGGTGGTAACCCCACACTGACTTTTGACCAAAATCAACTGAAAGCCGTATTTAGAGGTCGTGCTGTCGATGTTAACTTATTAGTAGAATTGAATGAAGCAGAGCCACCTCCTCTCGTTGTCACCTCATCTAGCTTTATAGCAACACCCGAGGAAAATGGCATTCTGTTGAGTTGGGAAACCGACCTAATAAGTCAGAGTGCTGGGTTTAATCTCTTCCGTAGCGAAAAGAATACCAATCAACCGGTGCAACTGAACGTCGGTCTCATTCCTACTCAAAGTGAAAGTGCAGTATACACCTTCTTGGATAATACTATTTTACCAGGAATAGTCTATGACTACACGCTTGAAGAACTTGAGATGGATGGTCAAAGTAGCCAGTATGGACCAATCTCTTTCCTACTCATTCGCAGTCCTGAGGATAATCGTTTCTTTACTTCGGAAACGGTTCCTACTTTTGAATGGAGCGGCGAACCTGAAGAGGTATTCACTTTACAGTACACTTATGAGAATGAACCAGCGGTTCATGAAATTTCTACGAGGGGTACGATTTTGAAGCCTACAGTCGAGGAGTGGCAAGCTTTTGCTAAACAAGCAAAGGGTCGGGTTATTTCTTGGCACGTTAGAGATGCTCAGGGCAATTTCAGTGAAACGCGACGATTTACTGTGACCGAATAGGAATCGTGATCGTAGGGTATGTTTTCTCGTTCCCACACCAGCGTTCCCTCGTTCCAGCGTGGGAACGAGAAATGATTATAATCAGCAAATAACATTACATGTATGACACTACCAAGTTTTTCTCATCAACTAATCCCCCCGATCTCCTTTTGAGTTAGGCGGGGGAGAAATCGGCTTAACTTAATGCTATTGACTTGCTTTCGTGGAAATGACAAAAACTGTCTTAACTTAACGGCATTCTGGCGTGGGAATAACCAGTCGAATGTTATTATTGCAACGAATTATTTTAAATATTATTCTTCGTCGAATTTACGTTATCTTAATCAGGTTACACACGGCTACTCTACCTTTTTTTGGCATCGTTTGGTGTATAACGTGAGTTAATCATTTATAGAACAGAGGATACCGCATCATGTTCGATAATATTCGAGAAGATTGGCAAACTTATCAACGCGATATTAAGCGACAAGGGTTTTGGGTTATGTTGGTATACCGCTTTGGTCAGTGGCGTTATACGATTAAAACCAGGTGGATTCGTCTCCCCTTTTCTTTTTTATATAAGGGGTTATTTCTATTTATTCAAATCATTACCGGGGTTGAATTACCTTGTGAAACTAAAATCGGTCGACGTTTTACCATTGAACATTTTGGGGATATTATTGTGAGTGGTGATGCGGTATTTGGTGATGATGTCATTATTCGCAACGGCGTAACGGTAGGATTGAGACACACTGATATTCGTGGTTCTCCAACTATTGGCAATCGAGTAGATATTGGTACCGGTGCTAAAATATTGGGACCCATTCGGGTTGGGGATGATGTCGCCATCGGTGCTAATGCGGTGGTAATCCATGATGTTCCCTCGAACTCGATTGCGGTGGGTGTGCCGGCGAGAATTTTACCGAGAAGCTAGCCGGTTGGGAAATCAATTGAAGAATATTAATAGATTAGTTGGGTTTCGCTGCGCTCTACCCAACCTACGTTACACGGCCGTCAAGGATAAATCAATTGAGGTGTGGATTTTTTAGTATCTCACACCTCAATAAAAAAGTACTTTATTGACGTATTTGTTGAGATTCGTACATTTGACGTGCTCGATTCTCATCAGCAGAAATTTTAATTTCTACCCGCCGATTTTTGGCTTTATTTTCCTTGGTATCGTTAGGCGCTACCGGTTTGGTTTCACCATAACCTACTGAACTAAGACTGGCAATGTCTAAACGTTTACTACGGAGATAACTTTCAATCGCTGCGGCGCGGCGCTCAGATAGTTTTTGATTGTATTCGTCAGTACCGTCACTATCCGTGTGACCTTCAATCACCACCACATTTTCGGGATAACTCGTAAAAACTTCGGCTAACTGGTCCAGTTTGATTTGTTCAGTCGGTTTAACGTCAGCTTTGTCAAAATCAAATAAGACTTCCATGTTAGCGTCGATTTTTTTACTGGTTTGATCGTAACTGACATCTTTTATGCCTGGCACTTCTTTTAATTCTTGTGCTTGGTGATCCATACGGCTACCAATATAAGCACCTAATGCACCACCAACCACCGTTCCAATAATGGCACCTTCTTTTTCTTTGCCAGGTTTATCTCCTATAGCCGCACCTAACCCACCACCCAGTACCGCACCTAAAGCACCTCCTTTAACGGTATTACTAGTGCCGCAACTACTTAAAAAAGTGGTAGTAATCATGCTTACTATGAGTAAAAAAGATACTTTTGCGTTCATTATAAATATTTGCTCCTAAAAATAAATTAAACCCGAGGTCAGTTACTTTTTTTTAACCATTTTATAACGTATCGTTCCAACCAATTTTAACTCAACAGTTTATCACTATATTTAGCGTGTTAAAATAGGTCAATAAAAATCACCACACCGCTTGAAAAAATTTTAGCAGGAGTCAATATTGATTTTTTAAATTATTTAATTTGTAGATCAATGGGTTGATTATTGACAACTAACAGCATTTGCTTCGTATTCGGTGATAACCGATAGCCAAAATAAACTTGTACTATAGCAGATAAGTCAAGTTGACCTGTATATAACTTAAGCGACTGAATTGGTTTCAAAGTAACATTCTGCTGAAATGGTAATAAATGAGTAACTTCGTTATCCCAAGGTTGAGGTTTACCTTCTGCTGTTAACATATAAAGTTTAGCGTCCCCAACCTCAGGTAATTTCACCCGCACATAAACGACAATATCCGCTTTCTCACCCACATGCTTGGGGTCAACCGCAATAATACCCTCTGCTGCTAAAGTATCCGCTCGATTCACCGCTACTCTATTTTCAAAAGCGCCGGTTCCAATCGCAACGCCACCGTTAAAAGTGGTGCTAGTTTCGACAAATTGGTTATTGATATCAAGTGCTTGTGCTGAACCGAGTAAAGGCAATTGAGTTGCAGCTTGTGGATCCGGCGTTCTGCCTAGCCACAACACTGCATATCGCTGATAAATACCAACCCCCATGGCTTGCCAAGGCATTATCCATTGATATTGATTCAGTATGACCGCATTATAGGCGCTATTCTGTTGCCATTGTTGCAATGCAGTTATCGCAAAAATTTTGTAGCCGTTGACAGCGGCAATCTCATGACCTGGAGTGGTATAAGCCGTATTCAGTCGCTGAGGCGCTTGCCACATACAGTTCCAAGTACTTGGATCGTTATCATTATACCGACAGTCACTCCAACTCGGTGTTAAGTAACCGATATTTTCTGCTAAATCCCTCGCATGGCGGTTAGCAACGCGGGTAAGTGAAGGCGAAAGGGAAAGGGGATATAGGCCATTTTGTAACCGATACTGATTTACCATTTCATACAACCGAAGTTCCTCCCGTTCTAATCCATCTCCAGGACAATCTTTTGCTGTCAAAATACCTTGTTGGCTACAGGTTTCATTATCAGCTAAAGCATAGTTAGTTAACGCAGCGGCTAGAACAAGAGAAATGGTTAATACTATCTTCATCAAATAATCCTCAAAAAAATAAAAAATAAATCCTAACGAGAAGGGTTAGTTATAATGATTCTTTCATCCCAATGCAACTAAAACATCATCTTAATTTAAAAGTACCAGGATAGCCACCGGGGAAAGCATGAGAATTGCTGCAAGCAGAAAAAGAAAATTGACTCTGTTTCAGGTAAATATTATAATGCCCGCTTAATTAATTAGGCCAGATAGCTCAGGTGGTAGAGCAGTGGACTGAAAATCCTCGTGTCGGTGGTTCAACTCCACCTCTGGCCAAATCGATATTTGATTGTCACTAATTTAGCTGCCTCAGATAGCAATAACTATTAGTTTGTTAGTAGAAATCGCTAGTTTTCAAAATTGCCAACCATAACCCAAAAAAACACTTATAATTTTTTCCTCCTCAAGTAAAGGGCTAGCAGAAATCTCTTCGCCCAAGTGTTCATACTCAAGCATAGCAAATAAAGTAGCACGTTTGGTAAGCAAATCGGCTGTACAGTGGCATAGTAATTTAGGCTTGATTTGCCAATATAAATAGGACGATTAGCTCTGGCTTCGTTTGGTTTTATACCATAATAGTAATTGACTAAATCTGCACTTTGCCATTTTATCCCCAATGAGGGGGTTAACGTACTCATCCAATTCGCTAAGATATAAGTGTTACCCAGGGAAATGCTAATTTCCTCTCCATTACTTTTATCCAGTAAATCAGTAGCGACTGCTAAGTTAAATTCCATCATACCTTGTCTCAATTGGGTATTAATTCCACCATCTAAAGACAGATTACGTTTTTCCATTCCTTGAAAATAATGGTTATCTTTCGGATCAAAATGGCTTAAACAGGGTGTAATAACCCAATCAAAATGACCACTGTTTCCTTCAACTGCTCGATACCCCATTTTTAATCCGTCGCTCGATAAAAAAACAATTTTGCCTCATAACCAGATGAGGTAATGGGAAAATTTTATAACCCATTTCCTTGTATGGTTGAGTATAAAGAAGGGTACCTAAACCTAAAATACCATGCCAACCATCACTTTCTTGGTAAGGTGATGCAGCCAACAATAATGGACTGAATTCCAATATAGCCATGCCTAAGAAAAATGAAAAATTTTTCATGGCTTTCTCCATACATGATAACGACAGCTATTTTTTTGAAAGAAGAGAAAATAACCTATTTTATTAATACGGTTAGCCGGTAAATTTCCTAATCTTAGATTAGCTTAAATTACAATTTACGGAAACTATTATAGAAAACAACTTATTTATAATATAATAAGTCAGGATCAATCTTTATTTTAACATAATATAGAACTGATATCAGAAACCATGAATAATAAGCAATCCTCCCTCTTGTTGGTAATATCATTATTAATAGTGGCTTGTGCTGTTGTTGACCAAGGTGTTTCTCCATCACTTCCAATTTCAAGCGATTCTCAAGTGAATACCCTTTCTCAGTGTCCAACCACCACCACCTTTAAGCTAGATGGCAAATCGCTTACCGTAACGGTTCCTAATCCTTTTCATGGCTTTCCCAATCCTGGCTTGAGAATTCAGAATGAAAAACTTATTATTGAATTGAATACTTCAGAAGCCGGGTTTTTCGAGTTAACTGACCTTAATATAAAAGATCTAAAACCGGGTATATTGAACGGTGATAATTTTAGGTTGTCACTTTCCTATTCACCATATAGTGATAATATTTGTAAAAACACTTCTTATCAACCGGACTCAAAATTACTGGTTGAAGAATACTCTTCTTTCTCTCAGACCTTAAAGGGATGTTTTTGGGGTAAGCTCGATTGTAGTGGTAAGTTGATTGAAATCAGTGCACCTTTTTCAGGTAAATTGTTATAATAGTCAGTTAGATAAAAAATCTTAACACTAAGTGATTTTAACCATTAAGACGCTTTGACTTACTATTTAATCTCAACTTAGAGAAATCGTTTACGTTTGAAAAATACTTTTTAGAACTTTGTAAAAAAACTAAACACAACTCATAAGTACTATAGCCCATTTTTATTCTTATCAGCTTTAGTTACTCAATCTATTTCTTAATTTATTCCGATTTCATGGCTTGATTTTTCAGTTCAGTAGCTAGCGATTCACCTAAATACCGATCAATCATATTGTGCATGAGATAAATAAAAGGTGTTAATAGCACTGCTATTACCATTTTATAAATATATTTTACTAAAAAAATACTGATAATGAGCGTGATATCCCATCGAGTATCCGGATTGAGACGAAAGGAAACAAACAACACGATAAAGCTATCGAAAATTTGGGAAATAAAAGTAGAACCCGTTGCTCTTAACCATAAATATTTTTCTCCAGTTGCTTTTTTAATGACAAAAAATAACCAAATATCGATTAATTGCCCCACGAGAAAAGCGATTAAAGAACCAATAGTAATCCATAATCCTTGACCTAAAACGGCATTAAAAGCGGTATCCATATTGATAACCGTGCCATCCCTGAGTTCGCGAACCACCCAAAATTCGGGGGGAGCTAAGTTAATCGTAGCAAAAATACTCAATGATACATAACCAATTAACACAACGGTTATATATGACAGCAGTTTTACTCCTCTGCGGCCAAAATATTCATTAATGGTATCTGTCATTATAAATACAAGTGGCCAAACAATAGCACCCGCACTCATGGTAATCGGAAATTCCTGATCAAATAATTTTATTTTTGGTAATTTTATTCCGAAAGTATCTTCTATAGAAAAAATTTTTATGCCGATAAATTCAGCTAGCAGCGCATTGGCTACAAAGAAACTGGCTAAAGCAACAAATAGCAAATTTCTTTTATCATCCAGGATTGAGTTTGATTCTGCTATTTTTTGACTATCCATGGTATTACAAATCAGTTTGGAACTGGATAACTTCGATTACGCACTAGACCGTGTTTCTTCCGTTCCCCCCTGTTGACAACGGAGGGCATACCAGCCATGCGTAACATGAGTGGATCAATTAAAAATTGATTGCTAATCACTAGCATTAACCATTTATCTGGCATTAACCATCTATATTAATAATATTTTTTTGAATTTGCCCAATAATTCTTATTTTGTGCCCAACCAAGCTCATTGATATCAAAGAAACTATCATCAACCAGACTATAAACGCAAAAATGCTAACATGTTGTCATTATAGCAGTCTAAAATTGATGCTATCAACTTAAAACTAAAAACAATTTTTTTTAACCAGCTTATTCTTATTAAACAGATAGCTATAAAAAGAATTCTTTTTAGATCAGTGATAATTTATTCTTGAATAGTGCTGATATCATCATAAACCAAAGACTAACCCAATCGCATTTTAAAGTTTTAATGATTCAAAATCAAACTATTAAAAAAAGTTGTTAACTCGGTCTATTCGGACGACAACTATCATAAATAAACTTAAACAGTGTAAAATAAATATACTTTGGCATTTTTAACGGAGAAATAATTAAGCTTTGGATATTCTACATATTGTTGTTCTTGCTGTCATACAAGGACTCACTGAGTTTTTACCTATTTCAAGTTCTGCACATTTGATCCTTATTCCTCGGTTATTGGGTTGGGAAGATCAGGGAATAGCATTTGATGTTTCATTACATATTGGTTCCCTTATCGCCGTATTAATTTATTTTAAGCCACAATTAAGTTATCTTTTGAGTAATTGGCTTAGTTCATTTAAAGATAAGAAAATTAATTCAGAAAGTCGTTTAGTTTGGGGTATTGGTATCGCCACTATTCCAGTCAGTTTAGTTGGGTTAGCTATAACTAACACGGGTGTAGATGTTTTATTAAGATCACCGCTGATTATTGCCAGTACCACCATTATCTTTGGTTTATTACTGGGTTTAGCTGAATGGATTGGTACGCGCGAACGAAATGAATACAGCTTAACTTGGCAACAGATTATTTTAATTGGATTAGTGCAGGCATTAGCTTTGATTCCAGGTACTTCACGTTCTGGTGTTACTATGACAGCGGCTCTACTACTCGGTTTAACCCGTAAAGCCGCGGCGCGATTTTCTTTTTTACTGTCAATTCCTGCTATTATTTTAGCTGGTGCTGATGAAACCCTATCATTAGTAATGCAAGCAAACCACTCAGTTGCTTGGTCAGATTTATTGCTTGGCGCAACTGTTTCGGCATTCAGTGCTTACTGGTGTATTCGCCTCTTTATTAACCTACTTGACCGTATTGGGATGTTCCCTTTTGTGTTTTATCGACTCGGATTGGGGATTGCTTTATTTATTTTGGTGGTTTAATGGCAAATTTATCACCCCCTTTACGCTTAATAAAATTATGGCTCAGCTTAGGTTGGCTTTGGATTATCATGGTGATTATACTTTCACTTATCCCATCGCCACACCCGGAGAAATCGGTATTTCTATTGTTTTTTTACCTACCTTATGGAGATAAACTAGCACTATATGGAGATAAACTAGCACACTTCATAGCCTATTTTGTGCTAATGGGTTGGTTCAGCCAAATTTATCACACCGATTACCACCGCCGACTTTATATGATTAGTTTTTTATTATTAGGTATTTTATTGGAAATTTTACAAGGGTTAGGTGGAATTCGTTCTGCTGATTGGCAAGATGTTGTCGCCAATTTTATAGGTATTTTTCTGGCCTGGCAACTCGCTAAAACTAAGTTGGCTTATGTTTTGTTTTATCTAGAAGCAAAATATCTTTGAGCCGTTCAGGAATGATATCAACTTAAAGAAATATTTCCAGCCACTCCTGTTAAAAAGTGTTTGATATCTAAATGAATTGGGAATAATGAATTTATGCTGATCAAATTAATTCATGGCACTGTTTACGATCCCATCTATTGTAAAAATGGTGTCATTGAAGATATCTTTATCCAAGATGAACGGATTGTTGCCCAACCCGACGCCAATACTAAGATAGATAAAGTTTATGATTTAACCGGGAAAGTCGTGATGGCTGGAGCGATAGATTTACATAGCCATATTAGTGGTGGACAAATTAATGTCGCACGGCTGATGTTTCCAGAAGGTTATGTTATTGACACCGATCCCAATCCACCGACTTTAAAAAGAAACGGGAATCTTTTTTTGCCCCGAGATATTGGTTACTTGTATGCTAAAATGGGTTATACCGCTGCGATTGAACCAGCCATTTTGCCTATACAGGCTCGACAAGCTCATTTAGAAATGCAAGATATTCCTATTATTGATAAAGGGGGATATGTTGTCCTGGGTAATGATGATTTTTTGCTACGATTACTAGCAAAAGGTGCTCCGCAACCCACTATCAATGACTATGTGGGGTGGATGTTACAAGCAACCCAGTGTATGGGTATCAAGGTCGTTAATCCTGGTGGAATTAATGCCTTTAAATTTAACCAACGTCAATTGGATTTAGATGAACCGCATAAATACTATGGTGTCACCCCTCGCCAAATTTTACATACTTTGGCGCTAGCAGTACATCAATTGGGCATTCCTCATCCACTCCATGTTCATGGTTGCAATTTTGGTGTTCCTGGGAATGTCAAAACGACCTTGGATACCATTAATGGAATAGAAGGACTACCGATTCATTTAACTCATATCCAATTTCACAGTTATGGTACTGAGGGAAAACGTCGATTTTCTTCCGGTGCCGCTCGCTTAGCAGAAGCGATTAATCGACATATCAATATCACGGTTGATATTGGACAAATTATGTTTGGGCAAACGGTGATTATCTCTTCGGAAGCGAGTCTTAATCCGGAGAGCTACTATCATCATCCTGAACCCAGTAAATGGATTGGAATGGATATTGAGTGTGAAGGGGGATGTACTGCAGTTCCCTTCCAATACCGAGATAAAAATTTTGTCAATGCGTTACAATGGACTATTGGTTTGGAACTGTTTTTATTAATTAATGATCCATGGCGCGTCTTTTTAACCACTGATCATCCGAATGGTGCCGATTTTACCAGTTATCCACATTTGATTCGCTTGTTGATGGATAGAAGTTTTCGCAATGACATGTTAGCTAACCTTCACCCGGAGGTAGCCACCACGAGTATTTTAAGGAGTATTCATCGAGAATATTCTCTGTATGATATTGCTGTGTTAACTCGTGCTGGGGTTGCGCGTATTTTGGGACTACACGACCGAGGACACTTAGGCAAAGGTGCCATAGCGGATATTACCGTTTACACTCATCAAGATAATAAAGAAAACATGTTTGCTGTACCCGACTACGTGTTTAAAAACGGTGAACTCGTCGTTAGAGAAGGTAAAATCGTTAAAACCATAGCCGGAGGTACCCATGTGGTACGACCCCATTTTTATACCGGGATTGAATCCAGCTTACAAGACTACTTTACTCGGTTTCATACCACTTCATTACAAAATTTTCAGATAACCGACGATGAAATAATCAGAGCCGAACAGGGAAAGTTGTTAATGCACCCCTGTAAGAAAACGATCTAACTAAACGATTGGTCACTCTCATCTATTAGCTATTCCTCTACTGGAGATAAACCCCAGATGAATAACCAGCCTTGTTATAATACCTTAGAAGCCATAAAAATCTTCTTAACCGAACCAGCGGCTGGTGCATCTACTTACTTAATGACAACGCTAGGTAAAGCTTTGCTTGAATCAGTCATTGATGCGACGCCCGTGGTAATCGTTCTACTTGATGATGCCGGTCAAGTGATTTTAGGTAACCAAAAATATCAAAGACTGACGACTGAGTTTGAATGTCATGAACCAGCTACCCTATTTTTAGCGGTTATTAAAGAAAATTGGGGAGAACAGTGGCTGCATTTGCGCCAACAGCAGGGCTATTTTAGCGATCAAGAAATCCGTATCGATCCGGGTGGTTATCATTACCCACGCTGGTTTATTTGTTCGGGAACTTGGTTTCGAGAAACGGATACGATGGATAAACCTTATTATTTATTACTGGTTGCTAATGATGTCACTTTACTCAAACGTCAGCAGGAAGAAATCCGTCTCAATGCGTTACGTGCTTTGTTAGCTGAAGAAGAACTCACGGAAGGTCTACGTGAAACTCTGGCTGGTGCTATTCACCAATTAGAAGCACCGATGAATCTCATGGGAGCCGCACTGAATCGACTCCAGCGGCGCGCAGAAATGAGTGGTACTGAAGATTCCTTATGTTTGGTCTTACAAGAAACTCTAGCAAACAGTCATGAAGCGCTTAACCATTTACGTCAAGGCATGTCTTTTCCAGAGAGTCAAAAAGAAATGGCAACGCCAGTAAATTTAAATGAACTCATTCATGAAGTACTGACTATTTTTACCTACCGTTTTTTGGCGGAAGGCATTGTGATTGATTGGCGACCCGCCTTGGTATTACCTTCACTATTAGGACATGCTAAACGCTTACGGAACATGTTTAAACAACTGATTGATAATGCCATTGCGGCGATGAAGAATAATCGGCAACAGCGCGAATTACACATTTTAACCCGCAGTGATGCCGAAATAATTACCGTTACCCTAGAAGATACCGGCTCTGGAATTGCTGAGGAATTACGTCTTAAAGTGTTTGAACCTTTCTTTACAACTAAACAGGCCGAAAAACGCACCGGGATGGGACTGACCACGGTTCAAGAAGTCGTTAATTTACACGCCGGGACGATCTACATTGATCCGGATTATACCTCTGGTAGTCGTTTCATTTTACACTTTCCCCTGGCTCATTATCGAGACAATTAGTTACCTTAATCATTGAAGTTATGACTGTTACCAATCGTTCCCTGCTCATTGAAACTCAATTAGCCGCACTGTTTCGCGTGGGACAAATCTTAAATCATTCCCTGAATTTGCAGGAAACACTACAAGGAGTATTACAGGTTTTACATGATCATACTTGTATGCAGCATGGTATGGTAACTTTACGTGACGAAGCCGGCACCTTTTCAATTAGTGCTATCTATGCCGGTAATAAATCGATTCCGCTAACCGTTCGTTATCGTCCTGGCGAAGGCATTATTGGTAAAATTCTACAAGAAGGTCAGTCACTCGTCATCGAGCGAATTGCCGACGAACCCCGTTTTCTCGACCGTTTAGGACTTTACGATCCGCAATTGCCTTTCATTGGTGTTCCGATTCATGTGATTGAGGAAGATAAACCGATTGGCGTGTTGATAGCACAACCGAATACCAACGATGGATTGCTTACTGAACGCATTCGTTTCATGGAAATGGTAGCCCAACTGATTGCGCAAAGCGTGCGTTTAGCTAAAGAAATTGAACGTGAGCGGCGTGATCTCACTGATGAACGCGATCGTCTCCGTCGTGCCGTGCGCGGAAATTATGGTTTTGATAACATTATTGGTCATACCTCAGCCATGCAAAGGGTATTTGAATTGGTACGACAAGTCGCTAAATGGAATACCACGGTGTTAATTCGAGGTGAATCAGGTACTGGTAAAGAACTCATTGCCAATGCAATCCACTATAACTCTCCACGTCATCATAATGAATTTATTAAAGTTAATTGTGCAGCGATCCCAGAAAGTCTATTAGAATCAGAACTATTTGGGCACGAAAAAGGCGCGTTTAGTGGCGCCATCAATCAACATAAAGGCCGCTTTGAACGCGCGAATAAAGGCACCTTATTTTTAGATGAAATTGGTGATATCTCACCAACCTTCCAAGCCAAATTGTTACGGGTACTTCAAGAAGGTGAATTTGAAAGGGTGGGTGGTAGCCGCACATTAAAAGTGGATGTCCGCATTATTACGGCAACCCATGTTGATTTAGAAAGTAGGGTAGAACAAGGCGAGTTTCGAGAAGATTTGTATTATCGCCTCAATGTGATGCCAATTTCACTACCCGCATTACGTGAACGTCCCGAAGATATTCCCGAATTAGCGCAATTTCTGCTAGATAAAGTTGCCAAAAAACAAGGCCGTCATTTAGAACTCACTGATAGTGCGATTCGGTTACTAATGCAGCATAGTTGGCCAGGTAATGTGCGCGAATTAGAAAATTGTTTAGAACGAGCGGCGATTCTAGGTGAAGGAGAACGGCTCGATCGGGCGGTTATCAACCTAGCCGGTCTTAAAGAAGAAATTCCGCTACCCCGTAATCCGCCAGCCAAAGTGGATTTACAGGATCCCAAACTCGATGAACGCGAACGGGTTATCGCCGCCTTAGAACAAGCCGGCTGGGTACAAGCTAAAGCCGCACGACTACTCGATATGACTCCACGGCAAATTGCTTATCGAATTCAAACGCTTAACATTAAAATGCGTAATATTTGATGGCGATTGATTAACTTTGGTTATACATTTTTAGAGTTATGCTTTATTTATTAGCCCAACAGTAGGGTTTGTATTAGAATGATTCGTTTCTTTTCTAACAATTAACTATTAGGTCATATTATGGTGGATTTATTAAATAATATTATTGAGTTAGACAATGAAATAGCGAAAGCTAGGAATAACTTATCTACAGATAGATTAGACATGTCATTTGGTGAAATTGTGAGTATGTATGAACGAGAAGAACTTATTATTGATCCTAACTTTCAGCGATTATTTCGATGGGGTGATGATCAGCAAACAAAATTTATAGAATCCCTGGTGTTAGGTATTCCGGTCCCGCCTCTATTTGTAGCTGAAATTAAGGAAGGAACAGAGGCTGGAAAGTGGGAACTTATAGATGGTCTACAAAGGGTTTCTACTGTGCTGTCTTTCTTTGGTGTGCTGAGAAGTTTACCTGATAAAAATAATTGGGCTTTAGGAGAAGGGGGGTTAGTAAAACAATGGAGAGACTATAGATTTACTGATTTAGCTCTAAAGTATCAACTGAATATTCGACGGGCAGTTTGCAGAATTGAGATTATCAAATGGAGTAGCGGTGTTGATATGAGGTATGAACTTTTCACTAGACTAAATACGCTCGGTACGCCATTATCCGACCAGGAGTTAAGAAACTGCATTTTCAGACCGAAGTCTAATAAATTTAATGACCTTTTAAGGAAACTAGCTAATCAAGAAAAGTTTATAGAATTGATCGAGCCGACTGAAGGACAACAAGAACAACTCTATCTTGAGGAATTAGTATTACGCTTTTTTGCTCTTTATGATGCAGCTAAAAATGTAGAAGGCAGTGATGAAAAAATCAAAGAAAATATTTCTTCCTATATGAGTAGCTATATGAAGATGATTACTGAAAACGACAGTTTCGATTATGAATTAGAAAGTTTGTTCACTAGAATAATCGATTTGCTTGTGCCTTTAGGACGAGATGTGTTTAGAGGAGGAAAAGAGATAGCTAGGGGACCTTTCTCGCCAAGTAGTTACGATATTGTCATGGTCGGTATTGCTTTAAATATAGATAATTATGAGAAAATGTCTGCTGATAAAATCAAGAACAAATTAGAAATAGCGAAACGAGATGAACGCTCTAAAAAATTAGTGAATAGTCGGCAACGAGTTGCTCAACGTATTGAGTTTATAAGAAATATTTTTGGTACCCAATGATTGCTTTAGAGGAAAAAATCCTTGAGGATATCAAATGGCGGATCGATGAAATATCTATTATCAAGATTGTTGTATTACGTACTACTCTTTCAGAACAACAAAAACAAATTTTACGAAGATACACTATTCCCGCATTTTATTCCTTGTGGGAAGGATATGTAAAAGATGCTTTGAGGACTTATATTGAAGAAATCAATTCTTTACAATTAACTACCGACCAAATCTCTTCCCGAATATTAGCCCATTTTGTTGATACCAAATACTTGAAAAACCTTTCCACAGATTTTAACAAACGTGAACCACTCATCTCTGATCTATTACAAGCACTAAAAAAACCAGTTATGTTGCCTATTGAGTTGCCAACTGAGTCAAATATTAATTTGAAAGTGCTCAATACTATCTTATCGAGATTAAACCTACAAACATTAGATAATGATCGGTTTAAAAAAAGACTTGATGATTTCTTAAACTTTAGGAATAGAATCAGTCATGGAGACATGAAAATACCTATCGATCAAACTCATATTGATAAATTTTCTTTGCTGGTAATAGAGTTGATGGACGAAATACTTTTAAAAATCAGTGAAGGGTATAAGCTAAAAACATACTTATCGTCAAACAGTTAAAAAAATATAACTTCATTGTTCATGAACTTCTGCTCTATTAAAGCAAAAAGTTTCCGTGTTTAAACGAGGAGGAAGCAATTGGCGTTTAGCTGGTTGGCTAATGATTTGACGCAATTCATTCATGATATCATCATAATTTTTAAAAGCTTCTTCTTCACGCCGCTCAGCAATGAATTCATCAACCAAGTTATGACGTTGTGGTTTGTAGCTACGTGCCAGCAGTTGAGCAGGGTGCGCAGTGGAACAGACTGTTTGAACAATCACTTGATTTTGAGCAATCGTAAAACTTAACTGACTGCCCACCTGGAGATGTAAAAAATAGCGTATTTCTTCGGGAAGTTCGATTTTGCCATCCGGTAAAAGTGTCGCAATACTCATGGTAATTTTCCCTCCGGTTTTAATAAATTAACCATTGCTCTCAAATCAGCATTTTGTTGTTTTAGGTATTCAATTTCTTTATCTTTTTGTTCGAGTAGTAGGCGGGATTTTTCCAATTCATGTTGTAATTCAATTAACTGTTCAGACGGAGAATTGTTGTACCAATTGTTAAAGTCCATCCCAACATTAAGAATACTTTTCTCGCTCACCAATTCTCCTAACTCTACGCCAAAAATTTTTGCAATTTGCTCCAATCGATTCAAATTAGGGCGTGTTTCCCCCCGTTCAATACAACCATAAGCATTTAAGGACATGTGCAACTTCTCAGCAGCCTCTTCCTGAGACCACCCTTTAACTGTTCGCATCAGTTTAATCCTCTCATGGAGTTTCATAAATACACTGTAAATTGGGTGAAATACCAAACGGTGAAGGGTAGATAGATTTATGAATTTTTATGATAGTGACACCTGATTCTTTGATTCAATTATTGAATTATACACTGGATTGATCGAAGTATCTAAACAAAAGCCGGAAATTTTTGTTTTATAAATCTACATAATTAGGAATTATAATATGTTAGCACAAAATATGGATATTAAGTTTATATCTTGTTATCAAACTGAGCTTGGAAATATCTAGCTTGAGGTTTCACTTTATGAGGGAAAAAGCTAAGGTTAACGTTTAAAATAGAAATTAGATTATGAATTGTGCTAAAGTAAGTTTATTTTTATTAATGGTTTTATCTTTAGTGATTGGTTTATCTACTTTTGTAGTAGCTAAAGAAGGTAACTGTAACGGGGGAGCTAAACACGGTGACCCATGTACTGGAACATCACAATGCCCTAACGCTTGTATAGGTGGTTCTAGAGATAGGCTAAATTGTAAAAGTGACAAAAATTGTCCTGGTACTTGTGATGCAGATGGCATTGATGGTGCAAAAAATTGCCTCGAAAATAAAGATTGTGTTGGAAAATGCTATGGTGGGAAGAATGATGGGAAAAGTTGCAGGAGCTACGTAACTTGTCCAGATGGAGAATGCAAAGGGGATCATAGTTGTCAGCATAAAGGTTCATGTGATAATAAGGGTAGTTGTCGCGATTCTGAGAACAATGAACTATTGATACAACTAGCTTCTTTCTCTGCTACTCGTACTTCAAACGGTATTCTTTTAGAATGGGAAACCAAAACAGAGAAAGAGAGTAGCGGTGCAAATCTCTATTGCGCTAAAATAAAAAATGATGAATTTGATGAAGTTGTAAAAATTAACTCTAGTGCACCAATTCCAACCAAAGCACTTATTCCGTTTATAGGAAATACATACTCATATTCTTCCGCTCAACACCTTGATTCTGGAGTTTATTATTGTGTATTAGAAGAAGTTGATGATTATGGTAAATGCTCAGTTCATTGTGACTTTGTTGATGCTGTTGTTGTAAGTAGTAATGATGTCGAACAAAATGTTGATTTACCAAAAGCTACCAAGTTGTGTAGCCAGTATAATGAGGTACTCAAAAATTCCTGCATAGAGGATGTGCTTGTTACTACGAAATAACCGAGCTAGGTAAGATACATAAGCGAAACGTAACGCACCATTCATCGTTTCATCGTTCCCACGCTCCAGCGTGGGAATGCGTATGATGGCACCGATTTTCTCGCGTTTGTGGTGGAAGATCAACATGTTCCTGCATAAAATCTTCTGTGGGTCGATCTGAATTTGGCTCGTTCCCAAGCTCGGCTTGGGAATGCGTGCCCGTCAAGCTCACGCTTGACAAGTAACACCAAGCCGAGCTTGGCAGATCGGCATTACCAAGTGGAACTTGGTAACGAGCTAAATTCAAGTTTTCGACTCATTTATAAAATTATATACTTGATGAATCAAAGTGTCCTAATAAAAGTGGAAAAGAGTTGTGTTATAGGGTAAAACAAGCGAATGGGTTGTAAAAGAGGTAATCATTCCCATTATATGAATACCATAGTCTTTATTCTTGGTCAAACTAAAAAACTTGAGAGTCGAGTAATAAACTACAAACGAGGAAGGAACGATGCGTAAAATTTTAAGCAGTGCAATAATGATGTTGGCAGTAGCAAGTAGTGCAAGCGTAGAAGCGGCTGCCGCGAATTCGTGGAATTTATCCAGCGATATGATAATTGCGACTATGTCCACCAATCCTTGTTCTCCAACTAATCTTTTACCTAGTTCTTTTGGTATAGGATGCGTGTGGACAGCGATGTATGATGCAGTGGGTACAAGCCATAATTCACTTAACTACCTAATGATGCCTAATTATTTCCCAACTTATCCGGGTCCGAGTAATCCGGGTCCGAGTAATCCATTTGCGGTGTGGACAAACCCCTCTCAATATGCGTTATTAGTCGGCGTAGCCACACAAACCTATAATGCGTCTAATGGAACAAGTAATTTTACTCACATTCAAGGCATTCCTACGCTACATCCTGACACAACTCTTTCCAGTATTATTCGTTGGAAAAGTCCCATCAATGGTAATATTAATATCATGGGTAGAATAGCTGATGTAGATTCCGCCTGTGGGAATGGAATTAACTGGTTTGTTGACAAGGGAAACTCCACTTTAATGTCAGGGACATTAGCTAATGGCAATAACGGTGCGACAATTTTACAACAGAACATTCCTGTTTCAATAGGTACTTATCTGTATTTCATTGTGTCACCTAAGAATAATGATAATCTTTGTGACACTACCTACTTAGACATCATCATTACTAATCCGTAATTTTTTCATTTGGCTCGTTCCCAAGCTCGGCTTGGGAATGCGTGCCCGTCAAGCTCACGCTTGACAAGTAACGCCAAGCCGAGCTTGGCAGATCGGCATTACCAAGTGGAACTTGGTAACGAGCTAACGGTAAAGGGTAGATAGATTATGAATTTTAGTGAGATTATTCAATTTTTCGACTTATCTTTAAAATTATACACTTGCTCAAGGAAAAATAATATTTTATTGATTTTAAGATTTTTTACATAGGAGTAAATTCCAATGAGGAAAAACTTTTTTCTTTTATTTTTAGTTATAGCAATAAATGTCCCGCAGGCAAGAGCCACTTTGTTCACTGTACCTTCCTCCAATTTAAGTTGATAGCAGTAAGGCTACACTCGCTCAGGTATGTAAATAGACATCCGGGTATTCCTTTATATCAATTCATTAAAGGAATAATAAAACCAAAGGAAAGTTTTAAACAGTTTTTTACTATTCTTCCTCGCTATCTTCACTGATCCGGCGCCGCGGAACTGTTTTGGGATCGGCGATAATTTCTCGGTAAATTTCTACTCGGTCACCTGGTCGTAGCGTCGCATTCGGCTTAGTGAGCTTGCCAAAGATTCCCACTTGTTGTATCGATAGGTCAATATTCGGAAAAGTTTCTAGAATACCAGAACGTTCAATGGCATTTTGGACAGTACAATTTTCGGGTACTTCGATCCGTAGCCAAATTTGTTGTACTGGTTCGGAATAAGCAACACCCACTTGCATAAGTTTCTCCGTAGTTTAGACACTAATGGGTTGTAGTACCGTACTGGTTGTTGATAAGCGGGTTTCTAATACGCGCTTTCCAGCCAGCAGGAATCCTAAAGTTAAAAACCCGCCTGGTGGTAAGAGCATCAGTAAAAAACCTTTATATTCGGGAATCAAGGTTATCTCTAAAAAAGCGAACATTTCTCCCAGTAGTAAATGCGCTTCAGTAAACAGAGTACCACTCCCCAGTATTTCTCTCACCGCGCCGATAATCACTAAAGCCAGAGTAAACCCGAATCCCATCATCAGACCGTCGAGTATGGCTTCTAACATTCCGACTTTAGAAGCAAAGGCTTCAGCCCGACCTAAAATGGCACAATTGACGACAATTAAGGCGATGAATAATCCTAATACTTTGTATAATTCATGTGCCCAAGCATTAACACTCATATCGATCAAAGTAACGAGTGCTGCAATGAAGACGACATAGACTGGAATACGTACCTCTGAACTCACCCAATGACGCACAGCGGAAATCAGCAAATTGGAAATGGTTAATACTGCCATGGTAGCCAATCCCATTCCCAATCCATGAGTTGCGGTACTCGTCACGGCCATCGTTGGACACAGTGCCAGTATTTGGACAAAGACAACATTGTTGTCCCATAATCCTTCACGAGTAATGCGTAAGTAGTTCTGATTCATGGTAGTTAACCTCGATGGTTATAAAAACTCAGCCTGATGAGCCGTGAAAAATTCCAACCCTTGTTTAACCGCTTGTACCACAGCCCGTGGAGTAATCGTTGCACCGGTGAATTGATCAAATACGCCACCGTCTTTTTTGACTTGCCACTGTGCTGCTACTGGGTTAGTTAAGGATTTACCGTTAAAGCTTAAAATCCAGTTATTTTTAGCGAGTTCAATTTTATCTCCCAGACCTGGAGTTTCACTGTGTTTAAGCACGCGCACGCCCAGCACTTCACCCGTTCGAGCAACACCCATCATTAATACCACTGGACCCGCATAACCGACTTTACTGACTTGAAATACCACGGCGACAACTCGTTCACCCTGACGTGCCCGATAAACCGTAAGCAAGTTACCATCCATTCCAGGCAGGACTACCGTATCTTGCAGTAAATTATTGTCGTATTGAATGGGCAAAACTTGAACGAGGGTGTGTTTAATATCCTGCATTTCAGCTGCTTGAATATCTTCCTGAGTCAGGCGATTAGCTAACGCCAACATCCCACTGGTCAACAAAGTGACGCTACCAAGCAGAAGAGTCTGATAGGAAAGTTTCTCACGGAGTTTAGCAAGATTCATAGCAATTTTTCCAATAACCATTATGGCAATAGCGCTTCACCTTTGCGATTACGACCATAAATTCGGGGGCGGAAATAATGATCGATAACCGGGGTGGTGGCATTCATAATCAGCACAGCAAAGGCAACACCTTCCGGATAATTTCCCCAAGTACGGATGATATAGGTTAGCAGTCCACAACCACAACCAAAAACCCACTGACCAATCGCGGTGTTAGGTGAGGTCACTGGATCGGTGGCAATGAAAAAGGCACCTAACATTAATCCACCATGGAGTAAATGAGGAACTAAGCCTAAATAGTGTGATGGATTTAATGCGTGCATCAGCACGGCTGGTAGCAAAACACCTATCAACATGGCTGCTGGAATGTGCCAAGTAATAATGCGTTTCACTATCAAGACGATGCCGCCTAAGAGCAGTAACACCGCGGAAGTTTCTCCCAAACTGCCCGAATGCCAACCCCAAATCGCTTCGTGAGGAATAAAATAACCGGTGAGAGCGGTTTGGAGATCGATTCCTCGAGTGAATTCAGTTTTGACATGACCCAGTAAGGAAGCACTCGTTAGCGCATCAAATGATGTCCCACTGCCAGTAAAAGTAATGGCTAATCCTTCCAAAAAATGGGGTGCCTGCTCACTACCCAGCGGAACCGGGGCAACCCAAGTCGTCATTTCGACCGGAAAAGAAATCAACAAGACTACTCGAGCGATCATCGCTGGATTAAAAACGTTTTGACCTAATCCCCCAAAAACATGCTTACCCACTAACAAAGCAAAGACAGCACCTATCACGGCAATCCACCAAGGTGCCCAAGGCGGGAGAGATAAAGCGAGTAGCCAGGCAGTCAACATCGCTGAACCATCTAGGAGAGTGGGACGAACTGTCAAGCCACGTAAATAAAGACTTAACGCTTCCGTCGCCAAAGCAGCCAGCACACAAACTAACCACAGGTTAATTGCGGGCCAACCATAAAGCCAGAAACCCAATAACGTTGCTGGAATCAGTGCCAGCATCACGTTATTCATTATCTGACCGATATCGGTCGGTAAGTGAATGTGGGGTGCATGGGTAGGGGGATTCATATTGCCTCCGCTAGGGCTTTAGCTTGCTTTTCTTTGGCTGTCTGACGCGCAGCAGCGGCGGCTTCTCGTTCCCGTGTCAAGCGGGCCTGACGTTCAATTCGCTCTTCAGCTAATTTGCGGGTAGCTTCTTGTTTGAGTTTGATGCGTTCTCGCGCTACCAGTTCTCCCTTGGCATAGCTAAAATAATGAACTAGCGGAATGTGCGCCGGGCAAACATAGGCACAAGAGCCGCAAGCAATGCAATCTTTCAATCCAAGACGAATGGCCCCATTTAAATCGTGAGCGCGAATGTGGGCGGCCATTTCCAGCGGTAGCAGACCAACGGGACACGCTCTAAGGCAATTAGCGCAACGGATGCAAGGAGAAACTGCATTGCAACTTATTTCTTGCGCGGTAAAGGCGAGCACGCCGCTCGTTCCTTTTATTACCGGTACTTGGGTGTTTGTTAGGTGTATTCCCATCATGGGACCACCCATCAGTAGGCGTACTGGGGTTTCTCGGAAACCACCGCAAAACCGAAATAGTTCTTCTACCAAGGTACCCATCGGTACTTCTAAATTGCTGGGCTTGGCGACTGCACCACCGCTTACCGTCACAATTCGAGACACCAACGGTCGACCGAGATAAATCGCTTGATACACGGCATAGGCTGTGCCGACGTTATGCATCAGTAGACCCGCATCGGCGAGGCGTCCATCAGCGGGAACTTCTTTACCGGTAAGTACCTGAACGAGTTGTCGATCTGATCCCATAGGATAAAGCGTGGGCACCGGCACGATTTGGATCTCGGTACCTAAAGTAGCAAACTGCATAGCGGCAATAGCTTGAGATTTGTTGTCTTCAATGCCAACTAAAACGGTTTGAGCACCAATCGCGTGGCGAATAAGGCGAATGCCTTTTACCACCGCCATAGTCCGTTCCCGCATCAGCCGATCATCACAAGTGAGATAAGGCTCACATTCACTGCCATTGATGATCAAGGTGTGTACCTGACTACGGCGCCCTAAATTGAGTTTCACGGCAGTAGGAAAAGTTGCTCCGCCTAGTCCAACGATTCCAGCCGCATTAACTCGCATCGCAATCGCTTCCGGTGATAAGGTTAATGGATCATTGGGAACTTCTTGTTCTAACCATCGGTCTTCTCCATCCGGTTTTAGGGTAATGGTAAAAATAGGCAATCCTGACGGATGCGGTGCGGGGTAATTGCCTATCGCGGCTATTTTGCCGGAAGTCGAAGCATGAACCGGTGCCGAAATCGCGCCTTGGCTCACGGCGATGACTTGCCCCTTGTAAACGAGATCGCCGACTTTGACAACTGGTTTAGCGGGAGCACCAATATGTTGTTGCAGCGGTATATGCAACCACTCTGGTAGCGGTAGTGATTGAATAGGCTGGTCGCTACTCAGCGTTTTGCAAGTGTGGGGATGAATTCCACCCGGTAACCGAAAAAGTTTCACCAATTCCTCCTTACACAGTCATTGCAGGGCGTTCCCAATACCAGGATTGCAGGGTAACGGGCACGGGTTTAAGTTGTAATGATTCCGTTGGGCAAACGGCTATGCACTGATTACAACCGGTACAAGCTTCACGGAATACCACATGGATTTGTTTAGCTGCACCTAAAATCGCATCGGTAGGACACACCTTGAAACAGCGGGTACAACCAATACATAAATCTTCTTGTACCTCGGCGATTATCGGAATAGTCTCTTGTACCTGAGCCAGATTGACTTCCGCACCAAGCTTAATGGCCAGTGTTTCTACCACCATACGACCACCCGGTGGACAAAGGGTTATCGGAGCACGACCTTCAGCCAAAGCTTGAGCCGCTGCGGTGCAACCCGGAAAACCACATTGCCCACATTGTGAACCCGGTAATAATTTTTCCAACTCTGCCGCTAACGCATTGCCTTCTACTTTCAGGTAGTAGGCTGCTGTACCGAGCAGAAATCCGAGTGTCAATCCCAGTAAAGTGAAACTCAAAATGGCTACCCATATCATCTGTATTGTTCTCTTATTTAACTAATCCAGCAAAGCCCATAAAGGCTAACGATAATAGCCCAGCGGTAATAAAACTAATCGGCGTACCCGTAAAAGCGGCCGGGACCTGTGCTAAAGCGAGCCGCTCCCGTAACCCGGCAAATAGCAGCAGTACTACCGTAAATCCCAGAGCAGAACCAAATCCATACCATAAACTAATTACAAAAGCATGTTTTTCCTGGACATTAAGCAGAGCAATCCCCAAAACAGCACAATTAGTGGTAATCAGCGGCAGGTAAATACCTAATATCTGGTACAAGACTGGACTGACTTTCCGAATGACCATTTCGGTAAATTGGACTACCGCTGCAATGACCAAAATAAAAGCCAAAATCCGCAAATAGGTAATACCCAAAGGCTGAAGTAAGTAATGTTCCAACAGCCAACTCGCGGCACTCGCCAGCGTTATCACAAAAGTCGTTGCCATCCCCATCCCCAAGGCGCTGTCCATTTTTTTGGATACGCCCATGAAGGAGCACAAACCCAGGAATTTAACTAATACGACGTTATTCACTAAAGCGGTTCCGAGTAATAATAAAAAATATTCATTCATGATAATTAGCCTCCTGATGTGACTCTACGGCAGAAAATATGCCAGTCCAAATGGCGCTCATTAGACCGAGTTAAATCCAGGAGTTATCTCAGTGAACCGCATTATCAAACACTTTCTTTCTGTGTTGGATGTGGGACAAGGTGAAGGGGTTGTCGTAATCCTTACAACGATAAACTGCAATAGAGTCAATAAATTCGCTCCACGAGTATCGGCACATCTTTTGCCCTAACTTCGCTAGCGGTGGTACTGAATTTAACAAAACTTAGGATGTCAAGTATGAAGAGAAAATCGACTCTTCTTTCCTTAGCGGAGGGAACCGATCCGGTTAAATCTAAGGGTAACGTCACTTTGCCCGCTTCGGTGTTTCGCTTGGTGGTAGAACAATCGGCATTGGCTATTTCGATTACCGATTCCAAAGCCAATATTCTTTACGCTAATTCAGCTTTTCAGCGAGTGACCGGCTATGCTCCAGAAGAACTCATTGGTTGTAATGAATCCATCTTATCTTACCAAATGACGCCAAAGTCGGTTTATGAAACGTTATGGACCCAGATTTCTCACCAACAACCTTGGAACGGGATCTTAGTGAATCGCCATAAAGCCGGCCATTGTTATCTGGCTGATTTAACCATTACCCCCATCATGGACAATGAAGGATGTACCGTTTACTACCTGGGTATGCACCGCGATGTCACGGAGATGCACCGGCTGGAGCGCCAAGTGCAAAATCAAAAAGCGCTGATTGAGTCGGTAGTTGCTTCTGCCCAAGTGGCGATAGTGTTACTTGATGAGCGAGAACAAATCATTCTCGACAATCAAGCTTACCAAAAATTGAATGGGGATTTTGGTCAAGAATTGGCGCATTCTCTGTTGACGGTGTTGCGTGCGCAGTTGGGAGCCGATTTTGAAACCGCCTGGCGGGATAAACGCAATATTTCAACGCAGGAAGTCCGTTATGATTGGTCTGATCGCGCGCCGCGTTGGTTTTCCTGTGCGATTTCCTGGTTTGAAGAACAAGATCCAAGCATTGATGCTTTTTTTGTACCTAGACGCCAACCCTACTTGTTACTGGTTATTCAAGAAGTCACTGCCTTAAAGCGACAACAAGAAGATATTCGGATGAATGGCTTACGAATGTTGTTAGCTGAACAAGAACGAATTCAAAGCCTGCGCGAACTGTTGTTAGGGGTACTCTACCAGTTGGAAGGACCACTAAACGTCTTTTCTGCCGCTCAGCGGTTATTAGGACGTTGTGAAAAAACCAGTCGTCCAGAATCGTTATCCTTGATCCTCGAAGAAGCGATTAAAACCAGTCGCCGAATGCTAGATACGCTACGGGATTGTATTCCCGGTCGAGTAGAAGAGCCAATCCAACCGGTCAACCTCAATGAAATACTTCGCAATGTATTACAACTATCTACTCCACAGTTATTGGCTAAAGGTATCGTGGTTGAGTGGAAACCGATGCCGGTACTGCCGTCATTAGCGGGACGCTTGACTCAATTATCTAGTTTATTCAAGCAATTAGTAGATAACTCAATAGATGCTATCCATGACAGTCGGGGTGAACAACGCGAATTGCGGATTGTGACGACGGCTTATCCGGATCGAATCGAAGTCGTGATAGAAGATACCGGTCCAGGTATTCCGAGTGAATGGCGACTTAAAATATTTGAACCTTTCTTTACCACTAAGGGTGCCAAACAACAGCATATGGGTTTAGGTCTTACCATGGCTCAAGAAGTTGTTGCTCAGCATGGTGGAATCATCGACATTGATCCCAATTATCATCCCGGTTGTCGAATACGCATACAATTTCCGCTCTATGCCGTGTAAATTGCAACCTCACCCGTTAATACCGACTTTGAAACTGTTCATGGGAACTTAAACCGTTATGCTCTAGGATAAAAATAGATGACAGAACGGCAGCAATTACTGCAAGCGGAATTAGAAACACTCTATCAAGTCAGTCAAGTACTCTCGCGTTCGTTGGATCTGAAAGATACTTTGAACGCCGTATTAAAAGTACTTCACGAACATGCCGGCTTAGAAAGTGGCATGGTCAGTCTGCTTGAACCCGAAACCAAGGGACTGTTAGTCACCTCGGTACACGGATTACCGCTACAAGCTAATGGTGTTCGCTATCACCCCGGCGAAGGTATCGTGGGGATGATTATGCAAGAAGAAAAGAGTGTATTACTTCAATGTATTGCTAACGAACCCCGATTTTTAGGTCGTCTGGGTATCTATAATCCCCAAGGCGCTTTTATCGGTGTGCCCATTCGTATTGCCCAACAAGTAGTTGGCGTACTGGCAGCCCAACCCCTGGCTGGAACAGAATATTTAATAGCAGAATATGGCCGATTTTTGGAAATGGTAGCCAATCTCATTGGACAAAATGTACGGTTAGCTTGGGAAGTCGAACGCAAATTTCGAGATTTACTCGATGAACGGGATCAATTACTGCGGACAGTAAGAGGGCAGTACGGTTTTGACAATGTGATTGGCCATGCTAAAGTTATGCGTGAAGTATTCGAGCAAGTCCGCCAAGTGGCTAAATGGAATACCACCGTATTAATTCGAGGGGAAACCGGTACCGGTAAAGATCTCATCGCCAGTGCCGTTCATTACAATTCCTCTCGGGCGCATGGGCCGTTTATTCGACTCAATTGTGCGGCTTTACCAGAAAATTTATTAGAATCCGAACTATTTGGCCACGAAAAAGGCGCTTTTACCGGGGCAATCACCCAACGGAAGGGCCGCTTTGAACAAGCCGATGGCGGCACTTTATTTTTAGACGAAATTGGTGATATCTCCCCGACTTTTCAAGCAAAATTACTGCGAGTCATTCAGGGAAGAGAGTTTGAACGCGTCGGCGGTAACCGCACCATTAAAGTCGATGTTCGTATCATTGCAGCAACTCACCAAGACCTAGAAACTGAGGTAGAAGCCGGTAAATTTCGCGAGGATCTGTATTATCGTCTTAACGTCATGCCCATTTTCCTGCCTCCCCTGCGCGAACGCATGGAAGATATTCCTTCGATTGTGCAATTTTTAGTCGACAAAATTTCTCACCAGCAGGGACGTGAATTAACACTCACCGATGCTGCTATCCGCATTTTGATGCACCACGATTGGCCCGGCAATGTCCGCGAACTAGAAAATTGCCTCGAACGTGCAGCAGTCATGACCAAAACCACGGTTATCGATCGGGACGCGATTCTTTTCACGGGAATTGAAGAAAGAATTTCGGTTAGTTATGGTAATGCCCAAAGTATTGATCTCAATGATCCCAATTTGGATGAGAGAGAACGAGTTATCGCCGCCTTAGAAAAAACCGGCTGGGTACAAGCCAAAGCCGCACGACTTCTGGGAATAACCCCACGACAGATCGCTTACCGCATTCAAACGTTGAAGATAAAAGTACGCCAATTGTGACGCGACGTAGAAATTGTAGGGTGCGTTAGGCGTGTTTCTTTGCGCCGTAACGCACCGATTCTTTATGCTCACAGTGCGTTACGCTTCGTTCTAACGCACCCTACCTCGCTGTATCACGCAATTGATGTGCGGGTGCAAGTGAAACATCCGCTGGGGTTGAAATGGTGGAACTGGTAGAAGCGCTAAAATAGAGATTATCTGGGTTTTAGTCTCGGCGTGTTACTCAAGAACATCGCTTAGTTTATGAAGTGACCGAGGAGTATGTGCGGGTAGTAAGTTGTCGTTATCATTACCGCTTTTAAGAATAAATGTAGGTTGGGTTAGCGAAGCGTAACCCAACGTCTTTCTTTATCCGTGCATCCCGTAGGATGCGGTGAGCTTGCAAACTGCATCAATCATGAAGTGATGCGCTTCGTTCCTCAGCGCATCCTACGAGGGCTTGCTTAGGTAACGCTTTAATTTTAATTTATCGCACCTATTGATAATCCAGGACATTGACTATATATACCACTTCGTGCTCTTATACAATAGAGGATTGCGTGAGGTGGGCTCACGTTGATGAGTTAGGAATAATGGTTTTCACCTTTCCTCAAGTTTACTAACTTGAGAAGGCTTCGCGCATGATCAAATGTTGTTGAAGCACAGGATGTATTTTTAATGGATTTATGTTTGTTAAAAACAGAGGGCTTAATTATGCCAAAGGCAATTCGTGCTGGATTCGTTAGCATGGTAAGTGTTGCGATGTTAGTTGGGACGATGAGTGTGAGGGCGGAAATGCCGGCCAGTAGCTATCAAAAGACTTGTAAAGAGGTCAAAGTAGAAGGGGACATGCTGAAAGCCTCTTGTGAGAAAATGGACAAGACGTCGATGGATACTTCCATTACTATTAATGGTCTTGCCAATCTTGATGGTGTTCTGACCTATGAAACCAAATGCCCAATGGATTCTACCCCTCCAGGTAGCTTTTCTAAAACTTGTAAAGATATGTCCATAGAGAAGGATGGTGTTACCCTGAAAGGTGAATGTCAGAAGAAAGATCAAAGCTGGATGGCGGCTTCTATTGCCATCAGCAATATTGCTAATATGGATGGCCAGTTAAAGTACGAACCCTGCAAGAAGTAGTAGGCGGTAGCGGGAACAAGGTAGTTAGAAATTGTAAGGTGCGTTAGGCGCATTTTTTTGCGTCGTAACGCACCGATTCTTTATGCTCCCAAAGGGTGTGTTATGTTTCGCTCTAACGCACCCTACCTCGCTACACTTGCTCAGTTTATTTTCTTATCCAATTTTCTAATCGTAATTCACCAATTCGATTAAAATGACTATCGTCAGTGACTAAAATTAAGTGATGTGACTGTGCAGTAGCCGCAATCAAAATGTCTGCATCGGGTAATAATTCGCCTTGACGCTTTAAGTGAGCATAAATCGTGGCGGCTTTATCTAAAACTCTTTCACTATCAATGCCGATTATTTCACAATCAATTAGTAGCTGATTGAATAAATCGAGTTTCTGACTAGCTTGACTTACCAGCAACCCACGTTTAATTTCATAGTAAGTTATCGAACTCATGAAGATTTTTTTACCTAAACGTTGTGCCAGCCGAACTTTAATTAACACTTGATGATTTTGTTTTAAAATAGCAGAGATAATATTGGTGTCTAATAAATAGTTCATAATAAGTTATTGCCTTCTCAGGCATTCATCAAAAGCTTTAAGTTGCTCAGTCGTTAGATCGGTTAAAATACCGGCGACTAGTTCAAGTGACATCAATCCACCCACTCTTTTTTTTAGATCCTCGTCGGAAATAATTAAAAACTGATTGAGCGGTAATTGCTCCATTTCTTGAATGATATATTTAATCCATTTTTCGTTAGAATACTTTTGGAGATAAGGATTATTTTCATCTGTTCCAGAATCTGCTATTCGTTTTTCTATAAAGGGTGTTAAACGATAGCGGTATACCTCTTGTTTGGGAAACATAATAGGATTCGTAGGATTCGTTTGTTCAATTTGATCGGTATTCATCAATTTTTCTCCAGATTGTTCAAAACAATAAATCTAATTTTCACATTTAATAATAGCGTACCGTTGGGGATTGATAATAGCTAGTATAGGGTGCGTTAATAACGCACCAACAACATTTAAGATGAACATTAACTGGTGTTTGATCAAATGAATTGAATGATGTTTTTGAATGGTGCGTTACGGCTAACGCCTAACGCACCCTACACTGGCTACACTGGCTTTTTTATTCTACTACAAGTGTCATCGGTTTACCGCTGTAGAAAATATTACCGTTCTGCAAACGATATCCTACATAGCCAGTGAAGTGACCTGGCATACCGGCGAGTGACCCGTTAAAAACAGTAATGTCTATTTTATCGGCTAAAGTCTTGGCTGGTTCTGCCGCTGCTAAATTGGCTATGTTCCAATCCCATATTTCCCAATTATCACCATTTCTCATGTAGGCGTTTTGAGCAACTGAATTGGTATAAACGCCAACTATAACAATTTCAGCGTCTTGACCCATATGATTGGGATCGACGTCGACAACCGAGTTTACTGAGATTATTTCGGGTTGTCGTATTTTCATATCGTTACCACTTAAACCGGTGGTCAGTGAGGTAATCTGTCCGGTAAAGTTAGCCGTAGTGGAAATATTGCTATATTGTGGGTCAATCCCTATACCATTGGTAGTGGGAGGGAGGGTATCAATTCCATCGACGATAACCTTAGCCATCTCACTATCTACGCTACCGGTTGGATTACTAATCCGTACCCAATAAGGAGTTGTTGTGGTTAAGGGTGACGTTGTGAAAATATAGCTTGTGCCCACCGGGGTACTGGTGTCACCACTTTGTCCTTGATACCATTGATAATTGATCGGCAGCGCGACAAAAGCTCCCCATTGCTCTCCAGGCGTTCCACCTTCAACGATGTGTTGACCTTCCAAGTTATTTAATTCTACTGTTAAAGTAGCGGTTTGATTAGAAGAGATGGACTGGTTTTGTGGTTGCTGCGCGATATTAAAATCTCTGCCGAGACTTTTATTAACTTGAAAAATGAGATTACCCATTTCTCCGTTTGCTCCGCTGATATCAACATAGTAATTCACGTCTTTAGTCACCGGAACAGTCACTTGGGAGGTATTACTTTGTTCAGTAGCCATCGAATTATCATTGCAACCGAGTTCCACTAAGGAAGAACCTTGAGCTTGCCAGATAGAGAGAACCGTATCGTAACCAGAACCTGCCGTGGAGAAAGTGACGCCATCGTCGTAAGGAATACTGGGTGTAAACAGATACCAAACACTCGCCGTCGCCTCTGGAGAACAAGTTGGAACTAATTCACCCGTTTCCAGGGTGGCACCACCGGTGTATTGAACTTGGTTATAAGGAAAAGGTTCGGTAATGGAAATCGCATTGGCTTTGTCATCGTTTGCTGGCGTTGGTGTCATATTGAAGATGAGAAGTCCAGTGGGATTAGAGGCAATACTACTCTGAGCAGTAGCTACATTGATATAGTAAGTTTTTTTGGGTTCTAATTCCACCGCCAGTTGCGATTGAGGCATGGCATTATCATCATTACAAGCGATTTCAGTCAGCGAGTTATTATTATTGGCCCATACCGACAAAACGGTATTATAATCGGAACCAATGGTATTAAAAACAACTCGTTGGGTTGGCTGTTGTGTATGTGGTGTATATTCATACCATACCGTACCTGAAATCTCTCGTTGCGCACAACTTGCCACAGCCTCCCCAGCTTCGATACTGGCGCCTTCTGTAGCTTGGGTATGACTATAAAATAAGTCGGTATTGGGCACAATTTTTATTGCCTTGTCCCGATTGTTGTTGGTGAGTTTATTAACTAATTCCGCGTTTAAAATCAGTGTACCACTGTCACCGGTATAGCCGCTAACATTAAGGTAATAGGTTGTGTCTTTTTCTAAATGGACTCGCACTTGCGATTGTGGAGTACTGCTGTTCTCATCATTACAACTGATTGGGGTTAATGGATGGGTTTTACCCTGCCAAACTGAAAGTACCGTATCATAACTTGAACCTAATGTATTAAAGACAATATCTTGATTACTCGTTGGCGCATATTGATACCAAACACTGTTCTTTGCTTCAGTTGAACATCGAGGTGCAACCTCATTGGCTTCGTTACTGGCATCCACAGTATCTTGTTGGTGGGTGTAAGGGAGAGTTTTGATAGTCAGTGCAGTATTTAAATTATCATTGGGAGGCGCGGCTAATCCAATCGGAATGAACAGGGAAAAGAACAATCCGCTGATTAACCTTATTGGAATATTCATTGTTAGTCTCCTTTTAGCTAAGCGTTATTGCTTAGTCTAATATACCATTAATTATTCCGATGGCGATTGTTCAGTTTTACTGAGTAACATAAATAAAAATAATGCCGGGTTATATTCCCGGCAAGATTTAAATCATTTAACCAATTCTTGTTATGATATTATCAACACTCAGCAATGGGGTAAATCGCCTACGATAGCAATACCATCATTACTACATTCAGTAAAGGTATAGGCGACGAACCGACCAACCATATCTGCTGGCTTGGTAAAGCTAAATCCATAAGTATAAAGACCAAGTTTTTCATGCTTGGTAAGATGTAAACCAACTTCAAAATTAAGACCCATCGCTTTGAGTTGTGCTTCAGTTAAGTCTTGGTAGTTATCCCCTGGCACTTTGGTAGCTGTTCCAATTGACATCTCAAGATCTCGAAAACCCTTCATTTCAAAGTAATTAGTAGGCAATTTAAGATCAGCCATTGTGGCTTCAGGACCAATAATCGTCAAATAAGTATCAAGCCGAGTGTGACCATAATTTTGCTTGGTAACGTCTATCAATTCAGGTTTTGTATATAGACCCACTTCTCCTGCTGGTAAAGCGGAATCATTGTCGGGTGCGAAACGAACGGCATATTTTTTACCGTTAAAATCCATAACGAAATCACTTAATGAGATATTTCCATCCTCGACTTTGTGACGGCCGGCCAAATTATCAGGAACATTCCAGCCTGTGGCTGGCATACCGGCATTAATAGCTACTATAAGCGTGTCCCCCTCTTGTTTTATAGCCATGCCATAAATCTCCAGTGCTGGGTACCCGGTGGCATCCTTAAAGGAATCCTTGGCATACTCCCACTCCGTAGAGGGAGGATTTGGACAAGGTGCACACACGCCAAGTGCTTCTATATCATCATAAGGTGCGTCGGCAGTCACGTGGTAACTGGGATCCGCTATCGGAGTGATTGCACAAGTCACTGGGTCAATTGTTGCTAAAATTGGCTTATTATTACTGTTATGATAGCCGAGCACTAAAGAGCCATCTTCAGCCATTTCTAGCGCCTCAATTTCTCCTAGTGAGCCTATCACGTTGTGACAAATTTCATTCAGTGTATTGGTTAATACGTCATAAGCAAATAATTCATGTGGTACATTATTATCACCTCCTGGCTCAGGCAGGGTAGCCATACCCGCCGTGTAAGAAATAGAAGGGCTCGAACCTCCATGCAGATTTTCCACGACATAAAGTATAGTGCCATCATTATTCCAAGTCAGATCTTCCATTTCTCCCGGGCGGGCGATGACCAATTGCGCTATACTTGAAGGAAGCGCAAACTTAATCAAACCCGCATCTTGTGCCCATCCCCACAAGCTCCCATCAGCAGGATTGAAAGAGAGACCATCTATCTCCGCAAAGCCGGTAGGACCAATTTCAGTTAAATCGCCGTTGACAGGATCAATTTTATAAAGATATCCTGCTTTCGTCACATCTGCAGTGTTATCTCCAGACGCACCATAAATTTCTCCAGTAGCAGAAACATCTAGAGCTTCTATATCATAACCATAATGAGTTGGACCAATTTGTTCAATTTGATAGTTATTACGGGGATCTATTCTAAGTATCTGTGAATCATTTAACAGGGCATCATTCACACCATAAATGTAATCACAAGTTGTTGGCGGAGCTGTGAATATTGCGTCCATATTTCCCGCCATCAATGGGCTAGCGCCCATAGCCAGGGTCAAAGACGCACTACTGACGATTAGACATTTTAATATGGCTTGTCGTAATTCAGTTCTAGGTAGAGGTTGCTTATGCATTTTAAATTCCTCCTAATAACGAGCGGTTATTTAAATAGGTTACCAATTATAAAATTCTTTAATTACCAATAATCGGGTTTAATTAAGTTCAGTGAGCTTAGGCTGCATTCATCCTATTCACAGCGAAATTCGTTCCTCTTTTATTAACAGATTGTTTCTATTAACTATCAGTTAAATTACACTCCCTATCTAAAATGCAAATTTCGCAAAATGCAAAGCAAAATGAAAAAATTTTTTCTTCAAGAAATCATCTTTTTTTCAATCTAACACTCAAGAGAAAACCAGAATTTTATATTCATCTTAAGTTTCTCTAGTTAGTTGAATTCATTTTACTTTAGTGAATGCCCTAACCCGTAGGTAACTCACTCTCAATTTGAGAGTAACAACATTACATAGTATACCTCATAGGGAAACGGTAAACTAGTGAAAACGTCACTAACTATTTTAGTGTAAATAATTTTTAATTATAGCAATTTTATTTAGTTATGTCTAATATTTTTCCGACTACTTTTGGAAAACTTAATACTAAGTTACTAAAATAGAATACTATTCATCATAAACTTTGTTTTTGGGAGAAAGAAGAGGCAGGCAAAATTTTGGGTAGGCAAGCATAGTCATTAAAGACTAAAAATGCCGGGAAATCAAGTTTTTTAGCAAAAATCATCCTAATGTTTTAACAGCCTGGCAATTTTCTTATTTAAGTTTAAGAATGGCTAATTCATTTAATATGGAGCTAATCGTAGTTGACTATTTTTTGTGGTAATTTCACTTTAGTTTAGAAATCGATAAAATGGGTTTTATGACAATACCAGTTATCGTGGTTGCTCATTAACAACAGATTCCATTGACAAAAGATGAGCCATGAGTTCTTATAACAATTTTATTGAGGACAAATAAGGAAATATTCATGGATGCTCGTAGCGCAGCAACCCAAATATTAACTCAAGTGATTGGCGAACGACGTTCTTTATCTCATTGTTTGGAAACGCAACTTCCCTTATTAAAGGATTCTCGTGAACGAGCATTGGCCCAAGAACTGTGTTATGGCGTGTTACGTTGGCTTCCCCGACTGCAGGCATTATTGAACTGCTTATTGCATAAACCACTTCGGACTAAAGATGATGATATTCAAGTTTTATTATTGATAGGCTTATATCAACACCTTTATTTACAGATTCCGCCTTATGCCGCGACGGCTGCAACAGTCGAGGTAACCCGTACTTTGAAAAAAGACTGGGCTAGTGGCTTAGTTAATGCCATATTGCGCCATTTTCAGCGACAACGGGAACAATTACTTGAGCAAATAGATGTTAATTTGAGTGTAAAATTCGCACATCCACCTTGGTTACTCGAACGTCTACAAACAAGTTGGCCACATCATTGGGAAAGCTTATTGCAGGCTAATAATAGCCATCCGCCGGTAACCTTACGAGTGAATGCACGTTGTTTATCGCGGGAAGCTTATTTAGCACATTTACAGCAAGCCAATATCGTAGCGGAATTAACTCCTTACACTGATTATGGGGTTACCATTCAGCAACTGCCAGTGACTTTAGATTTAGAAGAAAAGCTTAACCTGCTAAAATTCGTACCCGATAAAATGGGAAACTGGATTACTCATTTACCGGGTTTTAACCAAGGTTGGGTATCCGTACAAGATGGTGCTGCACAATTAGCCGCCCCTTTACTGGATGTCCCCGTTGGCGCACGAGTATTGGATGCTTGTGCGGCACCCGGTGGTAAAACTGCCCATCTATTAGAACACTATAACAATATAGGTACCTTATTCGCTTTAGATAATCAGTCCGCGAGAATCAAGAAATTAGAAGATACTTTGCGGCGGTTACAGTTAACTGCAACTATCCGTTGTGCTGATGCGACCCAACCTCACACTTGGTGGGATGGTAACCCCTTTGAGCGAATTTTACTGGATGTCCCTTGTTCTGCCAGTGGTGTTATTCGCCGCCATCCTGACATCAAATATTTACGTCAGCCTAGCGATATCACTATGTTAAGCGATCAACAACAACGTTTGCTCGAAGCATTATGGCCTTTACTTAAACCTGGAGGAAAATTGTTGTACGTGACGTGTTCGGTTTTTGCTGAGGAAAATGAGTTACAAATTGAAAAATTTTTAACGACACAAGCGGATGCCTATGAAAACCGATTAGTTGCGCCATGGGGTCATGCCTTATCGAGAGGCAGACAAATTCTACCCGGTGAAAATAATGCCGATGGTTTTTATTATGCTTGTTTAACTAAAACCACTTGAATTCTGTTAACTCATTTCATTAGGATGATTGATTTTATAAAATTCATGAGAGAAATTGCTCGGTTTATCTCTCTCAAATTGATATTAATCGGCTTAAGCCTATTACTATTATCCAATTTAGTTTATGGAGAATTTTCAATCAATTATGCTCAAACTCGGTTAGTCGATAATTTGTATTTATTAGATGCACAATTAAATTATGAACTGCCAGAAGTCCCTCTAGAAGCCTTGCAAAATGGAGTAGCACTGACCTTTGTTATCACCATTTTAGTCGAGCGGGAACGTTGGTATCTGTGGGATGAACGCATTGCCGCATTGAAACAGCGTTATCAACTTAAATATCATGCTTTTAGCAAACAGTATGTTCTCACTTATTTGAATACCGGTATTCAAGAAACTTTTCCTACTTTAGAAGCGATTTTAACTCAATTGGGCCAGTTGGAAGATTTTCCTTTATTAGATAAACATTTGGTTGAAGCGAATGAAGTTTATTGGGTTCATTTACAAACTTATTTAGATATTGAATCTTTACCGGTTCCTTTACGTCCTATCGCCTATCTTTCTTCACAATGGCGCTTAAATAGCAATTGGTATTTATGTCCTTTACAGTCTCCCAAATCAGAACCGGGTTAAATATCAGTGTCACTATCGCTTTTTTTGGAACGCTGTTGGGTTCCTTATTGATGATTGCTGAGGCACTCAGAAATTCTGAACATTTTGAACATTTATATTCAATTTTATTACTGATCAATGCGGGTGCATTATTTGGTTTATTAACTTTAGTTAGCCTGAATGTACACGCTTTGCTGCGTCAAGTTTATAAAGGCAGAGCCGGGGCGCGACTTACTATGCGCTTGGTGAGTTTGATGGTGATACTCTCTACAGTCCCGGTACTGATTGTTTATTATTTCTCTTTAGAATTCGTCAATCAACGTTTAGATAATTGGTTCAATGTGAATATAGAAATCGCTTTAGAGTTAAGTCGTGCTGCGCTTAATGACCGCCTGAGTGAAGCTTTCAAACAAGCCAATGCCATTGCCAATGAAATAACCCTGCTGGAAGATAATGTTTTGGCTATACAATTAAACGAATTACGCAATCAGAGCGGTGCTTTAGAATTAACCTTATTAGCCACTAATGGGCAAATTATTGCTTCAAGTAGTGCTGATACCAGCCAATTATTGCCACATCGTCTCGATGAAAACCTATTACTGCAATTCAAACGCCGTAGCGACTATATTAGTTCAGAACCCCTGTTAGAACAAGGCTTAATTCGGGTCATTCTCAAATTAGGACAAGATCATCAAGACCGGATACTCTATGCGTTATTTTTCATGACAGATCGCGTGCGTGAATTAGCTAGAAACGTGGAAGCCTATAAAGAACGTGCTTATTTGCATCAGCCCTTCAAACTCAGTTTAAACTTGGTGTTATCTTTAGTGTTACTCCTCAGTTTATTTGGTGCAGTGTGGATGGCGCTGTTTGCTGCCCGTCGTTTTGTTGAACCTTTAAGTCACTTGGCGGAAGGAACTCAAGCGGTAGCGGAGGGTAATTATGAAAAACAATTGCCGGTTAGCCAATTAGATGAATTGGGTTTTTTAGTTCAATCTTTTAATGAAATGACTAAAAAAATTGCTCAAGCCCGTAATGAAGTCGAAAGTAGTCAACAGTTAGCAGAGAGTCAACGGATTTATTTAGAGACGGTGCTTGAGCATTTATCGTCTGGGGTTATTGCTTTTGATCACCAACATTGTTTACGAACCGCTAACGCCGCCGCTGATCAAATTTTAGGGTTACCTTTGACTCAATTACTTAGCAATACCCTGATTCAGTTACAAAATGATTACCCCATGTTGTGCTCTTTGTGTACAGCTATTCAGCCCTATTTAAAGAATCATGCTCAAAATTGGCGAGAAGAGATGACTTTCTTTGGTAACACCGGTCGCAAAATTTTAATTTGTCGAGGGACTCGATTACAACTGTCGTCAACCGCCGGGTATCAAGAAGGATATGTCGTGGTATTTGACGATGTGACTGCTTTAGTCACCGCTCAACGTGCGGCTGCTTGGAGTGAGGTTGCCCGTCGGTTAGCTCACGAAATCAAAAATCCTTTAACCCCCATTCAGCTTTCTGCCGAACGGTTACGGCATAAGTATTTACCTCGCTTGTCAGCAAGCGAAGCGGATATTTTAGATCGGATGACACATACCATTATCCAACAAGTTGAAGCGATGAAAGAAATGGTCAATGCTTTTGCAGATTATGCTAAAACCCCCGTTATGCAGCGGCGTACTTTCGATCTTAATGAATTAATTAGGGAAGTACTTGATTTATATCATCACATTCCCATTCCAATGACGACTCAGTTAGCAGAAATACCGCTCATTTGGGCTGACCGTGGACATCTACGGCAGGTGTTACACAATCTCCTCAAAAATGCGCTGGAGGTACCGGCTAACGATAATGCTATCACGATTACAACCCGTTATTTGACAGAATCAAGCTTTGAATGTATAGAATTACGTATTCAGGATCAGGGACCAGGCATCCCGGCAGAATTACAGGAGCAAGTCTTTGAACCTTATTTTACGACCAAATCTAAAGGGACTGGTCTAGGTTTAGCGATTGTGAAAAAAATTATTGAAGAACAGGGTGGGATTGTTTGGATAGAAAATCATCCCGGTGCTTGTATAATTATCCGGTTACCGCTAGGAACTGAAGTCCTGCCGGTCAATTAACTTACCGTCCATTTTCTCAAGCAAGTTGAAACGAGCATGAGCATGACAGCCCATATTCTAGTCGTTGACGATGAACCGGCTATTGGTAGCCTAATAAAAGAAATCCTTGAAGACGAAGGTTTTCAAGTCAGTATTGCCGAAAATGGTCAAGCAGCTCGCCAATTACAACGGGAACTGAGACCAGATTTAATCTTACTGGATATTTGGATGCCGGATATTGATGGGATTACTTTACTCAAAGAATGGCGTGGGAGTGGTTTAATCGATCACCCGATTATCATCATGTCCGGACATGGTAATATTGAAACGGCAGTAGAAGCCACCCGGTTGGGTGCTTATGATTTTATTGAGAAACCGCTCTCAACCTCGAAAATGCTAATTACGATAAACCGTGCTCTAGAAATGGCTTCTCTACAACGAGAGAACTCTGGATTACGCAAACACACCGTCACTGAACCACTTGGGCATAGTCCAATCATGACGGCTTTACGAGAACAGGTTAAACGCATTAATCAACACAATACTAGTGTGTTAATTAGTGGTGAATCGGGTAGTGGACGTACCTTATTTGCGCGCTATATTCACCAGAATAGTCAAATATATACCGGACCTTTCGTGCAAATGCGGGTTGCCGGCATGAGTTCAGATAACCAATTTACCGAATTATTTGGTCGCCACGAAAGTAATCATATGGCCCGTTTGGAGCAAGCCAATGGTGGAACCCTATTTATTAAAGATATTGCTGATATGGATGATGCCGTACAGGCACGCTTACTAAATAGCCTAGAAAATCAATCGTTTTTACCGAATGGGAGTACTGAACTGATTCCGCTGAAAGTACGAGTGATTGCCGCCACCGGCCATCATATTGAACAAGCGCTTACCGCCGGCCGATTACAAGAGGATCTTTATTACTACCTTAATATTATCCCTTTACATATTCCACCCTTGCGTGAGCATTGTGAAGATATTCCGGAATTACTCGAATTTTACGTCAATTTATTTGTTAATCAGGAAAACCTTCCCTATCGTCATTTTACCGTAGCCGCACAAAATCGGTTGCGTAATTATTCTTGGCCGGGAAACGTGCGGGAACTGAAGAATTTAGTGCAACGGTTATTAATTTTAGGGAATAATCATCAGATTGATGTTGAAGAAATTGAACAAACTTTAACCCCTTCTTCTCGTCCAACCCCGATGGGAAATTTATCCATTTATGATTTGCCGCTGCGTGAAGCACGAGAACAATTTGAACGGACTTATTTAGAACATCAATTACAAGAGGTGGGTGGTAATGTGAGTAAAGTGGCTTCACGGGTTGGTTTAGAAAGAACCCATTTATACCGTAAATTACGTGCCCTCGATATTGATCCTAAACAGTCATCTAAAAATAAGAAGTGATAAAATTAAAAACTAACTATAGTAAATATTTCAATGGAGTATATACTATAATTAATGATCAAATAATCAATAGAGAATGGAATGGGTAAAATCAACTTGATCATTTTCAGTGGGTGCTGATAACGATTAGGTGAGTCAAGTAAAATCTTCTCTGGAGATAAGTTATTCAACCCAAAACCAGTTTAAAGACATTTTATTATCACACCTTGAAAAAAGGTTCAAACCAGTACACAACCAACAATGAGATGAGCAATTGGGTAACAAGAAATTGCAACTCCTTGTTACAGTAGAATTATTTCTTCTTCAGCACGACCAGCTTGAAAAGCGATTCAAATGAGATGAAACCAAAGTTAATTTTTATCTTTAGCTATTGAAAGTAATAAATTTTTATTTACTGGTTATTAACAACAACCGGTAAAAAACAACTGAGCCGATTTAGAGAGCGCCAGCAAAGGTTAATAAGTGATGATTTATACTTTAAGACCAAAACTCAGGCGTGCTCTTGGTACATTGTTTCCAATAGCAACAACCGACTGATAACTTGGAATGACAAGTCAGAGAGCACCACAGTAGAGATTTCTTTTGAATTTATTGATATCATTTATTTGGTACCCGGTTATGCCTGAGTGTGCAGAATTAAGAATAAAGCATCTACCTCTTTATTCAGACAGTCACTTGTTACCTCAATAGCTGGTAGGTAGGATAATGGAAAAAATACCGATTGACACTTTACCACTATCGAAACGTCTTTCTTATCGACAAGCTCGTTTAGTCGTTATGATTGCGGTCGGGTTAGGGATGTTATTTAGTTTTTTACAGATTTACTTAGACTATTTCTCTACCCAAAAGGAATTTGATTCGAGTATTAATCAATTAGTTGATACTATCAAACAACCGGCCATTCAAGCGGCGTATACTTTAGATCGGGGCTTAGCTGAAAAAGTCGTTCAAGGATTATTTCACTACCAAGCCATTTATAAAGTTGAATTATTAGATGATAGTAAAGAAACTTTAGCTATAGATAAAAAAGCTTTAATTGAAACTCAATGGCGTTGGATTTCTGAATTAATTTTTGGTCGAGAAAAAATTTATCAGATTCCCTTGTTTTTACCACAAAATAGTCAATTTGGCTTACTCAAAATCACCGTTGATACCCACTTTATTGCGATTAGTTTTTTAGAAAGAGGCTTGGTCATTTTGATGTCGGGACTCGCCCGCCATTTGTTATTAGCCGCTTTGTTACTGTATTTGTTTCATTATATTGTTACCAAACCCCTGTTTAATATAGCCATCACTTTAGCCAGTATTGATCCATTTCAAC
This sequence comes from Thioploca ingrica, assembly GCA_000828835.1. Lineage (GTDB taxonomy): Bacteria > Pseudomonadota > Gammaproteobacteria > Beggiatoales > Beggiatoaceae > Thioploca > Thioploca ingrica. The sequence continues at coordinate 3,119,077 of AP014633.1, forward strand.
CGGAAAAAAATCATTTATCCTCTCCACCAGGACATGATGAAGATGAGTTAGGCCAACTGGTTAATTCTATCAATCAGTTATTAAAATTTATCCGCAAAGGGATTACCGAGCGGGAGCGCATTTTACAAGAAATGGAAGTGGCTAAACAGGCTGCCGAAGCGGCTAATGAAGCCAAAACCTTATTCTTACAGAAAATGAGTCATGAATTGCGAACGCCGATGAATGGCGTGATGGGGATGTTACAACTGACTTTATACACTGAATTAACACCAACTCAGCGTGAATATTTAGAAATCGCCCAAACTTCTGGTGAGCACTTATCTGGACTAATAGATGATGTCTTGGATATTTCCACTATAGAAAAAGGGGAAGTAAAGCTGAAATGTGAACCGTTTGAAATCGGTAGAGTGGTTGAAGAAACTGTAGAATCTTTAGCAGAGCAAGCTTACGGTAAACAGATAGAATTAATTACTTTAATCACGCCAGAAATCCCCCAATGGGTCAAAGGTGATCGGGCGCGGTTTCGACAAATTATTACTAATCTATTAAATAATGCGATTAAGTTTACTGATCAAGGTGAAGTATTTATTCAAGTTAATCCGACCTTAGTGGATGATAAACAAGTCCTGCTTTACTGTGAAGTATCGGATACCGGCATTGGTATTCCTAAAGAAATGCGGCCTTATATTTTTGACAAATTTAATCAAGGCGATAATTCGTTAACTCGCCAACATGAAGGTGCCGGAATTGGGTTAACTTTATGTAAACAATTAGTGGAGTTGATGGGCGGGAATATTGATGTCCAATCTGAGCTTGGACAAGGAAGTACCTTTTGGTTCTCAGTGATGTTACAACCGGCTGAGCAGCCAGTGGTTTCAACAATATCAAATAATTTTAATTGGTTACGAATATTAATCGTTGATGATAGTGCTAATCAGCGCCGAGTTTTGAGTGAATATTTAACTCATTGGGAAGTGGTTTATGATACCGCTGATACGGCGTCATTAGCATTGAATAAACTCCGAGCCGCTGTTATCCAAAATAGACCTTTTGATATCGCTATTATTGACCAAAATCTACTTGACGCGAATGGAGCGAGTTTAAGTCGTACCATTAAAACGGATGTTAATATTGTCACTACGCGCTTAATTATACTCACTCCCTTGTTGGCACCAACTCCACCGACCGGTCTCGATATTTATTTAAATAGACCCTTTCGTCAAATGCAATTATATCAAGCTATTCAACAAGCTGAACAACTACAACCCGTTCATCTTTCCCAGGTTATTCCCGCGGTCGAGTCCTTATATCCTCATGATGAACAGAAAAACATCTTATTAGTAGAAGATAATACTTTTAACCAAAAAGTGGCTATCGGTTGTTTTAGAAAACTCGGGTTACATGTTGATGTTGCTCATAGTGGACAAGAAGCAGTTTCTAAGCTCGCTCAGAGTCACTACGATGCTATTTTTATGGATTGTCAAATGCCAGAGATGGACGGCTATGAAGCAACTCGTCTTATTCGGCAACAAGAAGGATCTGAGCGCCATATTCCCATCATTGCTATCACCGCTAATGCCATAGAAACGGATCAGGAACGTTATTTGGCCGATTTAATGGATGACTATATCAGTAAACCGTTTAAATTAGAAACATTAAGAGATATGCTACGACGGTGGATATTATCCTCTTAAGTTATTATTCTATTTTCTAGTTAAAGTCATAATTAAACCGGTTTTTACCCGATTAGTCATTAATTAGGAACAAAATGTTTAATAATATCGGCCCGGCTGCCATCGCTAAAAAATATAATTTATCAAGGTTTAAATTGAGATTTATCGAGGAATGGCACTAACGCATCTTGATATGACTCGGTGGTTGTGTAATACTTTCCAAGGTCGTTAAATAGTGTTTACTTTTTTAGATTTAACCATTAAAACAAGGAGGTATAAATAAATGTATCAAGTTCGATTTTATAAAGGTGATTATCAATGGCGACAAAAACAAGCTAATCAAGACAAGTGTGTTGCTTATGTAGAACATCACTTTAATGCTTCACCCAATCTTCAATCAGACTACACCGTCGTTATCACCAGTTACAATGCTTCTGAATTGAGTAAAAATTGGGGCAAGTCATATGCGCTGCGAATTAGTAAAGAGTTTAGTGTGCCTCTGGGAGGAAAAGGTGGTTTGTTAATAGGAGGTTACAATGGACGTGGTGATGGTAATCTCAAGTATACTTATATGCCAGCTATTTTATTAGAACCCCTATTTGCAAGTAATCCGATACATGCTGGCTGGATTCGTAGTGCCGAAGGACAAGATAAATTAGCTAAAATGTTAGCAGACAGTATTATAGAATTTTTTCCTGATGGGAGTTTAATTGGATTTAGTGTCGGACATAAATATAAAACTTCTCGTCCATCTGATCGCGGTGCACCACTTAGCGGCGGTGGTACGGAAGCAGATTATGCTGAGATAGTGATGGAAAAAGCCAAATCTCTACTGGAAAAGTATAGCCCCTCAGCAGTACCACCCCCCCCGGTCATTCCAACTGTGCCCACGAATGATGTTCGAGTGATTAAAGATGGCAAAGAACTTTGGGTATACACGGATATCGATGAAGATGATGAGCTTACTTGGGATACAGATAATCGCGTGCTCTACATTTCTAGCCAAAGCACTTAATTAATCAGCTTATTTATATAACTAAATTAAAATTAAGTTTTATTTTTTATCTCGCCAATAATTTTTCTCTGTTAACCAGAGAAGCACCTCCGCTTAAGTTTGAGCGAGGTGCTTCAAGTGTAGTCAACTGTCTACACCAGCAAAAGTTTTATTTACTCGGTTGAGCAGCAGAAGGTTCTGGTTGAGATTTTTCTGCAGAAGTTTCTTCAGGAGAGGATTGTTGTTGGGAAGAACTTTCCTTGGTCTTATCTTCAGCTGGGGTAGAATTCTTTTCCTCAGCGGGAGAAGGAGTTCCTTTTGGTTGAGCTTGAGAAGTTGATTCTTTTTGAGAATTGCTCTCTTTATCTGTAGTGGATTGAGAATCCGCTCCCTCTTTAGCAGAAGCCTTGTCTTCCTCTACCGGATTGACTGAAATCAACTCAATATCAAAAATCAAGGTCGCATTGGGACCAATTTTGCCACCAGGTACACCCCGATCACCATAACCCAATTTAGCTGGAACAACCAATTGCCATTTATCGCCTTCTTTCATCAGTTGTAATGCTTCGGTCCATCCAGGAATGACTTGATTAACTGCAAAAGAGGCCGGTTTACCCCGTTTATAAGAACTGTCAAATTCAGTGCCATCAATTAAAGTACCTCGATAATGAGTAGTCACTTGATCAGTGGCTTTGGGTGTTTTACCGGTACCTTGAGTAATCACTTTATACTGCAACCCACTGGGTAAAGTAATAACACCTTCTTTTGCCTTATTGGCGGTTAAAAAAGTTTCTCCCTCTTTGAGATTCGTTTCTGCTAACGCCTTGCGTTCTTCCGCTAGTTTAGCAAACCGCTCTTTCTGAAACTCTTTTAAAACATTGGCCATTTCTTCTGGAGTCAATAACGATTTTTTATCAGCGATGGCATCTTGAATACCTTTCATTAATAAGTCTAAATTCAGTTCAATTTTTTGTTGTTTAAGACTATTACCAATATTTTGGCCAAAACTATAACTGAGTTTGTCTTGCTGGCTACTGAGAGCCGCTGGTTGTTCTTGAGGTTGAGCAACGGTTTCTTCAGCCGCAAATGTTATCAATGGCGTGGTTATCAAACCCACTGTAAATAAAATGTAACGAATTTTCATTAAGACTCCTTAGTCTTCAATTAAGTTAAAGTTAACATCATACCTAATATAAAAGCGAGTTAACAAGACTCATCATTCCACTTTATAGTTATTAAAGCTTAATTATCTGAAAAAGGTAAATAAAAAAACTCGATTTTTATTTAGAGGTGATTATTCTATTGGCTGAATTTATTTTACCCGGTTAGAAAATCATTATTGGCGTAAAAAAACTAAATAATAATGTTTATTAGTTAATAGCCATAATTCCTCTTGTGTTTACCCCATTATTGCTATTCATTAATCAATTTATCCATAAAAATAATGAGTATATAAAAAAATTATTTTATACTATATTAATTAGTGTGTAGACATTTATTATACTTACTGCTAGTAAATTAAGTATCTGATAAACCTTAAGGAGAGGTTTTACCACTATGCAAACATATCTACTTAAGAAAGGCGTGTGCCCCTTCACACCGCCAATTGACCAATACTGGCATTCTTTCACAAGAGGTATAGATGATGCCGTTAACAACCCAAAAGTTATCTGGATTTTTTACCCGATAAATAATAACACGGTAAAATGGGATGGCTCTGTCACCGGTGATGAGAGCTTATTATTTCTAGCCAAGCATTGTTGGCATGAGAATCCAAATGGAACTTAGGGAGATATCTTATGCCAGCTACCCTGTTTGGAAGATTACTTAATAATCACATGCGTCGCATTCGGGCCAGAGCAAGAGATGTTGCTGATGAATTAGGTGTCTCTCGACAAACGATACTGAATTGGATTCAGGGGACATCAATGCCAAAAAGTTGTAATAAAGTGATGATTTGTGCGCAATTTTTAAGGCTGACTGAGAAAGAGATAGAGGAATTATTTACTGCGGCAAATTGTGATAAGCGTTCTCGTTACGAAATTGTCAATTTTGCCAGTCGGTTATTTATTGAATTATCTCATTTAACTTCCTACCCAGTTATGCTGTTATTAAGCCAAACCGATTGTAGTGCCTATCCTTTCCGCCAACTCTTGTTGCAAGAAGCAGCAGCAAAATATTCTGCTAATCAGGTGTTACCTATCCATATCCCTTTTTTTACAGGGACTAATATGAGTCGCTATTTTGTAGAATTTGGCAAACAGTGTCAGTTCAAAGAAGTAAATAATGAGTTTCGCTTTGAACACGCCTTGCAAGAACGATTAGAACAAAGTAACCCATTGTTTTTACTTATTACCCGCTTTGAACAAGGTTCGCCACTATTACGCGAACAGTTAGCGGGCATTTTGCATAATCTCAGTGATTTGTATCCCGGTCGCCTACATATCCTGCTCTGTGGCGGGGAAAAATTAGCTGAACTCAAATATCGAACCAGTAATTTAGCTTTGCTGACTCACGCTACCGTTAAACGGTGGCCAGAAATGACTCGTGCTGAAGTCTATGCTTTGCGCGATTACCGTTTTAAAGGCTTGTGGTTAAATGACGACATGGTAGATGAATTGTTGACTATCAGTGGTGCACAACTCCAATTGCTCGATGAATGCTTAAGAATTAAACAGCAACATCCACAATTGGAATTCGGGGAATATCCTAATGCCTTGAGTGAATCGGATTGTGTTTGGCAACTGTTTACCCCCTTTACTCAAAATACCTCGACGAAACAACAACTAGAAAAATGGCTACAGCAAGAAGAATTAGGCAAAGCACAGCCTTATATTCTTGACGATCTGCTCCGTCAGTTATACTGGAAAAACTTACTGGTAGAGCGTGATAAACGTTTATATTGGCGATGTAGTACTTTGCGAATGGCCGGGTTAAAAATTTTAGGAAATAATACAGTTAACAATTAACTTAACGTAGGGTGCGTTAGGCGTTAGCTTTAGCGTACCCTTGACTGAATTTCATCTACTAAACGATTATTGTGCTTTCATAACCATTTTTTATATGATTATTAGTTTTCGAGATAAAAAAACAGAAATAATTTTTAATGGTGAGCCAGTACGGGGTATTGATAAAAATTTGGCTAACAAGATACGCCGTCGTTTAGAATTATTAAATGCCGCTCAAAAAATCTCTGATTTATACTTTCCACCTTCCAATCGATTTCATGTACTTGAAGGTTTTGAACCAAGACGATATGCGATTTGGGTCAATAATCAATGGCGCATTAGCTTCGTGTGGGGAGATAATGGCGTTTATGACGTTTACTTTGAAGATTATCATTAGATTAATATCTAGGAGCTACGATGATGATACCTAAAAATAGACCCACTCATCCAGGTAAATTTATCCAAGAAGATATTTTAAATGAATGCCATCTAAGTCAAGCTCAATTGTCAATAGCCTTAGGTGTTTCACGTCATATTATTAATCAATTAGTAAATGAAAAACGTCAAATGACGGCAGATATGGCATTACGGCTGGGTCGATTTACTCAAACGAGTCCGGAATTATGGTTAAATTTGCAACAAGCGGTGGATCTTTGGGAAGCATCTCATTCACCTAATGCAGAAAAAATTATTCAAATTAAACCATTTAGATCAGAATTTTCAGAATGAAAGAATTCTCAGAATAACAGCCGGATGAACATTCTAACTGATTTCAGAATCGGCTTTACCTTAAACTTTATCATTCTAAACCCGCTGTTGAGCTTAATAACTACACCTTACTAAAATAAAACGACTTTTTCAAACTGGCTCGTTATGTCTAGAGAAATTTTTCCTGAAGAAATAGAGCGTTTACCGCTACATCAATTTACCGAACAAGCCTATCTTGATTATGCGATGTATGTCATTTTAGACCGTGCGCTACCGCATCTGGGCGATGGTTTAAAACCCGTACAGCGGCGAATTATTTATGCCATGTCAGAGTTAGGACTGAAAGCGAGCAGTAAATATAAAAAATCGGCTCGCACGGTGGGTGATGTGCTTGGCAAATTCCACCCGCACGGCGACGTCGCTTGTTATGAAGCTATGGTCCTGATGGCACAACCCTTTTCTTATCGTTATCCACTAATCGATGGACAAGGCAATTGGGGTTCTATCGACGATCCCAAATCGTTTGCGGCGATGCGTTACACCGAAGCACGATTATCAGCCTTTGCGGATAGCTTGTTAAGTGAATTGGGACAAGGTACGGTGGATTGGCAACCCAATTTCGATGGAACTTTGGCAGAACCGGTGTTATTACCGGCTCGGTTACCCCAGGTGTTGCTCAATGGTACTACCGGGATTGCGGTGGGTATGGCAACCGATATTCCACCTCATAATTTAACTGAAGTGGCGACAGCCTGTATTCATCTGTTAAAACATCCTCAGGCGACTGTAGCCGATTTATGTACCTATTTATTGGGACCGGACTATCCTACCGCAGCGGAAATCATTACTCCCCCTACCGAATTAATCAAAATATATGAAACCGGTACCGGTTCTATTCGGATGCGAGCCAGTTACTTGCAGGAAAATGGTGATATCGTGATTACGGCATTACCCCATCAAACTTCCGGTGCCAAAATCGTCGCCCAAATTGCCGAGCAAATGACCAGCAAAAAATTGCCCATGATAGAGGATGTGCGCGATGAATCCGATCATGAAAATCCGGTGCGGTTAGTTATTGAATTAAAAGGCAAACAAATTGATTGGGACAGCGTGATGGCCCATTTATTTGCGACGACCGATTTAGAACGAAGTTATCGGGTCAATCTCAATGTCATTGGACTGGATGGTCGTCCACAAGTTAAAAATCTCAAAACGTTGTTACAAGAATGGTTAAACTACCGTATCCAAACGGTGCAACGTCGCCTGCAATACCGTCTGGATAAAATTCATAATCGGTTACATTTGCTGGAAGGATTATTGATCGCTCATTTAAATATTGATGAAGTGATTGCGATTATCCGTGATAAAGACAAACCTAAACCCCTTTTAATGCGTACCTTTGGTCTGAGTGAAACCCAAGCCGAAGCCATTTTAGAATTAAAACTTCGGCAATTAGCGAAATTGGAAGAAATCAAAATTCGTGGCGAGCAGGACGAACTGGCTCAAGAGCGCGACCGCTTAACGCATACCTTAAATTCCGAAAAAAATTTACACCAACTGATTGTAACTGAAATCAAAGCCGATATAAAAAAATATGGTGATCCGCGTTGCTCACCGCTAGTAACCCGAAAACCGGCACAACCGCTGGAGAATAAAGAACTGATTTCATCCGAGCCGCTCACGGTTATTTTATCTGCGAAAGGTTGGGTGCGAACCGCTAAAGGTCATGAAGTTGATTTAACCAGCTTAAGTTATCGAGCCGGCGACGAATTAGCCAATGCCAGTCCAGGATACAGTCATCAACAAGCCGTTTTCCTTGACGCCAGTGGTCGCAGTTATTCCACCCCGGCGCACAGTTTACCGTCGGCTCGTGGTCAAGGTGAACCATTAATCGGACGTTTTACCCCACCCAACGGAATTAGTTTTGTACAAGTCTTACTCGGTGAACCGGAAAGTTTATACCTACTGGCTTCTGATGCCGGTTATGGTTTTATTATCAATCTAGGAGAGTTATATACCAAAAATAAAGCGGGTAAAGCGATACTGACCTTACCCAGCGGTTCCAAACTACTGCCTCCCTTGCTCATTACCCAACCGGATACCCAACATTATGCCGTGATAACCAGCGCCGGTTACTTAGCTATTGTGTCACTCAATGAACTACCACAGTTACCCAAAGGCAAAGGGGTAAAATTACTCAATATACCGGCTAACAGCACGGAGAAAGTAATCGCCCTCACTTTGCTGCAACCGACGACCGATAAATTAACGCTGTACGTGGGGAAACGCCACCTGACCTTGAAAGAACGTGACATTGAAGCCTACACTATCGAACGAAATCGTCGTGGCTATAAATTACCGCACGGTTTTCAAAGAGTTGAAAAAATGACGCTCTCTTCTAATGACAATTAAAGCTAAGTAGGTCTGACTTTCATCTTTTTACTTAAGCAATCCCTTTTATGAATAAGCTAACCACTTCCTACGAACAAGATTTTTACGCTTGGACTCGACATAACGCCCAACTCCTGCGAGAAGGGAAACTAGCAGAAATCGATATGGAAAACATTGCCGAGGAATTAGAAAGCATGGGCAAAAGTGAACAGCGTGAACTGATTAACCGCTTAATTGTTCTACTGGCTCATTTACTCAAGTGGGAATTTCAACCAGATCATCGTTCCAGTAATTGGAATGGCAACATAATAGAACAACGTAGACAAATCAAGCGACTCCTACAAGACAGCCCCAGTCTTAAACGCCTACTAAACGCAGAACTGAACGAAAGCTACCTCGATGCCATTTTAGACGTCGCTAATGACACCGGTATACCCCAAAGCCAATTTTCCCTCAGCCTATCCATACACGATTGAACAGTTATTAGATAACGGCTTTTATCCTGATTAATTTTGTTAAAATTTAATTTGTTGGTAACAATGCCGTCGGTTGGGCTGACGAAAGAAAGTCCGCGTAGGGCGTATAAGCGAAGCGCCATACGCCGCATGGAATGTTGGAGACACAAAAGAATTGAGAACCACGGCGGGCGGGTGAAATTCATCACCGGTCAGGAACAGAAAATCAATTCGTTTCGGAAGTATTCCCTTAGTTTCCATTTAAAGGATATCCTAGCGAGAGGATTGAAAAATGGGTCGAAGACTTGCATACTAAAAAAAGTATATCGGCTCTGAAATAGGAGCCAGGAGGATAATGTGTATGAGTTTTAAATTTGACTCACAAAAAACAGTTGAAGCGGCGGCGATTTTTTTAAAACTAAACGACGGTTCTATGAAATACATGGCCCTCATTAAACTGCTCTATGTGGTTGACCGCATTGCCTTGGATCGCTTTGGGGAACCGGTTACTGGTGATCACTATGTATCAATGGATCGCGGGCCGGTGTTGAGTAAAGTACTAGACTTCATTCATTATGGACCCAGTGAAAACAGTGAACCCTGGTTTGAATACATTTCAAGCCCTGAAAATTACGGGGTTAAATTATTAAAAGATCCAGGTACTGGTGAACTTTGTGAAGCGGAAGAAGATCTGATACAAGAAGTTTACCAGGATTATGGCAAGTTAGATCGCTTCTATCTTGCTAAACTAACCCATAAGATTTTCCCAGAATGGCAAGACCCATCGGGCAGTGCTATTCCAATTAGAATGAATGATATTTTAACTGCTCTTGGAAAAACAGATAAAGAGATTCATGAAATTCAGGAAAATAGGAAGCAGCAGGAATATTTAGATTTATTATTGGATAATGGCCATTCGTAACCTAAAGATAGGAGATGCATTCTTACTGCCTACGCATGATGGTGGTGATTGATTTGGAATATAAATAAGGATGTATTACTGCCCTCATGGAGCAATATGCGAACTTACCGATGGATTTAGCTGATGCTTCATTGGGTTTGCTAGCAGAACATCTTGGACATGGCCGTATTTTGAGTATAGATAAACGGGACTTTAATACTTATCGTTGGAAGAATACTAAACCATTCTTGAATCTTTTTAACTGTTGAAATTATTTCTTTCCCTAAGCTTAGTTAGGTTGGGTTTCGCAAGCTTAACCCAACCTACGTTCGTTGGCTATGGGTAATTAGTCTTCGTGGACCAGAGAGGACAATTTGGTTTATAAATCACCGCATTACCATCGTTTTGTAGCACGAGGTAAGAACCTGAATTACCCCAAGTACCAGAATTCCAGAGAGCTCTCCACTGCGGACTATAGATAACCAAATTACCATCCGTTTGCATCACCGCTCCGGTAACCTGTTGACCATAGGTACCAGACGACCAAAGAGGACGACTCCCTACATAGAGCACTAAATTTCCATCACTCTGCATAATGAAACTATAATAACCATTATTTGAAGATAAACTTTGTCCCTTTACAAGCCATTCTCCTGGACGTAGGGTGTCTACAGCTAAAACAGTATTTGTAACTGAAAATAATAACAGTAACAGACTGAGAGTAAGTACTTTTTTCACTATCGCGTCCTCCTAAATATCAAAGTTTAAATTGAGAAACAATACCACATACACTCCCATACTAATGTGTATGTAACATTTCCTTTCTACATGGGTTACGTTGGTTCTCTTGCAAACTCTACCAACCCGTAGCACAATAAAAAATAATCTTTCAATCGTCCACCAAGCCCCACTGGTTATTTAACCCATGAGCAAATGCTTTTATGAAACTCCATGAAAAAATTAGATTTATTCGCCAATTAAAAGGTTGGTCACAAGAAGAGGTTGCTAACCAGTTAGAAATGTCGGTGAATGGCTATGGCAGTATTGAACGGGGCGAAACAGATGTGAAACTCTCGCGGTTGGAACAAATTGCTCATGTTTTTGGCATGGAGTTGTTGGAATTATTTGACTTAAACGAAAAAAATGTATTCAATTTAATAGGAGACCATACTCAATTTCATCATTCGCTTATTAGTTCTTCTTCAATTGAACCAACCGATTTTAAACATGAATTAGAAAAAGCTAATCTTATTAATGAACAACTCCAAAAAGAAATAACTTATCTTAAAGAAGAAATTACTTACCTCAGAGAAATGATAAAGAGCAAGTAGCCTGGTAGCCCGTGTAGGGCGTATAAGCGAAGCGCCATACGCGGGCTATAACAACTATTAATGAAAGTGAAATGGAGTAATCTAATCTGGTGCGTGCCAAACAATATCTAAATCTTTAGCGGCTTTCACTTCATCTAAACGTTGTACTGGTAGATGGTAAGGTGCGTTTTTTACTTTCTCGAGATTAGTTTGGGCTTCCTGTTGAATCTCACTCATCGCGGTAACGAAGTTATCTAGGGTTTGCTTATCTTCAGTCTCAGTGGGTTCAATTAACAAACACTCTGGTACTAACAGGGGAAAATAGGTGGTTGGTGCATAGAAACCTTTATCAAGTAAAGCTTTAGCAAAATCCATTGCAGTCACCCCGAGTTGTTTAGCTTGGCGTTTCAGCGTCAGAATAAACTCGTGGCTCGCGCGACGTTGGGAATAAGCCATGTCAAATCCCTGCTTGGCCAAACAAGCTTGTAAGTAATTGGCATTTAAGGTAGCAAATTCAGCGACTCGTGGCATACCTTCACGACCTAACAACCGTGCATAAATGTAGGCACGTAATAATACCCCAACGTTTCCGGGTTGAGCTAACAAGCGACCAATCGTTTGTGGACAGTCCGTTTCAGTTAACCAATAATAAGTTTGACCATTATATCCAACCCTGGGCACGGGTAAAAACGGTAATAACCGTTCATTAACACCAACTGGTCCAGCACCGGGTCCACCACCGCCATGAGGTGTGGAAAAAGTTTTATGTAAATTGAGGTGAATCACATCAAATCCCATATCTCCAGGACGTACTTTACCTAAAATGGCATTCAGATTAGCACCGTCGTAATACAGCAATCCGCCCGCTTGATGGACACAATGAGCAATTTCAGTAATATTTCGTTCAAACACGCCTAAAGTCGAAGGATTAGTCAACATGATGCCGGCCGTACGTGGACCAACAGCGGCTTTTAATGCAGCGATATCCACATCACCGGCTGTATTGGTAGGAATTTCATGAACTTGAAAACCACACATGACCGCAGAAGCGGGATTGGTACCGTGAGCGGCATCCGGAACTAATATTTCAGTTCGTTGAGTATCGCCCCGAGCGAGATGGTAAGCACGAATCATCGCAACCCCGGCAAATTCACCTTGGGCACCGGCAGCGGGTGCTAATGATACCGCTTTCATTCCAGTCACCGCTTGCAAAATCTCCTGTAAATCATACAGGCAGGCCAGTATTCCCTGACTTTGTGAAGTTGGACTTGCTGGATGAAGAGATAAAAAATGGGGTAACATAGCCAAGGTATTACAAATCCGTGGGTTATATTTCATGGTGCATGAACCCAGGGGGTAAAAATGCGTATCAATGGAAAAATTTTGTTGTGATAACCGCGTGTAGTGACGTACTACCTGCATTTCTGACACCGCTGGCAAATTGAGCGGTGTTTTGCGTAACCACCGGCTAGGAATATCAGTTAATTGCCGGTGATTGGCTGGCGATAGTATTTTAGCTGAGCGAGCGGGGTGACTGTGTTCGAAAATGAGCATATTAATCAATCCATTATGGAATAACTTCGTTGTTTATTAGTACTCAATGGTGTCAAGGTCTAAAACAATTTAACTTGAAGGAATTTAAACGTGATCAATTTTTAAATGAGAAATAATCGCGTATTATCGCTTAAATACGTTTATCCTTCATCAAAATGACCTATTTTCATCAAACGTTGATAACGTGCTGCGATTAATTCATCAATCGTCAGTTGTTCCAGTGCCGCTAAATTAGTTTGTAAAGTCATACTCAAATTTTCAGTCATGGTTTCTAGGTTGCGATGTGCACCACCTAAAGGTTCAGGTATAACTAAATCAATTAAACCCAGTTCTTTCAGACGATGAGAAGTGATATTCATGGATTCGGCTGCCTCGGGTGCTTTATCGGCACTTTTCCACAAAATAGAAGCGCAACCTTCTGGGGAAATAACAGAATAAGTGCTGTATTCTAACATGCAAATTCTATCACCGATTCCGATAGCCAGGGCACCACCCGAACCACCTTCACCAATAATCGTGCAAATAATAGGTGTCCTTAAACTGACCATGAGATATAAATTACGCGCAATCGCTTCGCTTTGACTGCGTTCTTCCGCATCAACTCCAGGATAAGCACCCGGGGTGTCAATAAAAGTGAGAATAGGTAATTGAAACCGTTCAGCCAATTGCATGAGACGTCGTGCTTTCCGATAACCTTCCGGACGAGGCATACCAAAATTACGCTGTAATTTTTCTTTGGTATCACGACCTTTTTGTTGACCTATCAGCATAACGGCTCGCTCACCTAATCGAGCCAGTCCACCAACTATAGCCGGATCGTCACCAAAAGCGCGATCACCGTGAAGTTCTTCAAAATCAGTAAAAATATGCTTTATATAATCCAGCAGATAAGGTCGCTGTGGATGCCTAGCTAATTGGGAAATTTGCCAGGCGGTTAAAGAAGAAAAAATGGAACGAGTCAGTTCTTCGCTTTTCAGTTTTAAGCGAGCAATTTCATCACTCAGATTAATCTGTTTATCACGGCTAACGTAACGTAATTCATCAATTTTAGCTTCTAATTCAGCAATCGGTTGTTCAAATTCAAGGAAGTTAAGATTCATTCCAGTGTTAACTTCTATTTAATATCAAGTAGTTATTTATTAAGCCGTTTCCTTATTAATAACCAGAATATCCCAGTGAAAGCGCTTAAAAATTAAGCTTAACACTAATTATTCATAAGATTTCTGGTTTGGGTTCGCGTGATAGTAAGGCTTGTACGGCTTGAGAGGGGGTACAATTATTTTGCAATACCTGGTTAACTTGTTCAACAATCGGCATGTCTATTTCCCATTGTCGAGCCAATCGGCTGATTTCGTAGGTAGCAGAGATACCTTCAACTACTTGTCCAATGTCTTGTTGAGCTTGTTGCACGCTATTTCCCAGAGCTAAAGCATAACCAAAGCGACGATTACGGGATTGATTATCCGTACAAGTCAAGACTAAATCACCCAGACCAGCCAGTCCCATAAAGGTTTCCCGTTGCCCCCCTAACGCGGTACCAAAACGGACCATTTCAGCCAAACCCCGGGTAATTAAAGCCGCACGGGTATTCGCACCTAAACCAAGACCATCTGCAATTCCCGCCGCAATAGCCATGATGTTTTTTATGGCCCCACCGAGTTGTACTCCAATGATATCGGAACTGGTATAGGGACGAAAGTAATGATTATGGAATAAATTGACTAATTCTTGCGCATATTGCGTCCACTGCGAAGCAATCGTTACTGCGGTCGGTAATCCCATCGCCACTTCTTTTGCAAAAGAAGGTCCCACTAACACCGCTAATGGCCGCCGGTTTCCTAAGCGGTGTTCGGCAACCTGATGTAGTAGTAACCCAGACTGATTTTCTAGCCCTTTTGTTGCCCAACAGATACGGGCTTGAGGAAGTAGATTGGGCGCAATTTTATTCAGTATTTCCCGAAAAGCATGACTGGGAACAACGATGATAATTTCTTTAACTTGCGAAACATACGGGGTTAAATGAGTTATCGGTTGCAAAGTCTCCGGAAAATAATGGTTGGGTAAAAACCGCGTATTTTGTCGAGATGAGATCATCGCTTGGACATGGTCAGGATTTCTCCCCCACAGCCAAACTGACTGACCATTGTGAGCCAATACCATTGCCAGTGCGGTCCCCCAAGAACCGGCACCCAGTACTAAAATCGGTTCTGGTGGTACTGCCATTAATCGTAATTGGCATTAATTGACAGTGGCTTTATTTTGTTGCTGCTTGAGTTGATTAACCCGCTGTGCATATAAAACGTCGAAATTGACTGGTGCTAGTAATAACGGTTGAAAGCCACCTTTAGTCACTAAATTAGAAACCGTTTCGCGGGCAAAGGGAAATAAAATATTCGGAAAAAAGCTATGAAGTGCATAGGTTAATTTTTCTGGCGTAAAACCCATTATCGCAAAAATACCGGCTTGGTGAACTTCAACCAAAAAAGCAGTTTTTTCGCCGACTTTGACGGTTGCGGTCACTTTAAGCACTACTTCATAAAGATTTTCTTCTAACTGATTGGCTTCATTAGCAATTTCTACTTCTAATTGTGGTTTCCACTGTTCGCGAAAAATTTGTGGTGAATGCGGTGTTTCAAAAGAACTATCCTTAAGATAAATATTTTGGATCCCAAATTGTTCTTGAGATGCTGTACCTGCCTGATTGGGCTTGTCTTCCACGGTGCTGTCCTTCTTAGTAAGCTGCCACTCCATCAATTCTTGGATTAATCGTCTTTAAGCTGTTTTTGAACCACTTTTACCTTTAGTTAGCGGTAAATTAGCATTTTGCCACGCAATGACTCCCCCTTTGAGATTATGAACTTTGTCAAAGCCATTTTTTTTCAGCGTACTGCAAGCCCGTGCTGATCGGTTACCACTCATACAGCTAGCAATAATAGGACGATTTCGATACTTTTCCAAACGGCCTATTTTATCAGATAATGTGTTTAATGGAATATGTATTGAATTTAAAATGTGTCCTTGAACATATTCATTTTCTTCACGAACATCAAGAATGATAGCCTCTTCGTGATTGATTAAGAGAGTCACTTCTTGGGGCAACAATGATTTTATCCCGGTTATCTGATCACTTAAAATATTCCAGATAAGTACCCCGCTAACCACACTGAAAGCTAAAAATAAATAGGGGTGATGCCCTACAAATTCAATAAATTGCTCCATAAACTAAGACTGTCTTTCCGGGGGAAGATGCGCTTGTTGTTCGGTTGGAACGCCCATTTTTTTAAGAAAAATGGCCAAAGGACAAAACCCGGTAAAGCTGCTTTGTAACAAATTAGCACCCACAAAAGCAGTAACCCATAACCAATAAGGATGATGTAATTGACTTAATGCGAGCGATAACAAAATAAAAATACCCGCCATCATCAACACGATTCGTTCTACTGTCATTTTTTAAATCTCCTGGTCGAAAAACGAATAAATGAGGACAGGATATTATAATTCAAGCCTCATGCACAAAATGATGCACAAAATACCTCTCTCATCATACTAATCAAACGTAAGGTACGCGCATCACTAACCCGATAATAAACTCGATTAGCATCTTTACGCGAAGCCAAAATGCCTTTATCGCGTAAAATGGCTAAATGTTGAGAAATATTACTTTGAGAGGTACCTACTCGTTCAACAATATCTTGGACGCTATATTCACGTTCGCCCAGAATACAAAGTATTTTAAGACGTAAAGGATGTGACATGGCTTTCAAAGATCGTGAAGCACGTTCGATGTCTTCATCATGGGTGATCAGTGCAAAATGTGGAATGGTACTGTCTGACATAAATCTTATTTCCGAATTCAGTAGCAGAATGGACGATTAATTTTTTCTATGGCTAAGTAAGCTATATTAACTAACAATAATATTATTATATATTGTTTAAATAGTCTAAATTTTTTAGCTAATCTATTTTGGTAATTCTATGAGTGTATTTATTTTTGAATTTCTAATTTTTTGAACTACCTCTATTTTTTATGATATAACTAACAGGAGATAGAGTAAAGCACTTTATCCATAAAAACGATGTTGATTTAACGCTTAGCAGTATGAATCAGTAAAACTGGGTTATTTTTCACTAATTGCCGCTAAGCGCTGGCAGTTAAAATTTATAATATATTGATATTATTTATTATATAAATTAACTGAATTACCTAATTTAACTGACGGTGATTTCCTCTTCCGGTTAATTTTTTTATTGACTGAAAGTGTATTATTTTTAAGCGGTATGGGATTAACTATTTTGGTTTCTTCATCCTCTTCCGGAGCAAATTTTTCTTGGATTAAATTACCTGGAACTAGTTTCTGTTCAATAACTTTCATTTCATTATCAATTAGTTCCCCTTTTTCCAACAGAGTGACGATGGTAAATTCTCCAAGATTATTTAGTTTTTCAAATATATTATCTTCTTCAGGAACTTCCCCAAAAAGTTGATATAATTCTTGACGAACCAATATTAATTTACCCGCTACAAATTGATAATAATTAACGCCATGAAGACCAGTATCCTCATCGGTGTCATCGCCCTCTTGCCAAATAAATCGAAGCTGTTGTAAATTATCATCTAAATCTGGAATACCATAAATCTGTTCAAGTTGTTCAAGTTCCTTGTTTCTAATAAAAAGTTGCTGATGTGGATCGAATAACCAATAGAATGAAGCAGAATCCGTACTAGCAATACGAAGATCGCGATAACCATCGAAGTTCATATCTTCCGTTTCTAACCCATCCTCTTCCTCTAACAAGATCATGTTAGGTTCTTGAATCGTTTGGAAAGGATAACTATCATTATTCTGGTAAATTTCAATTTTTTCAATTTGCGCACTCTCTTCTGCGGTAGCAGTCGGCTCCTTGACTGTGCGGTTAAATAACTGAAAAGTTAAGGTTGGCGGTTGTATATAAAGCGGGCGTTGATAAGTCCACTTGGGAGAGCGATGAGCGTGTTCTAGGGCAAAATTAGCATCATAAGTCATCATGAGTAATTTCAGACCAGCGAAAAATTCGTCAGCAGTACCATCTATCATCCGTCTTATCCAAAAAGCGACAGCAGTAGCGACTTCCCGTTCTGGGAATTTTTTGGCTGTTAACCCTTTAAAATTTTTATATTTTAAAAAATAATGCGCTGGCAGTTGATGAGTACGAATAAGTTCTAAATAAGTCGCTTGTTCTTGTTTTAAATACGCTAGATCGTCAAATAATAATTCATGGACCAGATAAAAAGTTCTCGCTAGCGACTTAACATAATTATCAAAAATAACTTGGGTTGCTTTTCTAAAAGTCTGATCTTGCGCTGCCGGAATAAAATTATCTTTTAACCAAGTGACAAACACTTTATTGTAATAACCAAATTGATATTCATTTTCCAAGCTAAGTTGTTTATCTGAATGTGGTCCTTTAATAAAAATAGGCATATCAGCTAATTGTTGCAATAGATCATAATCAAGAAAATGTTTTTTAATATGACAAAAGAAATTGCGAATAGCACTATTCGTGGGCACAGTTTCCTCTATACAGTTACCTTTAGTTTTATCCAGATTTTGCCACATTTCTTTAATTGAGGAAGCCATATCGAGGGTATTTTTAGTCTCATTTTCTGCTGGTACTTGTTGTTGTTCAATGAGTTTCATTTCATTGCCAATTCGTTCTAAAACCGTTAGTTGATAGCTACTTTCTTCCTCGGCTGAATATTCAGTTATTTCTTGGCGAATCAGCGTTAATTTGCCGGCAATAAATTGATAATAATTGGTTCCTTGACGGAGAGCATTGGTTTTCCAATAAGAGATAATCCGTTTATGATTAGAATCAACTTCGAGTGAAGTTAACTTACTTAATTCCTCATTTTTAACCAATAGACCGGTTTTCGGCTCAAATAACCAGCAGAGGTAAGGAATCGGTCCGGCTGCAATATCAACCATTAAGCGCAGATCTTGATAACCATCGAAATTCATATCTTCAAATTTAAAGTTTAATTGCTCACCATCAAACCAGGTTTTAGTATTAAGTGCTTGAATAGTTTGAACCGGATTAACTTCATTAGTTTTATAAAGTTCAATTTTTTTTATGTTCGCAAGGCCTTCTTCTATCTTCGAGCCAAGAAATTTGACTACCCTTTTCAAATGAGGATGGATAGTTTGTTGATAACTCCAAGCCATTTGGGGAGCGGATAAAGTAGGAATTGTTTCCGGATTATCAATGGATTGAGCGGTTGCTTCAAGGGATTGTTGAATTTGAGATTCCGTTTTTTGGGTAGTGATATCAGCATGGGTTAATAAGGAGTAACCCCATAGCACCAGTAGTGATGAGAGTATAGCAATTTTATTGAAGGATTGAATTATAGCCATTCTGAATTAAACCTAACGCCTCAAGCTGAGTAAATGTAGCTTTGATTCTCGTAAATAATATTAATAATACTGCTGTTTGAGCGAAAATGAAATTCAAAATCGGGTAAGGTGGATTGATAAACTAATATAGTTTATAATTTCACTGTGTTTTACCCAGGTTAAAAAAACTTAAAATGCTTGAAACAGGGAGAATTTATGTCACTAACTCATTTGAAGTATGTCTTCTTAACGAGCATTCTAGTACTTAATCTAATTTCACCTGTACCAGCCGCTGAAATTACTTTACTTAATGTCTCATATGATCCCACTCGTGAGTTTTACAAAGCGTTTAATAATGCTTTCATCAAACATTGGCAGGGAAAAACTCAGGAAATCGTCAAAATACAACAATCTCATGGAGGTTCAGGTAAACAAGCGCGTTCAGTTATTGATGGATTGCAAGCTGATGTGGTTACACTCGCTTTAGCTTACGACATTGATGCCATTGCGAAAACAGGTTTATTAGCGGATTATTGGCAAAGTCGACTACTTCATAACAGTACGCCTTACACCTCAACCATCGTCTTGGTAGTCCGGAAGGGAAATCCCAAAGGAATTAAGGATTGGGATGATTTAATTAAACCCGGTGTTGAAGTGGTTACACCCAATCCGAAAACGTCTGGCGGGGCACGGTGGAATTATTTAGCCGCTTGGGGATATGCTTTGCAACACGGTGATGCTGAGCATGCTAAAAAGTTTGTCACCCAGTTGTTTAAAAATGTCAAAGTATTAGATTCGGGTGCCCGTGCCGCAACCACTACCTTTGTGCAACGTGGAATTGGTGACGTATTTATTGCATGGGAAAATGAAGCGCTTTTGGTTATCAACGAATTAGGTAAAGATTCGTTTGAAATTATTGTTCCCTCTATCAGTATTTTAGCAGAGCCACCGGTGGCGGTAGTGGATAAAGTCGCTGAAAAACATGGCACAACTAGAGTAGCACAAGCTTATTTAGAATATCTTTATTCTGAAGAAGGACAAACTATCGCCGCTAATCACTATTATCGACCACGTTTAGAAAAAGTAATGGCCAAGTTTGCCGATAAATTTCCACAATTAAAGCTAGTTACTGTAGATGAAGTATTCGGTGGTTGGGCAAAAGCTCAAAAAACGCATTTTGATGATGGCGGTATATTTGATCAAATTTACTTACCCGCCGGTAAATAGGTTATTTGATGAGATAACGGTGTAGTCTTATTTTGATTGCAGTAAAATGTGGAGCGGTTAAGCGTTAAGCTAGCTGCTCTATCCGAATAACATTGATGATAACCTTTAAAAATACCCCCAATGGTAACATTGACTAAACGATACAGTGTTTTACCGGGCTTTAATTTAGCTTTGGGATTGACGTTACTCTACTTGAGTTTAATTGTGCTCATTCCCCTCTCAACCGTATTTATTAAAACCGCGACCATGAGTTGGGGAGATTTTTGGAGTACCATTAGCAATGCTCGAGTGGTCGCTTCCTACCGTCTGACTTTTGGTGCCTCGTTATTAGCCGCTATCATCAATCTAGTGTTTGGTTTGCTCGTCGCCTGGGTATTAGTGCGGTACTCCTTTTGGGGTAAACGAATACTCGATGCTTTAGTTGATTTGCCGTTTGCTTTACCAACGGCAGTGGCGGGGATTGCTTTAACGGCTATTTACTCAAGTCATGGCTGGGTTGGACGTTACCTAGAACCTTTGGGCTTCAAAGTCGCTTTTACCCCCTGGGGAATCGTGGTGGCTTTAATTTTCATTGGATTACCGTTTGTAGTTCGCACCGTACAACCCATTTTGCAAGAAGCAGAAATCGAAGTAGAAGAAGCAGCAGTCAGTTTAGGCGCTAGCCGCTGGCAGACTTTTACTTTAATTATTTTACCCAATTTATGGCCGGCATTGCTGACGGGATTTGCTTTAGCCTTTGCGCGTGGTTTAGGTGAATATGGCTCAGTGGTATTCATTGCGGGGAATATGCCCATGGTTTCAGAAATTACGCCACTGTTAATTATCACTAAACTGGAACAATATGATTATCAAGGTGCTACTGCTATTGCCGTGGTGATGTTAGTCGTCTCATTTACTTTGCTATTTTTGATTAATTCACTGCAATGGTGGAGTAGTAGACGATATCATTAGGATTATTCATGTCCACACAAGTCATTCCCCATCGTGCAACGACAGAACCCGCTTGGGTACGTTACCTATTGACGATACTGGCGTTGCTGTTTTTAGTATTTTTTTTGTTGCTCCCGTTGGTCATTGTCTTCACCGAAGCTTTGCAATCGGGGGTAGCCGCCTATTTCGAGGCACTGATTGAACCGGATGCGTTAGCGGCTATCCGTCTGACATTACTGACGGCAGTTATTGCAGTTCCTTTAAATCTGGTTTTTGGCATAGCGGCATCCTGGGCAATTGCGAAATTTGAATTTGTCGGTAAGAGTTTACTCATTACCTTGATTGATTTACCGTTTGCGGTTTCCCCGGTCATTTCTGGACTGATCTTTGTGCTATTGTTTGGTGCTCAGGGTCTACTCGGACCCTGGTTAGCGGCTCACGATATCCAACTCATTTTTGCCGTCCCGGGTATCGTTATGGCGACCGTTTTTATCACTTTCCCGTTTATAGCTCGTGAATTAATCCCTTTACTCCAAGCACAAGGTAATGAGGAAGAAGAAGCCGCACTCGTATTAGGCGCTAATGGTTGGCAAACTTTTTGGTATATCACTTTGCCCAATATGAAATGGGGGCTACTTTATGGCGTCATTTTGTGTAATGCCAGAGCGATGGGAGAATTTGGTGCTGTTTCCGTCGTATCGGGACATATTCGCGGGTTAACCAATACCATGCCTTTACATGTTGAAATTCTCTATAATGAATATAACTTTGTAGCCGCTTTTGCGGTAGCTTCTTTGCTGGCTTTACTCGCGTTAGTGACCTTAGTCCTAAAAACATTTCTAGAATGGCGTGTACTAAAACCAATCAGTAGACCCAAAACTGCTCTATGAGTATCGAAATCCAACATCTCAATAAAACCTTTAATCAATTTGCTGTACTTAAAGACATCAATCTGCAGGTACCCAAGGGCGAATTAGTGGCCTTGTTAGGACCATCCGGCTGTGGTAAAACCACGCTGTTGCGCATTATTGCTGGTTTAGAAGTACCGGATAGTGGCCTAATTTTATTTCATGGCGAAGATACCACTTCCCGCCATGTCCGCGACCGTCATGTGGGATTTGTATTTCAACATTATGCGCTCTTTCGCCACATGACCGTATTTGAAAACGTAGCTTTTGGTTTGCGAGTTTGTCCTCGCAAGCTACGCCCTTCCAATGCGGAGATTCGTGCTAAAGTCCATGACTTACTCTATCTGGTACAGATGCGCGAATTAGCCGAACGTTATCCCAATCAACTCTCTGGCGGGCAACGGCAACGGGTCGCACTTATCCGCGCCTTGGCAGTCGAACCGAAAGTATTGCTACTGGATGAACCGTTTGGCGCATTAGATACCAATGTCCGCAAAGAATTACGCCGTTGGCTAAGACACTTGCATGATACCATGCACGTTACCAGTGTATTTGTGACTCATGATCAGGAAGAAGCTATGGAAGTTGCTGACCGGGTGGTGGTTATGAATGAAGGACACATTGAACAAGTCGGCACCCCCGAAGAACTATACGAAAATGCCGCTAATCCCTTTGTTTATCGATTCTTAGGTTCGGTTAATTTATTTCATGGACGTGTCCAAACGGGACATATACGTCTGGGTGACTTAGATGTCAAATTTCATGAACATGCTGAAGTCCATCAAGCACCAATTGTAGCTTATGTCCGTCCTCATGAATTAGAAATTAGCCGCGAAGCCGATCAAAATACGATGGTGGCTACTGTAAGCAATATCTATATGTTAGGTTCGATTGTCCGCCTGGAATTAGTACAAGTGAGTAATTCTGAAATAATTGAAGTGGAGTTGACTAAAGAACAGTATCGGCTGTTGAAGTTACATAAAGGTGAGCAAGTTTTCGTTAAAGCTCGGAAGATGCGGTTGTTTATGGAAAGTAATCGGACGAGTTAATATTTAACATTATAATAACCCAATGTTTCCCCTACACGATCGCGGCTACAAACGGCTATTTTCCCATCCCCGCTTCTTTCGGCAATTATTAGAAACCTTTGTCGACGAAGCGTGGGTAAAAGACATTGATTTTGACCATTGCGAAAAAGTAGAGAAAAGCTTTATTTCTGAGCATTACAAAGAAACGGAGAGTGATCTACTGTACCAAGTCAAACTCAAAGGGAAAGAAGCGTATATTTACATTTTGATAGAGTTTCAATCCACGGTGACTTGGTTCATGGCGGTGAGATTGTTGCATTATCTCAGCAGTTTTTGGTTAGATTATGCCGAAAGCCAGCCACAGAGCAAGAAACTGCCGGCAGTGTTTCCACTGGTGTTATACAGTGGGGATGACAAATGGACCGCTCAGACCGATTTAGCTGAATTGTTAGAACAACCCGAATTATTCCAAAGCTACACTCCGCAGTTTCGTTACTTCAAAATTGCGGAAAATGAGTACAGTCCGGCACAACTCCTCCAGATCCGCAATATCGTTTCGACCTTATTTTTGGCGGAGACGCAATATGATTTGGACTTACTCAAAACCGAATTATTGAATTTATTCACTCAAGAAGAAGATAAAGCGGCGATTTCATTATTACTCAATTGGTTTAAACAGTTAGTGGTTCATGGTCGTCGTGAAGCGATAGATTATGAAGAATTAGGGCAAATATACCAAAGTCAAGTGGAGGCTAAACAGATGATAGAAACCGCGATTGCTAAAGAACGACAACAAATTTTTGAGCAGGGAAAAACCGCCGGCTGGATTGAAGGCGAAGCCGCTGGTTTGGCGAAGGGCGAAGCCGCCGGCTGGACTAAGGGAAAAACAGAAGGAAGAGTTGAATTCTTGATGACTTTATTGGAAACTCGCTTTGGCCCGTTGAATTCGGCTCAGCAGAAGCAGATTTACCGTTTAGATGCCGAGAATCTTTTGAAAGTGTCGGCCAAGTTGTGGGCGGCGCAGTCGTTAGCCGAGATTTTGAGCGAATCCACTTAGCCCTGTAGGGTGTGCGGTTTAATTTTTCACTATGATGGTTTTCAATGTTATCAAATTTACCGTTGTTACGCCATAATAAAAATGGCTAGTCACGTTATTATTTACTTTAGGTGAAGTAGTTACTTGTGTTATTGTAATAGCTGTTTCATATTCACCTTACTTTCACCGGCAAAGATTAAAGAAATAGTAACTAACAATATGATTACTGAAGTTTATGCTTACGAAATAGCACCTTCTTCTTACCAGGCTTCCCTGTTTTTAGTCGGTCCAACACCTAGAACAGATGATGCTCAATCCTGGCGACCTCAAGCATTACAACTATTATCGCAATATATTGATAATAATATTGATTTAGTGGTGTTCATTCCTGAACCTAGAAACGGGGTGTATAGCTCAAATTATCTTGATCAAGTGGAATGGGAAACTCAGCATCTGGAAATGGCAGATGCCCTCTTAGCTTGGGTACCCAGAGATATGAAGACTTCATTGAAGGGACTGACAACTAATATTGAATTTGGTCGATATGTTGAATCCGGAAAATTATTTTATGGCAGACCCGATCAGGCTGATAATGTTAGATATTTAGACTGGATGTATCATCAAGTCACCAAACGCCAAGCGGCTGATACTTTAGCGCAATTGGTGGGAGAAGTAATCACTTACTTACAACAATTATTGTCAGAATGTGATAAACCAATCCGGGAAGCGGGAGAACGTTATGTTCCTTTAAATATTTGGAGTACCCCTCCTTTTCAAAATTGGTATCGAAGCCAGCAGCCCATTGGCAATCGATTAGTGAGTGCAAAATTACTTTGGACTTTTGTTATTCATAAAGTAAATTTAACTTTTGCTTATGCGCTGCATGTCGATATGTGGATAGCCGCTGAGAATCGGATTAAAAGTAACGAATTTATCATTAGTCGCCCAGATATTTCGGTGGTAGTTCCTTACTGGAAACATCCAACCGACCCTTTAGCGAGCGAAGTGATTTTAATTAAAGAATTTCGTTCGCCAGGGCGAACCAAAGATGGTTTTGTCCATGAATTACCGGGTGGATCAAGTTTTAAAAAGGGTGAACCATTGCAAATTGCGAGTGACGAATTGCATGAAGAAACCAATTTAAAAATCTCAGCGGAACGCTTTCGCTACCTTGGTTCCAAACAATTGGCAGCGACTTGGTCAACTCATTTTGCTGATGTCTACGCCATTGAATTAGAACAGTACGAAATGGAACAAATTAAACAAGTGATTGCTTCCGGAAAAACTTTTGGGGTACAAGAAGATACTGAAAAAACTTATATTGAAGTTCATCCTGTAAAAGAAATCGGTCAATATGTTGACTGGTCAATGGAAGGTATAATCTACCATGCGATTTTCAATAACGAGTAAATATTCTTACCTACCTCGTATTAGGATACTTTAATCATCTTAATTGCGCGAGATACCCCGTCCTTTAGGTCGGGGAGGGATAGCGCGTCGGCGATAGCCAACTACTCTCTCGCTCCTCTCTTAGTTAAGCTATCACGGTAAAATTAAATGAGGTGCTGGTCTTTCCCAGCGGTCAACCGGTTTAAGGTGTCCCCGTAAGGGGCTAGTGACGCGGCGGTTTCCCGCCATCTCCCTTCGACAAAGCTTACCAGCGGCTCCTACTATGGCTAGTAGCGGTTAAAACTTTCGGGGCTTTACCTTTCCCCAGCGTAATTCTAACCTTTTAGAGCAGTGGACTCAGGAAGCATCCACGGGTAAGTCTTAACGACCTCTGGTCAGCGTAGCTGCTCTTGCGAGCATCTGAGTCTGGTCAACCTAGTTTGACAAGCTCCGTCCTTTAGGGCGGGGTAGTTGACTAGAAAATTAATATTGAATTAGCCCGCGTAGCGTCAGTTTAAAACTACGCGGACCGAGTCTAGGTCATTAAATCGAGTTAGTAGTTGATTCGACGACCACTACTTTCATTACTTCCATTACTTGGTTGATTATTGCAAGGTACGTCAGTAGTAGTTACATTGCCATTACTATCTGTAGTAGTGATTTTTTGTGAAACACAACTGCTGCTCTGTGAAGTTGTTGAACCAGTTGATGGCGTAGTTGAACCAGTTGATGGCGTGGTTGAACCAGTTGATGGTGTGGTTGAAACCGGCGGAACAGGTTGAGCAGTTGGTTTTTGAGTAAGTGTATTAGAGTTATTATAATAAAATTGCCCCGCCCATCCATCTATACTAATGAACCAGCACAAACTTAAAACGCTTAGGCTTAATCCCACCTTATTCATAATATTATCTCCAGTAATGATATTATCGTGTCTGATGTAACTTTAAAATTACATTGCGCAGTATAGCAGAAGAATGAAGCATTTTTATTTACCTACCCCCCCTCACAAAAAAAACATAAATTTAATCATACTGGATGAATTCAATTTTAATTTTTTATTGAGTAGAATTTCACAAAAGAGTATAAATATCGATAAGGAATGACCTTAAAAAATCCGCAAGGATCATTAACATGATTAATCAAGATATTCCGGCGATTCGCCGCTTACCTTCATTGGTAGCTAATCAAATTGCTGCTGGCGAGGTGGTGGAACGTCCCGCTTCGGTAGTGAAGGAATTATTGGAAAATAGCCTAGATGCGCAAGCGACGCAGATTGAGATTGAAATTGAACAAGGTGGTATTGCTTTAATTCGGATACGGGATAATGGTTTTGGTATTCGCAAAGAGGAATTATTGCTGGCTTTAAGCCGTCATGCCACTAATAAAATTTCTAGCTTGGAAGATTTGGAACAGTTGAATAGTTTAGGGTTTCGTGGTGAAGCCTTAGCGAGTATCGCCGCTATTTCTCGATTAACCTTGAATTCGCGATTTCACAACCAGGAAATGGGATACGGTATCCATTTAGATGGGCGGGAACAACCAACCATACCAGAACCCATTGCCCATCCGATTGGTACGACTCTCGAAGTTCGAGATTTATTTTATAACACGCCCGCCCGGCGCCGATTTCTTCGGACTGACAAGACCGAATTTGGTCATGTTCATGAAATGATTAAACGTTTGGCTTTAAGTTGTTTTAACGTGAGTTTTAAACTCACTCATAATCATAAAACGCTGATGGCTTTAAAAATAGCTCAACCAGAAGCGGATAAATTACAACGCGTTGGCATGTTATGTGGTCCAGAGTTTATTGATCATATTTTAACAGTGCAGGCTGATTGCGGGGGAATGCAATTATCGGGTTGGATTACGCAACCCACTTATTCGCGTAGTCAGCCAGATATGCAGTATTTTTTTGTCAATGGGCGCATTATTCGCGATAAATTGCTTAATCATGCGGTTCGTCAAGCTTATGAAGATGTTTTACACCTCAGTCGATATCCTGGTTACGTGTTATATCTCCAACTTGATCCAAGAGAAGTCGATGTTAATGTCCATCCCACTAAGAATGAAGTTCGTTTTGTTCAAAGTAGTGCAGTGTATCAGTTTTTAGTTCACAGTCTCCAAAATTCTCTAGCCAACACGTGCCCAAATCAAGTGGGATCACCTACTTCGGTTCAGGTGTTGTTTAAAAATAACTCGGCTGAAGCAGAACAATCCATCAGCGCGAGTCATCCGCCCATTACCTCTAGCGGTAGCGATTCCAAGGATAACTTGAGTTTACCATTCGCTTCGTTCTATCCAACCTCATCACCCTCAGCGTTAGCTATCCAGGAAACAACGCAAGTTTATCAAGCTTTATCAGCGCCAGTGTTAGCGGATGATGAGCTGATTTCTCGGGAAACGGCGCTACCAATTCCACCATTGGGATATGCTTTAGCGCAATTGCATGGCAGTTATATTCTGGCTGAGAATGCGACTGGACTCATTTTAGTTGATATCCATGCGGCTCATGAACGGATTACTTATGAACGAATGAAATCAGCTTGGCAAGAAGATAAATTGGTTGCGCAAATGTTGTTGGTGCCGGTGATGGTTGCGGTCAGTGAACGTGAAGCTAATCTAGCTGAACAACAATTGGAACTATTTAACCAATTGGGTTTTGATATTTCTCGGATTGGACCAGAAGCTTTATTGGTACGTCAAGTCCCGATGTTGTTAGCGGCTACCAATATTGCCGTGCTAGTACGAGATGTGTTAGCCGATTTATCCCGTTTTGGCGTGAGTTCCCGATTAGAAAATCATATCCAAGATCTGTTAGCCACTTTAGCTTGTCATACCGCTATCCGCGCTAATCAATCGTTAACTTTACTAGAAATGAATGCGTTACTTCGTGAAATGGAACCCACCCAGCGAAGCAATCAATGTAATCATGGACGCCCAACTTGGGTTCAATTGAGTCTGAAAGAGTTAGATAGTTTATTTTTACGGGGGCGCTAACTATCTATAGCTAAGCGATTGAGTTAAAAAAATTACTGTAAAATGGGTAAATTGCCTGACAATAAATTCGGTGGTGATGACGAAGTTTCTATCAACTTCGGTTCGGTTTCAAGACGAACTAAAATATCATAAAAGCGCCGCACATTTTTGACGAACTGAACCGGTTCATAACCTCGGGCATAGCCATATTTAGTCTGTTTATACCACTGCGGTTGAGTTAATTTGGGTAAGTGCTTTTTGACATCCACCCAATAATGAGGATTATCACCGAATTGTTTAGTTAAGCGGCGAGCATCTCTTAAATGCTCTGGACCAACATTATAGGCAGCCAAAGCCAACCAAGTTCGATCCGGTTCGGGAATGGTTCTCGAGAGGCGTTCTTTAATCGCCAGCAAATATTTGGCAGCACCTTCAACACTTTCCAACGGATCTTCTCGATGAGTCACACCCATTTCCCGAGCGGTCGATTGGGTTAACATCATCAGACCACGAACCCCAGTGACAGAAGTGGCATTAGGATCCCATTTCGATTCTTGATAACCCATAGCGGCTAATAATCGCCAATCTAACTGGTAACGAGCCGCAATCATTTCAAAATCATTTCGATAATGAGGTAACCGTTCCTTAATATGTTGGTGGAAAGAGCGAATATCGGTAAAATTAAATTGTTCTACATTATCGAGATGACCATAATAGCGTTCTATGAGCTGTTCTAATTCTCCTGACTGTTGCAACCGATTAAAAAATTGAATGGCGGCGAGATAAAGGCTATCGTTTTTGCTGGAACGAGAAAAAGCCCAGGCGACGGGTTGTGTTTCCGGTAACTCCAAACCAATTTCTAATTCTGGGTAAAAGCGTCGCATTTGCACCATTTCATTGGAACCCACGAGCGCGTAGGGAATTTCTTTTTCCCAAACTTGTTCTAATAATTCACTGGGTTCTAGGTCAGATACCTCGCTCCATTGCAAGTGGGGATAGTTTGGTTTTAACTGCTTGAGAATATCAACTTGATTACCGCCAGCGATGATCTGTAAACGATAATCACTATTCCAATCAGCTAGATTTTGGGGAGGCGGTGCTCTATCGCGATGATAAACCACTTGAGGTTTAATTTCTTGATAATGCGGTGCAAAACGGACGACGGCTTTCCGTGTGGGTGTGACTGTTAAACCCGCTGCTGCAAAATGCACTTGTTGATCAGCAACTTGCTGTAAAATATCGGTAAAACTATCGCTGACGATGAGACGTAATTTGACGTTTAATTCTTCCGCAAAGCGTTTAGCGAGTTCATATTCTAATCCCGCCGCACCTTGCTCGCCTTCATAATAAGTGGTTGGTCCGTAACGCGTTATAACCCGTAATTCTCCTTGTTTTTTAATTTGTTCTAATAAAGGTGGATCAGCAGCGTAAAAGAAGAGGAAAACGCCAAGGAATAGGGTTCCCAAAATTTTCATGCGTATTCTCCTTGCACAACAAGAACATCTCTCCTCCTCTCGTTGTTTTAGGTCTAGTTGACGAGAGCAGCACTTCAACGTGAAAAGATACAGTAAGGTAAACTCACTGTATCACCAAAACAATTTAGTTGTTAACCCAGTGCTTTAAAAATGGCATCCCGGATTTGATCTACTTTACCAATGCCGGCAATGCGAAGATATTTTGGCGCATTGGCAGCGCCAGTATTAGCCCATTGCGAATAATACGCTATCAACGGTTCGGTTTGATCATGATAGACTTTGAGGCGTGCTCTAATGGTATCTTCCTTATCATCATCGCGTTGAATTAAAGGCTCACCAGTAACATCATCTTTACCGGCGACTTTCGGCGGATTAAAGCTCACGTGATAAGTGCGTCCAGAATCTAAGTGGACTCGACGTCCCCCTAAGCGTTGCACAATTTCTTCATCATCTACCGCGATTTCAACCACATAATCGATGTTGATCCCGGCGGCTTTCATCGCATCGGCTTGTGGAATCGTGCGAGGAAATCCATCCAACAAAAAGCCTTTACTACAGTCCGGTTCTTTAATGCGTTCTTTCACCAATCCAATGATAATATCATCGGAAACGAGTTTCCCGGCATCCATAACCGCTTTGGCTTTGAGTCCCAGTTCAGTACCGGCTTTGACGGCAGCACGTAACATATCACCGGTAGAAATTTGAGGAATACTATATTTTTCTTTGATATAATTTGCTTGGGTTCCCTTACCCGCGCCTGGACCACCTAATAAAATTAAACGCATTGATTTAACTCTCCGATCGTTAAAAATAATTGACAGTTGCCCAAAAGTATCAAGACTATTTTACCGAAATAAAAGTGTTAAATTATTAATGTTGTTTATCATATGTATTAGTTGACACACAAATTGTCTTGAATAATCGGCGTTTGAACAAGGACTATGAAGTGCTGTTTCAGACATCCGCAGCGATGATTCTGATCGCTATGATCAGGATTATGCTCAACCGGTTGACTGCATGACTGACCTTTCAGACGGCTACTAAGAAAATACGATGATCTTAAAAATAAAACAAGTTATCTAAAAGTTCAATAATTTTATATAAATAGCTGTTTTTATTTATTAAATTAGAATAGTACCGGTTGAAAATGAACAGGTGTTGATTTTAACTAGTTTTTTAACTTAATAAGTTGAATATAAAAAATATTCTTTAGTTAAAATTAACCAAAAACTGTTGAAATGAACAGCCTCTTTTAGTAAGGCTATTTAAGGTAATTTAAATAACTTTTTGATAAATATTAACTTAATTTTATGGCATACAACTTGTATATAATTTAGGTGCTTATTTTTGCAATTTGTCGGTTAACTGATATCTTGCCGCTTGATTCTGTATTTTATAAGCAATAGACCAATCTCTTTTCATCTACATTAGGTAAAAGATAAATATGCGTATAATTACTGTCATAATTTTGTTAGTAGCCATGATGTCGGCAAGTGCTGCCGAAAACTTCCTCCCCCCAGTACCCCCAAAGCCCCTACCGTTCTTACAGGTTACTTACGGTCAATCTTTTTGGTTGGCAGTTGGCCAAAGTGCGATAGTCAAAGATACCAACTTCAAGCTAAAGTTTGATGGAGTGTCTCTCGACTATTGTCCTCCAAAAACTAAAACATGCAGGAAAGACATTATAGATATAATGTTAACGTTTTTCCAAGAAAAAGAACGATATCCAGTTATATTTTCTATTCCAGATAGCCAAACTATCACTATCAACGGGGTGGTGGATATAACCTTACTAAACTTTGGAATTGACTCGAGGACAGAATTTTTACCAACAAATTGTCCTTATCCTTGCTACCTCGCAGAACTGGCTATAACCCCACATACGGGTAGATAGCCTGTGTAGGGTGTATAAGCGAAGCGTCATACACCCTGGGTTCATTTGGTGCATGACACTGCGTTTATGCACCCTACATTTGTTTACTATTGGTGTTATCATTTAATCCCCTATTGCTTAATTAACCTGAGCCAGGTAGCCAGGTAGGGTGCGTTAGCGAAGCGTAACGCACCGATTCTAGGTTATGGTGCGTTAGGCGTTAGCCGTAACGCACCCTACTCGCTGTTTTTAACTAATCCCACTTTGAATAACAAGAAGCCCTCTACCCCGCGACAGACTAAGACTGCTCGCCAATTGTTGCATTATCATCGGACTCAACGTCAACATGGTTTTTGAGCCTTAACTTAATGGCATTAACCCTCCGCGTGCTCGTTGCCAGCGGGACCAGTGACAATGGCGATTTGGGAACTGACAATTTGTGGTCGAGGTGTGGTTCGCGGGGTGCGAAAGCGTAACTCGGCTGGAAAGGCAACAAAACTGTTTTGGTAATACGTGAGAGAGAGGGAATGAGAAATCCAGGGTAACACGTATTTGATCTTGAAATCTTGACGCGGATGTTCGGTGAGAGTGAAACTGTAGCCGCTGACGAAACTAAAACCATGGCCTTGACCTTCCAGCAGTTTGTGTTCGGTGACTTGGGCCTCAATGCGACGAATCACTTTATCTTTACCCTGATTGAGTTTGCTAAAACCAGCGTCATATTCGTAGACTCTCAGGTCGGTTGCGCCAAAAGCGAGCGGTATCAATTTCTGGGCAATCTGGGTGACCACCCATTTCATCAATGATTACCAGGACATGTCGATCTTCGTGGTGTTCAAAGAAGTAGAAGAGGCCAACGTCTTCCATTAGCCGCGAGACAAAGTTAAAAGCGGTTTCCTCATATTGAACACAATACACCGGTTGTTCGTAACGATAAAATAAAGCCAAGCGGTAGTCAGTAAAACCCAAATCATCAAAAACTTTTTTAATGATTTCGGGAACAGTTAGGTTTTGAAAAATGCGACAATTCTTGGTTAACGTTCAGCAATTCTCAAGTTAAGTCCCTTTAGTTAAGTCGGGTATGGTTTCGCCATCTAGGGCATTAAACATAAACCTCATCACTGGTTCCCAACTATTGAAAGGAATATCCTGAAGCAACGCCCGCAAATGCTCAACAAAGGTCTGGCGAGAAGGGAGTAAATGACATACGGTATGATATGCCGTATCCATCCAATCAAGCGTCGGGTGGAGTAAAAAGCTGAGCAACATCAGGGTAGCGAACCAATTAGAGAGAGGCGGTTTGCCGTGTTCAAAGTTATGGTCAAAGTGATAGCCATTATTTTTGAGTACGTGGTGGGTTTCATTTTCGATTTTCCAACGAGTACGTCCAGCGGTGACCATCTTAGCCCCGGTTTCATCGATAATCAAGGGGGTCATGACCCAAGCATTGTGGTACGTCACTTCGCCTTTGGCATTGGTGATGGTGACTTGGCACCAGTTAAGCATCAAAGCCTCATCGCCATCGCGTAGCGGCACTTGATTGATATAACGGTAATGCTCAGTCAAACGCTGCTTACCCTCCCAACGGGTACGCTCGATTTCTCGAAGGTGTCCACCACGCTCGAAATCGGTTATCCACTCGGACAACAATGGATGGGAACTGGGTTTGCAAACCGCTAGAACCTCAAAGCCATACTTAATAGCCTCCTAACGGGCTGATGACTATAGAGGTCATCACCCAAAATAGTGATGCTCCAAGCGGAATAATGCTCTCCCCAAGTGTTTAACCATCGCTTGGCAGCAGTGAGTTCTCCGTCTGGTTTATCAGGCCCCTCCGGCGGTGTAATGAACTCTGGTGGTAGCGGCACGACATGTGAACAGCCCGGAGCAACGATAACGGGTGTAATGGCACTATGCCGATAGAGCTTCTTGCCGTGGTTGAGGGTTTGTTGGTGACCGCAAGGGCAAGAGATTTTCTGAGAAGAAAAGAAGTCCGTACCATCAATCGCCAGCAATAATGTACTATTGATAGAACGCCGCGAGTTCAAATAACCGTTTTGGTATAAGCCATCGTTAATCTCCTTAATCAAAGGAAACCCGGGTCAAGAAGGTTGCGGATTTGATTGGCACTGGGAATTTGATGGATGCCCAAAATGGATTGGGCCTGGTTTTTTCCCAGTCTTTTTTGCATTCGCGTTTGGTAGTCTAACCACGACGGACTTTGGGTGAAAAACCCTGAAAATGCACTTAACGCCGCCTCGGAAATGGCGTAGTTGAGATGGTTGGCGGTCTTCTTCTTACGAACATCCGGCAATTCCCTAACAAGGGTGCGGGTCTGGTTAATCAGATTGCGGGCCGTAAATGACGTTGGTTTCGTTGACACTTTCAATTTTCGGGTTGCCATGGCTTGTTTTCCGGTCAGTGACAAAATAACATATATATTATAATGGTTTTAACTTGAGAATTGCTGCCTTGTTGTACTGGATATAGCAAATCTAGTATAAAATGATTACAACAAAACCAAGATATCTTTTAATAAAAATCGAGTTTAATTTAGAAAAAAACAGAGTGAAGCGGATTAGCCAAAATTATGACCTATTCAATTGATTTTAGAAAGAAAGTATTATCCATAACAGCACCAGAAAATCTAACCTTTTTAGCGGGATCAAAACGAGTTGGTGTCGGTCAAGCGAGTGTAGTCAGATGGTCTCAAAATCTCGAACCTCCACGAACTCGAACTAAACCGACTGTAAAGAGCCCTTGGGAGGCCTTGGCTCAAGATGTTGAAGAACACCCCGAGAGCTATCAGTATAAGCGTGCCGCACGGGTTGGTGTGAGCCGGCAAGGGATTGCTTAGGCTTTGAAACCATTAAAACTCTCCCGTAAAAAACCCCTTCCAACACCCCGAAGCACAACCGCTCTTCCAAACTCCAATAGCCGAGTTAAAGAAAACCAATCAACCCATTGTCTATCTTGATGAAAGTGGTTTTGCTCATGACCGGCCCCGTCGACACGGTTATTCACCCATTGGTCAAAGGTGTTTTGGTCAGCCCGATTGGGGAGCGAAAGGACGTACTAACGTCATGGGTGCCTTATTATCCGGTTTACTACTGACCGTGACTCGGTTAACGGGCAACGTGAATTCAGAGGCTGTCTCTACTTGGATAACGCCAGAGTTATTACCTCAGTTGCCCAAAGAAGGTGTTATTGTTATGGATAATGCGAGTTTTCATAAGCGATTAGATATTCAAAAGGCTATACGTCATGCCGGTCAGGTTCTACTCTGTTTACCACCTTATTCGCCTCAATTGAACCCGATTGAACCTAAATGGGCACAAGCTAAAGCGATTCGTAAACAAAAACCGGGTTCTATCTCTGACATTTTTGCTCTCGATGAAATTTAATCATTTTATACTATAGCAAAGTAAAATTATTAATGAACTGATAATACGATATTAATAGCCGGATCTAAACTGGCAACGTGCTTAATAATACTTCTTCCTTTCCTCTTAACATGTGCCCAGCGCTTCTCAAGCGGGTTAAGATCCGGTGAATAAGGGGGTAAGAAAACCAGTTGACACTGAGCTTTTTCTACCAGTTCCCGAGTGGGTTTGGATTTATGGAAACTGGCATTATCAATAATAATGGTATGTCCCGGGAATAATTTTTTTAATAAATGGTGTTCCAACCAATAATTAAAACCCGCTTGATTGAGATAACTATCAAAAGTAACCGGAGCAATCAGCTAGTTATTTAGCAAGCCAGCGATGAGATTAACTCGACGTGTCTTTTTGCCTTTTATATCCGAAATGATGGCTTTTCCACGCTTAGACCAAGCATATTGAGGGTGAATAGTCTCCTCAATCCCACTTTCATCAACGTAAACTCGTTTGGTTACACTTATCTTTTGGAGTTCACTTTGGTATTTTTGCCTCTGGTCTTCATCTCTTTCTTGATAAAGTAAAGTTTTTTTTTACGGGTTATCTCCAATTTTTTAAGGCAGCTAGCTATGGCTTGAGGACAGCAGTTAAAGTGTTGCGCATACTCGGCTAAAGCTCCATCTGGTTCGGTTTCAACCAGGGTTATTAGTTTATTTTTGTCTATTTTTCGAGTCTTATACTCTTGTCGCAGTGGATCAGACAATTCCCCCTTTTTTTCCATCTTAATCCACTTGGACAAGGTGGAACGGCTTATTTGGAATAAGTTTACCGCATCATCCCACTTCATCCCTTGGTTGACGTTATTTACTACACATTGTCGAAAGTCTATACTGTATGTCATAAATTAAGTATTATGACATCATGTAGTTCGTTTATAAACTTCATTCACTATAGTTTTGCTATATAACCAGAGACAGACTTGGGCGTGATAACCGGTGAATCGAGCCTCCGTACCGGCTTGAACAAAGTGGGTCACTAAGCCATGAAAGTAACGGGTATGGTCAGGTGCAAATTGGACGATGAGAGTGAGCGGTTGACCCACAATATCATCGAAATTCAGCCGATTGGACTCGGAGAGCAGTTCGAGTTGAAAGTGGAATAAGCCAGAGAGTTGTTCTTCGCCTTGGAGATTTTTGAACAACAGTTGGTTTTCACCTAGGGGGCTGTGAACGGTGAAGAGTAAATTGTCTTGGGTGAATACGGGGGCATTCATGAGTACCTCTCCTCTGCTGGGAGTTCCTGACAATGAATTTTCAGTTGCGATTCTACTTCGTAACCGAAAAAATTTTATCAGGATGGTGGGGAAGTTGTCACGTACTTTTTTTAACTCATCTGACACACGGCATTTTGAACAAGATTAAACAGATTATCAGGATGAATTGGATAAAGAGGGGTTCGGTCTGATAAGCCGGTAGTACCCAGCAGCAGTAGGTCGGCAATCCTTTGCCGACACCAACGGTTAGCTGGGCAGATACGCCCAGTTTAACCCGTCATCTAATCGATGGTATATTTATCTTCAAGTAATTTAGCTTGTGCTGCTGCAAGACGCGCGACCGGGACTCGTGGCGCCGAACAAGATACATAATCTAAATCAATGTGGTGACAAAACCGAATCGAGCCAGGATGTCCACCCTGTTCACCGCAAATACCGACTTTAAGACCAGAACGCTTTTTACGTCCCCATTCGACGGTCATACTCATGAGTTGACCCACGCCTTTGACATCCAGTACTTCAAAGGGGTTGTCTTGTAAAATCCCGGTTTCATTGTAGAGAGGTAAGAACTTATTTTCGGCATCTTCACGGGAGAAAGAGAAAGTCGCTTGAGTCAAATCATTGGTACCAAAGGAGAAGAATTCAGCAACTTCTGCTAAATGAGCCGATCTCATACAAGCACGGACTACTTCAATCATCGTCCCAAATTTGAAATGCAACTGCACACCATATTTCTTTTCTACTTCGGCTTTGATGGTATCCACTGAGGTTTTGACTCGCACTAATTCTTGTGCCGTGGTGACTTGCGGTATCATGATCTCCGGGTTAACTTCGACGTTTTCTTTGATACATTCAGCGGCGGCTTCCAGAACTCCCCGAATTTGCATGGCATAGATTTCCGGGTAAGTAATTCCTAAGCGAACGCCACGGTGTCCTAGCATCGGGTTAATTTCATAAAGTTCACGGACTTTACGCAGCATGCGTTCTTTTTTAGCAATTACTTCACTTACAATTTCCTCGCCCCGTTCATCAAAGGGTGCGGCGGGTGCCGGCAAATCTTTGGGCTGCTGACCGCTGGAACGAATCGTACTTAACAACGTCGATACACCTTTAACCGTTCCTTGTAATTGACGTAAATTATTCAGTTCTTCTGTCAATTGTAGCTCGGTTGGCAAAAATTCATGCAGCGGTGGATCGAGTAACCGCACCGTCACCGGTCGTGGTGACATGACTTTAAAGACTTCTTTGAAATCACCCCGTTGAATCGGTAGTAATTTATCTAAAGCGGCTTGACGTTCTTCTGGCGAGTTGGCCAAAATCATATCAACCACGATGGGGAGACGATCTACATCGTTGAACATCCGTTCGGTACGGCATAATCCGATGCCCATAGCACCATATTCGATTGCTCGCCTAGCCGCTGCGGGGGTATCTGCATTCGCCATCACTTGCAGTTGTGCGACAGCATCTGCCCAACCCAATAAAATCTTGAGTTCCTCAGAAAAAGTGGGCGGAATAGTTGGAATTTCACCGATAAACACATTACCGGTACTACCATCGATAGTGATAATATCGCCCTCATGTATGACGTGCTCAGCCACAATAGCTTGCCTTGCTCTGGTATCGACCGTAATTCCTTCAGCGCCAGCGACACACGCTTTACCCATGCCACGAGCAACCACCGCCGCATGTGAAGTTTTGCCACCGCGACTGGTCAGAATACCTTGAGAAGCAAAAAAGCCGTGAATATCTTCGGGTTTGGTTTCTTCACGGACTAAAATAACTTTTTCTCCAGCACGTCCCAACAATTCAGCACGATCCGCATCAAATACGCATTTACCACAAGCAGCGCCAGGTGAAGCCGGTAACCCTTGCGCTAACACGAGAGCAACGTGATTGGGATCGAGGCGGGGATGCAGCAGTTGTTCTAACTGGTCCGGATTAACCCGTAGTAAAGCTTGCTCTTTGCTGATCAAGCCTTCATTAACCATATCCACTGAGGTGCGTACCATCGCGGCCGCATTCATCTTACCGTTACGGGTTTGTAAGCAGTATAATCGCCCTTTTTCAATAGTGTATTCGTAATCCTGGACTTCATGGTAATGGCCCTCGAGTTTATTGCGTAACTCGACCAACTGGCGATACAGTTCCGGCATTTCTTTTTCCATTTCCTGTACCGGTTTGGGAGTACGAATCCCGGCGACGACATCTTCACCTTGTGCATTAACTAGG
Organism: Thioploca ingrica; assembly: GCA_000828835.1. Taxonomy (GTDB): domain Bacteria; phylum Pseudomonadota; class Gammaproteobacteria; order Beggiatoales; family Beggiatoaceae; genus Thioploca; species Thioploca ingrica. Next base: position 3,158,112 of record AP014633.1, read on the forward strand.
TATTCACCATACATTTCATTTACCCCGGTACCTGGGTTTCGAGTAAAGCCCACGCCGGTAGCACAATCATTACCCATATTACCAAATACCATCGCTACGATATTAACCGCTGTACCATTAGCCATCGCTGGAGTAATATTAAATTCCCGACGGTAATCAATGGCACGCTTGCCCATCCACGAGTTAAATACCGCTTTAATGGCAATTTCCAATTGCTCATAAACCGATTCAGGGAAAGGTTTACCGGTTTGTTCTTTAACCACTTGTAAAAAGAGTTCACTGATTTCTTTTAAATGAGCAGCGGTTAATTCCACATCGACTTTAACGCCCGCCCGTTTTTTGATCGCTTCAAAATGGGCATCAAAATGTTCATCAGCCACTCCCAATGCGACCTTACCAAACAATTGGATGAAGCGACGATAAGCATCATAACCAAAACGTTCATTTTGAGTTTGTTTGATAAGTCCGGGTAGAGTTTGACTATTCAGCCCTAAATTTAAAATAGTATCCATCATTCCGGGCATGGACATAGCGGAACCAGAGCGAACCGAAACGAGTAGCGGATTATTAGGATCGCCAAAGAGTTTGCCGGTTGCTTTTTCGATACCCTGCATATATTGTTTCACGTCGTCCATTAAGCCTTCTGGCAAAGTTCTTTTGGCATCAGCAAGATACGTTAAGCAGGTCGCGGTCGTAATCACAAAACCGGGCGGGACATTAAGACCAATTTGGGTCATTTCACATAAATTAGCACCTTTTCCACCTAATAAATGTTTGTTTTTTCCATCGCCTTCGTTAAACGAATAGACGTATTTTTCAGGCATTATGTTCTCCTAGATCACATGGTTATCAACAAGATATCACTATTCAATTTTAATTCAATGAATGATATAACTAAAAATTAATAATACTTGGTTTAGAGGGTGATTGAGTATCAATTTTGCTTGTACTACTCATTGCAATCCTTGAAATATGGGCTAAAGATAGCTTGGCTTATTTTACAATGAATGTAACCAGGAGTGTTAAAGATTATGCTCCATAACCGTTTAAATCTTCTTAAAGGTATTGAGTAATAATAAGATATATTCCAAATTATGACTAAACTTATCCTTAAATGCCAATAACCCTATGGATTGCTGTTGAAGTCAATCTATTTTCCGGAGTTGATATCATCATGAAAAAAAGTACTCCTTTGTTAAAATACCAGGAATTGATAGCCGAAGTACATCGCCTCTTTGCTGAAAAGCAAACCGGTACCATATTTATTACGACCAGTGATAATCATTTAGTTCGCTTGGTTTTAAATAAAGGAGAAATTGTTCACTTGGTTTATGATACGAATTACCGTAGTTATGATGCCATTCCATTGCTCAAAAAGATTCAAGCGGGTCGATTACAATTTGCGAGGGGAATTTTCGAAGCTGCCAATGAAATCCCTTTACCACCCACGAAGGAACTTCTTTATGTGTTAAGTGGAAAGGGGGAGGAGAAAAACTTACTCACTTATTCTCCTAAAAAAGTTGATTCTCCATTTGAGGAAGTAATTATCCAAATTAAGCGAGCATTATCCAATCATATTGGGCCGATTGCTGCACTGATTTGTGACGAATATATTGAAAAAACCGGTGGGATTAACAACTTCAATGCCATTGATGCCTTGATTGATGATGTTGCTAAAGAAATTGGTGAACCGGATACTGAGCGGTTATTTAAAATCCAACTCAAAGATAAAATTGTTAAAAAAAATCTCATCTAGTTTTACAGCATTCCTTGTAAAATCAAGATACCTATTTTATCATTAATACAGTTAGGTATTATTCCAACGAGTGACTGGTTAGTGATAGTCCGGACTTGAACATAACTAGCTGGGTCATGCGATTGCTCGGTGTTATTAGAACTTATACCTTGATAACTAAAGTACTATAACCATTTTAATTTCCTCCTCTTTACTCAAAAAAAATACCGGTCGTGGCCAATCAAGCAATCTCCAACATTGGCATGAACTTCAGTAGGTAGTGAAGGTTTGTTGCTTTCTCTATGACCGGAAACATCATTATTGGCATTTTTCAGGTCTACTTTATTGATTATTAACACCTTCTCCAATTGGAATCGGGCGCATTACGGTTATTGCCTAACGCACCCGGTACAAAATCAATCCGTGATAACCAATGGCAAAGGTATTGTAATTATTAAATCATTTTAAAATTGAATTCATATTAATGCCTAAATTCTATAAACCACCTAAAATTAATCAATATGGAAAAAACCCCATCTTAGAGAAATAATTATGCTAAAAAAGCTTTATTTTATCGGTTGGTTAATGATATTAAGCAGCCAACCTCAAGCAGAAATCGTCACTGATGGCACATTAGGACAGCGTATTAATTTACCAGCACCTCACTATCAAATCACTCAAGATTTAGGTAAAACGATAGGTACCAATTTGTTTCATAGTTTTGAACAATTCAATCTTTATCCAGACGAAACCGCCACTTTTTCCGGTTCAGCCGAGATAAAAAATGTTATCAGTCGTGTCACCGGCGGTAATACGTCCATTATTGATGGCACGTTACGCAATACGATTCCTGATGCCAATACTTATTTGATTAATCCTTACGGTATCGTGTTTGGCCCTCATGCTAGATTAGACGTGCAAGGCGGTTTTCATGCCAGTACTGCCGATTACCTGCGGTTGCAGAACGGCGGAAAATTTAATGCACGTCAACCGGCTGACACGCTTTTAACCATAGCGCCGGTGGAAGCCTTTGGCTTTTTTACCGATTTACCTTCACCCTTGTTAGTGAACGGCAGTCAATTAGCGCTTCTCCCGCAACAAAATTTCTCCCTCATTGGTGGGAATCTTACTCTCACTCATGCTAACATCCAAGCGCCGCTAGGACAAATCACCTTGGCCAGCGTAACCCAACTCGGTGAGATTATTCCAACGGCTGATCAGTTGGTGAGGTCAGCTTTATCCGGTGACATTACGATTACCGACCAATCACGGTTGGAAGTCAGTGGTGAAGGGGGTGGAAATATTGTTATCCGGGGAGGACAATTGCTGATTAAGAATAGCCAAATTGATGCAAAAACGTTGGGAAATCAAACCGGACATTTCATTGATATTCAAGCTGATCAGATTACCATTTTAGACGGTGCCGAGATCAGCACTGAGACGAGTGGTAGTGGTAACAGTGCCGATATTAATCTGCAAGCGAAACAAGCCGTTATCGTAACTGGCAAAAATAGTGAAGGTGCTAACAGCAAAATTTTAGCCAGTTCTCGTAGCGAAGCCGCTAATGGAGGAAAAGCCGGCAATATTTCCATCCAAGCGGGAGAGATTTTGTTGGCTGATGATGCTTACCTCTCTGTAACTACTTTTGGAGGTGGACAAGGAGGACACATTGTTTTAAAAGCGACCGGAGCAGTTACGTTGTTAGCTGATGGAAACAAACCGTTGACGGAAATAGAGGCCGGTACGTTAAGTCAACAAGCTGGTGCTGGTAAAGGAGGGAGTGTGTTGATTGAGGCTAAAAATATCCTCTTAAAAGACGGTGCCATCATTGATATTGTTGCTCGTGGTAAAGGTGACGGTGGGCAGATGGTTCTACGTGCTAAGGAAAAAATCAGCTTAGTCGGTACGGGTGGTTCTTCCGCTAATTCTTCTAAGTTAAAGGCTTATGCAGAGGATAACAGTAATGGTGGTAATGCCGGTAATGTTTTATTGGAAGCAAAAGAAATTTGGCTGGCTGATGGTGCTTATATTAATGCGAGTACTTTTGGTATCGGTCAAGCGGGTTCGATTACCTTGCGAGCGCCTGGGGGGATTATCTCACTAACCGGCTCAAAAGATGAAGGATGGGCTACTTGGGTTGGTTCTGGTTCTCATGCCCGGGTTGAAGGAATTAAGACTGGCAAGGGTGGAAATGTGTTAGTGGAAGCCGGAGAATTGCAGCTCATTGGGGGAGCTAGCATTGGTAGCATTTCTGCAGCGGATAAAGAAAGACAAAGTAGTGAGGCTGGTAATATCACTATTCGCGTCACTGGGATAGTAAAATTATCCGGTGTCAATGCACATGGTGAAACGGAAGACGGTTTTGGTAGTGGTATTTATGTCCACACCCGCGGAGTAGAAGACAGTGCCGGCGACGGAGGAATGCTGGATTTAGAAGCGGGTAGTCTCATTATTGAGAACGGAGCCGTTATCTCCAGTAGCACTTCTGGAAATGCCAAAGGGGGAGATATTACCATTAAAGTCCGTGATGCTATTTTAATTAATGGTGACTCTTCAGCTATCAAACTCAATTCGCCTGGTGAAGTACAATTAACCTATAGAAAAGATTTCAACAAGACTGAACCGGACTACTCTATCAGTGGGATTTATGCTAAATCTTCTGGTTCTACTGATAGATCGGGTGAAGCTGGGCAAATTTTCATCTCCACGCCGATTCTTAAACTCAGTAATGGTGGAATGGTGAACACTTCTACTCAAAATGCGGGCGGGGGTAACATCACCATGAAGATTCCGCATTTAACTTACCTGCAAGCCGGTGAAATCACGACCAGTGTACACGGTGGTAAAGGGAATGGGGGTAATGTGACTATCGAAACTCCGCGCTTTACCGTGTTAGACAACTCCAGTATTGTTGCCCAAGCGGATAAAGGTTATGGTGGCAATATTCGTATCGTCGCCGAACATTTTTTAAAGTCATATGAAAGCTTAATCAGTGCTTCCTCCAGACTCGGAATTGATGGTGAAGTGATAATTCCTTTCTCGGATAAAACCATTAATGGCAACTTGCTCACTTTATCCTCAAATTTCGAGGACAATAGTCATCAATTGATTCCATGCCAAGGCAGTTTAGATGCCAAGCGCAGTCGCTTTAAAGTAAACCTCATAGAAGGTGTACCTGACTCGCCAGAAGATTTCCAAAGCAGTCACTCTTTCTATTAGAAAATAACTTAACTACCTAAAGCTCACCAACGGGTGAGAATTGTTTTCTTATTTTGCCATGCTGTTCAACTGAAACTAGGCCACTTTTTCTTTTAGAAATGAATTTTTCAACTCAATTTCTTAACTGATTGACTATCTTACTCATAAACTTAATCTCATTGGAGATAATCATCCTCTCATAAAATCTATCTGTCACTCTTATAAATAATCTTGTCTTGAACGCAAGTTAGTATTAGCAGACATCCCGCATTTATCAAAAAAGCGAATAGAAAATATGGCTAAATAAAGTTTGTGTCATAATTATCGTTATATTTTAACCCTAACCTATATAATTCTAAAGCTAGCTCAAATCATCATATCTAACCTTCTGGAGTGGAAAATGAGTTAATCAAAATAAAATTTGATTGGAAAAATGGAAAATAAGACAACCGGAATTAAGGCAACTACCCAAAAAGCTAAACTCCATAATAAATGTTTTTTAATAACAAATGCTATTATCCAGATAATAATAGTAACAATAGAATAACTTAAATACCATAATGGCTCAAAGGAACTAAATCCTTTGCCCGCTGCTAATAGTGGCCAATAAACGATTATCATATTCAGTAAACATCCGGCATTTATCAAAAAAGCGAGTAGATAGAGAATATGGCTGAGTAAAGTTTTTGTCATAATTACCCTTTATCTTAACCCTAACCTATACAATTCTAAAGCTAACTCAAATCGTCGTCTTTCACCTTCCGGTGTGGAGGGTGCATAATGAAAATGACCACTACCTTGAGCCATCTGGTTCCGAAGTTTAGGAACGCTAAGTGTTAATTCGATTCTGCTTATCCCCGCATAAATCGGATCACCATATTGAGTCAGATCTTTGACAATAACTTTTTTGATACGTGGATGATATCTTAGGATCTTAAGTAAATTAGCACTGATAGGCGAACCAATTAACACAAGATGATCAATTTGAGTACCGGTATTAGCATAATGAAAGGCGATCTGAGCAGCAACCAGGGAACCATAAGAATAGCCTATCAGGTTAAACTGATCACTATCCGTTTTAAAAATTCTTAACAGCAGGGGAAAATAAGGTTGGACATCACGCATGGCTAATACACCAATGACTGCATCGGGTAAAGTTCCAGCAGACCATTTTTCTCTATCAACATATTGAGCGGTTCGGATACCAGCCCTTCGTAACGCTTTAACCATATCAACAATGTATTCACCCTCTAAGCCAGCACCACCAAAATAAAGCGTACCCTTGATCAGGCTACCTAAAGAATAACAACATTCTCCCTTAAGCATATAGCTCACTTGAGGTTGCTTTGGGGAAGTACTATTTTTATTTGTGGTCACACTATTGGTTTTTGGTGGCATTTTTGGAATCTCTGATGAGATTTCTATTTTTCTAAAAATTAGGAACCATTACCTGGATAAAATGCCTCATCTAATAGTTGTTCTAATAAATAAGGACAAGTCGTTGGAAAAGTTTCTGGAGGTAAATTCGTCTCTTTCATAGCGGCTTTGAGCGCAAGCGGATAAGTATCATTTATCTTTTCAATTAATTGATATTTCAAACTGGGGCTATCCGCTAAAATTAAATTAATCTGTTCACGTTGTTCATCAATCGTTTGTTCCCAACTTCTGGAACGCTTTTCAGGTTGAAATGACCACTTTAAGAGATGCAGGAGTAGGATTTTAAACCGACTCATTAATTCGCGTTTATCGCGTTTTCCCATACTTTCCAGTTCTTCTGCTACTTGAAGGGCATCCATTTCGGCAAATCTTCCCTGTCGAATTAAGTTAGCATTATGCATAACCCAAGCATAGAAATCTTGGTCATAAGAATGGATAGTTGGCATCCTTAACTCACTTCTTCAATCCACGCCATTTGAATCGCTTCCAGAATTTTTTCCCCACCTCGTTTCGGATCATCATCGAAATCGTCCAGTTTACAAACCCATTGATGTAAATCGAGGAAGTTGACATATTGTGGATCAACTTCGGGAAATTGCTCTGCTAATTGAATTGCAATGGCTTGCGTGTCTATCCACTTGATACCCATTAATGCGACTCTCTCACTAAGTTGATAGTATATTTCGGAATGGCTATGGTTAAATCTTCATCAGCCACTTGGGCTTGACAACTGAGTCGAGATTGGGATTCTAAACCCCAGGCTTTATCGAGTAAATCTTCTTCTTGCTCAGTGGCTGGGGCTAAAGAGTCAAATCCTTGGCGAACAACGACATGACAAGTTGTACAAGCACATGATTTTTCACAAATATGCTCAATTTCAATGCCATGATTTAAAGCGGCTTCTAAAATACTCGTTCCGGGTTCGACTTCAATCACCGCACCATGGGGACATATTTCCTCATGAGGTAAAAAAGTTAACTGTGTCATTGAGGTGACTTCTCCATAAATTCATCAATTTTATGTCCGGTCATCGCCTTACGGATAGCAGAATCCATCCGCCGAGCAGCAAATTCTTGAGTGACTTCATCCAAAAGCTCGATACCCTGTTTGATAGCCTGAGCATCAGTTCCTTCTTTTACATTTAATAATGCTTCTAATGCAGTACTAATTTCTACAAATTCACTTTGTTTGAGCAACTTTTTACCATCAACTTTGAGAGCCGCTCGCAGCGCATTAATCACTCTATCCGCTTCGACTTGTTGTTCACGTAGGTAACGCGCAGCAATATCTGCTTGTGCATGTTCCAAGGAATCTTTTAGCATGCGTTCAATATCGCTATCTTGGAGTCCGTAAGAAGGTTTCACGGTAATCTCACTGTGAACACCACTGATTTCTTCTTGTGCGGAAACACTCAGTAAGCCATCGGCATCAATTTGAAAAGTTACTCGGAGCCGCGCCGCACCGGCAACCATTGGCGGAATGCCGCGCAATTCAAACCGGGCTAGGGAACGACAGTCAACCACTAATTCACGTTCTCCTTGGAAAACATGAATCGCTATCGCCGTTTGCCCATTTTTGAAAGTGGTGAAATCTTGGGCACGGGCCACGGGAATCGTCGTATTGCGCGGGATGATTTTTTCTACTAAACCACCCATGGTTTCAATCCCTAACGATAAGGGAATCACATCTAACAACAGCATATCATCGTTAGGCTTGTTACCGGCTAAAATATCAGCTTGAATGGCAGCACCGATAGCAACGACTTTATCGGGATCGATATCGACATGCGGTTCACGTTGAAAGAATTCTCCTACTTTTTCACGAACTCGCGGCATTCGAGTCGTGCCACCCACCATAACCACTTCTTTGATATCTTCTGAGGTAAGCCCCGCATCCCGCAACGCCCGCCGACAAGGCATGATGGTTTTTTGGAGCAAGGGATCAATTAAATGGTTTAATTGTTCATGAGTTAATATCCCCTGCCATTGGCTACCATTTTCTAAGCGAATCGCTAGTGGTGCTACCGATTGAGTGGTTAAAGTTTCTTTAGCGGTGCGGGCCATATCGAGTAATTCACGGATATGCGAATGTTGGGCATCATCGGCAATCTGAGCTTGTTGCATAATCCAAATAGCGATGGCACGGTCGATATCGTCACCCCCCAAAGCGGAATCACCCGCCGTGGACATGACTTCAAAAACACCCCGTTGTAATCGCAGGATGGAAATATCAAAGGTGCCACCGCCTAAATCATAAATGGCGAAAATGCCCTCGGCTGCCTTATCCAAGCCATAAGCCACGGCAGCGGCAGTCGGTTCATTGAGTAATCGCAGAACCTTTAAGCCAGCTAAGGTAGCCGCATCTTTAGTCGCTTGACGTTGCGCATCATCAAAATAGGCTGGGACAGTAATCACCACGCCGGTCAACTCACCACTGAGCGTTTCTTCTGCCCGTTTTTTCAGTTCCTTAAGAATTTCTGCCGAAACTTGGACTGGACTTTTTTCGCCGGCAACGGTACGAATCATAGGCATCCCTTGCCCTTCATATTCAACTAAATCGTAGGGCAAACGATTACCGGTGGTTTTGATATCGGCTATTCCACGTCCCATCAAGCGTTTAACTGAAGCAATGGTATTGAGGGGATCTTGATTGGCAAAAGGTTTAGCAACCAAGCCTACCTGTGGTGGTTGGTCTTTCAAATAACGCACAATAGAAGGCAGAAGGTGATCTCCGGCTCGATCCGGCAACGTTTCTGCTACACCACTCCGCACAGTTGCCACTAAAGAATTAGTTGTTCCTAAATCAATACCCGCAGCGAGACGGTGCTGATGCGGTGCGGTCGATTGACCCGGTTCAGTGATTTGCAGAAGTGCCATTTAAAAAATCCTTTTCAATTAGATCAATTCTTCTTCTATCCTCAACGCTGCTTCATGTAAACGTTGGAAAAATTGCCATTGTCGCACGCTGTCACGCGCCGCTGGCCAATTTTGCTGAGTAAATTGCTGACTTAAGGTCTTAGTCAAGTGCTGCATTTGCTGTTCCAGTCGTTTTAAGAAACGGTTTAAAGCTTCTAATGGTTGAGGTTGTCGCTTAATGGTGGCGAGTTCTTCTCGCAATTCCATTTGCATCATTAAGAACTCTGGATCCATCGCCATATCACTCGCTTCGTTGGTATCGATGCCTTGCAATTGTAAAAGATAGCGTCCACGAGCCAATGGATTATTTAGAGTTTGAAACGCTTCATTCACTTGAGTGGATTTTTGCAGTGCTAACCGCCGTTCCCGTTCCGAAGCCTGAGCATAATTATCCGGATGAACCATGCGCTGTAATTCTCGATAACGTTGGGCCAGGAGATGGCTATCTATGTCAAACGCAATGGGTAAGTTAAATACCTCAAAATGATTGGCATTCAGAGACATGATGAGTTACACATTAAAACTTTCGCCACAACCACATTGGTCTTTGATGTTGGGATTGTTAAATTTAAAGCCTTCATTCAAACCTTCACGCACGTAATCGAGTTCGGTACCATCAATATAGACTAGGCTTTTCGGATCCACGAGAATTTTAATGCCTTGGGATTCAAAAATTTGATCATCGGCATTAATTTCATCAGCAAATTCTAAAACATAAGCCACTCCAGAGCAGCCAGAGGTTCTAATACCTAAACGTAAACCAACGCCTTTGCCTCGAGTGTTAATGCTTTTTTGAATGTGTTTAGCGGCTTTTTCAGTAAGAGTGAGTGCCATTTTATAACTCCTTACTCAATTTTCGTTAATTATGTTAATAGTTTAATATCAAGAGAACGCTTTTCATTCGGGTGATGAATTCTATAAATGGATAATTCTTTATCATTATATGATTCTCTTATTGGAGCCATTCTCATGTTTGTTGGGGTTTGACCATAACTTTTCTTTTTATCAAAAAGAATATACTTAATAGGAAAAGTTTCTATGTTAATTCCATAAAATTCATGTAAAATAGCATTCATAAACTTTATAAAAACCGATGAATTTCTGAATTGTTGTATATAATCAATTTTTTGTGGCACTTCTGACTTCATTTCACAAATAAATACATATCCTTTGCCGGCTAGGTAAGTAAAAATAATACCATCGCATCCTTTATTAATATTCTCAGTATGAGGATTTAAATATTCGCTTATTCGTATCGTTCTATTCTGATCTAATTTTTCTTTAGCATCTAATTTGAAAGCAAATGTTTTTTCATATTCAAATCCGATTATAGTAACTTTTTTTAGTTTTGCACGAGGTTCTTCTAAAATAACTTTACCCCATTTTTTATCTTGTTTGATCTCTAGGTAGACTTGAGGATTAATAATATCTTTAAGTTTAGAAATAATTGTGTTCTCCTCTTCTTCAAAGTTCATATGCCATTTCCATAGTCTCAGTCATATCATCAAACATATTTTTCATTTCCTCAATTTCTTTATCAAAACTCTTAACTGCTATCCCTAAATTATCTATGGGTGCGGGAGTTAAAGTCTGGTTTTCGGCAATATAAACTTTTACGCTGGTGGGATCTAAAACATCTGCTTCAGTATATTTATATTTTTTCATTATTTTATTTCTCTCTTCAAATTTATTCCCCAAAATAATAAGATTATTTAATTCTTTGATAATGTAATCGCTATGAGTCGTAATAAAAACTTTGATGCCGGCTTTAATTAATCTAACAAATAATCTCGCCATTTTGCGTTGATTAGCTGGATGAAGATTTAATTCGGGTTCGTCGATAAATAAAATATCGCCGGATTTAGCGATATGTTTAATATAAAAATTCAGATCGAGTAAAGATTTAACGGTAGAAGAACTTAAATATAGCGGTATGGTTTGATTTTTTCTTGCTTGCTTAAATGTAAAGAAAATTTGATCATTTGCTACTTTAATCTCTCCCCCCAAGATATTTTTTAAATCTTTCGCAAATTCAGGATGTTCTTTGAGCAAAGGACTGGTTTTTTTGCTATGAATATCAAAAATATCTCTTACGAAATCGATATTGTTTTGAATGGGAAGCGCATATCGAGAAACAGTATTGTTAACCATTTCAAAAAAATCAAATATTTCAAACTTCTTACTTTGTTTTTGTAATTGCTCCACTAATACATTTTTACTAATATCAAGTTCTCGATAAAAAAGCGAGATTCCAATCCTTTCTGCGGTAATAATGAATGGAGAAGCGAAATAATGACCAAGTAATGCTTTTCCCAATGCTTTAGCAATAAAATCTTTTACAATATGAGTGGATGGAATTAGCGCTTCATTTTCTACTAATAAGGTTATTTCTAAAATAGCACTGGATTTTTCTTTAAAGGCTTTTAAAACTTCTTTTTCTTTAGTTTTGGCAGAAAATTGTAATTCATTTTTATAGCTTGGATTATAATTTATAAAAACCTCAAATGAAGTTTTAGAAAAATAGCCTTCATTAGCACTAAAAATTTGAGGAATAATGAGCTGAGTATAATCTCTAGATAATTCATTGATTAGAGAAAAAATATTATTTTCAAATTGGTTTAGGTCTATTTTAAGTATCCCCTCTTTTAACAAATTATCTATTTTTTCCTGGCTTAACTCAAAATTAATAAATTTATTCCATGTTGCCAAAAAACCATAAATAGCATAACTGACATAAGTCTTCCCAGTATTGTTTTCACCACAAATGATCGTTAAGTCACCCAGTTCTAACTCAGCTTTATTTATGGAACCGAGTTTTTCAAATTGAAATTTCATGGCTGTTCTTTAAAGTCAAACTCAAAATTCTAAATTTTTAAAATTTCATTCCCACATATATTACGTGGGAACGAGCAGCGAAAATACATATTTTTATGCCATATTCGCCATTTCTGTTACTTTTGGTTGAATTGCAGCTTGTTTTTTCTTGTAATCTTCAATAGCGGCCTTAACCGAACTTTCGGCTAAAACTGAACAATGAATTTTAACGGGTGGTAAAGCTAATTCTTCAACAATTTCAACATTTTTGATAGCCGCCGCTTCTTCTAAAGTTTTACCTTTCACCCATTCAGTCAGTAATGAGCTTGAGGCAATGGCTGAACCACAACCATAGGTTTTAAATTTAGCATCTTGAATGACTCCATCTTCGCTGACTTTGATTTGTAATCTCATCACATCACCACAAGCGGGCGCACCAACCATACCGGTACCCACGGTTGGATCTTCTTTATCCAAGACACCAACATTGCGTGGATTGTTGTAATGATCTATCACTTTATTACTATATGCCATTGGAATTCTCCTTTGTTAAGAATAAGTTTAGAGATAAAAATTGGCAATTAATGAGCACTCCACTGAATAGTGTTGATATCAACACCTTCTTTATACATATCCCATAAAGGGGATAATTCTCGTAGTTTTTCAACTTTACTTCTGATTAGTGGAATAACGTAATTAATTTCTTCTGCGGTCGTGAATCGTCCTAGCGTAAAGCGAATCGAGCTATGAGCTAATTCATCATGACGTCCTAACGCTCTTAGAACATAGGAAGGCTCTAAACTAGCTGAAGTACAAGCAGAACCAGAAGAAATGGCTAAATCACTGAGGGCCATAATGAGCGATTCGCCTTCCACGTAATTAAAACTGACATTTAAATTACCGGCAATACGATGATCTAAATCACCATTGAGATAAACTTCTTCCATATCTTTTAGATTGTTCCAGAGATGATCGCGTAATTCTCTGAGCCGATCATTTTCTAAAGTCATCTCGGCTTTAGCAATCCGAAAAGCTTCTCCCATCCCCACAATTTGATGGGTCGCTAAAGTACCTGAACGTAAGCCACGTTCATGGCCACCACCGTGCATTTGAGCTTCTAGTCGCACCCGTGGTTTGCGGCGGACATACAAGGCGCCTATTCCTTTCGGACCATAAACTTTATGGGCGGAAAAGGACATTAAATCGACTGGCATTTTTTGTAGATCAATCGGTACTTTGCCGGCGCTTTGTGCAGCATCCACATGAAATAATACTTTGTGTTCACGAGTGATTTCACCAATGGCGGCAATATCAGAAATAACGCCAATTTCATTATTGACGTGCATCAGACTGACTAAAATCGTATCAGGACGAATAACCGCCGTTAATTTTTTTAAATCAATTAGCCCATTGGGTTCTGGATCTAAATAAGTGACTTCAAATCCTTCACTTTCTAAGTGACGACAAGAATCTAACACAGCTTTATGTTCGGTTTTACTGGTAATGATATGTTTACCTTTGTTCTGATAAAAATGGGCCGCGCCTTTAATGGCTAAGTTATCAGACTCAGTGGCACCAGAAGTCCAGACAATTTCTTTGGGATCAGCATTGATCAGCTCAGCGACTTGGGTACGCGCTGCTTCCACCGCTTGTTCAGCTTCCCAACCAAACCGATGGGAACGTGAGGCCGGATTGCCAAAATGACCGTCTTTGGTCAGATGATGTATCATTTTTTCCGCTACCCGGGGATCAACCGGCGTCGTGGCTGAATAATCAAAATAAATAGGTAAATTCATCTATAGCTCTCCGTCAAGTGAAGCACTGCCTTCAACTTTGTTGTGTCAATATCGTTGCTGAAAAACTTGACCATGTGTTCCTAGTGACGAGGAGCACATGGTTTCTTATACCCGTGCTTCCTAACGTGTCATCACATTTATTCTAATTATTAATGGCTATTAACGTTGTACTGCTCTACTTTCCATCCGGCGGGTATTATTGTATTCTTGCCGTGCGGCTTCTTTAGAGACTTCTTGTGGTCGCTTTTCAAGTACTTGCGCTAGAGTAATGCCATTTAAGAATTCACGAATTTGATCACTTAAATCGGTCCAAAGTTGATGAGTTAAACAGGCACGAGAATCATGACAATTTTTCTGGCCCTTGCAGCGGGTTGCGTCTACCGTTTCATCTACAGCAGAAATGACTTCTGCAATCGCAATTGAATCAGCCGGGCGACTGAGGCGATAACCACCACCCGGTCCACGTGCACTATCGACCAGTCCCCGTTTACGCAGCCGCGAAAACAATTGTTCTAAGTAAGATAAAGAAATTCCTTGTCGTTGAGAAATATCAGCTAAAGTGATTGGACCCTGGTCACGGTTAATCGCTAAATCTAACATGGCTGTAACAGCATAACGCCCTTTGGTTGTTAGTCTCATAATGTTACCTCTGTGCTGGGTTGTGAAACCATATTGAAATAGTATTATGTATCATACTAAAATTATCAAGTATTAATAAACAAATTTTTTTCTGCAGTCAACAATGATAATTGTTTACTTAATTAGTAAGCTGAGTAGATTAACAGATTGAAAATAATTATGAAAGATGAAATGTAGTCGATAAGAAAAAGCTAATTAAGTTACCAAGGACGGGGTGGTGAAATCCGTCCACCCTGAGTCTCTTGCCAAGCTTGACGAAGTAATTGTTGCATCATTTTAAAATAAGCTGATTTTGGCTGAGTGGCTTGCCTAAAATTATTTTTCCAGGCGCGTAATCCATACCAGCGACTTTCTAATTGCATCCACAACCAAGTTGATAATGCACCGTAATGCTTACGGTAAAATAACAAAGCACTGCGCATTTGCCATAAACTGACTTGTTTGCCCACGGCAGAAAAATTTAATTGGGTTAAAGTTTTAGAAGATTCTCCACCCAAATGCACCACAACGACATCAGGCCAATACCAAATTTTATAACCAGCCGCTTTAATGCGTTTGCATAGATCAACTTCTTCATAATAAAGAAAAAATTGTTCATCAAAGTAACCCACTTGTTCGAGTACTCGCCGAGGGATAATTAAAAATGCCCCCGGAACCCAATCGGTTTCGGCAGCTTGATTGTGATCAGCCCAGGTGCGATCCGCACGGCCAAAAAATCGCGAGCGATGATATTTAGCAGCTAACCCTGATAAAGCCAGAAAATGATTCAGGATGCTAGGAAATTGACGAGCAGAAGGTTGCCAACTGCCATCACTACCGATTAAACGTGCCCCTCCCGCACCAATAGTCGGATCGGCTCGCATGTAAGCAACGGCTCGAGGCAATGCCTGTGGTTTTAAAAAAGCATCGGAGTTCAGTAATACCACATAATCGCCACGTGCTTGAGCAAAACCCAAATTATTAGCCGCTGCAAATCCCAAATTAATTGAACTACGGATTAATTTAACTTGAGGAAATTCTTGTGCCACCATCTCTGCCGAACCATCTTGAGAAGCATTATCAATAATTATGGTTTCATAACGAATGTCTCCGGCTTTCTGAGCTAAGGTTTGTAAACATTCCTTTAATAATTGACAAGTATTAAATGACACAATAATAATGGAAACTTCGGGTTCCATAAGGGTTCCTTTGTCAAAGAGTTAGGGTTGGTTCTTTTCCTTACTCGAATCAACGGTCTCACTCGTTGAAGCGGATGGGTATTCGCGTTCGGTACGGATCCAGGAGGCATTTTTACGTGCGGTTCTAATCACTCGTGGTAACTGGGTGAGTTTCCACAGGATATAAAAAGGAACGCTGGCTAAAATAACAATATCTTTCAGGGTACCACCACCCACCCATAATGCCGCTAAAATATGGATGAGCACTATACTCAAAGCTATTCCAGCATAAATTTGGGTAGGCGGAAAAGGAATCAAGAGTACCAATAGCAATAAAGAAACATGCAATGCCAAAGGTAATAACAAGAGTTCTAATAACGGTTCAAGTAATCTCCATTGCCCCGTGAATACCGCTCGACTTAAAATCGGTAACTGTTCTAATATCATCCGTAATCGCCCCCCTTCCCAACGCGCCCGTTGAGAATCAGTTCCTTGACGTCCGGTTGGCATATCGCCACGTACTGTGGTTGAATCCACAAAATGGACTCGCATTCCCGCATTGACTAATGCTAAATGATATTCAAGATCTTCTACCACCGAACGAGCTTGATAGGGAACTTGTTGTAAAACGCGTCGAGTTAATCCAAAGCCATTCCCCAATATTCCCACTGAAAATCCCCAATAAGCTCGTCCCCGTGGGCGGAGCACGTTAAAAGCTAGCAAGGCAATGTGCATTAACCGCGTTCGTAAAGCAATATCCGGATTATTTACCGTATAACGACATTGAATCGCTGCCGCGCCACTTGCTAACACTTGTTCACAGGCGAGCAAAAAATTTTTTTCTACCACTGTATCTGCATCGATAATCAGTATGGCATCGACACCCTGCTTAAGCAATCGTTGAAAGGCATAGTCCAGTGCATAGCCTTTACCGAGTTTGGTTTCGTCCTGACGGATCAGTACCTGAGCCCCAGCTGCTTGAGCACAACGTGCAGTTTCATCGGTACAATTATCAGCCACAACATAAATAGAAACTGGATTGTTAGGTTTATCAGTGCTTAATAAACTGGCAACACATCGTCCAATATTAGCTTCCTCATTATGTGCTGGTACTACAACGGCCAGATGATTAGGTGCAAACTCGTGGTGTCTAGCTAACAGCCGCTGGGGTGGTAATAGACCCCCTAAAGTGAGTAGCGCTAATTCTAAAGTTCCCGCTAAGGTAAATCCCGCAATCACTAATCCTAATAATGTCACTAAGATGAAGAAATATTCCATAACATTAAGTTAAATGGTGGTGCATTGACGGTGTTATTCGGCGACGAAAAATCTGGGCAAGTTTTTCCGTATTGTTTTGTAATTCATAGTCTTTTAAAACTTTATAACGGCCATTTTGGCCTAATTGCAACCGTAAACTCGGTTTGTCCATTAATAACATCAAAGCGTTAGTTAATGCGCTCACATCGGCAGGTGCGACTAACAAACCATATTGTTGTAAAATAGTTGATTTAGTCATCGTTGGGGTTTGAATGGGCATCGCAGTGTTGATATATTCTTGAAAAAGTTCAGGAATGCCGGTGATGTGCGTGGTGACACAAGGAATTTCCATCGCCATCGCTTCCATTAATACGACTGGCAAACCTTCCGCAAAGCTAGCCAACACAAAGATATCGGCTTTTTTATAAAATTCTAGAATCCGATCTTGGTTGACGGCTCCCTCTAAGATAATGTGGTCGGTTAGTTGATGTTGGCTAATCTCATGCGCTAAATTCTTCCGATCCGGACCGTCGCCAACGAGGCGTAAGCGGACTTGGCGACCTTGGGCAAGAAGACGTTCTATAGCGGCTATTAAAATAAATTGACCTTTGACCGGAACCAAACGACCGACGCAAAGCAATTCAAAGGGAGTAGGATATTGACGAAACGGCCGTGGTGTAAAAATAGTCGGATCAACCCCTAAAGGACTGATCTCCAATTTTTGCCATTCAGTGGGAGGAGATAACATCATCAATTGGCTACGGGCAAAATGGCTAATACAACAAATAAAATCAGCATGAAGGATTTTCTGAGTCAAATAATTACTTGGCGTATCATAAAATTCGTCCGGTCCATGTATTGTTAAAGACAAATGAATCGGAAAAGTTTGTTGGACTATTAACCCTACTGTGGATGATGCCATCCCAAAGTGAACATGAAGGTGAGAACAGTGTTGTTGACGCATCCAATGACCCACCATAACTGCTTCAATAAAATAAAACCAACCATAAAGAATTTTTTTTAAATCCAATTGCCCTAATCGGAGCGCAAACAATAAGCCCTTTACATAACGCAGCGGTTGAGTTAATAAAGTATAAAAATGGGCTTTAGCTGCACCTATGATCCCGGCCGGTTTAACATAAAAAGTGTGCATCATTTCTTCGCGTTCTTCATGAGTCAATTGTGAAGAATCGCGATCCGTCGGATTAATAGAAGCCACAGCTATCTCAAAGCCCAACCGACGCAAGTGGCGTATTTCCCGTAAAACAAAAGTATGAGAAATCGCTGGATAGCGGCTGATAAGATAAGCTATGCGGATTTTTTCATTATTTTCTGTCAGCATTTTTTAACAATTCTTCATATAATACCAAGGCTTGGTCTATTTTACTGTCCCAACTATAGAGTTGTTCTGCACGGCGTCTCCCCATTTCACCTCGTTGTTGCCACACTGGTGGATGTTCAAAAATATCCTGAAAACATTTGGCTAACGCCTTCACTACCACAGTTGCTCCCCCGTGTGGTGGAATAGCACAGCCCACCGTGTCATCAATTATCTCAGCGGGGCCACCGAAAGCAATCGCTATCACCGGACGAGCACAAGCCATGGCTTCCAATAAAACCGCTCCGCCAGATTCACGTACTGATGGTAAACATAATACATGGGCTGCTTGTATTTGAGCAACCACTTGAGTTTGGGAAGCCATTCCATACCAAGTAACTATCTCGTTAAGGTGTAATTGTTCGCTTTGGGTTTGCCATTTTTCTTTTAGTGGGCCTTCGCCGACTATTGTTAATAACAGCGGCAGTTTATTTTTTAACTGCGCTAGCGCTTCAAGTAGAAGTGGAACCCCTTTAAACGGGACCAATCGACCTACAAAAACAATGCGTAAAGGTTGGATTGGAGAAGGAGTGGGTGGCCAGGGTGCTGGGCTAAATAAATTTAAATCCACTCCGTTTTCTAACAAATGACGACATCGGGAATGATAACGAGGTAAAACACTCTGCAAAGTGGCTTGGGTTGCGGTTAAAATAACGCTGGCATTGCGAGTAGAGCCAATTAAGAAATCAATGAGATAGCCAAATTTACGCAGCGGATATATCCAACTCGAATCTTCTCTCATAATTTCTGGAAAGCCGGGTGGATTTTTCAAGCCACCATTCCTAGGCCCTAAAATGAGGGGACGTTGTAAAGTATGTAACCAAGTCGGTGTCATTGGAGAAACTGGTGTAACTGCGTGAATAATATCCCAATTAGCCCCGGCACGTTGGCGTTTTTTGAGTTGTTGAACAGCGAACCAATCATATAAAAAAAAATCTAGTGAAGATAATAAATAAATCGCATTTTCACTTTGAGGAAAAAGTTTACGGGACAAGTTATAAAGGTATTTAGCAAACCATTCGGTATCAATAAAGATTATTTCGGAATTGGCTAAGGGAGCACCGGCTTGCATTAAGTAAGAATAATTTCTAATGTGGGTAACTAAAGTTACCGGTACCCGCTGAGCTAAACGAAAATACCACTGCCAACCAATTTGAGATACCGCTTCCGTCTTCGGAGCACATTGATAAGCAGATAATAATATTCGTGGCTTGATAGTCAAGTTTATGCTCTTTTGGGCGTTGGAAAAACTAAATTTAAGTCTTAACAAGTATAATCAAATTAAATATCCTCGAATCGGATAGCTAAGCTTATTATATTCATGTCTGGTCTATTTAGACAAGAAATGAAGAGAAAATTTCAACCTCTTCATGTGTTATAAATTTCAAGTTCTGGGCTTTCTTACGGGTTAAAATATCCTGCATGTCTTGGTGAAGAGGACTTGCTTGGGTCAAGCGAGGGTGCGTTAGGCGTCAGCCGTAACGCACCGAAAACCCGCTTTCTTCCTTCTACCATTATGAATGGTGCGTTATTAACGCACCCTACTCTGGCTTCGCACCCTTCAGGATATTGCGGGTAAGTAGTGTTGCTATTCTTCATTTCATCTCATAAGCACGTTCGTGTGGCCCAACCGTAAGGAATATAATGGTATTATTAGATAAGTCATCACAAAAACAGTATTCACATTCTAAAATTTTTCGACATTCTGCGCAAATAACGAAGATAAGGCGAAAATTGTAATCTACACGCGCACTGCGACAACCTTGTAAATTTAAACCGCCACTAGCATCTGCAAGTAATTCCGTATTGAGGTAAGGATTGACTAAAATCTTTTCTATTCGTTGTTTTATACGCTTGCGTAAGGAGAGGTAACGTTGCAGGTTTTTGACAAAGCGTTGTTCGTAAATAGCTTGATAATCAGTCACTCCAAACCTCTTCATGGGTTATAAATTTCAAGTTCTGTACTTTCTTACGGGTTAAAATATCCTGCATGTCTTGGTGAAGAGGACTTGCTTCGGTCAAGTAAACTACGTTGGAAAGCTGTTGCACTATTTCAGTGAGTTCTTCGCGCACGACTCGCCGAACGAGAGGTTCTAGTGCATTCAATAATTCTTCCACAGTAATGTTTATATTTGTTTTTTGGTCTAACATAGTAGGCTTCCTAGTTGAACAAGATTACATGAATTCAAGGATTAACAGGATAAGAATAAAAGTTAATCCTGTCCATCCTTCAATCCGTTGAATCCTGTTCAAAATCAGGGAACAATACCTTCTCCCACTCGCCCCCTTCTGGATATGTGGGCAAGTTTTTTGATAATGTTCATCGGGTAAGTAGTGTTGCTATTCATTTTTTCAGGGAGGAATTTGGAAACCGAACGAGGTAGGGTGCATTAGGCATCAGCTGTAATGCACCGAAAACCTAACCTGATAACGCAACGTGTTTATCTTCATAGTGCGGAACATTGGTAGCCTGGATGGAACGTAGTGGAATCCAGGATAACGATTCTCACCATGTGCAATCTATCTTGATCCTGCATTCCACTTTTTCGTTCCATGCGGACTACTAGCGGGAACGTCCCAATCTGCATTCCCACGCTGGTGCGTGAGAACGAGAAAACGAGAAATGATGCGGTTCATTTGTCACCGCATCCCTCGCAGGCTGGAAAAGGCTACCTATTAGTCAGTGGCAGCAGTAGCAGCAGTCTCATCCAACCACCAATAGCACTTTCCGCTAAGTGGAATTTTTTCGACTACTTGATATATTCCATCAAAGTTAAATTCAATTTTTAATAGGTTTATGTTAAGTGGATTAGGTGGGCAAAAACGCAGTGTTGCCCACCCTACAATACTACCATGATAGAGATGAATGATGGGTGTGCGGTGCACACCCTACCTGGCTAAAGATATTATACTATTTTACCCAAGCGTGTAACTTCTACGGATAATAGTTCTCATCTAAAATCTGTTCTAAGGTATAGGAGCAAATTTTAGGGAAAGTCGTTAGAGGTAAACGTGTTTCTGCAATGGCTATTTTCACCGCCGGGGAATAGGCTTGATTCAGTGCTTCAGGAAGATAAGATTTTAAACTGGGGCTATCTTGAAGTTGTCGCATGATTTGCCAGCGCTGCTCTATAATCGAACCACGCCAACTTCCTCCCTGCCAAGTTTGCTGCCATCTATCAGCAAGTTGTTGATATTGGTATTGCCATTTCAGGAGGTGAGCCAGAAGCACGACTAGGCGACTAATTAGCTCTCGCTTCTCACTCTTACTCATGCTTTCTAGCTCCTCAATCAAGTGATCAACATCGATTTCTGCTAGTTTTCCTTGGCGCAGTAGTTCGACATGGTATTGTATCCAACCATAGAAGTCGCGTTCATACTCTTGGGTTAATTCGCTCATCTCATCATTTATCCAGGGTGTTTGGTGTTTTGATTACGGCTAAAATCCTTTATACATCTGTTCAATCTCGGCAGCGTGATGCTCAAGGATGCGTGCCCGTTTCATTTTTAAAGTTGGGGTTAATAAGCCATTATCTATCGTCCACGGTTCGAGAAACAGAGCAACACGGCGAATTTGAGCATAACCAGGGAAATCTTTGATATATTGACTAATCCGGGACAAAATAGCTTGATGAACTGGTTTTAACTGTAAAGAATCTCGTTGTTGAGGATCGACCTTTAATATTATGGCTAGTTCATTCCAAACTTCTAGATTTAATACGATTAATGCACTGAGAAAAGCTTTGCCTTCACCCACTATCATCACTTGGGCAAAGAGGGGATCAGTACCAATGCTCATTTCCATGTCAGCCGGGGGTATTTTTTCACCATTTCCCATGACAATTATGTCTTTAAGGCGACCGGTAATGTATAAATGTCCTTGTTCATCTTGGCGCGCCTTATCGCCAGTATGAAACCAACCAGCTTCGTCAATAACCGCTTGAGTTGCTTCTGGATTTTTCCAATATCCCAGCATGACACACGAACTGGTCGTTAATAGTTCATCATTTTCACCCAGTTTCACGGTCACGCCGGGGATAGTGGTACCAATACTCTCTGGAATATTATCATCAGGAAGGTTGACACTGATAACTGGACTGGTTTCGGTCAAGCCATAGCCTTGTAACAAATTTAAGCCTAAACTGATAAATACTTTAGCAATAATCGGTGATAAAGCGGCACCGCCGCTAATGGCTAGGCGCATTCTACCACCCAGTTTTTCTAACACCGAATCAGCGACTAAGCGGCGTAAAATTGGCCATAACAGTAACAGGGGATGCCAACCCACTCGTTTTTGCCGATATTCAAAGCGGCGCCAACCCACGGTAACGGTTAAGTGAAATAATTTTTTAGCGAAGAAAGGTTTTTTTTCGAGTTGACTTTGGATTTTGACATAAACCTGTTCATAAATTCGGGGCACGGAAATAAGAATGGTCGGTTTTATTTGGGCCAGATCCAAAGCTAATTGCGGGATAGAACGTGCATAAGCTACCGTCGCACCAATCACCATCGGCAGATAGTACCCACCGGTACGTTCTAAAGTATGAGATAGTGGTAAAAAGGATAAAAATAAATCCTCGCTGCTGAAAGCAGTACATTGGGAAAGAGCCTGGGCATTACTGAGTAAATTACGATGACTGAGCATCACACCTTTAGGGCGCCCAGTCGTTCCGGAAGTATAAACAATACTAGCGAGTTCATTAGGAGGACATTCTTGGGCTTGTAATGACCCAGCGGTATCCGTGGATAACCATTGCGTTAAAGTGATTAAACGATCATCAATCAGATCTTTTACCTCAAAATTTTGCACGGTTACAATGCGTGTGAGTGAAGTTAGTTCTTTACACACGGAATGCAACCGTTTCCATTGATTAGCGCCTTCTATAAGGAGCCATTTCACTTCGGCTTCAGCGATAATATAAGCGACGTTATCCGGGCGATCATCGGTGTATAAGGGAACTGTCACTAATCCTAATCCTAATGCCGATTGATCAAACATGACCCATTGAGGACTATTGCGTAACATGATGGCGACGCGATCACCAGGTTTTAAGTTTTCTTGCGCAAAAGCCAATTGCCAACAGGCTACTTGGTCTGACATTTCAGTCCACGTTATGCTTTGCCAAATTTGATTATCTTTGTCAAAATAACGATAAGCAATGTGCTGGGGTGTACATCTAACCCGTTCACGAAATAAACTGGGCAAAGTCGTTACCGATTGTTCAGTAATGAGGTTAGCAGACATCATTTTTATCCTCTTAATATTTATAATTTTTAAATTATAAAGGATAATAAAGTGATTTGTGAGTTGATTTAAGCAACTTTTTTATGCCAGAATGGAGTCGCCCTATTATGGATTTATTGACTAGAATACGAGTACTCACTCATGTACTTTTTTATTTGTGTGGAGTTTAATTGATATGTATTGGCCTATTGTACTGGTAAGATTAGGAGTCGCCTTCGGTTTTATAACCGTTTTGTTGTTGGCCGGTTGTCCTTCGGTTCCGACCACGCCGTCTACTACTGAACCTCAAGCACCACTTCCCCCTTCTCAGCCATCCTCAACCTCACCAAGTGGTGAAACGGAAATGTATCATACCGTCATGAAAGGTGAGACGTTGTATGGAATTGCTACCCGTTATGGACGTAATTACAAGGATGTTGCGCAATGGAATAATATTCCATCCCCTTATATTTTGAGTCCTGGTCAGAAGTTATTGGTTTCTGGACCCAGTGGGAATATGAGCACTATACCAGAACCACCCATTACACCGGGTATCCCTATCGAACCCAATCCAATTCCTAAGCCGACACCCATGTCAACCCCGGCAAGTGATAATGAAGATCAACATATTGTTCAACCGGGTGAAACTTTATATGCCATTGCGACTCGCTATAAATATAATTTCCGTGATGTGGCAGCGTGGAATAACATTGAACCACCTTATAATTTGAAGGTAGGACAAGTGTTAATTATTTCTCCACCACCGGGTTGGGAACCTAACTCTGGGACAACGCTATCGCCACGCTCCTCACTATCGCCGTCACCAACCACACCGCCGCCGCCAGAACCCGTTGTTGAACCTGCTGCCCCTGCGGCAACCAGCGAGGATTATCATATTGTTCAACCCGGTGATACTTTGTTTTCATTGGCAAGACATTATGGGTTTGGTGTGGCTGATATCGCTGCGTGGAATGATTTACAACCACCTTATAATTTAAAAACCGGTCAACAACTACGGGTTACTCCACCTGAAAACGTTCCGGCTTCAACCCCGGTCGATAAAGAAAGTGAAGGGAATGATTCCAATTCTGCCGAAGCTAATCACTCAGATGAAGCCAGTAACTCGGATTATCATACCGTTTCCACCGGGGAAACTTTGTACAGTATTGCGCGAAGTTCGGGTCATAGTGTAGAAGAATTATCGGCTTGGAATCGACTGGAGTCACCTTATTACTTGTCGTTAGGACAAAAATTACGCCTGACTCCCTCTTCAGAACTAAAAACTCAGGCCGGGAATTATGTTCGTACCAGTAGTGAGGCATTGTCATCACGTCCCAATCACCATGTAGTCAAAGAGAAGGAAACCATGTCTTCTATTGCTAAGCAATATGGTTTATCCGTTCATGACTTAGCTGAATGGAATGGGATTGGTAGTCCTTATACAGTTTTTCCAGGGTTGACACTTAAGTTGACTCCACATTAGCTTCTCAACAGTTACCGGGGTTCAATGATGAGAAATAAAAAGCTAATTGAAAACTGGTAACTGACAACTGATAACTGATAACTGAATTAAGTGAAACTATGTATTGGATTCTAAAATCATTAAAGATAAGTTTAATTTTAGGCATAATGATAGTTATGTTACTTAACGGTTGTGCCACCAATCGTTATTCGACAACCCCTTATTATCAACAAACTGACTCTTACAATAAACCTCAGGAACTGTCTCATATTGTTCAATCTGGAGAGACGCTTTCCATTATCGGTAAAATATATGGTGTTGATTATAAAGATATCGCTACTTGGAATCAACTTGCTCCTCCTTATACTATTTATCCAGGGCAAAGCTTACGGATTTATCCGTCCAGTTCTGGTTCTGGCACAGTGAGTTATGACGATAGTGGAATACCGGTGAGTACCTCGCCTCCTTCTCAAGGTAGGCAACTGGGTAAAAGTAGTACCTATAAAACGGGTGGTTATAAAAAAAGTACTCAAGCCGGAAAAACCACTCGGTCTGGGGGAACTTATTATACTGTTAAACGAGGTGAAACTTTGTATTCCATTGCTAAGCGTTATGGACAAGATTATCGGACAGTAGCTAAATGGAATAATTTAGCACCGCCCTATACATTACGAGCCGGACAACGTTTACGAGTAGCGGCAACCACGACGCAAACCAAGCAAATCAGCCAAAGGTATTCACCATCCTCCTCACCATCATTACCTACTCCGTCCTCATCATTACCGACTTCTTCACCTCAGAGTAAGGTCGTTTCCCATGTCGTACAGGCAGGAGATACGATATCTAGCGTTGCTCAACAATATGGTTATGGTGTTGAAAAAATCGCTTATTGGAATGGTTTGTCTCCTCCTTATGACTTACCCGTCGGCAGACGATTACGAGTAGCACCTTTACCGACTAGAAAAGCTTCTGCCTCTCGAACCACCGGGAGCTATTCTAATTCTAGAAAAACGAGTTATTCTAGTGCGACAACAACTTCACCCAGTTATCATCAAGTTGCTGCTGGAGATACCCTCTATAGTATTGCTAGAACTTATAGCGCTGGTGTAGCGGATATAGCGATATGGAATAATCTACAACCACCTTATACTTTATCACCAGGACAAACGCTACAAGTTGCGCCATCAAATTCAAAAAACCAAACTCGACCGAGCCTTAATTCTTCTGTCCACCACAATACGGGTTATCACACAGTGGTCAGTAGCGATACTCTGTATAGCATTGCTAAACTCTATAACTACAATGCCAGTGAAATAGCGAATTGGAATAGATTACGTTACCCTTATCATTTACAGGTTGGGCAAAGCTTGCGAGTTTATCCACCTTCTGGAGTATTAGATAGGGTACATTATAAAGTACCGCTAAATACATCCTCTACCAGTAAACAAGCTTCCCATACTGTGGGTCAGGGAGAAACGTTATACAGTATTTCTCGGCGTTATGGTTATCATGTTAACCAGTTAGCGGCTTGGAATGGTTTAGTTCCGCCTTACTCATTAGTGGTAGGACAGCGGTTACGAATTTCTCCTTAAAAAGGAGTTGAGATGATGAGGAAATGACCAAAGGTGATGGTACTACAACCCATTACCTACCTCAGTGACCGGCAAGCAAGCTTATTCACCAAAACTAGCACTAACCCAATTTAATTCGACAGAATTCTTTTAAGCGGTTGGAAACATGAGTCGCAAAGTACGAACTGTGCACAAAATAAGAGATTTCTTGCTGAGTAAAATTTTGTGGTGGTTGGGAAAGTTTATTAATAACTTGAAAAACAATTTCTTTTTCAGCCATAGTCATTTTTTTATGAATTGGACACAGTAATTTGAAATAGCGTTCAATCCGTTGTGAAATCTGTTCGCGCTTTTTAGCGAGTAACCGTTCCTCTTCAAGTGTTTTTACCTGAGTAACTTGTTGTTGTTGAGCCAGAGCAAGATATTTACGATAAACAAATTTCAAGTTCATATTTTCAAATTCGTTGATAAAGTTTTCGTACAATTCAACCAAATTTTTTAAAAAATCGTCCCATATTCGCGAAAGCCATAATTTCTCATCTTCCATTTGTAATAATTCTACATAATTAACAACTTCCAAAGGAGCAGGTTGTTTTCCTTGTGCAATTAATGTCATCAACTCGACTAGCCAAGCGTTATATTCTCCTTCTACCCAATTAAAGATATCGTGTTCATAACTCTCCGTTCGGAAACCAAAACCGCTAAGATAAGTTGCAATCGTATTGCCGTTGCACTCTTGTAAGAAATCACCAACCGTTTCGTAACAGTTTAAATCGTAGCGTTCTTGGGTTGCATAAGCATGTGCTGAAATGTCGTAACCGGAATCAATAATCTTTTCTTCGTAGCGATATTGATAGGTAATCACATAAGCAATCCAAGTTCCTAGTTCTCTTATTAAAGCCGGTTTTTTATTTTGCTCAATCTGCCTTAATTTAGTTAAACACCAATCGATAACCAATTGACTGCATGGGGATTGTATATGGTTTTGGGATTTAACCGATTTCATTTACGCTTCCTTGACAGTAGAATGATTTAATAAGGTAAAAGCCAACTGACTTTCCTCTTTTTAAGGAATAAGTCAATTTTTTTAAAACAAGCACCCCGTAACCTCACTGCCATCAACTTAAGAAGTTTCCCCCCTTTGAAAAAGGGGGGTGAGGGGGGATTTAATCGGTTGATAATCAAGCTAATCTTCCTTATTACCCCTGAAATAAAGAGAGAGAATAATCGTTTAAGTTGACGGCAGTGACCCGTACCCTGGATAAAATGAAGTAAAATCTAGAATTAAAATATTGCATCTCTAAATTCTACTATGCTCAGGTTACTTTCACTTTAGGGTACTATTTTGAGTCGTCCATCCTTAACCGCACCGGTACTTTCATCCACTACACCATACTTCCTAATGTAGTCAATGATTTCATTGCGATAGACCAATCCAGTATCGTTTTTAGGTAAGACGGTTAAATTTAATCCATTCACCGTATCCGGTAAACCGGCCCCAATTTTGGCACCATTCCAACCTTCGGCACCGCGGAGAGCAACATAGTCCCCAAAGGCTACCGTGAAGGTTTGCGCTAACACTTCGTCAATGGATTGCCCCTTTATCGTGATATCTTGAGCCAGCGCAGTGGTCGCATCACTATTTAACTTAATGGTGTAGCGTAGTTCCTTGGAAAAATGGAGAAAGCCTCGTGAAATGTAACTATTTAAATCCGGTGGATTCGCACTAGTCAATTCCTCTGGGCGGACCAACCGTTGAGCATTGCTTATAAGCATATCTTTAATTTGCTTCCCGGTCATTTGGGTAATGATAATCATGTCGGCATAGGGCATGACGTTAAACCAATCATTGAAGGTGATATTGGAATTGGGTTCTACTCCACTATTCAAGCCTGAGGCGTTGAAGGTAGCTATGTCTACCACTTGACTGCTGCCATCTTTAGCTGGTGGAAAATGAACACTTTGGGCAACAATGGCGTCATTCATGAAGTTAGCTATTAAAGTCTCACCCACGTAGCGGTCAGTATACGTTTTGCTCGTGGTCAGATCTTCCAAGTTGCCGGATTGACCGATAATTTCCTGTAATCTCAGGTCTAAATCAGCATACAAGGGTGCCATGACTTGGTTTTCAAAATCCGTATCGATATCATCATCATGTTCATAATTATTGTAGGTCGGATCTTCAGGAGGTACTCTGTCATCACGTTTTTTGAGGGGGATGAGGCGAGCCGTTAATTGGGAACGGAGTCCCTCTGCC
This sequence comes from Thioploca ingrica, assembly GCA_000828835.1. Taxonomy (GTDB): domain Bacteria; phylum Pseudomonadota; class Gammaproteobacteria; order Beggiatoales; family Beggiatoaceae; genus Thioploca; species Thioploca ingrica. The sequence goes on from AP014633.1 coordinate 3,186,952, forward strand.
GATTGAACCAAGGATAATTGAGCTTCTCCCAATTGACTGCCCTTAGCACTGGCTTCGAGGATAGGTACTGAACTATCTACGATACTTAATCCTTTTTCATTGAGTGTTAAGTGCAGGTGACCACCAATCACTATAACCGGTTTAGCAGTCATTTTAGCAGCTTGGTTAGCAATTTCTATATCGCCTACTTCGAGTTCATGTCGTGTAGGTTGTCCTTCAATTGGACCATTGTAACCCACATGGGTGAGGAGAATAATGACATCCGCTAGCGGTTCAACGTAAGGTAAGATATTTTCCAAAGTTTTCAATAAATCACCGGCCTCAAGAGCGGGATCCTCGGTGGTTTTCAAGAGCGTTTCTTGTTGAGTAGTCAACCCAATGATACCGATACGTAATCCTTTGGCAACACCAATGATGGCTGGATGATAATTGGCTGAAGTTAGGTAAGCAGAGCCATACAAGTTAGCCGATAACACCGGAAAACGAGCATCTGTTTGAATAGCTTTCGCTAACAAGGCACTACCACGATCGAGCTCATGATTGCCAATAACGGCTGCATCCAAACCGGCTGCTGAATAAGCTAGGTAAGCAGCACTTGCTTGAAAGGTATTAACGTCATAACCGAGCAATTCATCGAGCGGATTGCCAACATGGTCATCACCCCCTGAGAGAAAAAGAATGATTTCATTGGGTGCTGCTTTAGCTCTTGCCTCTTTAACGATTTTAACCATTTGAGAAAAGTAATGAGTATCTCCTTTGCTTTTATTAATAGTTCGCAATTCGCCATGTAGGTCATTGAAATGGAAAATACGCAAGCTAATTTCATCCCCTGGCTTCAATTGTGGTGCCGGTAAGGTCACACCCGTTTCCAATTGCATAACATCATGCAATTTGTCAAAGTGATTAGCAAAATTGCCTTCCAACCAGTAAAGCGCTTCAAAATCACCGATGGAATTGGGCATCCCTTGCTTGAGAACAACCGTATTATCCTGGTCTATGAGGCGACGTTCTGCCAATTTCCAATAAAAGTCATCCGCTAACTTTAATGTGACCAGATGCCGAGTACCAGCAAGTACCCCTTCTACTGGGATTATTAAATCTAGGTGTTCATTGAATACCGCACACTCACCACCAACCGGTTCACAAGTGCTCAAATTAAAATTTGGGTTGAGTGCCCAATAGTAACCCTCAGCAGCAGTTGCCGTTGTTTCAACCGGAACATAATCTAATTTGAGACTGAGTTGTTGTTGACCGGCTTTAACACAGGGAAGTGTTGCACCGGCGGTCAATGGGTCATAAGTAGCTACCGGACATATTTCGGCATGCAGAGAGGCTAAACCAAACAGCATGGTTACGACAGCAATAAATAGATAATTTAATATTTTCATAATTTTTTTAGTTATTATTGAAAGGGTAGGAACACCTATTTTGGTTACTTCAACTAAAATTAACGTTGTTTATAAAACCAGAAAATATAAATAAACTACTAATTTTTAACAATTTTCTAACTCACAAACTTCATTTTCATATTCTATTTCAATTGTTAAATGTTGTATATTATATTGATTAAGTATTTTTCGCACTTGCTTTTTAATAGTAATAATTTCATCTACCGACAAATGGGGAGCAACAACGACATGACATGAGACGACATGGTAATCACCATCCATACTCCATAAATGCCAATCATGAATGGAATAAATAGGCAGTTGAGCCATTAAAGTCGCTTCCAACTGGTGCTTATTCAGGGTGGATGGAATGGCTTGTAAAAAAACATTGACAGTTTCACGTAAATTTTTAACCACATTCCATAAAATATAACTGGTAATCAGTATTGATAGAATCGGATCAAGCACGGGTAACTTAACCACCAGCATCACTAAACTGGTTATTAAAATCGCAATCCACCCTAAAACATCTTCTAATAGGTGTAACATGACAACTCGCTCATTTTGAGTTTGGCCGTGTTGTAACTTGAGTGCCGCCGCACCATTCGTTATTACCCCTAATATTGCTAATAACACCATCCCCTCTACTTTTACATTGACTGGATTAATGAGACGCGGAATGACCTCCACTAAAATGAGCGTAGAACCCACGAGTAGAATTAGACTACTGATCAAAGCACCGAGCAAAGAAAACCGTTTGTAACCATATGAAAATTGATTATCTCGCTTTCTTTGACTGATTTTAGCAAAATACCAAGATAATCCTAAGGCAATAGCGTCACCGAAATCATGTAACGCATCGGCTAAAATAGCAATACTATTGGTCCATAAACCGCCGATTACTTCCACCAAAGCGAAAGACAAGTTAAGCAAAAAAGCAATTTTAATATTATCAGTAGATTGGTGTTGTGGTGACATTGTCCAAATAGAATCCTTTGTTAAATAATCAAGCAGTGTCCCTGAAAAACCGGGATGTTAAGTTAAATGAATAATTAGGCGTCTATAGTGTTGCTGGATTTTAGATAGCTTACTAACAACCTTCGTTGATGATAATCTAATTGATACTACGATTATCATTGGATAACGCTTATTTTATACAACATGTTATAATTTATAATTTTTTAGTCTAATTAAAATATTAATTAATTTCAAAATATTTACTTTTTTTCAAACTCACGGATAGTTATGGAACTTTCTTATCTAATTGATGTTATCTTACATCTGGACAAATATTTAGTCGAATTTACCACTCAATATGGCTTTTGGATTTATCTGATATTGTTTCTCATTGTGTTTTGTGAAACTGGCTTAGTGGTGACACCTTTTTTACCGGGAGATTCCTTATTATTTGCAGTCGGAACACTGTGTGCAGTAGGGGAAATCAATATAACAACGATATTACTCCTGCTGATAATCGCAGCAATTCTAGGAGATAGCATTAACTATTGGATAGGGAATATTATTGGGCCAAAGGCGTTCCAGGATGAAGATTCTAAATGGTTCAATAAAAAATACTTGGAACGGACTCATCAATTTTATGAAAAGTATGGTGGTAAAACCATTATCATTGCCCGTTTTGTGCCTATCATCCGAACTTTTGCACCTTTTGTCGCCGGTATTGGGCAAATGACGTATTCTCGGTTTTTACTCTACAATGTCGTTGGAGGAATTGCTTGGGTTACTCTGTTGCTGTACGCTGGCTATTTCTTTGGCAATGTGCCCATCGTCAAAAAGAATTTTTCTCTGGTTATCTTAATTATCATTATTCTATCTCTCATGCCAGCCGTTATTGAATTTTGGCGCCAGCGTCGCTTGCAACCCGTCGGTAATTCACCTGCAACCAAGGAAACCAATCAAGCCCGTGGGGAATAAATTTAAAACCCATTTAAATTGGTAAGCGACTTAGAATTGACAAACCCGTTGAATACTTGACGACCTATTCATGATAAGCCAGTGAACTAAAGAGATTACTTCTGTTTTTAATTAGCCACGTTGCCACTTGTTATTACACTCATTAAAAAATAACTAAGGAATATGGTATAGATATTGCCCCTAATTTCCTATTCCTCCTCATGTTTTTTGCCTCTCAAGTTTATAATTTGAGAGGTCTTTTTATATGGAGAGTTACAATCTTTTTAAGATAGCTCTCATTTTTAATGATGGCAGATATTTTGCCTAATTCAATACTATCCTCCTTTGTATTGTTAATGCTCCTCTTGATCTTTCATAAAGAAACGGAACAAGAGGAGTTTTTTTATTTATAAAAATACCCGCTATCTTGTCATTAACTATAAGAATGATTTCCTTTTTAAAAATCAAAAATATGGTAAACAAATTGCATAAGCAACTGTGGACTTCTCCTTATGTGTGGTTGGGCCTCTCTATCGTTTTAGTGAGGGGCCTTTTTTTAACCTAATTATCCCGATTTTTTAATAAGTGGTACCCGATTAACGTGACCATTTATTTAATAACATCTCCTTAATGTATAGTAGTTGATTCAGCCTTTCTTCACCTTTGAAAGGCTTTTTTTTATTATCTTAGAATAAATTCTATAAAACTAATGTTCTGTGGGCGGAATTAGATTATTTCCTCGATATTTGATAACTGCCAATCTTACAATTTCTAACGCTTCTTGATGTGCTGGTAACTTATTTTCAAAGGGATTCAATGCCAGTCTTTCTTGGGCTAAACAATTGATTAAAGCAAAAGCAGCAATTTCAACAGCGATAGGTTCATTCCGTAAGGCCTCCTGATTTAAGCCTTGTTTTATTAACTCCATTTTAAATGCAGCTACTAATTCTTTAATCGTTTCTTGTAATTCATTGGCTGCTGCTTGGTAATCTGCTTGCATTGTTTCTTTCCATCTCCCCAATCAATGAAAATGATTTCATACACACTTTCTTGCTACTTAAATCGACTCTCGTTTTTCTAGCGAAAAGAATCAAATGACATAGTATCATATTAATCGGTTATAAAGTAATTACTCTGGAATGCTTAAAAACGATGTTATTGTTTAAAAAAATATTACTCGTAACAATCCTGTTAATAATGATAAGTTGCACCTCAGTCATTCCACCTACATTTGTTGAAACCCACGATGAAACTGGAAATTGGCAAGCGATTTATCTTCATAATAATTACGGATTTTTTCAGGATAAAAATCAACAAGTTTGGCAACGTGTTGTCGATGTTCTTGCCGAAAAATACGATTTAGAAGTTCTCGATCAAGCGAGTGGATACATTCGGACGGCTTGGAAATCTCTTTTAGAAGCAGATGGAAAAAAATACCGTAGTCGAATCACATTAAAGATGCAAGGTACGATTTGGCATACAGCTAAGCTTAAAACCGAAGCACAATGGTGGGATAACCACAAAAAAACTTGGTTGACCGGTTACGATACCGCTATTTTAGAAGCAATTTACCAAGATCTTCAAGGACGAATTGGTACCACCATAAAGTAATTTTAACGTATTAGTCATCTTGATTTAATATGAACTAGAAATTCACTTAAGGATAATTTTGCTTTAAACGTAGAATAGTAATGTTATAATCTATTTGTAGTTAAAATCATTGGCTTTATCGTTCACAAGTACTACACTAATCGCGATTCTTGAAATGCAATACCAATAAACTTGGAGAACCATTACCATGAACGACCACAATGCTTACACCATCAACACCGGCGCCTTATTCTATGCTTTAAACTCCCATAGGAAAAGCAAAAATCTGACAGAAATTGATAACTCCCTAATAGCCAGCAAGTTAGGTATTTTGTTTGCTCTCAAAACGAACGGTTACGTTAATTTCAAAACGGATTTAATTCAGTTAAATGATGCCCAACTGATTGCTTTACGAGAGATTCTTGATCAACATTTTGACGCTAATATCACTGAGCAAATTCGGACCTTGGTCATAACCTCAGAAACAGTAACTACCAATAATAGCGGTGATACTGAGCACATTATTTCTGCCAACTCAGAAAAAAAGTCAGGACTGTTGGGAAAAATCAAAGGGTTTTTTAGAAATAAATCTCGCGTCCAGGAGAGACATGTATGAGTGCTGCCGAACCACAATATACGCCTCTTCAACAACGTACAATCGGTGGACATAATCTGATTGGTGGATTAAGCCGAGTCTACCATTGTAATTTTTATAATTCCTATTTGCAAATGACCGTGTTATTAACGCAGGGAATGGGAGAACATCAACCGGAGCGGTTGTTAACGGATTCAATAACTGTGTTAGTGCAGTTATTAAAACAGCGTGGTTATACTGTTGCTGATTTGCTTCAGGAATTTGCTTATTGTGGTTTTGGATTACTTCAATCGATTGATGATAAAACGTGGATTACACCACGTTCCCATTACAGTGAAGCCATTTGTATTCACGGTAAACCCAGTAAAAGCTGTTATTTCACGACCGGTTATTTACAAGGTTTAATGGACAAAATGGTAGTGGAGACCGAATGTAAAATGCTGGGTGCCTCCATGGATCAATTTGTAGTACAGGATAAAGCACTCCAGCTAGAAAATTATCTTCAGCGTGATTTTGAATTACGACTCGATATTCCTAAACGATTTGCTTTTACTGGCTGTCAACAGTTTAACACCTCGGTTGACGAAGACCAGATTATTACGCAGTTGCAAACCCTGCCTTTATATGGCAAGAATGCACCCGAAGGCAACGGTTTGATTGAAGCTTTTGGTGCCGTATTAACCAATCACTTTGCTGATTACTATAACCGTATTAGTTACGAAACCTACTCCGCTTTACGTCAAATCGGTATACCTGAAGAAGATAGTAAAGAAATGTTCATTCAAGCGGGACATATTTGTGCCTTTAATACCTTTGGACGAATTATGAGCAGTCCAGAATGGTATCAACTTATCGCCCCGATGTGCTCATCCCGAGAAGATTGGTTACACGCTATGGTAGCAGTTATCAATGTCCTGGGTTGGGGTATTTATCGTATTGAGAAGATTGTTGCCGAAAAAGAATTTATCGTTCGAGTCTATAATTCCTATGAAGGCATTGGCTATCGGCGCATATACCCACCGGCTGCAGATAGAAACATTTCATTTTTAGCGATGGGTGCTACTTTAGGCTTAATCCATCTACTATGGAAAGTCGATATTCGTGATAAACCTTCTTTAACTCAAGAATTCTATGTTCAACAATTTAACAATCCCAACAATAGTTATAGTGTTGAGCAAACTCATGCGATTGCCGCCGGTGATGACTATGATAGATTAGTAATATCTAAATTCTATTAAATTCTAATGGTCGCCTATCAAACCAACCGGCTTACCCTGAGGCGTAAGTATTGCTAATTAATAATGGTTCTGCTGGCGATAAAGATATCTGCTTAATTCAATTCGCCAGCGAGTTTACTTGCCCTTTGTTAAGTAGAATGAGGTACTACTTAATAGTGGGATGAAAAATTCATTTCATGGATTAAGCACGGCATGGTGCCATTGCGTAGCCTGTGTTAAATTATTTTCTGTCCATTGAGTCACTTGCTTTTTGGTATCAAGCAATACATCTACTGTCACATGGACATTATTCACTACCTGTTTTCTAAAATTGTTCAATAATTCGGTTTGAGTAGTGATAACCTCTCCCAGCCCTTTAGCTTGTGTCCAAGCTTGCACTTGTTTGTTACCATTTTCTACACAAATCCCGATGAATTCCAGTTGTTGTTGAGCTAAGGTTATGAACAAATTGCTATTAATATCAATCCACTTTTGGGTAGCGGCAAAATTATCTTGGTTTAATTCCAACCATTTGGTTGTTTGAGTTTGCATGTTATTTCTCCGGTGAATGATGCGGTGCAATAATTACTATACTGTAACATATAGTTCCATATTACCTAATTGTCAAGTTAAATATTGATTTATTAGATACATTAATCTGCGATTGAATAAGAAAATTATGTTGCAATGCAATATATAATATCTTATTTAGTAAGACTGTCAACTTTATTTTGCACTTTGACTTCATAGTGGGTTGGTAACTTTTTACCGGCTTTGGGGAATCAATAGCAAAAAGAAAATTAATGACAGGGGTATCCAGATAAATTTTAAGTGTTTTCCTCATGGCTTTTACGGCCCCCTTTATTCAAGATATTGGGCGAGAATCCTTTCAAGGTAGCTCAGATTTTGCTTCCCCGGATTCTGAAAGTTATCTACCCGTAAAGAACACAACAAAAAGGAGATGGGGGAATTTCGGGAAATCGGCCCTTAGTACCTCAACTTAGTAAAAGTAGGTGAATTGGAAAGAAATCGTTTGGTGTGTAACGTGAGTTAATTATATATAAATTCTAATTAAATCCAGAAAGTTAACTGAGTTTCTTTCTAAAGATAAAATAAGTATTTGTAAGTGATTACTAATTTGACTAATATAAATGAGTTGTAATAAATCCTTCGTTCAGATTAGTTTAGGTAAATTATATCATGAAACTTCTTGTGAGAAAAACGGGTTGCATTGGTTTATTCACGTTATCAATCGCTATTTCAACTGGATTACTCGCGCAGACGCCGGCGCAGCCTGATCAAGTTAAACCGGCAGCGACTGCCCAAACTGAAGAAAAACTGGTTGATATTAACACGGCAGATGCTGAGACATTGGAACGCCAACTGGAAGGGATAGGTCCCAAAAAGGCCACCGCTATTGTTGAATTTCGGGAAAAAAATGGCTTTTTTAAGTCTCTAAGTGACTTAGAACAAGTGTATGGAATAGGGAAAAAAACGCTAGCAAGAAATCAGGATAAAATTAAAATTGTCATACCGGCTGCTACTGAAGTGACTACTCAAGAGCCTTCTTCACCACCAGCCAAGCAGACTGTTTCTAAAGAGGGATCGCCGGCACCAACAACCGTCACCAATCAAACCGCGACCCCAACTACAGAAGTTCATTCTGCTCAATAGGCTTAATAATTTACTTAACCTGGTAGTGCTAAACCGGTAGTGGTATAAACCGGTCAGGTTTTTTTGGAAAAATCACTACTCTTTTAGCACCACCAGACACTTTTTAGTCACCGAGGGTTTTGATACCTGAATACTTATCTCGATGGCTGGGTCATTAGAAACGAGAGTTCACCCATCAGCCAACGCTAACCTCGTTATTTAGAGCTGAGCCTGGGATCCTCACTGGGATAAATAAACTGCACACCTTCACCCAAATTGACTTCCACAGCTAACTTCACTCCCTCGCCAATCGTGACGTTTTCCAGATGGCTACCGGTTTGGATTTCTAAATGTTCCAGTAAAGCCGGTGCTTGAGCCTCACCGCTGATTTCACCAACCAGTTGACCACCAATGAGATGAGTCCCGGCCGCTAACTGAACATCGCGGAAGTAGCCACCCACTTGACTGGTGTTAATGATTTGACCCGCGAGTACGCCACCCTCAATCACTGCCCCCCGAAATTCAAAGTTCGCCATTTCACCGTGATTAATAATGTAACCGGTGACGATACCGCCGGTTAATCGGCTGTGGGGTTCTAGGGTTAAATTAGATACTCGACCTTGATTGGTCAAGGTACCGACTAACGTACCAGAAGAAATCATGCCATTTGGCCCCACAGTCAAATCAGTCAGTTTTTGTCCCGGTGCGTTACAAACCCAATCAACTAGGCTACTCGTATAGCAGGGTGGAGTTTCCGGCGGTAGGGAGGAGAATGCAATAGCGGCAGAGATAGCTTGGCTATCAGTAACCAGTGGTTCGGTTTCTGTATCTGACGAGGGTTCGGTGGCATCAGAGTTGGGGGCGGGAGAAATACAAGTTGATGTACTCCCACTGTTTGAATAATCGTCATTTCCCGAAGTCATGATGGTGGTTATACCAACAGAATGTAGATTATCGATGATGGCTTGGCGAGCCGGACTCTCACAATAATTTCTAGCGTCTTCGTCATCTAGATTAATAGTGATCGTTGCCAAAGGATAACCACTGCTATGCCATGTTAAGATTTGCTCTAACGCTCGTATTTGATCGGAGGAAAAACTTTTAATGCAAGGTGATGGATAGGGAGCGCAATAATCAGCATCATCCAAGCGAGAGAATACTTGAATGGCAATGAGATCAGCTTCACTAGCAACCGCTTCCGCAACTTGGGTACCATGCTCACATCCAGGGATAGCACAAGGAACAGCAGCACCCGTACCCACTTGCTCGTCATCACCACCGGGACATAACGTGGTTGCAGAGTAAGGCGCATAGGTCGTGGAATAGCAAGCTTCTGAGATTGCTTGATCGGCTAAGTCAGGATAAGTACTGTCTACGCCGGTATCTAGAATAGCGATAGTTTGACTAGCACCAAGATAGTGATTTGCAGGGATATTAAGTCCACCTATCAAAAGTTTATCCAGTTCAATGTGAGTGATGAGCGGATTTTTCCTGATATGGGCCAGTTGAATCGCATTAACTCCCATTGCCACATAGGGAATAGTGGTAAATAAGGTCGGGAAAGCCAGATTTTGGTCGCCAGTGGGTGAATCGATTAAACTGGTTGATAAGCTATTGATAAATTGTTGTTGCAACTGAGCTATCTGTCTTCTTTGGTCTAAAATGGCGGCTGATGTCGGTAATTCGCCTTCCGGTTGGGTGACGAGATTGAGACTCAGAATAATTTTGGCGTAACCCTTGTCCTTAATTTCCTTTAATACTTCCTGAGATATTTCTATGCCAGAGTCTTTAATAACCTCGACTGTCAGGGTATCGCTACCCACTATATCTTTATCATCGGTTACGGTCAAAGTGACTGTATAAGTACCCGTTGCCGTGTAAGTATGAGAAGCGCTGGCTGTATTAGCCGTACTGCCATCACCAAAATCCCACTGATAGTTGAGTCCATTATCAATGACAGCGGCGGCAAAAGTAGTTTCTTCATTTGGAGAGACCACTTTATCCGTCCCCGCATTTATTTGGAAAACAAAGGTGGCTTGACACGCTTTATCTTTATTGATTACTACTGCTCCTCTCGGGTCACAATCGCCACTCCACCCTTGAAATTGCCAACCATTCTTCGGTGTCGCTGTCAAAGTGACGTTGGTATCGATATTAAAAACGTATCGACATTGAGCACCACAATGAACCCCAACGGGATCACTGCTAACTTGACCTTGACCAACGGTAGTTACTTTCAAGGGAAAACGTAATCTCTCAAAAGACGCAGTACAAGAACGATAGCCACTCATAAACACTTGGCCATCATCGCAATCACTTTGGTAACCGCTCCAGCCGGTAAATTGGGAATCCGCAGCCGCTATCGGAATCAGGTTAATCCATTTGGCGGTCTCATAGGAATGGGAACATTTTACTTGGCTGCTTTCACAATCAATGCCACTGGGATCGGTGGTGACACGACCCTGACCAGTTCCGCTAAAGTGGATGGTGAGGTTCATGGTGGGGGGGAGCGGTTCGAGGGGAGGGGTAGTGGGTAGAGGGGTAGTGGGTAAAGGATTAAAGATCGGTGTACAACTCATATTAGTTGTGATAGTCAGTGAGTCAGCACAACCAACTCCATCGAGCACCAAAATCTGCGAAGTAAACGGCGCTAAAGTCAAACTACCACTCACCATCTGCCCATCAACCTTTCGATAACCAGCACTTCCCAAAGGAATCATCATAGCAGTCTCCGTGGGATTAGTAAACAACTTCGCACGCTCAGTAGCATCATTAAAATTACCGGCCTCAATCGGCTCGAACATGATATTATCCAACCACACGATATCAGATTGGGCTTGAGGTTTGATCGAAAACGTTATCCGGCCATTGGTGGTACTTTGGGGTGAAGTAAACAATAGCTGCTGCTCGCGCCGCTGCGGCCAATAGGCAAAGGGGAGTGGATTATCCTGTAACCATTGGGTGGGTTCGCCTTTCGGAGCATCACTGAGCATAACCGTTATAACCCCAGAATTATTGGCAATGACACTAAATTTAAAGCGATAAAGTTGCCCGGCCACTAAGTTAAACCGGGGAGAAGAAAGGGTCGTGGCTTGCCCGTCCGTAAAGGTCACTTTTAAACTTCCACCGTCTAAACCCACTGGATTGGGTTCATGAGTTCCCCAACCCGACGCATCATTATCAAACGTGGCATTCACTATCGCATCAGCGGTATTAGCATTGGTAATTTGATAGTCAAAGTGTTCACCACATTGGCGGGAATGGACTTCATACGTCGTCGAATGTAGTAGTTGTTGCCACAACGCTAAAGATGCACTCGGACTAACGACGATTTCACTGTACGGATTGCAATAATAGTTGTTATCAAACTGATTGCCCTGACCATCAACGGCGAGAGATAACCCCCGTTGCTCTGGGTCCAGGGAGTACATAATATTGTCGGTCACGGTATTATTATTCGACGGAGCTTTATCGAAATAGATTTGCGCTCGTCCATTGTTGTATAACACATTGTTTCTTACCGTGGTATTTTTAAAGATATTTAAGCGAATACCATTGTCATGATTATTATAAATCGTGTTATTTTCAATAAGATTATTACTATAGCCCGGATCTGAACCAACCCCCATTCCAAACGAGGGCAGGTGGTAACAGGGATTATTATCCAGAAAACAACCGTTAGATTGGCCTACATTCCCAATCGTGTCGCCTAGAAAATTACCACGAATGATATTGTCACTGGAACCAATGAAAATCGCGCCGCCATCGTTAAGGAGAGCGAGTGAATGAGTAATCGTATTGTTTTCTGCAAGATGCCTCCCATTTTTAGTGAGGTATAAACCTACCCAACCGGTATAGTCGATCACGTTTTGACGGAAGATATAACCTTCACCAAACGCTTGGATCGCTGTTCCTTCATAACTGCCTTGGGAACGGACCCCATAACCGGGATACATCGCGGTGTAAGTAATCTGATTTTTTTCAACCAGCGCCTGTTGAACCTGAAAGTTATCGACATCGTGTTTCAGATCCAGGGCTTTAACTAAATGGTGGTCAAAGGTATTTTCGCTCACTACAATATTCGCGGCATTCCACCACTGTATGCCATTACCATTGTGTTTGAAATCGCAATGGCGAATGGTGATTGGCCCGTTACCGCCGGTCTTTACCCCATCACCTTGAAAATGTTTAAATACTAGATTTTCTAGCGTGAAACTCCCCTCGCCGGCACCGCGCCAACCAGTACCGTAGACACTGCCTTCCACCAGCAGTTGATTGGGATCTTGTCCCCCCGGCGGATACAAGTAGACTGTTTGAGTGTTAGCATCGTAATACCATTCGCCAGGGTGATCCAATTCTTCGAGTTTGTCATCGAGAAAATAGCCCCAGCCGGGTCGTTGGCTACCTAATCCCGCTGCCGTGATTTTACCTGGAGCGGCTTGATAACCAGTGATAGGCAGGACGGTGAAGGTCCAACTGTAGCTTCTCAGGCGTAAGGTAGCACCGGTCCAATAGCCATCGGGTTTAGAGTAGTTGGCTAAGTCGGCATCGGTAAAGCTGTCGGTTCCCGCACTGTTATCGACGTTAAGCCAGTTTTCTTCAGCCGGCGAATTGACATTGGGATAACGGGCTATGGTCATCAATTCGCCATTGACAAACAGATGGGTGATGACTTCGGTAGTCGGCGCGGTCGCTTCCCAAACTTGAGATGATAATGGGGGATGGGTGGTAGGTTTCCAATTGGTAATCGGAATACTGCCAGAAATGATGGGTTTGGGACCGGTACCATAGGCATTGGCTGCTAGGCCGTTGGTTCTCGCGTTTTTAGCGTTGAGATCGATACTGCCACGAAACACGTCGCTGCGCTTGAATAGGAGGGTCGTGTTGTCGGGAAATTTTGTAGTATTGATTTTATCTAGGTTCTGCCACGCGGTGGCTTCGCTTTGGCCGTCGTTAGCATCATTGCCACCGCTGCTTGACAGGTAGTAAGTGGTGGCGCTTTGGGCTGGCGTGAAGAGTGCTAATATCAGTACACTCAGTAAGGTTTGAATAATTCGTCGTTGCATGATTATCTCCTGGTTTATCGTAGCTTAGCTGGTACTTAAGCAAGCGAGGCAACCCGTAAGGTGTATAAGCGGTAGCATCATACATCTTAAGTTTATCCATTCTGCATCAGAATTGACCAAATTTGAGAATTTCCAAAATAATTGCTTTTAAGAATTAGTATGAGTAATGAGGGCTCTGTGATGGAATTCAATTTGGTAGTAGGGAAGCAAATGAATAAATATATTATACAACTTTAAAGCCAGGTAGGGTAGGTATTGCCTACCAACCTACCAACAAAACTCGTGTAGGATGCGGTGAGTTGGCGAACCGCATCAATCGAGAGATAACTTACCGTCATATTTCAACAGGGGATGACCTGATATCGCCGAGCATCCATCGCGAAATGATGCGGTTACTTCGTCACCGCTTCCTCCAAGTTCTAAACCCATGAAGGGTGGTGAGCTAGGAACAACTCTTTTTTATTTTTTCAAAGGGTCGGTTAAAGCGCCTTAATTTCCCTGCAGTAGAATCACACCAAGCTAGCCATTTAACCTCGGTTGTCGGATACGTGTAGCAATGTCTGACCTACAATTGCTTTACTCTGAGTTTTCGGTGGGAGTCGGCGCTATTTATATTTTTTATATACCAATAGGAACATTCCATGAAGAATTTATTCCCACATAAAAACTGGTATTTGACACCTGTGTCAAATTCCGCATTGCAACAATTTTTTCAATTTGACACCAGTGTCAAATTCATTCCCGTTAATTTCCGTGCCACTTTGACACCGGTGTCAAATTCGGAGTTAACATTGATTTGGCAATTTTTTTATCATTTAATTTCAAATGATTACTAATTGGACACTTTAGTAAAAGACAGAAAATATATTTTGTGCAAAAATACGCTGGCTTAATTTTTTATTGGTGCGATCAATTATTAAATATCTAAAACTTAAGTGGGTTTAATGAAAACTAATTGGTTAGGTACAAGGAGAAATAGATGCAGGAAATAACTCTAAAGCCACCGTGATGAAATATGACAATAGCAATTGGGTGGTGGTGGGTACGCTTGGCTTTTCAGCAGGCACAGTACCAAAAAGATACAGATTTGGTAGAATGGAAATCGGCTCATGAAGAAGATATTCTCGCTTATGACCTCTGGCGAGGTATCCTCAAAATCGGTAAAGAATGCACCACTCATCCTGAAAATTACGAGGCTATAACACACGTTACCGCTGAGCAATTTATCTATCCGCTGGATGGAATTTATAATGAAAACGCTTACCAATTTCTTGACAAATTTTCTGCTATCGACAATAGCATTTACTGTTATGGGTTGTTCAGCATAGAAAACAATGAATTTAAGTGGTTGGATGTGACATCACGTCAATAAAATTTAGCTGGCGTAGGTTGAGCTGAAGAACAAAGCTCAACCTATTGCACTACACTCACTAACAACTAATCCTTTATGAATAAGGACAATAATCATGTACGCGATCGAATTTGAAACTGAATTAGAAAATGGTCTGATTAAAGTACCTGAAGTTTATCAAACCGATTTGGCTGGACCGATTAAAGTGATTATTCTCAAAAATCAATCGGCTCAAGTAGCACCACCCACTACCATAGCTTGGCCCCATGAAATTTTGGTTTTTCAAGGTGTATCTGATATACCGCCCTTTGAAAGTTACCGGGATGAATTGCTCTCACTCCAGGACGACCCGCTCGCGTGAAATACTTACTTGATACTTGTATCATTAGCCAATTTGTGCGTGGTAACGTCGGGGTTTTACAAAAATTTAAAACGATCCCACCAGAAAAAATAAGTATTTCTGCTATTACCTACATGGAAGTAGAATATGGCTTAAAAATCAATCCACAGCGCACTGCTAAAATATATCCTGTTATGAACTCACTATTCACCGTAGTGAAAATTGTTCCGTATACTCAGGAAGATGCTAATGCCACCGCTGAAATCCGCGCTATTCTCAAAGCCCGTGGTATGCCAATTGGTCCCTACGATGTTATGCTAGCCGGGTGCGCCAAACAGAGAGGATTGATTCTCGTCACCGATAACTTAGAAGAATTTCAACGAATCGAAGGCATTGTAATCGAGAATTGGGTAAGCCGACCTTGAGATAAACATTTAAAATCGGTTCATCCTGATTACTTGTTAACCATTGCTCTCATATGCATAGCGCACACTACCCAAACTACGCTCGCTTTTTGTTATAATTCCTTCATGTCACACCCAGAACCAAACCTTTCTGACCACACTCCAGTGATGCAACAATATCTGCGCATTAAGGCAGAACATCCCGAAATGTTGTTGTTTTACCGCATGGGTGATTTTTATGAATTATTCTTTGAGGATGCTCAGCGTGCTGCCCGTTTGTTGGATATTACTTTAACTGCTCGAGGCAAAAGTGGTGGGCAATCGATTCCAATGGCGGGCGTGCCATTTCATGCCATAGAAACTTATTTGGCTAAGTTAGTTCGCTTGGGTGAATCAGCGGTTATTTGTGAACAAGTTGGTGATCCGGCGACCAGTAAAGGTCCAGTTGAACGTCGAGTAATGCGAATTATCACCCCCGGGACTTTGACCGATGAAGCGCTGTTAGAAGAACGCCAGGAAAGCTTGCTAGTGGCAGTCCACGCGCTTGAAGAATTGATTGGAATAGCTACCTTGGATTTAGCCAGTGGGCGTTTCGCGCTGATTGAGGTATCCGGACAAATTTTATTTAATAGTGAAATGGAGCGACTACGTCCGGCGGAGTTATTAGTCAGTGAAGATCATTATTTAACACTACCTAAAATCGCCATCCGCAAACAACCGCCTTGGTATTTTGACTTAGATGTGGCGCGACGGTTATTAACTCAACAATTTGGCACCCGTGATTTATCGGGCTTTGGTTGTGACCATTTGACGGTGGCTTTAAGAGCCGCTGGTTGTTTGTTGCAATATGCACGTGAGACGCAACGGACGCATTTACCCCATATCCAAGGACTCCATTGGGAACGTCGTGAGGATAGTCTGTTTTTAGATGCCGCTACTCGACGGAATTTAGAATTGGATAGTCGCTTGATTGGACAGCGCGAACACACCTTGATTAACATTATGGATCAATGTGCCACGCCGATGGGTGGACGCTTATTACGCCGTTGGTTACATCGGCCGTTACGGAATATTGAAACGTTACAAGCACGTCATCAGAGTGTTAGTCAATTATTAGAGCAAGCTGATAGAGATAGTCTTTACCAACAATTACGGATGATTGGTGATATTGAACGGATCCTCGCCCGGATCGCCTTAAAATCAGCACGTCCCCGCGATTTGAGCCAATTACGCACCGCTTTAGAAACTCTACCGAGTTTACAACAGCAATTAAGATTTTTAGATAGTCCTCATTTACAAGCTTTATCTCAACAGGTGGGTTTGTTTCCGCAACTCGTTGCCTTATTATCCGCTGCGATTGTTGATAAACCGACTTTATTACTGCGTGATGGAGGTGTCATTGCGCCAGGTTATGATGCACAATTAGATGAATTGCGCAGTTTAAGTGAAAATGCCGGACAGTACTTATTAGATTTAGAAACTCGTGAACGCGAACGAACTGGAATTACTCATCTTAAAGTCGGCTACAACAAGATACACGGTTATTATATTGAAATCAGTCGAGTACATGCTAATAAAATCCCGGCTGATTACCAGCGTCGTCAAACTCTCAAAGCGGTAGAACGTTATATCACCGAGGAATTAAAAAATTTTGAAGATAAAGTCTTAAGTGCTAAAGAAAGAGCCTTGAATCGGGAGAAATATTTATACGATTTACTGCTCGATAAATTACTGGATTCACTCACTCAGTTACAAGCGTGTAGTGCCGCTTTAGCGGAATTGGATGTGCTAACCAATTTTGCCGAACGAGCCGATACCTTAAAATTTTATCCGCCCAAATTTACTCAGCAAGAATGTATTGCTATTATTGAAGGACGCCATCCGGTCGTTGAAGCCGTGCAAGAAACTCCCTTTATACCGAATGATTTACGCTTAGATCAACAGCGGCGGATGTTGATTATTACGGCGGCGAATATGGGTGGGAAATGTCTGAATTTGAATAGTTTAATTTTTACATCTCAAGGTATCATGACCTTAAAACAACTGATGCCGGCACCGATGGAGATAAACCGTTTTGTCGCTTTGAAGTCAACGATTAAAGTAAAATCTTTCAGTGAACTGACCCCAGCTAGCCATTTTTATTATGGTGGTTACCAAAAAACGATTAAAATTCAAACTCAAAGAGGATTTTGCTTAGAAGGAACTCCAGAACATCGGATTTGGGTACGTTATCCGAATGGTGAAGAAGGTTGGTGTTGTCTTAAAGATTTAACTGGTAAAGAAGTCTGTGTGATTGATCGACAATTGGATTTATGGGGAACCCGTACTCACATTGATATCGAACCGCTTCAAAGGTTACCTCGCCTTAAAAAACATTATGCTTTACCGAGGCAAATGACCACCGATCTGGCTTATTTACTCGGGTTATTAATGGGTGATGGTACCATAACCTATCGACATTATTTGGCGTTATCAACTGCTGATAGTGAAATCGCTGAATCCTTTCAAGAAATTATAAAAAAATTATTCGGTTATCCGGTTAAAGCCTATCCTCACCGAATGGATTATCGAGTTTATAGTCTCCAAATACGAGTATTTTTGGCCAGTTTAGGATTAGGTTACCACACCGCCGCTGACAAGCATATTCCGGAAAGCATTTTGCAAGCACCTCGGCCAATCGTTATCGGTTTTTTGCAAGGTTTATTCGATACGGATGGTTATGCAGAAAACCGTTATGGTAATCCTAAATTATCGACTTCTTCGCCGCAGTTAGCCCAAGAAGTACAAATGTGTTTACTGAATTTGGGCATTCTGAGTTCAATTCGGCGGAAGCCAACCGCTCACCAAATGAATTATTTGGTATGTATAGACGGTGAGGATGCTATTACTTTCCATACTGAGGTTGGTTTTCGATTAGCTCGTAAACGTCAACGGGCAGCATTGGCAGCAACGGAAAGAAGACCCAATAGAGGAATCCCTTATCTGGAAGACGTGTTAAGACAACTTCATGCTCGGATTGTTAAAACTTCTCATAAGCCAATATCATTGGAACGAGCACCTAAAATACGTTCTATCTTCAGTAGTTATCTCCGGCAACAACGAAATATTTCTTACCGAAAGTTGGAAGAACTCATTACCTATTGCCAAGTCAACGGGGTGAATTGTATCGAATTGATATCACTCCAACAATTACATCAGCGGCATTATTTTTATGATCAGATTGTCAAAATAGAACCAGGAGAAGCTGAAGTAGCTGATTTAAATGTACCGATTGAACATGCTTTTGTAGCCAATGGGTTTGTCAATCATAATTCAACCTACATGCGCCAAACGGCCCTAATTATTTTACTCGCCCATATCGGCAGTTTTGTGCCGGCGCAACAGGCAATTATCGGGCCGATTGATAGTATTTTTACTCGAATTGGTGCTAGTGATGATTTAGCCGGTGGACGTTCTACCTTTATGGTTGAAATGACGGAAACCGCTAATATTTTACATAATGCGACTCATCATAGTTTAGTGTTGATGGATGAAATTGGACGGGGTACCAGTACTTTTGATGGCTTATCATTGGCTTGGGCTTGTGCGGAATATTTAGCGGCTAAAATTGGTGCCTACACGTTATTTTCTACCCACTATTTTGAATTAACCCGCTTACCGGAGTTATTTCATAATATGAGTAATATTCACTTAGCGGCGGTAGAACAGGATGATAAATTGATTTTTATGTATACGGTCAAAGACGGACCGGCAAATAAAAGTTACGGTTTACAAGTGGCTTTGTTAGCCGGTGTACCTAAACAAGTGGTTAACCAAGCGCGGATTCGTTTGAAACAATTAGAAGAACAGCAATTGCAAATGACTGCTCAGCAAACGGAATTACAGTTCATTTCACCACCGACTCCAACTTGGGTTGCACCTCATCCTATTATTGATAAACTGAAAACGATATCTCCTGAAGATTTAACGCCAAGACAAGCTTTGGAGCTGATTTACCAATTACAAGCTTTATTGAAGGAAGCCGATGAATAACACACTTTTTCCTATGAGCCAGCATTATTTTACGAGTATGGCTTCAGCTAATACTCATCGCATTGCCTATACTCATTGGGGTGATCCAACTAATCCCAAGGTACTGATTTGTGTTCATGGGTTAACACGTAATAGCCGTGATTTTGATAGCTTGGCTGCGACGCTAGCGTCACATTATCGAGTAATTTGCCCGGATATGGTAGGACGAGGTCAAAGCGATTGGTTAAGTCATCCGGAGCAGTATACTGCTGAAGTGTATCTGGCTGACATGTTAGCTTTATTAAAACACCTTAACCTCAGTCAGGTTGATTGGTTAGGCACTTCGATGGGTGGGTTAATTGGGATGATTTTAGCGGCTCAACCTCAGCCCCTGATTCGGCGTTTGATCCTGAATGATATTGGGCCGTTTATTCCTAAAGAGGGCTTAATTCCGCTCGTGCAGAGATTAACTCAATCTCCGCCTCAATTTATGGCTTTGTCAGAAGCCGAACAATTTTTTCGCTTGGTTCATAGTCAATTTGGACCACTGACAGATAGCCAATGGCAACATCTTACTCAACACGGTACTCAACTCCATGAGGATGGCTATTACTGTTTAGCTTATGATCCGAAAATTGCACACACTTTCCAATCCGCAGCGGATAGTGATATGGATTTATGGTCAACTTGGAAAATGATTCGTTGTCCGGTGTTGTTGTTACATGGCGAACAATCCATCTTCTTATCAAGAACAACTATTGCACAAATGCAAAAGACTCATCCGCAACTTAAAGTGGTCACTTTTCCAGGAATAGGACATGCACCGGCTTTAATGGCTGAAGAGCAAATCAATCTCATTCAAGAATGGTTGTTAACCGTTAACCGGTGATCGCTTAACTGAATGGCAGTGATCGTTAAACCACTATTTCCTCTCCAAAAAAACTTCGTGACAACTTCCCAATAATCCTGGTAGAATTTTTTCGGCTACGAGGTAGAATCGCAACTAAAAATTTATCATCAGGAACTCCCACCAGAGGAGAGGTACTCATGAATGCCCCCGTATTTACCCAAGACAACTTACTGATCACCGTTCACAGCCCCCTAGGCGAAAACCAACTGTTGTTCAAAAATCTCCAAGGCGAAGAACAACTTTCCGGCTTATTCCACTTCCAACTCGAATTACTTTCCGAAAGCCGCCGTATCGATTTCAACGACATTTTAGGCAAACCCCTCACCGTCCAAATCCAATTCGCCCCTGAACACACCCGCTATCTCCACGGCATCGTTACCCGCTTTGCCCAAGCCGACACCGATAGCCGCTTCACCACCTACTACGCCGATATCCGCCCCTGGCTCTGGCAACTGACTCGGTAACGCCTAACATAACGCTTCAATACCGCCCAAGTATGTTCAATGGGATTTAACTCGGGTGAATAAGGTGGTAAATACCAGACTTGGCATGGTTTCTCGGTTATTAACCGGTGGGTGTCCAAAGATTTATGAAAAGTGGCATTATCCATAATGACTACTTGTCCAGGCATGAGGAGGGGTAACAACAATTCTTTCAGATAGGTATTAAATAACGTCGTATTCATGGTACCTTGATAACTCAAGGGTGCCTTCAGTTCTGAAGAATGGAGTGCCGCGATGAGATTGAGTTTTGATTCCCGTTTCCCAGGGATTTTACCCAAGACTTTGTCATGGCGCGGTGCCCAACCAAACTCACGGTTCAAATGGGGATTAATTCCACCTTCGTCTAAATAAACACCTGGTTCTTCGGTTAAGGTTTTAACGGCTTGCCTGAAATTTTGCTTTTGTTCTTCATTGGCCTCGGCAGAGTAATTGATTTTTTTTCGAGTGATACCCAGTTGTTGAAAGGCTTTACTAATGGTTGATTGGACCACCCCAAAAGTTTGAGCCTGTTCACTTTGAAATAACTCGGGAGGTTCTTGTACCTCTCTTGTTAAGGCTTCCCGATCCAGTTTATAAGGTTTTAACCCCGCCGATTGACTCGGAGTGATGCGACCTTCAGCTTGGTAAATTCTCACCCAGCTTTTTACCGTATTGTAATGAACCTCAAAGAGGTTACTTGCCTGACGGCGACTATTTCCCTTCATGACAAACTTAACTACCCGTTCTCTCAAATCGACGCTGTAACTCATTTTTCTTCCTAATCGATAAACTTTATCTTCAGTTTAACTTATTAATTGTAATACTATAATTTATGGTTTAATAGTATAATTAGTTAGGAATATGGTAGTGTTCCTAAAGTAGTGATTTATTATAATGAAAGATGAAATACCTAATTGCACCGATATGGTTTGCTCGCTTTTTAGAGAAAGCCAGCGTTTTTCTCCCTAAACGAGAAATTCTCTGTCGTAACGTATTGTTAAACCTCTCAATATGATTAGTCTTGCCACTCTTTTTTTCCACGACACGATGACGTTTAATTGGGAATACCTTGCGATAGGCTTCCCAAGCGTCGGTATAAATTACCGCACCCTGACGATAAACTGGCGGCAAAGAACGCCATAACCCTAGGGCACCCGCTGCGTCTCGTTGACCAACAAACTGCCCAACAATTTGACGGCTATGGGTCTCTAACGCTAACCATAACCATTGTTTATTTCGTTTTGACCCAACAAAACTCCACCTCTCGTCACATTCGATTGATAGGCTGCCTTTTTTTTATCACTCAACGGCTTAGGCTGTTCTATCACCTGACGGGATTTGATATTAACATAATTCTGTATCCAACTTAGGGCAATTCCGGTGATTCGATGGATACCCCGTAAGGAAATTTTTTCGCAACGGCATTTATCGATTAATTGTCGGCTTTCCTCACTAATTCGCTTTTTAGTGGGGTTTTCTACAAATTGTCGACCACAAGCTTGGCATTTATATTTCGGTTTGCCCTTGTGAATACTGCCATTTTTAACAATTTTCTCATTTTGACAACGGGGACAATTCATTCAATATTCCTTATTTTTATAAATGAGGTACTATTTTAGCATCACTACTTTAGGAACACTACCAAATTTTTCACTACGATGGTAACCAGTGGACTACGATGACCAGTGTGACTTCCACTGATTTTAGTGGTATCTGGGGTACTTCTAACACTAACGTGTTTGCAGTAAGTACCGGAACGATAACATCAACTGCAGGTACGATTTTCCACTATAATGGTAATTATTTGACAGCAACAACTATAACTTCCTATAATACCTTTTCCTCTATTTATGACATCTGGGGTAGCCCAGAAGGCGATGTCTTTGCCGCTAGTGATCAAGGCATCCTCCGTTGTGCCAATTGTCAACAACCCGTTCAAGAATACTTACCAGCAACTTTTTTTAGCTAATTTGACGGCATCAACGCTAGAAAATCAACCGGTTATCCAGTGGAGCACCGCAAATCGGGTATTCAACATTGTACGCTAGAAGATATGGATGCTGGGGGTCAGTGTACCCTTCATTGTGACCACCTCAAAACGGTCGTTAGTTATCGGTGAAGATGGGTTTCGCTTCGCTCTACCCATCCTACGCTGGTTGCTTGGTAGTCTGCACACGAAGCTCTGCTTCGTTAACCCGCCAAGCAGAGCTTGGCTGATCGGCATTACCAAGCGGAGCTTAGTAACGAGCAACGAATTAATAGTTTAATATTGATTGATAACGAATAACTGACAACGGTTACAATAAATTATACAGTTCAATGATACCAATATTCGCTCGCGAAATATAAGAAGAAAGTACCAGTGAATGATTGGCAAACAACCCAAATCCAGAATTATTTAGAATCATCGGACTCCAAACGGCTTTCTGGGTCATTTCTAATTCTCGAATGATTTGTTGTAACATCACTATCGCATTCCGCTTTTCTAAAACATTTTTAAAATCAATTTCTATCGCTTGGAGTAAATGGATGAGCGCCCAACAAGTGCCACGCGCTTGATAAAAAACATCATCAATTTCGCTCCAAGGTGTTTTTACTTGCAATTCAGCACTGGAAGAAGTAGCTTGATTGATATCTCCGGCTAAATCGGTATTCATTCGTAACTGACCAACGCTCGCACTTAATTGCTGTGATAATCCCCCTAAACGTTTGACCACGACTTCTAGCCAATCACGCAAATTATCAGTACGGGTTAAAAATTGAGCGGTATTATTTTGCGGATCGGCTAAGCGACGTAAATAACGAGTTAAAAATTCGATACCTTCCTGATATTGTGTTTCGCTAGACCAAAACCAGGATTGATTATCCGCATTAAATTTAGGTTCGGCTTTAGCTAAATCCGGATCTTCTAGCGATTGCGTTTTCGAGCGACTAATATCATTGCGTAACACTTTGGTAAATTCACGTACCTGTTGTAACACCCCAAATTCCCAATTGGGCATATCATCCATAAAAATACTCGGAGGAATAATATCGTTACTTAAATACCCCCCTGACTTATCTAATAAGGTATTAGCGATGGTAATTAAGGTATAGGTTGTGATATAGCCGGTGACTATTTGTTCATTATGTTGGGTTGCTTGCCTTTGAGCAATGGCTTGAACATCGAATAGGTTGGGTTCAGTGCTCCACCACCAACCAATTAAAATAAAAGGAAATAATATTGTCAGTGTAATTAAAATCACACTCCGTTTTGTGCCTTGCTTCTTAAGATTATCCGGATGATAGAGCGCTACCAGTTGTAGCCACAGTTTTTTTAATAGTTCAAGTAACTTACCTACTATTTTTGGTTGAGTGGATTCATTTGTCACAACGTGAACTCCTTATTAAAACCAGGTAAACCATTCAGGTACTGTTATTAATTAAATTGATTTAAATTTATAATTATGCTTTGACTTATTATAACAATTTGCTTACCGGAAATTAGGAATTTTGTATATACGAATCTTTCTGATGGTTTTTTTTCTTGCCCAACAGCAGGAATCGAGATGCCATTGAAACCGGATTGAAAATTGATTAGTTACTAAGCTAAATGACTCCAATTGAAAGGACTTTATTTCTCAGATTAGCGCATTGTTGCTGATAACCATTGAACATTTAACCTGATGAACTCTAAAAACCAAATTGAGCTTGAAATTGATGGTGCGATGGGTGAAGGCGGTGGGCAAGTTCTTAGAAGTGCCCTCACTTTATCTATTTGTACCGGCAAAGCCTTTCGGATTACTCAAATCCGTGCTACCCGCAAAAAACCTGGGTTACAACGCCAACACCTAACAGCAGTTCGAGCCGCACGTGATATCTGTGGAGCGCAAGTGACTGGGGATGAAATCGGCTCAACGAGCTTAACCTTCGTTCCTAGTGAAGTACAGGGCGGTCATTATCATTTTGCCATTGGCAGTGCCGGGAGTACCACTTTAGTATTGCAAACTATTTTGTATCCCCTCTTATTAACTACTAACGAATCTCACTTAACGCTCACCGGTGGAACCCATAATCCTTTAGCACCACCATTTGATTTTTTAGCTTATGCTTGGTTACCGCTGCTTAACCGTATGGGTGCAGTGGTGAAAGTGACTTTAGATCGCTATGGTTTTTATCCGGCGGGTGGCGGACAATTACAAGTTCATATTACCCCAACTCACTCTCTCCAAGGGTTTCAGTTATTTGAACGAGGTAAAATGGTAGCTTATCAAGCCACTGCATTAATCAGTGATATCCCGCAACACGTAGCAGAACGCGAATTACAGCGAGTGGCTAGTCAATTAGGTTGGTCACCAAATTGCTTACAACCACACACTTTACCTGCACAACTAGGACCTGCTAATGTTTTATTATTACAAGTCCAAAGTGAACATGTCACTGAGGTTTTCACTGGTTTTGGTCAACGGGGTATCAGAGCGGAAGCCGTGGCGGATAAGGTGATCACTCAGGTGCAAAATTACCTGACTGCTAATGTTCCGGTGGGTGAATATTTAGCTGATCAATTGTTGCTCCCACTGGCTTTAGCTGGAGAAGGTGAATGGGTTACTCTCAAACCAAGTCAGCATACGCTAACGAATATTGAAGTGATTCGTATTTTTTTGGATATATCGATTACCTTAACTCAACTTAACCGTGATGCTTGGTTAATAACTATAGCCAAGTAGAGGGTTGGTTTTATTCTGGATCTGGGTAAAAATCGTAGTCCAATAATTGTTCTATCGTATAAGCGCAATTCGTTGGAAAAGTGGATGCTTTCAAATTAGTTTCTTTAGTAGCAAACTTGATTGCTTTGGGGTAAGCTTTATTGACTGCTGCAACGAGATATGATTTTAGACTGGGATTATTTTCTAGTTGATTTTCCAGTTGTAAGCGTTGTTCAATGATCGTTTTTCGCCAACTTTTACCTTCAAATTCCTGCCATTGCAAGGAAAGTTGCTGCAATTGAAATTGCCATTTGAGCAGATGGGCAATCAGAACAATAAAGCGGCTAATCAATTCGCTCCTTTTTTCGTTACCCATTGATTCTAATTCTCCAATCAGATTGTCCACATCAATCTCGGCTAGTTTTCCTTGCCGTAATAAAGTAATACTGTGATTGAGCCAGGCATAAAAATCAGTTTCATATTCGGCTTTCAAATTCATCGTTGGTTCTGTTCTCATCGCTTTTTCTTTTTCAGTTAGGTTAGATAAAATTCAGTTCGATTGTTAGATTAAGTGACTTAAGTGCCAAAGTAAAATTAATGAGGTACTGGGGGTAGTTAAAATCCCCCCTAACCCCCATTTTTCAAAGGGGGGGATTGGAGAAAATAAGGAAGGAACAGAGGGTGGTTGCGTTAGGTAAATTATCACCTTGCCGGAGTAATATACCAAGAGATTTTGCCATTATACTCAATAGTTTGCAATCCATAGCAAGCCGTATCGGTTCCCTGGTAATCTAAATGAGGTTCATTTTTCAGTTCTAGAGCCGTTCTTTGGTCATATTGATTGATATCTTGAGGGCAATCACCGTTTACAGATTTGGCTCTCCAGAGGTGAGTTGCAGCGATTGGATTGCTATCGGTTACAGCAATTTCCCAATTTAACTCAACTCCTTTAGAGGTTATCACTGCGGTCAAGGGTGAACTAAAGGTAACTAAAAGCGGACGTGACGAATTTATTGCTTTTGGGTTTACCGTGACAATGGCATTACCCCTACCCTTCAAAGGAATGACCGTTATGGTATCTTGTTTAGGATTATTCGTCGGAATAGCGAGGTCAGCGATTTTCATTCCCACTGACTGCGGTTGGAAAATAACAATTACAGAACAATGATTACCAGTGCTGAGCGTTTGGTTAGAACAGGCGTCAGTTAAAATAAATTCTTGATTGGGAAGCGTTAATTGTCCTAATTGTAAATTGGCCTCACCAATATTCGTGAGAGTAAACACTTGTGCCGAAGAAGTGTTGCCAACGGTTATATTGCCAAAATCATAAGATGCGGGGTTAATCAATAAGTGAGGTACCGCTACGGTACTCCTATTCTCTGTCAAGGTGATCGTTTCAGTGATTGGCTGCAACTCATCAGTCAGAATAATGGGAACAGTTGTGTTTGATTCCCTCAAGAACGGCGGAGAAGTGATTGTTGCTGAACAGTTACTCGAGGTTTGATTAGAACAGTTATCAACTAAAATAGGTTGATTACCATAACCGATTAACTTCGAACTTGTGTTACTCGTGTTAGTAGGAGTGACGCCGGTCGTACTCTGAGTTACTTTTACAAAAACCGCCTGACATTGTTTCTCTTTATTAACTGTCACTTGACCATTTTGATCACAATTACCTTGCCAGCTTTCAAATTGCCAATCAACTTCAGGTACTGCAGTTAGAATCATTTTCGTGTTCATATCGACAAGGTAGCGGCATTGATCACGACACTCAACTCCAATGGAAGTAATGTTAACTTTACCTTTGCCTACTGTCGTTACAGTCAAGGGAAAGCGTAATAAGTTGAAATGCGCAGTACAAGACCGATTATCGCTCATAAATACTTTACCATCGTTACAATCACTCTGATAACCATCCCAACCGGCAAATTCGGAATCAAACTCTGGTGTAGCAATTAAAGTAACCCAACTGGTCGTATTCGGAAAATAGGAACATTTTGGTTCGCTACTATTACAATTAATTCCACTTGGATTACTCGTAACACGACCATGACCATTGCCGATAAATCTGACAGTGAGGTTCATAGTTTGTGGTAGTGGTGTGGTAGATATGATAGGTATTGGATCTGGAGTTTTGGTTAATGGATCTGGAGTTTTAGTTGATGGATCTGGAGTTGTGATTGATGGATCTGGAGTTGTGGTTGATGGATCTGGAGTTGTGGTTGATGGATCTGGAGTTGTGGTTGACGGATCTGGAGTTGTGGTTGATGGATCTGGAGTTGTGGTTGATGGATCTGGAGTTTTGGTTGACGGATCTGGAGTTGAGGTTGACGGATCTGGAGTTGGGGTTGATGGATCTGGAGTTGGGGTTGATGGATCTGGAGTTGGGGTTGACGGATTTGGAGTTGTGGTTGACGGATCTGGAGTTGGGGTTGACGGATCTGGAGTTGATGGATTAGGTAACACTTTAGTCGTTGCAGAAATTCCAATACTCAAATCACTAGTCAGATCGTTTTGCTGAAGATCATGTGCCGGCGTAAAAGTTTCCACCACAAAATAGTAAAGGGTACCTGGTGATAAGCCAGTGACCACATAACTGGTTGCATTTTTATCCGCCGTGGTAGTCGCAGCCGGAATATAAGGTTGATCTGGATCGGCAGCATATTTAACCTGATAGTAACCCCCATCATCGGTATACAAAATCGGTGTCCAACTGATTTGAACGCTATTTTCTGATAAAGGTGTTGCTTGTAAGTCAGTAGGCGGAATGGTTTGAGTGTCTGCCCAATTACGATTTTGGTTTATCAAAAAGTCGATTAGTTTGGGATCTTGAGCAGTTAACCGGTTATAATCTAAAGTTAATTCTTTTAGATCAGTTAGGGTGCTCAATGAAACCGGAATAAAACCGCCTAATTGGTTAACACTCAGATCAAGAAATTGCAAACTAGCACTCAAATCCGGAATGGTACCGCTTAATCGATTAATTCCCAGATAGAGCTTTTGCAGATTACTTAAAGTACTTAAATTGGGAATGGAGCCGCTTAATTGGTTAGCACTCAGATCAAGCGTTTGCAAATTACTTAAGGTACTTAAATTAGGAATAGAACCACTTAATTGATTAACACTCAGATCAAGCGTTTGCAAATTGATCAAAGTACTTAAATCGGGAATAGAACCGGTTAGTTGGTTGTCAGCCAGCAAGAGCGTTTGCAAAAGCTTTAAGTTATTTATCCAATTAGGGATTGAACCGGTGAGTTGATTTTTATTCAGAGACAGCCATTCCAACTGAGTCAAAGTACCTAAAAAATCCGGAATCGTACCCGTTCGTTGACAATGACTTAAATCGAGGGATTTCAAATGAGTCAATTTACTTATCCAATCAGAAATGAGACCGGCGGTTAGCGGGTTAGCTCCTAAAGTAAGAATCTCTAAGTCAGCTAACTTACCTAAATCAGGGATAGCTCCAGTTAACTGATTATTATACAACTCGATCTTTTTTAACTGGGTCAACATACTCCAATCAGGAATAGACCCAGTTAACTGATTGTTATGTAACTCAATCTCTTGCAACTGAGTTAAAGTACTTAAATCCGAAATTGGACCGCTTAATTGGTTATCACTCAGATAAAGATACTGCAAACCAGTCAAAACACTTAAGTCAGGAATAGAACCACTTAGATTTTGTTCCCTCCGATTGATCGAAATAACATGCCTCTCACTACACATTATTCCTGCCCAATCAGTACATGGCGTATCCGTCACATTCCAGTTATTACTAGAATTATCAGACCAATGCCCACCATCCGTGTTGTTATAAAGGTTAATCAGCGTGTTACATTCAGCCATAGGAATGTCAGCAACTTTCTCACAATCAGTTGCTGCTGGTACACTCGGTAGCCAGGATAAATTAAGAAAAATAATTGCAAGAGGAAATACGAAGCGATCAAGAAATGATCTGTTTTTCCTACCGTGAGTAAGTATCATAGTCAGTTTCTCTCTTAACTGGTCATAATTGAGAACGTATTGTTTAATCCTATTCTAAAGGAGTCTAAAAATCAAGGCAAAATAAGTTCTTATCTTTAATCCGTATATCATTTTTTTTTAACCACTCATTCAAAATAAGCAGAGGATAGATCGGCTTAACTTAATAGCATTGCCCCTAACCTCCTTTGTCTCCGTCATTTTGACTTACCATTTAGATAAAGGGGATAGTAATAGACCCCTTAATATTAATAGAAGTACAATATTATCTCTTTTGTTCTTACACAAGTTTGGAGGAGAAACGATGAAACTCTATCATTATCGACGAAGTTTATCGCTGCTCGTTTTTGGTATTACAATGACCAGTTTGCCATTAACTCAAGCGAGTACGATTTATTGTGTTCATGACCAAGGATCCAATAATAGCCAATTTTGTTTTGGCACACCACTTCCCTTTCCACCAGCGGGTATTCTACCATTAGGTCCTATCCACCAACAATGCGATATTGAAGCATTAGATATTCAACCAGTAACCGACGATCTGTTTGCTGCTTCTGGTGATAATACGCCTCGAAAAGGACATCTTTATCGAGTAAACAAAAATAATGGTGCTATTATCGATGTAGGCAAAATTGTTGATGAAGCCACTCAGGCGGATATTACTGAAGTTGATGCACTTTCCTTCCAACCATTAACGGGTGCGCTTTGGGGGTGGGGACAAGATACGGGCTTATTTGTCATTGATTCAGCTTTGCCTCAATCAGGTGAACCGATTCAAGCACAATGCTTATCAACTCCCACTGTTCCTGCTATAGCGGCTAAAGTCGTTATACGTCGTCAAGGAACCGAGGCAATGGAAGTAGAAGATATCACCTGGAATCAGAATGGAACTGTACTGTATGCAACAGAAAATAAACATACTGATTCACTTGATAGTCATGGTGATCCGGAAAATCGTTGGACACTCCCTGACTTCAATTTTGACTTCGATGATGGTATCAGATTATGGGCTTATGATACTACTGACAGTGGAGTGATTCGAGAAATCTGTTCTAATCTCACTACTGAGATTGCTAATCAATTAGGACAACCTGCCGAGATCGAAGCCTTAGAATCATTACCCAACGATTTATTTAATCCCATTATTGTTCCTGACAACCAGGATTTATTATTAGCCGGCTTTCATGGTCCCAAACAGCTACTTTATGCTGTCATAGCTACACCGCCTTTACCTTTACTGCCACCACCCGCCGCTTTACCACCCTGTGAATTGCTTTGGAAGGGAGTAATTCCTACCCAATTTAACGATATTGAAGGTCTCGCTTACACTCGCCAATCAAAGTTACCTCCTCTTGACGGTATTATGGAACATTTGCGTACTTTACAGCAGATCGCTGAAGTTCACGAAGGCAATCGTGTCTCCGGTAGTCAGGGCTATGAAGAATCAGCGAATTATATTGTCGAACAGTTAACCACAGCGGGTTATCAAGTGACGGTTCAGCCATTTGAATTTCCAATGTTCTATGAAGTCAACCCACCACAACTAGAACAAACGACGCCCAATCCAACCATCTATCCAGCAGATGATGTGGCCGGGTTTTTTACCATGAGCTACTCAGGTAGCGCCAATGTAACCGCAGTGGTAGAAGCAGTAGATGTCATTATTCCACCTGGTGCTAACCCCAATACGTCAACCAGTGGTTGTGAAACGGAAGATTTTGCTCAGTTTACCCCCGGTCACATTGCCCTCATTCAACGTGGTACTTGCCCGTTCTCGACCAAAGTATCAAATGCTCAAAATGCCGGAGCGAGTGGCGTCATCATTTTTAATGAAGGTCAACCCGGTCGAATAGAAGCCTTCCACGGTACTTTGCAACAGCCTAATTTCACTATTCCGGTCGTTGGTACTCATTTCAATATTGGTGAAGAATTGTATACACTCAGTCTTAGTGGCGATGTCACTGTTCATATGATAGTTGATGCCATTTCAGAAACGAGAATGACGAGTAATATCATTGGCGAAACACCCACCGGTAATAATAAACGAACAGTAGTCGTTGGTGCTCACCTCGATTCCGTACCCACCGGACCAGGAATCAATGATAATGGTAGCGGCTCAGCAACCATCCTAGCAGTGGCATTACAACTGGCTCAGCTTGATATCAAACCCGCTAATAAAGTACGCTTTGCCTTTTGGAGTGCCGAAGAATTCGGTTTAATCGGTTCTACCTACTATGTCGATCACTTGAGCCCAGCAGAACGGAAAAAGATTATGCTTTATCTGAATTTTGATATGGTGGCTTCGCCCAATTATGTTCGTTTTGTTTATGATGGCGACGATCCCAATGCTCCAGAAGGCTCAGTTAACATTAAAAACCTGTTTTTAAATTACTTTGCTTCCCAAGGCGTGGGCGATTGTGTTTGGCCAACGGAACTGGATGGTCGCTCTGATTATCTTCCCTTCATGAAAGCGGGTATTCCGGTGGGTGGTTTATTTACCGGTGCGGATGGCAGCAAAACCAATGAACAAGTCGCTTGTAGCGGTGGAACGGCTGGAATTCCTTATGATGAAAACTATCATACGCCTAATGATAACTTAAATAATATCAATGAAGCTATTCTTAATGAAATGGCAAATGCCACCGCACAGGCCGTACTGACCTTTGCGATGACTAATTTATCGCTGCCCGACATAGCCGATAGCACCGCTGGAATTGCGCAAGTATCGACTACCACTTCAGCAGAGGAATACTTAGGACCATTTGTTAAACAATAAGCTTTGCTTGTTGCGGAAAGAGGTGTTAAATCTCAGTTGTAACGCGCTGATTTTCTAGGAATGTTGGATTTCGCCACGCGGATCCACTCTCCTAGGAAATCGATATTCTATAACCGGTTCAAACGATTTCAAAGGCTGAGTTGCCCAAGTGAGGCTAATATAGCTAAATAATTGAAGGGATCGAATAAGAGAGGCGAATTATTATAAAAACCCAGCGTTATTTTTTCTAGTTAAGTGAGTTAAGGGTAAAGACATTAACCACCGCCACAACCACCACTAGAATTACGCCCGTAGTTATCTATTTTTACAGAATTTTTTCCAAACGCTTGTTCAAAACTCGCAAACAGAGAAGATCCAGCTAATGCCTGAATACCAAAAATGGCTACTCGAAGACTGGAATTAATTTCATTATTATTTTCGGTTCTTAGCCATTCAAAATGGTTTGCTAATTTTTTTTGATACAAATAACCTAATTGACTTTGTTGAGCGGGTGTTAATACATTCAGTGTTACCACGACTAATAGAGCGATAGTTATCATAAAAAATTCGACTGAATCACCCGCAATGATTTCAAAATAAAGTTTTATTCCTCCTAAACTCAAAATAATAAATAAAGTGATCCACAAGGCTAACCAAGATCGAGCTAATTGAGAAGAAGTCCGTTTAAGATGTAATTTCTCTAAAATATGGTTAATGTACTTCATTGGCTTATCAAGGCGTAATAATACCCCAGGATCTAGAAAAAAATCAGCGGGTCTACGTTTTATACTGGCAAATTGATAGAGAACTTCCTCAATTTCATTTTCTGGTTGATGGCTTGAAGAACTAATTCGCCGAATTTGTAAAGCATTACCTTTACCGGTTAGCGTAATTAAATTATTCTTCCAAAGATTAAACAGTGCAATTTGAATCACACCTCGACAGCCATCTCGCAATGCAGCAATTTCAAAAGGATTAAGAGAATTTACGTCCGGTAAGGGATAGCGAATTGAACCATCGGTTTTAACCCATAACCAACCGATAAGAATGCAAAAAGTCGATAACAACGTAAAGTAAACTAAAAAAATCGGGCCTGGTAGTTGTATAATCATATCCATCATGAGGCCATCTCCTAATTTTAATCTAATTGATTGAATTAAATAAAATACTTAAACTGATTATGAAGCGAGTCATCAAACTTCGTTGTGAAGGTTATTTATGCAAGAATTTTGCCTCAAAATTATTTCTCATTGATTAATAACACTTCTAGAGGAAATCTGATCATCGGGGGGGGTGGGAAGCAGAGTAAATTGCTGTGAATTAAATCTGTTTCGATAGGGTAAAAAATTTTGTGGATTTCGGACAATTGATATTGCGTTTCTTCCATTGATTCATCCCAATTATTTCCAATGGCTTTTTTTAATCGTTCCCGATAAGCTGGTGGCGTCTTATTACTCTAATTTTGATCTTCATTGATTTTTAAATAAAAACGATTCTATGGTGAATAACATGACTCAATCTCCTCAATTGCCACGGTTATTAGCTTCTCCTTTAAAGATTATTCCCGCTTTTGTTCATAGTACTGCTTTAGTTACTTTTTTAAACCGAGTTTTTGCAGCGGCGTTACGCTCAGGAGAACTTGAGTTTTTATCTCAGCAAGTTTTATTGATACGAATTATCGATGCCAGATTAGATTTCAAGTTGACTTTAAGTGGTAACCGCTTGATTATCTGCCCTCCACATCAACCTTATGATCTTCTGATCGAAGGCGTTGCCTACGATTTTTTATTGTTAGCCAGTCATCGGGAAGATGCGGATACGCTTTTTTTTAATCGGCGGTTACGGTTAGCCGGGAATACCGAACTGGGGCTTTATCTAAAAAACTTTTTAGATGCACAGGAACCAGCGACCTTATTTGGACCGCTTGTTAAACCTTTGGAAAAAATAACTCATTTGATTGAACGGGTTGAAAAAATTCAAGCCGTTGTTCGTTTCAACCGAGGATAGTCACTCACTCCAGCAAGTCAGCCGATCTAAGTGTGAGAATTGATCCCGGCATGCCCATGCCAATAGCCATCACAGTGGCCAAAAGCGGAACAACGTTGTAATTGAGCCATTCCTTCAGCCAAGGTTTGAGGTTCATCTAGGGCAGTTCGGAATAGCTTGATCACCTGTTCGGTCTGCTGTGATTGTGGGCTAATTCGTAATACCTCAATTCCCCAGGATTGGAAAGTGGCTAAATCAGGTAATAAATTGCAATGTGGCGCTGATTGCGTCTGAATACCGTTTAAGATTAAAAAAGGATTGCCTTCTTGGGTAGCGAGTGTCAGACCCTCTGGATAATCTAAACAACGGTACTGACAATCGTCTTTAGGAAGATTATGCGCACGGGCTGTGAAACAGCGAGCGGAATAAGCGAGCGGCAACCGACCATAAACCAATACCTCAGTTGCTACGTTGGGTGGACGTTGGGCCTGAAAATCAGCTAGCACTTCACGAGACAATTCCAGTGGGAATACCCAGCGCCGCAATCCCAATTTGGCTAGGAATGCTAGCGCACGCGGATTGTAAATGTTGATACCGCTACCGGCTACAAAGGGTGTACCTTTTAAAAGTTGCACGGCAGCCATGTCATTCGCTTCTACCATGAACTGACCATTATTACATAGCCGCTGCAAAGTTTTGAGTTCTGATTCGGCTTCCAATAAAGTTAAAGTGGATAGCACGACTTCTTTACCGGCGGCAGTTAACCGCTCTGCTAACGTTAACCATTCACTGGTGCGTAAGGCTTTACGTTTAGAACAAACCGTTTCTCCCAAATAGATAATATCAACCGCAGTCTGAGCCATGCGTTCATAAAAATCGAGTAAAAATTCACGTGACCAATAGTATAAAACTGGGCCGAGCGCGAGTTTAGGTAGAGAAGAGTTCATCTGTTATTGCCAAGGTCGATGGTAAGCGCCCAAAGTCGTTTGAGTGCCTTCCGCTATTTTACTGAGTTCAGTAAGCCATTGAGATTGGGGAATATAAGCGTGTGGATTGCGTTGGCAAGCATTCAGTGCTGCCCGCCAAATCCGCGTCACTTGGGCGACATAGGTTGAGCTACGCTGCCGCCCTTCGATTTTAATCGCTACCACCCCGGCCGCTTGTAATTGCGGTAAAATGGCTAAAGTATTTAAACTCGTTGGTTCCTCAATGGCGTAATAAGTCTGTTGTCCTACCTGAAAACGCCCTTTGCAAATCGTAGGATACCCAGCATTTTCACCCGTACCCCGCCGATCGAGCAAGATACCACCCAGCCGTGTTTCTAATCCCTGCGAGGTCTCACGCCATTCGACAGCACTGGCGGGCGAACAAGCGCCAAACGTATTCGGAGACTCTCCACAAGCGTAAGAAGACAGCAGACACC
The DNA here is from genome assembly GCA_000828835.1 of Thioploca ingrica. Classification (GTDB taxonomy): domain Bacteria; phylum Pseudomonadota; class Gammaproteobacteria; order Beggiatoales; family Beggiatoaceae; genus Thioploca; species Thioploca ingrica. Next base: position 3,222,700 of record AP014633.1, read on the forward strand.
GCCCTTCCACCATCACACACAAGCTACCGAAACCAAACACTTCCACCGCTACCGGGCTGTTGGCTGCAACCTGTTGTACTTGGGGGAGAGATAACACTCGCGGTAAAACCACGCGACGAATATCAAAATGCTCGTGGTAAAAGCGAATCGCCTCATAATTGGTTGCCGAAGCTTGTACTGAGAGATGGCGCGGTAAATCGGGCCAACGTTCGGTGGCATAAGCCAGCACGCCGAGATCAGCCAGAATCACGGCATCCACGCCTAATTCAGCCGCTCGGTCAACGGCGGATTGCCAACGTGACCAACTTTGCGGTTGTGGATAAGTGTTAATGGCCACAAAGATACGCACCTTGCGCTGGTGAGCATAGCGAATTCCCTCAGCCAATTTAGCGCTATCGAAGTTAAGACCGGCAAAATGACGGGCATTGGTATCATCACGAAAACCAACATAGACCGCATTCGCACCCTGATCAACTGCGGCTTTCAGCGCCGGTAGATTCCCCGCCGGACAAACGAGTTCCATAAACAATATCCTTCATATTCAAATCATTGTGTTTGCTCAAGACCAGCGGTTTCGATTGAACATCATGGTTTTGCGCGTTGCCCGATGGCTTGGCAAAGCGACCTTGCCAACTACCCCGTTGCTGCAAGGTGCGGGTAATCGCATTAAGTACCGCCCACTTTTGATGACACCAGTGAGGTGCGAGCAAAATATCGAGCGAAGCCGTGCCGGTCACCCGGTGGTAAACGATTTCCGGCGGAGTTCGTTCAATCAGATCAGCGGCAATGGCCACATAATCTGCCATTTCCAAAGGGTGATAAGCACCTTGTCGCCATTGTTTTGCCAGTATCGTTTGTTTCACAACATGGAGCGGATGTAATTTAAGACCGTCTACACCCAATTCCAGGACACGCGCCAGCGTTTCCACGGCGAACTCACGATTTTCTCCCGGTAAACCCACGATTAAATGAGTACACACGGGAATTCCTCGTTGCCGGGTGGCTTGTACCGCTTGTTGATAGTCAACGAATTGATGCCCACGGTGGATGCGTTCCAGGGTTGTGTCAAAAGCGGATTGCAGTCCTAATTCCAACCAAATTTCATAACCACCTTGTTGATAACTGCTCAATAAATCTAACACTGCCGTCGAGACACAATCCGGGCGTGTGCCTATCGATAATCCCACCACATCGGGTTCCGCTAAAGCTTGTTCATAAAGCGTAGCCAGTCGTTGTACTTCAGCATAAGTATTGGTATAGGCTTGAAAATAGGCGATAAAACGTTCTGCTCCCGTCCGCTTGGCCAATACTTCACGGCCTTTGGCTAATTGGGCAGCGATGGACAAAGGCTGGCGAGCATGGGGATTAAATGAACGATTATTGCAAAAGGTGCAACCGCCCCGTCCTTTGCTACCATCTCGATTGGGACAATTCAGACCGGCATTAATAGTCAGCTTGTGAACCCGCTCGCCGTAACGCTGCAATAAGTCTTGACCAAAGGTATTAACATACTGGGAAAGTACCTGATGGTTTATTGGTTCAAGACAAATTGGATCGTTAAACCCGGGCACATTGATAGAAAGTATCTCACCCTGTTTCATAAGCATGAATTAAACATATTTCGGAAATAATATATTTGATTTAGATCAAATCTCTATTTTTCAAATAGTTTTAAAACAAATATGAATAATATTTTGTTTTTAAATTATATTTTTATTTAAGAATTGAGTATAAAATAAATGTAAATTGTAATTATACCAGGTAATTATGCTAATTCTATAGCAAAATATTTTACGATTTTATCCTCTAGATAATTACTTTTAAAAAAATTGCAGTTTATTCAATTTATTTAGATTTAATCATTGTTAATAAGTTGATTTATAAAATTAATTTAAGATTAACTCTTATTTTACTTCCTGGAATTTCACTGATTAAACCGGTCAGCTACCAGTAACACCCAAATTAAATATTGTTTTAACTATAACTGTAATGTAATATATAAAACATTATATTCCTCTAGGTACCCAATATGAGCTTCCTAGCCTTGTTTATCCGGCTACCCACCAAGGAATCCACCGGCCGTATGCGTGTCTGGCGAGCATTGCGCTCACTGGGCTGTGCTACTTTGCGGGACGGGGTGTATTTACTGCCGGATTCACCGGATCATGCGGCTACCTTGCAATCGGTGGCTGAGGAGACGCTAGCGGTGCATGGATCGGCGGAGATTTATCGGCTGGCGGGATGCGATGCAATTCAAGACGCCGCGCTACGTGCGCTTTTCAACCGCAGTAACGACTATGCTGAGATGGCTAAAGAAGTGCAGACGTTCCGAACCGAGTTGACCACGTTAGCTGGAACCACTGTTAATCGCCGGATGCAGTCTTTAACACGTCGGTTCGAGCAAGTAACGCGAGTCGATTTTTTTGCGGATGAAGCTCAACAGCAGATGTTGGCCATACTGGAAGACTTGCAGAGATCCATTAATCGTCACTACTCACCCGATGAGCCGATCGCGAAAGATTCACCCATTCCACGGCTTAATCCGGCTGACTACCGAGGTCGTATCTGGGCTACCCGTAAACGTCCCTGGATAGATCGGTTGGCCAGCGCTTGGCTGATTTGGCGCTACATCGATTCAGAGGCAACTTTTATCTGGCTAGAATCGCCCACCGATTGTCAAGCCGATTGGCTTAGCTTTGACTTTGATGGCGCAGCGTTCAGCCATATGGGTACCAAAGTGACCTTCGAGACTTTGTTAACGAGTTTCAAGCTGGAGGAGAATGTTGCCCTGTGTCGGTTGGGTGCTTTGGTCCATTTTCTCGACGTCGGGGGGGTGCCGGTCTCGGATGCACCTGGGGTTGAGGCGATACTGGCCGGTGCTCGCGCTGCTTACCCCGATGATGATGCCCTGTTTGAGGCAGTATCGAAAGTGTTTGATTGGATAATTGGAAATTACATTGAAAGTAATCAGGAGAAAAACCATGAGTGATCCTACCCCGCCGCTGACGCGGCCAGCCTATCCCTCTTTCTGGGAGGCTTTTATTTATTGGCTGAAGCTCGGTTTCATCAGTTTCGGTGGTCCTGCTGGGCAAATTGCCGTTATGCACCAGGAATTAGTAGAGAAACGTCGTTGGATTTCTGAACACCGCTTCCTGCATGCCCTCAATTATTGTATGCTGCTACCCGGCCCGGAAGCGCAGCAGCTTTGCATCTACATCGGGTGGTTGCTGCATCGCACTTGGGGTGGTATTGTAGCGGGAACGTTATTCGTACTCCCCTCGCTGTTTATTTTGGCTGGTTTGACTTACATTTATCTGGTCTATGGCGACGTGACCTGGGTTCAGGGAATATTCAATGGAATCAAGCCGGCGGTGGTTGCCATCGTGGTATTTGCTGCTTGGCGAATTGGTTCGCGGGCGTTGCGCAACAACGTACTGTGGAGCTTCGCGGCGGTATCTTTCCTAGCCATCTTCGCCTTAAAGGTGCCATTTCCTTATATCGTGCTCGCAGCGGGTATTTTCGGTTTCATTGGTGGCAAAATTGCTCCAGATAAATTCAAAGTGGGTAGTGGCCACGGTGCTGCTGACAAGATCTACGGCCCAGCCTTGCTTGATGACGATACGCCCTCACCAGAACATACCAAATTTAAGCCGCTGCGCCTTATCCTCCTAATCGTTGCCTTCGTGGCGATATGGGCAGCAGTTCTGTTCAGCCTACAGTCACCGGTGCTCAAGGACATGGGCGAATTCTTTACCAAAGCGGCATTGGTCACTTTCGGTGGTGCTTATGCAGTTCTACCTTATGTGTATCAAGGCGGAGTAGAATCTTACGGCTGGCTTACCGGCACGCAAATGATTGATGGCTTGGCTCTGGGTGAAACTACACCCGGTCCGCTCATTATGGTGGTGGCATTCGTCGGCTTTATCGGCGCCTGGACCAAGGCAATTTTTGGCCCGGACATGCTATTCGTGGCTGGCTTTGCCGGTGCGATGGTTGCGACGTTTTTCACTTTTTTGCCATCCTACTTATTCATTTTAGCCGGTGCACCGCTAATAGAAGCCACTCACGGCGATTTGAAATTCACGGCGCCACTGACTGGTATTACCGCTGCCGTCGTGGGAGTGGTACTTAACCTAGCGTTATTCTTCGGTTGGCATGTGCTCTGGCCTCAAGCTACCAAGGCAGCACCATTTTCTGGTTCCTTCGAGTGGTTTTACGCCGGCATTTCTGTGGTCGCTTTCATCGCCCTGTGGAAATTCAAACAGGATATCATGAAAGTTATTGGCGCCTGCGCAGCCATCGGTCTCATTTACACTTACCTCATTTAGCGGAGGTCATTAACAAATGAAATGGGTCACTCGTGAACGTCCTAAAATTGACCGTATCGCTTGCCCGTGGTTGGTGATGCGCTTCATCGACCCCGCTGCAGAGTTTCTTTACGTTCCGAGAGTGGAAGTGATGAAGGTAGCGGAACAAACCAGAGCGATTCCCTTTGATGTGCCTGATGTCGAGTTGGGTCACCACGGCGATCAGTGCAGCTTTGATGCTTTCATTGATAAATACCAACTCAACGACCCAGCGTTGCTAAAGTTAGCATCGATCGTGCGTGCTGCCGATTGCAACCAACTGGGACTCGCTCCCGAAGCCTATGGATTATTAGCTATCTCAACCGGATTATCACTGAATTTCGCTAACGACCATGAAATGCTTGGACAGGGTTTGATAATCTATGATGCGCTCTATGCTTGGTGTGCCAATATGCTAGCGAAGTAAGGTACGCTACGCGCACCATGACAACCGGTAAAAGGGATTCCAAAGCGAGTGTCGGTTCGCTGTCGTCAATTTAAGTAACTATTCTCCTCATTTTCCTAACAGTGTAGGGTGCGCTCTGCGCACCATCTCATTTTAAACCATACCCTCGCTAACCTCCTGATAGGTATTAATTTCTAAAGGCAAAAGAGTTTTAATATTCATTGATTATCATGAAACGGCGCGCAAAGTGCATTCCACACTAAATCATGGGTAAAAATCAAGCATATTTTAGGAATAAAGTATTTGATGTGAATCAACTCACTATTTTCAATTACATTTTAGATTAATATATATAACTATTTGTTTTATATAAAATAATTACTATTAAAATTTAGTTAGACATAGTTATAAATTACAGTTATACCAGGTAATTATGCTAATTTTATAGCAAAATATTTTATGATTTTATCGCTTGGATAATTAGTTTTAAAAAAATTGCAGTTTATTCAATTTATTCGGATTTTAAATTTATTAATTATTTGATTTATAAAATATATTTTTAACTTGACAAATATTTTACTTCTTTTATAGTAGTTGATCAAAATAGTTTGCCATTTTCCTGGGCTAAATTAGATCAATACTTTCCTATAAAATTTTATTTATCAGGTATTTAATTAAATGAGTTCCAGCACCAGCCAACCCACCTTTGTAGAGGTTGGCACTACCGTCGAAGAATATCTGTCGCGGCAAGATTGGCGCGTGCAAGCCAATGCTAACCAAGGTTATTCTTTGGGCGGGCTGATTTTAAACGTGTCGGGTAAAGTCATTGCCAATTATTGGCTTAACCACGTGTATACACCCGAGATAGGCGCAGCGCATCGTGAAGGTGATTTTCATATTCATGACTTGGATATGCTGTGCGGCTATTGCGCTGGCTGGTCTTTGCGCCTTCTATTGGCAGAAGGATTTAATGGGGTAGAAAATCGGGTTGAAGCCAAACCGCCCAAACATTTATCGAGCGCGATCGGACAAATGGTGAATTTTCTAGGCACGTTGCAAAACGAATGGGCTGGTGCTCAAGCTTTTAGCTCCTTCGATACCTATCTCGCGCCCTTAGTGCGTAAAGATAATTTGAGTTACTCCCAAGTGAAACAGTGTGTTCAGGAACTGATTTATAACCTCAATGTTCCTTCCCGCTGGGGCGGGCAAACGGTTTTTTCCAACCTGACCTTTGATTGGGTTTGTCCCGAAGATTTGCGGGAACAAATTCCAATTATTGCCGGAGAAGAACTGCCTTTCTGTTATGGCGACTTGCAAGCGGAAATGGATATGCTCAATCGCGCGTTTATCGAAGTGATGACCGAAGGCGATGCGAAAGGGCGCGTATTTACATTCCCGGTTCCGACTTACAACATCACGCCTGATTTTCCCTGGAATAATCCGAATACTGACTTGTTATTTGAAATGACCGCTAAGTTTGGGTTGCCGTATTTTCAAGGATTTATTAATTCAGATTTACAACCGAATATGGTTAGGTCTATGTGTTTATTTCCCGAAGAAAATATTTTTTTTAAGGAAAATAAACAAATCGCTAAAACGACTATACATCAACTATTTACTGACTACAAAACTAATCAACTTGATAACGAATGGTGGCAATCTAAACCGAATTTATCTGTTCTGTCACTCAATCCGCAAAGTGGTAAGTTAGAATGGGTCAAAGTCACTCATTTTTTACAGATAACTGATAATAAATTGGTCAGTATTTTGAGTAAAGATGGCAAATTGATGCGACTTTCCAGTCAGCATCTGGTTGCAATTTTAACTAAAAAAGGAATTGAGACCAAAAAAGCTGAAAAGGTTGAAATTGGCGATTTTATTTTAGTAGTGAAAGATGCTTCTGCTGCACTCAATCAAACTGAACCGACTGAGATTGATAAATTGGATTTATCCAATGACAGAATCGAATGGTTGCGTAACAGTGATTTTGCCGTGGTGCCAGTCACTTCAGTAAACGTAGAATTGCTTGGTTATCAACAAGAATTCTATGACATTGAATTAGAGAAAAACCACTATTTTGTTCACTCCGATGGCAATATATCGCACAATTGCTGTCGTTTACAATTAGACTTACGGGAACTACTCAAACGCGGCAATGGTTTATTTGGTTCGAGTGAACAAACCGGCAGTTTAGGCGTAGTCACTATCAATTGCGCTCGGTTAGGCTATGTTTATCAGGGTGATGAACAATCTTTATTGTCTGCTTTAGACCGGTTATTAGAATTAGCAAAAAATAGCCTCGAAATTAAACGAAAAGCCGTACAGCAGTGGATGGATAGTGGATTATATCCTTATACCAAACGCTATTTGGGTACCTTGCGTAATCACTTTTCTACCATTGGTGTGAATGGCATTAACGAGATGATTCGTAACTTTACGCAGGATGCCCATGATATTACGAGTGATTGGGGACATCAGTTGGCGTTACGGTTGTTAGATTATATTCGCGACAAAATGGTCGTATTTCAGGAAGAAACCGGCCATTTGTACAATTTGGAAGCGACTCCGGCAGAAGGAACGACTTATCGATTTGCTCGAGAAGATAAAAAACGCTATCCCGACATTCTACAAGCCGGAACCTCAGCACAACCGTATTACACCAATTCTTCACAACTGCCAGTCGGATTTACCGATGATCCTTTCAAAGCGCTTGAATATCAAGATGAATTACAAAGCAAGTATACTGGGGGAACAATCATGCACCTCTACATGAATGAACGAATTTCTAGCGCCAAAGCCTGTAAAACTTTAGTGCGTAAGGTCCTAGAGCGTTTTCGCTTACCTTATTTAACTATCACGCCAACTTTTTCCATTTGTCCAATACATGGTTATTTAAGTGGTGAACACCCGTTTTGTCCACGTTGTGATGAAGAACTTTTAATAAAAAAAACCAAACAGGAAACCAAATATGATTGAACAATCTTTCATTTTACTTGATACCGACACTCATTCTGTCACCGATGCCACGGGACAAATTCTACTCACTGCCGCAGAACGAACCCGCACTGAAATTTGGACGCGGGTAGTGGGGTATCATCGCCCAGTTTCGACATTTAATCTGGGTAAACAAAGTGAACACGCCGAACGCTTGCATTTCCGTGAAAATGAGACGTGCTAACTTATCGCCCTTGTCGATAGGTGGAATAACGCCATTTAGCACGATTGATTTTCCGGATCAGTTGGCGGCAGTGCTGTTTTGTCAGGGTTGTCCTTGGCGGTGCCGCTACTGTCATAATCCCCACTTGTTAGACCATCGCGTTGAACCAGCATTATCTTGGGCAGAAGTAGAACAATTTTTACAAAGTCGGCGAAATTTGTTGGAAGCCGTGGTATTCAGCGGCGGAGAACCGCTGTTTCAGCCCGGATTGCTGACAGCAGTGCAGCGAGTACGCCAATTGGGATTTAAAGTCGGATTGCAAACGGCTGGGATAAATTCGAGATACTTTGCCAAATTATTACCGGATCTAGATTGGGTCGGTATCGATATTAAAGCACCGTTGGAAGATTATGCCCAAATAACCGGTATTTCTTTAAGCGGTAAAAATCCTTTTCAAAGTATCCGCTTACTTTTAGAAGCGGGAATTGATTATGAGGTACGCACGACGGTGCATCCACACTTGTTGACAGAGCCAGCGTTGTTGAAACTAGCCACCACATTGGCTGAACTCGGCGTCCAACATTATGCGGTGCAAATGTGCCGTACCGTGGGCTGTTTAGACGATTCTCTTCCCACTGGGTTGCCATCCCGTTGGATTGTTGATAAAACCGGTTTTTTGCAGTCGCTTCAAACTTTAATACCTGATACGATTGTGCGGTAATCGTGAGTATTAACAATCTGTGTGCAGGTCTGTCGGGACGAATCCGTGGGTTTGCCCTCTCGTCTAAAAGCTTATTTTCACCACTTAAATCCCCCCTCACCCCCCTTTGAAAAAGGGGGGAATTCTTAATTTAATGACGTTGAGAGGTAGAGTCACTGCCATTAAGCTAAGACTAGTTACTTCCCCCTTTGAAAAAGGGGGATTGAGGGGGATTTTTAGATTTCAATCACTTCTAAATCTCACCACCCCCTGCCATTAAGTTAAGTTGGATTGAGGCAGATGTTGAACATTACTGATTACCATTAAAGGCAGTTATTATGCGTATTCCAACCGATAGAGAGCCTACTCACCCAGGGGTTTGTAGGAGTAACATAAAAATCGAGTTACCAATAATTTGACATAAGATTCTTCTTTTGTTAAAATAAATGGGTCTAATTTAGATAGAGCAATGATAAACTTCTCTTCTCTTCTCTTCTCTTCTCTTCTCTTCTCTTCTCTTCTCTTCTCTTCTCTTCTCTTCTCTTCTCTTCTCTTCTCTTCTCTTCTCTTCTCTTCTCTTCTCTCTATTTTTTGAGCAAGAGAAATCATAAACTTGATACCTTTTTTGTCTAACAAGGTAAGGATCTATTTGTTTTATATTAACATAAATCCAATGATAACTTATTTGCTGAGGCCCAAAATGAAACACCGGTTAGGAAAAATAATCATTCCTGCAATAGGAATACCAATATTAAGTCTATGTGCACTAACTGCCAATGCAGCCGGGTTGACATATTCTTTCACCAATACTTTCGACACCGCCGTCATCAACGGAAACTATACTGACTGGCAGCCCCTCGCCAGTAACGTGCATGTTCCGATGTACACAGCGGGAAATCCTACAAAACCTCAACTCTCAGACCTCTATTTACGTTATGACTGCAATAGCCAAACAATATTTGCATTGGTATTAAAGCAATCAGGCTATTCCATAGAAGGTTCCCCCTGGATTAAAATTTATGAGCTAGGCAATTCTCCCCGAGTAGACGATAGCTATAACCCACCCAATGGTGTTCAACCTGAATTTTCGTGGGTACCCCCTTCAGCCACTGTCCAGGCTAACACGGAAGGGTATGAAGCGTCGTTCTCTCTAGCACCGGGAAACTACACCATGGAGGCCCATGTCAGTATTGCATCTGGCCAGACTTCATCGACAGGTAGAAGTGATTCTTTTATTAATGTTGCCCTTACCTGCCCAACTGAAAGTCTAGGTGTCAGTAAGACTGCTAACCCCTTTTACCTTGAAAACTACGACTGGACGATTACCAAAGCGGTGAATCCAGATAGTCACACTATGTTTATTGGTGATGCTGCTCAAACTTCAACCTACACGGTCACCGTTGACCAAACCTTGACGTCAACCGGTCAGAAAGTAATGGGAACCATTACGATTGCGAATAGCACTACGAAAAACGCCATTATTGCCAACGTCATCGATACGATAACGCCGGGTAATATTCCAGTGGCAGTTAATTGTAGCGTGACTTTTCCTTACACCCTGACAGCGGGACAGACTTTAACCTGCTCATATACTCAAACTTTGGCAAGTGCTTTTAGTGGCCAAAATGAAGTGATTGTGCTACCTGGCAATGGTAGTGGACTCAAAGGTGGACGAGCCACTGCTAATTTCTCTTTTGGTACGAGTACTCCAAAGGAAACAACGGGTTATCCTACCGTGGATGTCGTTGACACCAAACAAGGGGTTTTACAGACAGGTCTAGGTGGTGATAAAACCTTTACTTATGATACAAACTTCGGCTGCCCAACCGATCCAGCCCAATATGTAAACGGTAAATATGAAACTACTTACGATAACACGGCTAACGTTCAGAAAGATACCACGGTTATCGATTCCGATAGTGCTTCTGTTAAAAAGACTTGCTATGCACCAGTTGTAACTAAAACGGCCAATCCTTCTATCACTCAAACTTTAGGCTGGACGCTCAATAAGCAGGTTAGTCCTACTGCGTTATCGATGAATGCGGGTGAGTCTAACCCAGTTCACTACACCGTTACAGTGGGAACAGAGGTAATTAATACAAGCTATGCTGTTAGCGGCACTATTACGGTTGCCAATCCCAATCCAAGTCAATCCATGACTGTACCCGTAACCGACGTGTTAGCGGGTGGTATTAATGCTACCGTTGATTGTGGTGGCTCTGCAACGCTAACCGTTCCAGCCAATAGTAGCGCAACTTGCACTTATAGTACTAATTTGCCCGATAGCGCGACTCGCCTCAACACGGCGACAGCCACATTGAACAACATCGGCTTCACTGGTACCGCAACAGTTAATTTCAATGGTGTGGTTCCCACCGTGGTTGGCCCAACACCTTCTCCTGCTACTGTTACGGATACCAATGCGCCAGCGGGCAGCCCCTGGAGTACCAGTGGTCCCATGACGCAGAATTATGATGAAACGTTGACTTGTTCAACCAATCCTGCAGATTATCAAAACGGTCATTATTCGTTCCCCCATCCGAATACCGCAGCGATTACCGGTACAACTAAATCGAGTACCGCAACCGTTAACGTGGATTGCTATGCACCACTGGTGAGTAAAACGGCTGCTCCTGCCATTGCTCGGACTTTAGGCTGGACTATTCAAAAACAGGTCACTCCTACCGAGTTGTCCATGAATATCGGTGATTCTGGTCAAGCGGTTCACTATACCGTCACGGTGGGAACTGAACCAATAGCCGCTCTAACTCAATATACAGTCACGGGTAGTATCGTGGTCACGAATCCTAATCCGAATCAACCGATGACGGTAGCAATCGCTGATATGTTACCGGATAGTACCAATATGGTGCTCAATTGCAATGGTGGCTTAAACCCAACCATCCCAGCGGGAGGTCAGGTCAATTGTACGTATAGTGCCAGTTTGCCGAATGGCAGCACGCGCACCAATACGGCGACAGCCACATTGAATGGCTTGGTTGTTAATGGTACCGCTCCAGTGGATTTCAGCAATGTGACTCCTACTGATACCGGGCCAACGCCTTCACCAGCCAGCGTAACCGATACCAATTTGCCAGCGGGCAGCCCCTGGACTACCAGTGGTCCCATGACGCAGAATTATGATGAAACGTTAACTTGTTCAACCAATTCTGCTGATTATTCAGGCGGTCATTACTCATTCCCCCATCCGAATACCGCAGCGATTGACGGTACAACTAAATCGAGCACAGCAACCGTTAACGTGGATTGCTATGCGCCACTAGTGAGTAAAACTGCAACGACTTCCTTCATTCGTACCCATCAATGGGGTATTGATAAGATGGCTAATATCGGTCCGAATGATATTTTGTTACAAGTCGGTCAAACTTACTACTTTACTTATGACATCACGGTGAATGTCACTGGCCAGAATGACACTGGCGTCACTGTCGAGGGAGATATTACGGTGCAAAATCCGAATCCGAACAGTGCTATGAATGTCAGTGTGGCAGATGCCTTACCTGATGCTACTAACGTAACACTTGATTGTGGTGGTACATTGTCGGTACCAGCGGGTAATAGTGCAAGTTGCCATTATCACGCCACTTTGCCAGATAATAGCACCGGTACTAACCGCACTAATGTGGCAACGGTAACGCTTAATGGAGTTGATTTCAATGCCCAAACCGCAGTTACTTTTGGCACACCGGCTCAAGAAAAAGATACGTGCGTCACGGTCACGGATCAAATTGCCGCTAATCCACCCTGGACTGCAGCAATGAACACGGCCGTTGTGACTTTAGGTACTGTTTGTGTCAGTGATAGTCTGCCTAAGGTATTTTCTTATCCTCTTACCGCAGGACCTTACGACGCTGCGACAGCTTCCGCTTGCCAACTGCCCAATAATCCTGCTACTTTGATTAATAATACAGCAACCTATACCGTTACTGATAACTCTAGCGTCTCTGGCACAGCAGAGGAACATGTACCGGTTTGTGTTCCACAAGCGGGTGGTTGTACCTTAACGCAAGGCTACTGGAAGACACATTCTACCCACGGCAAAGCACCAACAAGTGAAGGTTGGATTGTTTTTGCTCCCACCAACGTTGCCGGTGTAGTTGACAACAGTCAGGTAGTTAATCTAGCCGATAGAACCTTCTTCAAGAGTGGTAAAACGTACTATCAAGTCCTGTGGACACCACCTCAAGGTAATGCTTACTATAACTTAGCACATCAATGGATTGCGACTTATCTCAATCAGATAAATGGAGCGAGTATGCCAACCACTGTTTCTACTGCCTTCATTTCCGGTTGGACGTTATTGGCAGCCAATACCCCAACCCAAGTTGCTGGCAGCAAAACACTTACTGCTCAAGCTAAAGCATTAAATACAACTTTGGATAATTATAACCAAGGTAACGCTGGTGTGAGTCATTGTTCTAATGACGTTAGTTTATTTGGTGGTGAATAACGGTCTAATTAAAGTGTAGACCTATAAAATTAAGGGGGTGTTATAACCCCCTTTTTTTTTAGCCCGCGTAGGATGCTAGTGACGAAGGAATCGCATTTTTATCCGCTACACACCGGTTCCCATTTTCTGCCTCACTTCCTTTACCATTCGCTTTATTTTTAACCGGGAAAGTTGAATAACTCACCTTACGCAAAGGATGCCGAGGAGGAGTTTAACCTTCACTTCTGAACAAGATTAAAGGGATTAAAAGATGACCCGGATTAATTCCATGCGGTTTTTTCAACCGCTATGCACCCACCACTGATTAGACCGAATTCATATAGTCAAAGTATAATAAAATGAACCTATTAAATTCATATAAATATTAATGATATTAAATCATGACCTATTCCGTCGAGTTTAGAAAGAAAGTGTTGTCCATCAAAGCCCAAGAAAATCTGAGTTTTGATGAGGTCGCCAACCGAGTTGGAGTGGGCAAAAGTACAGTAGTCCGTTGGTCTAAACGTCTAGAGCCTCAGCGTACTCGCCACCAGTCGGCGACGAAACTTGACCTGGCCCGGTTAGCACGAGAACGAGAACTTCGTCCCGATGCCTATCAATATGAGCTCGCCCAACTTTGGGGAGTCAGTCAAACAGGCATCGGTAATGCTCTGAAACGTCTGGGAATAAGTCGAAAAAAACCGTTCTCACCGGTCAAAGCCGATATCAATGCGAGGCAAACCTTTCAAACTAAAATAACTCGCTCTCGACAAGCTCATCGACCGGTTGTGTCTCTTGATGAAAGTGGTTTTGCTCAAGACATGCCACGCCAATAGGGCTATGCTTCGGTTGGTAACCGTGGTGGGGCGCGACTGGCATGCTCAAGGTCGCCTGAATATCATTGGAGCCTGGTTCGCTTCGTGCCTCTTGACGGTCAGTTTGTTCCAAGGCTCTATCAATACAGCCGTGTTTTCAGCTTGGCTTGAACAAGACTTGCTCCCCAAATTGCCACTAAACTGTGTAATTATCATGGATAACGCTTCTTTTCATCGCAGTGCACCCATTCGGCAACTCATCTTAATCTTGTTCAAAACTTCGTGCGTCAGGTGAGTAAATAATTTGCTTCTTCTACCCCAGTTTTAATTCAATACCGGTCATGCTAGAGAATAATTGATAAATACAAAGTTAATGTTATCATAACAAAGCTTCATCGAGGATAAATAAAAACTAAAGTTAAACCATGCGAAAAGTTATTTTATTTACGGCAGTCAGTCTCGATAGTTATATCGCCAGAATCCAGGGTGAAGTCGATTGGCTGTTCACCGATAACGACTATGGTTACGATGATTTCTACCAATCTATCGACACCACTTTAATGGGTCACAATACTTATCAACAAATTTTAAGTTGGGGTAACTTTCCCTATCCGGAGAAAATCAATTATGTATTCAGCAAAATTCACCCTCAACCCTATCATCATTCGATTTCATTTATTAATAACGCTATTCCGGATTTTGTTAACCAGTTAAAAGCTAAACCAGGAAAAAACATTTGGTTAGTGGGTGGTAGTCAGATTAACACGATGTTATTAAATAATGACTTAATTGATGAAATGATCCTGGCCGTTCATCCCATTATACTTGGACAAGGGATTCCCTTATTTACTCAACCCGCTAAAGTAACTCGATTAGATCTTCAAACTAGCCAAATTTTTGCGAGAGGATTGGTCCAAATGAGCTATCGTTTAATCTAAAATACGGCCTAAATTGGGGTTACTTTGAGACAAATTAATTTCGTGCGTTGGTTTTATACACTGAGTTTATATTTACTCATTCCCTTGATAATCCTTCGGCTATTATGGCGTGGTTTAAGGGCGCCAGCCTATTGGCAACGTTGGTCAGAACGATTTGGTTTCATTTCATCCTTACCTCCGCATAGTTTGTGGATACATGCCGTTTCTATGGGAGAAGTTCAAGCTGCCATTCCGCTCATTCAAACGCTGTCTAATCGTTTCCCTCATCACCCGATTTTAGTTACCACGATGACACCGACCGGATCGCAACGAGTCAAAGCGGTATTTGCTGAGCAAGTCTGGCATGTTTATTTGCCTTATGATTTACCGGATGCGGTAGCCCGTTTTTTAAAGCGGACCCAACCCCAATTATTAATTCTATTAGAAACCGAATTGTGGCCCAATTTATTGCAGGCTTGTCAACAACGCTTGATTCCGGTGATCTTAGTTAATGCCCGGCTGTCAGCACAATCATCGGCAAAATATCAGCGTATTGCTGGCTTTATGCGCCAGATCTTAACTAGCCTAGTCGCTATTGCGGCGCAAACCCAAGTTGACGCTAACCGATTTATTGAGTTAGGTGTTCCGGCGACTCAGATCCAAGTCACCGGTAATATTAAATTTGATAGCCGCTCACCGGCGCATTATGCTACCCAGGCAAAGCAATTACGACATCAGTGTGGCAATCAACGCGTTATCTGGATTGCAGCCAGTACCCATGAAGGTGAAGAAAAACTGGTTTTGGAAGCTTTTTCTCGATTAAAAGCGGAGATCAAAGCGTTGTTATTAATTTTAGTACCCCGTCACCCGGAACGCTTTAATCGGGTGGCGCTATTATGCCAACAACACGGTTATCTGGTGAGTAGAAGAAGTCAAAATCAACCCTGTACAGCCATAACTGACATTTATTTAGGCGATACGATGGGAGAATTACCTTTGCTTTATGCCGCTAGTGATGTGGCTTTTGTGGGCGGGAGTTTAGTGCCGATTGGTGGACATAATTTACTCGAACCGGCTGCCGCTGGCTTACCGATTATTGTTGGAACTTATGTGTTTGAATGTGAAGAGATCTGTCGACAATTATTAGCGGAGCAAGCCGGTCAACAAGTCCATAATACGGAACAATTAGTCCAAGCCGCTAAACGCTATTTGATCGATGCCCATTTGCGCCAACAAGCCGGAGAGCAAGGACGTTGGTTTGTGGAAAAAAACCAAGGTGCATTGGAACGCGTGTTAAGTATGATATATGCTTATATTAAGTAGAAAGACATTATTTCTGTTAGCTGGCATTGAACTAGCCATAATATTTTTTTAGCTCAACCAGTTAGAAAGCAGGAGATAAACTATGAATTCCAAAATGGTTAAGGTTAAATTCAGTGATGCTGAGGGGAATGTGGAAACCCTTTGGGCAGAAGCACTGGGTAATGATCTGTATCGACTTTGTAATAGCCCGTTTTATGCTTATGGTATTTCATGGCAGGATGTTATTGAAGCGCGTTGTGAACAAGAGAATGAATTTCCAGAATTTATTCGCATTGTCCAAAAATCCGGTAATCGGACCTTACGAATATTACTGGATCCACCCGCCGATATGGCCCAAGAGTCCCAAGAGATTCTGGATGAATTAGTTGAAATGGGATGTGATTATGAAGGATTCAATCCAGCTTATCTTTGTGTTAATGTCCCAGCGGAGGTGGAATTGGAATTAATTTGCGATTACTTAACCGAAATGGAATGTTCTTGGGAACATGCTGATCCCTCTTATTTTCAGCTTTATCCCAAGGTACTTCATTAATAGCCAATAAAAATTGCATTGTTATTAATCAATAAATTCACTGCTTTGATGTTGATAACGACTCAAAGGAGTACTGCTGTTGTTAAAACGAAGTCACCTGAGATAACCGCCCAACCACAATAAAATGCCGATCACTCACCTCGTGAACCGTTAAGTAATCTAAACCAGATTTTTGTAATTGTGCTTCTACTTCATCAAGGCGATACGCTGCTAATAAAGAATTATAAAAATCTTGTTGAAGTCTATCTGGTTCACTACCCGCATACTGCTGAACAATAATTTCTGCTTGTGTCAAACTTTCTGGTCGCATTAAGTCCATTATAAAAATTGGTGAATTCAGTTGAGCAACCTGTTTAACGGTTGTCCACAAAACTGACGGATTAGCTAAGTGATGTAGCAAAGAATTTGAAATGACGGTTTTATAATAAGCGATGGGTAAATCGGCTTCCGGTAAATAACCTAACTTGAGATGAACTCGATGAGTAAGACCAAATTTTTCTAACGTCAATTGTCCATATCTCAGCATACTCTCAGCGCCATCCAGTCCATCGATTTGACATTTGGTAAAAGTTTGAGCAAAACGTCGAGTAATATCAGCGGTACCACAACCCAAGTCAAGAACTGGCCCGGTAATCGCATCTTGGGGAAAATTTTTTATAAATAGGCGCACAAATCGACTATGTGCTTCTTCAAAATCGGCTTGAGCATAAATTCTGGCCTGTTCGTTATCTATCATCAGTTCTGGTTCAGGAATACGACGCATGGATGATCTCCACTAAGGTTATCCTTGTAGTTCAATGGTAACAGCGAAAGCCAGCTAGTCTTAGGGTATTTTCTGGGTTATCCAGAATGAGGGGTAGTCTAAACGGGTAGTGATATTAGCTCGGTTACAATCCCTGGTTACATTAAAATCAATACTGCTCTTTTGGTATTATCAAACAAATTATGGGGTAAACTTCACCGTATTTAAACCATCATAATTGCCATCCGCTGCTAAAGTATAGCCCGTCACTTGAGAATGAGTTACCAAGACATGATCCTCATACCATAATGGTACATAAGGTAATTCCTCAAATAACCGTCGTTGTAATTCTCGGTAAAGTTGACCTTGTTCTGCTAAACTTTGAGCTTGCTCTGCTTGTACTATTAAGGCATCTATTTGAGTATTTTGCAAGCGGCCTCGATTGGCACCAGCGGGTGGAATCGCATCGCTATGAAATGCATAATGAAAAATATCTGGCATCTTGATACCAACCCAGGATAGCGTATAAAGTTGAAATCGCCCGGCCTTAATATCGCCATAAAAAGTTCCCCAATCATAACTTTGTAATACCATGTCTATACCGACAGCGGCTAACTGTTGTTGAATGACCGTGGCAATTCGAATTCGTAATGGCTGACTGGAGGTTTTATAAGTTAATTGTAAGGGCTTAGCTGGAGTAAATCCCGCTTGTGCGAGTAAGACACGGGCTTGTTGCGGATCATAAGGATAATGGTTTTTGTCCTCGTAACCCGCCCAATGAGTCGGTGGGAATAAAAAACTGTTAGCCACATGCGCGGTTTGATTAAGAATATAATGAATAATTTCTTCACGGTTAATCGCATAAGCAATCGCTTGGCGTATCAGTCGTTGTCCCGTGAGGGGATCTTGTAAATTAAAGCCTAAGTAAGTGAAAGTTGTGCCTGGTGCTTGAGTTACTTTCAGGTGAGGATGAGTTGCTAACCAGTTGACTAATTCAGGTGATAAATCATTTTGCAGTAACTCCAATTCACCATGAACTAACTTCAACGCCCGAACCACCGGATCCTTCACTTCCAAAAACTCGACGAGTTGCCCATCAGCGCGTCGTTTCACAGTAAGTTGGCTGGATTGGGGCCATTGAATAAATTCAAATTGGCCACTGCCAACCGGTTGTTTATTAAAAGGATGTTGATTTTGAATTAAAGTAGCAGGGAGGATACCAACCACTAACCGTCCTGGAAATAAGGTATCAGGAGAATGGAGTAGAAAATCTATTGTATCCGGATCAATGACTTTAATTTCTTTGATGACCGTAAGACTGCCTCGGTGCGGAGAAGCTTGGTTAACATCTAAAATAAAATCATAAGTGGCTTTAACATCGGTTGCAGTGAGTTGACTACCGTTATGAAACTGCCGTCCCGCTTGACCTAAATGAAACCGATAATGAGTTGAACTTAATTGTTGCCAAGTTGCCAAATCAGGTACGGGATGTAATTGTTCGTCAAAGTCAACCAAAGCACGGTATAACAATCGATTAATCCGAACCGAAGTAGCGTCGGTGGCAAAGCGGGGATCTAAACTAACCGGTGCGCTAGCTAATCCAAAATGTAAATGTGACGGTGAGGGTGGCGACTGACACGCCGCTAACATGAGTATGAGTGAAAAAATAGGTAAAATGGGTAATTTCAAGCGAGAAAGACACATAAGTTTTAATTGTAGATTGGTAAAATTATTGTGGTTGACCACTCACATTGAGTCGGGTTTAATGTCACTGGTGAACCATAAAATTTATGGGATTGAGGGAAGTTGCTTCTCAATCTGGGTTTGGAAGTCTATCACTCATAAAAACGAATTATGGTTTTAAAGTTACCACCATACCATCACTTGATTGTGACCCGCTTGTTTAGCAGCATTTAACATCACATCAACCCGATAAATGACTTCTTCTTTGGAAACTTCGGTGACCGGCGCTGATTCTACTACGATATGATCATTATCGTTAAGTTCTTCATGATGAGCAATATCGATATTATGAGCAACACCGATACTTAAAGTGACCTTAAAGGGGATACCTTGTTGAGTCGTGAACAGATGTTGCTCGCAGCCACGCCGAATTCGTTCTGCTAAAATGTAGGCACCATCAACATCGGTATACGGTAATAGAATACCAAATTGTTTACCATTATAGCGACAAGGAATATCGATTTCTTTACGAATGGAGTTAGTTAAAATTTGAGCCACTTCTTGTAATACTCGATTACCTTCTTTATAGCCACAAGTATCGTTAATCTGTTTAAAATGGTCTATATCTATTAAAAGCAGTGAAAATACGCCACCATGGCGACTCACTTTAGTAAATTCTTCTTGTAGACGAGTTTCAAAATAACGTCGAGTATATAAGCTAGTTAAACTATCTATGGTGGATAATTGCAATAAATTTTCTCTTTCTGCTAACAGTTCTATCATGGTCACATTAGTTTCAATAATGGCTGCAATAAGCGGACGTAACAAATTGACCACGTGGAGTCGTTCAGAAGATAAAGAAATACCGATCTTTTGAGTCAGAATGACGATACCAATAACTTGATTTTCTTCATTAAGTAAGGGTAAACACACACAACTAAAATCACTGCGTGAATCTTGATAAATTGGAAAAGGAATCGATTTAACTATCGTACCCGGATAAGTATAAGTTTGTTTAGTCGAAATAATTTTTTCTAAAGGCGTGTTATTTAGTTTAATCGATTCATTAGAAATGAGAAATTCACCATTTAAAAAAGCACCGATAATAATTCCATTGTTAATCGTTTCTACTTTTAATAAAACAACCTGTTTACTGTTACCAAACCGGGCTAATGTAATGACTGCTTGTTTAATTAATTGTTTCATAAAGGTCTCCAACATTAACATAAATTAACTAATTTATTTTAATTTTCTCTACTACCTACCTTTAAAGAAAATAGGCCATTACGGCGTCCATAAAATTCATGTTATTTACAATTAATTAGTTAAAATTTTCTAAAATTATTTAATTTAAATTAAAAAAATAACCCAACTTACTTTACTTACTTTATCTCAAAATGAAAAATCTGTATTTAAAACCTCAAGTATTCCCTACCCCGGATTGATCCAATCCTATAATTTTATCTTACTATTTGTTATAGTATCATTTTATAAGCTTATTATGCCACTTAATCATAACAAGACCAAAACTTTATAACCTTATGCAATTAGATACCTACATTACACTCGCACACGGTAATGGTGGGCGTTTTATGCGTGAACTTATCCAAACTATTTTTGCACGGCATTTAGATAATCCGGCATTAGATGTTCATGCTGATGCCGTTTGCCTACCTTGGCACCAGAGTGAAATTGTGATTACAACCGATGGATTTACGGTTAAACCGTTAGAATTTCCCGGCGGGGATATTGGTAGCTTAGCCATACATGGTACGATAAATGACCTAGCGGTTGTCGGTGCTATTCCTCGTTATTTGACTTTAAACACTTTTATCGAAGAAGGTTTAGAAATCGTTCAATTAGATCGGTTAATTGCTAATCTCGCTACAGCGGCTAAAGCAGAAAATGTTGCTGTAGTTGCCGGTGATACCAAAGTGGTACAACGAGGTGAAGGCGGCGGCTTATATTTGGCGACAACCGGAATTGGTTTTCGCGATCCAACTGTCCGTTTAGGCATGGAATACATTCAACCCCAGGATGTTATTCTGGTAAGCGGAGCCATTGGTGAACATGGAACGGCTGTCATGTTAGCTCGACAACAATTTGGATTACATGGAGATTTACACTCCGACGCGGCGAGTGTATTACCTTTAACTCAAGCCTTGTTATCTTTGTCAGGACTGCGTTTTATGCGAGATCCGACTCGAGGTGGTTTAGCGACAGTGGCTCATGAAATCAGTCAAGTGACCGGTTATACCCTGAAACTTTATCAAGCGGCTATTCCTATCCAGGATCCGGTACAGTCCGTTTGTGACATACTGGGATATGATCCCTTATATTTAGCCTGTGAAGGTAGAGTAGTCGCGGTCACCGCTCCGCAACAAGCCGACGAGGCATTGGCTAGATGGCGCGATTTACCGCAAGGTCAATCAGCAGCGATTATTGGTCACGTCCAAGTCGGTCCAGCCCGAGTTATTTTACAAACTCAATTAGGTGGAGAGCGGTTACTTGAAGAATTAGAAGATGATCCACTACCGCGAATTTGTTAACTTAAGTGGATGAGCTAATCCAATTGAATTAGGTTAAGGTATCAAAAAGTAAAATAATACCGACTACCATTAAAAATACATAAACATAATTATCGAATTGATTTATCGGTATTTGACGATAAAATATTCTTCCTAACCCAATAGAGATGAAAACCATTGGTAGTGAGAAAATATAGTAAAACCAAACTGAGGTGGTCCACAACCCGACTAATCCATGGCTTAATACCGTTATGGTTCCTGTAATAAAAAAATAACCTTGTAACGTCGCTCTAAACTGTTCCGGATGCCACTGTCTTAAAGTCCCATAAATAATAACCGGTGGACCATTAGTATTATAAGCACCACCCAGAATTCCGGCACCAATTCCAAATAAAAAAGCCAATTTATCATCAACAAGATGAAATAATTTTGGCTTTGCTAATTTATAGGCAGAAAAACCGACCAAGATCAATGCCAAAATCAATTTCATCGCCGGTTCATAAAGACCTTTGAGCATTAATAAGCCAATCGGAATGCCGATAACAGTATAAATAATAAGTAACTTCATACTATTAAAATGGATACAGCGCCAATGTTGAATAAGCAAGAGGCTAGCAATTGTCATTGAAATTAAAGCGACTAATGGGGTAGCCAATTGAATTCCCACCACCATAGATAATAACGGCATCGCTATCAATGCGTCGCCAAAGCCAAAAGTAGAACGGATTAAACTCGATAAAAACAAGATAAAGAATATAAAGAATTGAGTTACCATAACACAGTTGTTATGACTTTATAATGGGTTATACCGATTCTTCAAAGTGGGAGCGACTGTCTAGGCAAAGAAAAACCCCTAGACTGATTGATAATCTAGAGGTTGAGCATTGAGTTACCTTAACCTAAGCTAATTATTTTTTTGCTTATTCTTCACCTATAAAAGCACCAAATAATTGCAACAAGCTTAAGAACAGATTATAAATACTGACATACAATCCAACGGTTGCCATGATGTAATTGGTTTCCCGACCATGGACCAGATCACTGGTTTGGTAGAGAATAAAGCCGACCATTAACAGCACAAACATCGCTGATACCGCTAACGATAAGCCGGGTAAACTAAAAATAATGGCACCAATTCCCGCCAAGAAAGCGATTAAAATGCCGGCAAATAAGAAGCCTCCCAGAAAACTAAAATCTTTACGGCTGACTAGGGCATAGCCTGACAAACCTAAAAAGATAGTCGCTGTTGAGCCAAATGCCATCATGACTAGTTCGGAACCATTGCTAAATACCTTTAAATACAAGCTAATAATGGGGCCTAAGGTTAAACCCATAAAACCGGTTAAAGCAAAAACGGCAGCCAGTCCCCAAATACTATTTCGTAAACTGGTGGTTAAAAATAACAAGCCCCAGTAACCGAGCAAAGTTAACCACCAAGGCAACGGGGGCATGTTGATAAACATCGCAATGCTGGCAGTGAAAGCACTAAAGAACAAAGTCATCGATAACAGCATGTAAGTGTTACGGATGAGACTACTCACCTCTACTGAGGATACCGGTGGTTGAAAAACCTCTTCTGGTTGATAGCTTACCGGTTGCGGGCTTTGATTTTGACCAAAGGCCACGTTTTTATTCATGTTGTCAAATAAACTCATAAGTGATGTACCTCTGATATTGAAATTAGTAAATCGTTGGCTATGAATAGCTTACCATCTCAGCCATAAGCTGTTTATAATGGCAATCTATTAAATAACAAGGGTCACGTCAAATATTTTGCCATAATATGGCATAACCGGCTAGATTTTATTTTTCAACCTCTTTAACCTCCTTTAATTAGGGTATTACGGTGACTTCTGCTATGGCGCTCATCAGTTTGAATAATGTTAGTATTGCCTTTGGACATGTTGCACTTTTAGATAAAGTCGCTTTACGTCTCGATCGTGGTGAACGAGTCTGTTTAATTGGTCGCAATGGCGAAGGTAAATCGACTTTATTAACCCTAATCAGTGGCGAAATTAATCCCGATCAAGGTCAAATTGAACGTCAGCCGCATTGTAAAATAGCGAGATTAAGCCAACATCCTGAATTAAATAGCAATGATACCATTTTTCAAGCCGTTGCGGGTTGTTTAGGTGAAGTCGGTAAACAAGTTCAAGAATATCATGATTTAGCACAATGTCTAGCCCAAAGCCACGATGAGCCATTATTAAAACAATTAGAAAATGTTCAGCACCGTTTAGAAGCTAATGATGGTTGGCGTTTAGAACAACGGGTTGAAACGGTATTATCCAAACTGAATTTACCCACTGAACAATCGGTAGCGGATTTATCTGGCGGTTGGCAACGACGGGTCGCTTTAGCCCAAGCATTAGTTATTGAACCCGATTTATTGTTATTGGACGAACCGACTAATCACTTGGATATTGATGCGATTACTTGGCTAGAAGAAGTTTTGTTGGAATGGTTAGGTGGTTTGTTATTTGTCAGTCATGATCGCCAATTTATGCAGCGAATCGCCACGCGAATTATTGAACTCGATCGGGGTCAATTAACCAGTTATCCCGGTGATTACGCTACTTATTTGGAACGGAAACAAGCAGCATTATCGGCCGAAATCACCCAAGCCGCTAAATTTGATAAACACCTCGCTCAAGAAGAAGTTTGGATCCGGCAAGGAATCAAAGCTCGCCGTACTCGCAATGAAGGACGCGTTCGTTCACTAAAAAAATTACGAGAAGAACGTGCACAACGCCGTGAACAGCAGGACAAAGTTCGATTAAACTTAGATAAAGGCGAATTATCTGGACGGATTGTTATTGTTGCCGATGACATCAGCAAAAATTATGGCGATACGCCGCTGATTCACCATTTCTCTACGGAAATCATGCGTGGTGATCGTATTGGTCTTATTGGTCCCAATGGCGTTGGCAAAACAACTTTACTCAAATTATTACTCGGTGAACTAACACCAGACAGTGGTCAAGTGCAACACGGTACCCAACTTCAGATCGCCTACTTTGATCAACTGCGCGCGCAACTCAATCCAGAAGAAACTGTTATCGATGCGGTAGCGCAAGGACGCGAAATGATCACGGTTAATGGTCAAAAAAAACATGTGATGTCTTATCTGAGTGATTTTCTGTTTATGCCCGCTCGTGCCTTTTCCCCGGTCAAATCCCTTTCCGGTGGGGAACGCAATCGTTTGTTACTCGCCCGATTATTGATTCAACCGGCCAATCTACTCGTTCTTGACGAACCTACCAATGATTTAGATGTTGAAACATTAGAGCTACTAGAAGAATTGCTCGCTAATTATTCCGGAACCTTATTATTAGTTAGTCATGATCGCCGCTTTTTAGATAATGTCGTGACCTCAACTATAGTTTTTGAAGGTAAAGGTCAAATTAAAGAATATGTTGGTGGTTACCAAGATTGGCTTAGACAACGCAATTTAACAGTTCAGCCACCCATTACACCCAAAAAACCGCTTACCTCATCAAAAACGAACGTCTCTCCGAAACCAAAGTCACCCAAATTAAGTTATAAAGAACAACGTGAACTAGCTGAATTACCCATCCAAATTGAAAATTTAGAAACAGAATTAACCCAATTACAAGAAAAGGTGAGTTGTTCTGATTTTTATCGTGGTTCAACTGCAGAAATTAATCAGACTTTGGCACAGATTAAACACTTAGAAACAGAATTACAAACCCGCTACGCTCGCTGGGAAGAACTTGAAACGAAAGGATAAACAATCATGCAATCCGCTCAACCACAATCGCATTACTATTCGCCAGAAGAATATTTACAATTGGAAGAACTAGCGGAATATAAAAGTGAATATCATGATGGCAAGATCTTTCCTATGACGGGTGGAACAACTAATCATAATCAGATAGCGGGTAACTTTTATGTTGCGCTTAAACTAGCCCTTAAAAAACAAAATTATCAAGTAGCGATAGGAGATGTTAAATTATGGATACCACTAATCCGACGGTTCGTTTACCCAGATGTGATGGTGATTGCGGGAAAAATTAACTACTTTGAAAATCGCCGCGATACCATTACCAATCCTTTAATCATTATTGAAGTCCTCTCTCAATCGACCAAAAATTACGATAGAGGGGATAAATTTGAATATTACCGCACCCTGCCTAGCTTTCAAGAATACATCCTGGTTAGTCAATTTAAAGTTCATGTAGAACATTTTGTTAAAACGAGTGAAAATCAATGGTTACTTTCTGAATACGCTCAATTAGAAGCCAAATTGGAATTAAACACGATACCGGTTGTCATGACCTTAGCTGACATTTACGATGAAGTTAATTTTGAGGAAAGTAGCCTGGATGGAGCGTAGGATGGTCATAAGAGCAAAGCGAAACCCACCAAAATAGATGATTTTAAAAGGAGGGGCAGAAAAATGAGCACCGCAGCTAATTTTGAAGGTATTAAAGTCGTAATCATTGATGAATATAAAACTATTCGCCGTACTGCAGAAACTTTATTAAAAAAAGCGGGTTGTCAAGTTGTTACAGCCAGAGACGGCTTTGAAGGACTTTCTAGAATAATGGAATTCCAACCGAACATCATTTTTGTGACTATTATAATGCCTCGTCTTAATGGCTATCAAACTTGCATTTTGATTAGAAGTAATCAGGCTTTCAAACCGATTCCGGTTATTATCTTATCGAGCTGTGACGGATTGGTTGCACGTATTCTTAGCAAAATAATGGGTGCCACGCACTATATGACACTCCCCTTTACCCGCCAAGAACTACTTGATGTTATCAAAAGTTACGTCGTGGATGTTAAAAAATCGTAACTACCTACCTTGCCGATATTGTTTGCTCTTACTCAGCGTTTAGTTTACCAGAATTGCGGGAAAAAATCAGACAACTTTTTAAAGGGGGCTCTCTCCCTACCAAGTATTTATTGTAATTATCGCGGTGGCAAATAGCCAATATCGGCATTATCGTCTACTCCACCGGGTTGTCCATCCGCACCAAATGAATAGAGCGCAAAGGGATCGCCATCGCTTCCTGGTACACTATATTGATAGGGATGATTCCACGGATCTAAAGGAATGGTTTCTTCTAAATAGGGTCCTTTCCAAAGGGGTTTGACATTCTCATCATTGGGTGGTATGCGTAATAGAGCTAACCCTTCTTCCGGAGTGGGCAGACGCCCTATATCTAAGCGTAAAGTTTGGAGTGCACCTTTTAGTTGTTTAACTTGGATATTGGCGGTTTGCAATTTAGCTTTATCCACATTACCGAAGATTCGTGGTCCAACTAATCCCGCTAATAATCCAATGATAACTAACACGACTAGCATTTCTAATAAGGTAAAGCCTTGGTGTTGAGTCAATAGCATGGTTAAATTCCTATTCATAGTTAATATTTTTTTTATTCTACTGAGAAGCCAGCAGAGGGTAAAGTGTTCTTATTTTTTTAATTTTTCTTAATTAACGCTGGTGTTTACACCATTTGTACCACATTTGTCGATAAGCGGCTTCCATAGCACGGGTAAAATGATTAGCATCCATCAGTGGCGAATGTAACATTTTCTCACGTAAGTTCAGGCGTAACTCATTTAATTCTTCCAGATGCTCAGTGACCCACCACGCTACGTTAATATAGTCTTCGGGGCTATAAGTGACAAAACGATCTAAACCCAGTGTTTTTAAAGGGCCACCACCTTTAGAAGCCGGTTTTGGGCCCATCAGCGTAATCACCGGTACTCCCATCCAGAGCGATACAAAAGTGGTCGTTGCTCCCATATGAGGAAAAGGATCTAAGCCCACGTCTACTTGATGATGTAATTCTAGATATTGGTAAAATGGTCTCATGCCAGTGATAGTTAATTGCTCGACAGCAACCCCTCGTTGAGTAAATGACGCCTTCACTTGTTGTTGAGTGGTTTCCTTGTCAGCATCCTTAACCACAATAAGTAAGCGAGCATTCGGTAAGGTTGTTAATATTTTTGCCCAAACATCAATAATGTAAGAGGTAACTTTAGAAAAATTGTTAAAGGAAGCAAAGGTAATATATCCAGATTGCAGCGCCGGTAACGAATTGATCGGCGGACTGTTTTCTAGGTTGAACTGGACGATTCTGTAAACCGGTAATCTCACTAATTCTTCAGTATGATAGACTTCCGTTTCTCCGGGTGGATCAATAACTTCGTCCGTTAATTTGTAATCGATAGTAGCTAAACCGGTGGTTCCGGCATAACCTAAATAGGTGACTTGTATGGGTGCTGGTTTACGCGCAAACACCAACAAACGATGTCTATCGGTATGACCAGCCAAATCAACTAAAATATCAATTTGATCGGCACGAATTTGTTCAGCAACTTGTTCATCGGATAAATTAATAATATCTCGCCAATGTTCGACATAACCTTGTAATCTTTGTGTGGCAGCGTCCGGGGTGAGAACATCGGCATAACAAAATATTTCAAATTCGTCCTGATGATGTGCCGCTAATACCGGTTCCATATAGAAAGTCGTTGAATGATATCGAAAATCGGGAGAAACATAACCCATTTTTAACCGGCGCTGCGGAGATTTATCGTTAGGGTGAGGTTTAATCTCTTTTTGCAAAGGTTTAACATGTTGCTTAGCAAAATGTAAATGTTCTGCAAATACGGTAGGCACATCATAATCCAGAGAATAATGCATAGCCATCAGTAACCCACTATGAGCCATGTAATTATCGGGCTGAATCGTTAGGGCTTGGCGATAATGTTTAACCACCGCCTCCAGTTTTCCCAACCGAAAGAAAGTTCCCGCTAAGGTAATGTGTGCCTCGGCACAATTGGGGTCAATTGCTAGCGCTTGTTGACAATAAGCTATCGTTTCATCCAATTTACCTTGTTCAAATAAAATACCAATGAGAGAGATATAAGCTTCGAGATAATCCGGTTTGATAGTAATCAATTTAGTAAAGCAAAGCGCAGCTGGTTCTAATTCTCGCTGAGAAAATAATAAAGTTCCCAGATTAAAGTAAGCTTTAACATAGTTGGGATCAATGGCTAAAGCACGTTGATAATGAGTTACGGCGGCTTGAAATTGACCCTGTTCTTTCAAAGCTAAACCCAGGTTATTATAAGCTTTAGCAAACTGAGGATTAATGGCTAAGGCTTGTTGATAACTGGCAATCGCTTCTTCAAGCTGACCCTGCTCTCTTAACAATTCGCCTAAGTTAGAATAAGCATCTGCAAAATCAGGCTTGATGGCGATGGCTTTTCGGTAGCTGGTCATGGCTGCTGCTAATTGATCTTGGGCTTTAAGAGCTAAACCGAGATTGTTGTAAGGTTCTGGGTTATTCGGATTAAGCGCAATGGCTTGACGACAGGCGGTGATAGCTTCTTTAGGTTTACCCCATGAAACCAGTGCTGCTCCTAAATTGGAATACAATGGTGCTGATCGGCCATTTTTTTTAATGGCTTTTTTAATCAACCGAACACCTTCTTGATATTGACCTAATTGTGAATACAACACGCCTAACAAATGTAATACTTCTAGATGATAACGATCTTGAGCCAAAATTTGCTTATATAAAATTTCTGCTTGAGATAATTGACCTTGTTGGTGATGTTGGATAGCGAGATTAAGAAGTTGTGATATCGTAGCCATAATTTACGGTTGTAGAAGATCAATAAGTTATTCAATTTTTATCTATTTATTTTAGGGTATTTTTTCAATGAATGATATTTTCAATAATTAAACACCTCCCGTAATTATTTCCTTGAAATAATTGTTTTATAAGCATATATATGATATAATTCAATTTTCATTATTATAAATTTAGTTATTAGGGGAAATTATTATGCTAAGCTGTTCAAAAAACTGGAACAACTTCTATAAAAAACCGGCTGATTTTCTCTCCAAAATTTCTTTTCTCCTCGTTACCGGTTTACTTGTCGCTCCAATCATGAGTGCTCACGCCGAAACTGATCGGGTAAGTACGGATTTTAGTGATCGGCTCAGTAATGTCGATCCGCCCGACCAAGTCAATTCTCCAAATCATCCTGGACCACTAACACCTTATTTCAATGCCGGTTGTGCTTTGTATGGTGTAGATGATTATTTACTCAATGATTCCTACTTTTTTTGCGTAAATGATCAAGGCTTCCAATTTAATTTTTTCATAGACGGTGGCGATTATGAGGGGCTAGATTATAACAATAAGTTAGGTCTTCTCTTTGCCTCTGCGGGGGATGACGCTGTTCCAAAAGAATTTAGGGGTGATATTCTTGCTATAGCGCCTATACCAGAAAACTGTGATGCCATAGCACTTGACTCACTGGGTCCAGTCATGGTGGGTAACCGAGCAATGGAAGAAGTAGATGGTATCGCTTTTGACAATCAAGGTAATCTATTTGGCTGGGCACAAGAGGCAGGACTGTTTAAGGTCAACGCGGATGCATCTCCTCTGGTGGGCGAAATGTTACTCAATCAACCTGGAGAAGTTGAAGATATAGCCGTTGTTGGTGATTGTATCATTGGATTGTTAAATCAGGGTCAATTAGGTCAGGCAGAAGATGGCCATTCAAAAGATGTCAATGCGGCAGTTGATACCAATGGTGTTATCAAAGCCAATTACGTCATGTATTGCCCAGGTCAACCACTCCAAACTCCTTGTGAAACAGAAGTTGTCAACGCATTACGCGAATATAAAGCTGTGGAAATTGAAGCGATAGAGATATTACCGGCTCTTTCTCTTTCGGAGGAAACAACTAAAGTATTGTTAGGTTTTCACACTAATAGTCATGTTGGTCATAGTAATGGCAATCCACCACCGGGTAATGGTTCCTATAATACTTTGGTGTTAGGTATCCTTGATGTTACGAATTGTAGCTTACAAACACAAACGATATATGATATACCGCGCCACATTATTGAGACGGATAACCTTGATGTAGAAGGTTTAGCAATGGTTTGTCCTATTTAATAGCTCATGATTAATCAATGGTTTGTTTATAGTATAAGTTGATGATAACGTGTGCAAATGGATTATCCTTCGTACACGTTATATTAAATCATTCCTGCCGGTTAAGCATTCCTAACTCACCTTACTCCCCTCCTTTCCTTAATTAATTTAAGGAGGGGCGGGGGGAGGTGCATCAGGTGAGTTCCTAAGAAAAAATCGCTTTTTCTTAACCTTTCATCTCTTCAAGGATAGATATTTCCTCATGATATTGCTATGCTAATCATATTTAGAAGTTGAGTTCATAAGCCAGCATGAGGGAATTCTTATGAAAAATATCAAGTTGAGACCATTTTACTTCGTTGTTGGACTAAGCTTCAGTTGTTCGGTTGCTTTACCTATTTTGTTACCTCCAGTTCAAGCCGCCGAGGAAATTCAATACCTGACCTCGACAACCGGTGAAATTACCCGAGAAAATAAAGCCGATATTCGTGGTGTCCGTGGATTACGTGGAGTACGCGGTGTCCGTGGTATACGCGGCGCTTGTACGCAGCTTAAAGAAAATTTTGCTTTGCGGTTATTAGTACCAGAACATACCGGGAAAACGCTTGATGCGCAACCCACTTTGTATTGGTTTGTTTCTCAACCTTTAACCGCTGCCGAATTCATTTTTATTTTAGATAAGGTACCTTCAACTAATAATGCTGAATTTTCAGAACCCATCATTAAAACCAATCTCAAGTTATCCGTTCCAGCGGGTATACAAGCTTTGCCTTTCGCCAAAATACTACCGCCAAATAAATCTCAGTTTCAATTAAAAACTGGTGTTGAATATCGTTGGACTTTATTACTCACTTGTCATCCTGATTATCCTTCTTTGGATATTAAATCAACCGGTACGATTAAACGTATTGAGCCATCAGTCGAGTTATCAGCAGAACTTCAGCAAAGTTCTCCAGAAAAATTACCTTACCTCTATGCGAAGAATGGATTTTGGTACAACGCCTTAGATGAACTAGCTAAACAAATTGGCGAACATGCTGATAATAATGCTTTACATAAAGTACGAGTTGATTTACTTAAACAGGGTGGTTTATCAGAAGTAGTCGCTTATGATAAGTAAATGGCAAGGAAGATAAATAAGAAAAGCGGTAGTGGTTTTAGTTTAACAAATAAGTAGTTGTGATAAAGCTAATATCACTACCCATTGAGCACTGCCAACAAGTGATATGGATGAACGTGAATACCAACAAGCTCGTGAGCAATTGAATCAATGTCCTTGCACCTTTGAAAAAGCCGTTCTGAGTAGTCGCTGTGGTTGTGTTCACTTTCAACGTTTAAATATTGCCGAACGCGAAGCGGCTGCCTGCCGATCACCAATCGCACAAGTTAGATGTACCCAATTACTTCATTATTTTTATAAAAATGCTCAGTTTGCTTTGAAGTTATCTCATTTAAGTCAACAACTGGCTCATGCTAAAGCGATGAAATTGCAGTGTGGTGGCTTAACAGGATTGCAAGCGGTATTACAGTCTCCACAATCGGTTAAGCCTCAAGTAGAAAATATTGATGGTTTAATTACCCAGGCACTGAATACTTTTGATAACCTTGAGCAATTTCCTTATCAAAAAATTGTTAAATTTATCAATCACTATCAAGTGCGTTCTAAATAACTTGACTTAGTACTCTAAATAAGCGGGAATAATACTGAAATAACTTATTGAATTGAAATAAAGATAGGTTAAAAACTGGGAAGATTTTCAGATTAAAAAAGGTTGGTAGCGAGGGTAGGATTTGAACCTACGACCTTCGGGTTATGAGCCCGACGAGCTACCAGGCTGCTCCACCTCGCACCTACAAAAGAGGCACTCATGATACAAATTCTTTTTTAACTTTGCAAGTTATATTGGCTATTTTTTTATTCCTATTAGATGAATCACTATAAAATCATATAATTATGTTTATTTATTTTTATTCTTATTGGAAGTAAATACTGTGACGCGCTTGCATACTGCACCCACCGCTGAAACAGTAGACTGTAATAGGCTGTAGGTTGGGTTAGCAAAGCGTAACCCAGCGTTTTTCGATAATTTGTGTTGGGTAAATCAGGAAATTGACCCAACCTACGCCACTTTGGTTATTATTTCTCAACCGCGGCTTGGTAAAGTGCCTCAAATTCTGGAGAGATTTGCTTGGCTTCGGCTTTCAGTTCTCTCAGCAGCCGTTTTTCATCTTCGTCTACTTGACCATCTGCAAAAATAGCTTGGCGTAGCCACTTCGCTTTCTCAGGATTCAGGTAACCCCCTTCAGCCAACATATAATTTTTAATTGAATCAATATAGAGTTCGGTGAATGGTTTCACATAAGACTTAGCTTGATTGCGTAATTCCTTAAGAAAAACCAATTCTTCTGCATCAATGCGATCGTAGTCAAGAAACGCTTGCCGTAGAATGCGAACTTCCTTGGTATCAATATGCCCTTCCGCTAAGATCAAGGCTTTAGCTAGTTTTTTCCATTCTGCCATGAATTGTTCCTCCTCTTAGGTTTATTTGCGTTTGAATGCACGTATCCAGTTCATCACCCGCTTTTTACCCAGTTGCTCTTGCGCAGCGGCTAAGGATTCATACGGGCGACCGACAATAATTTTATCAGCCGTCTTGTCACCAATCCCCGCTATTTCGGTCAGAACCGATTTTTTACTATTAATGAAGGCAAGAAATTGATCAATATCTTGTGGTTCAATTACTGTGTCATTTAATTTTGACAACAATAGCCATTGTTCCAGCGCCTGATTTGCTGCCGTTGGTGGGGCAGCGATGACGAAAGCCCAAATTTTTTCTAACCCAGCCGTTTTAGCTGCTTCGTAAATGGGTAAGCCGGTGAGCAATTGGTATTGATCTTCCTGGTTAGTTAAGCAGACCATCGGTAGGACAGTGTTAACGCCAAGCGTTTGTAGAGAATCGGTGGCTAGTTTGAGGTTTTTTGAAGAGGTATCCGAATGTTCTTGTGCCACTTTTATTTGGTTGAGAAATAAGATATAAGGTTTAGTTTCTACAGCAACTTTGTCTTTGATAGCCATGTCTACACTCCGGTTTTGCTTTCGAGTAAATCAATTTTTTCAATGAGTTGGTTAGTTAGCGTCGCTAATTGTTGTGCAACCGCTTGCGCGGGTTTGTGTTGCTCAGCATAGATTGCTAAAGGTAAGCGTTTGTGAGAAGCTTGTCCAATGACGGTGGATTGTTTGATGCCTGGGAAAACAGGAATCGTTTTGAACTTGTCCTTCACGAGATCTTCGATGGCATTGTTTAATTTAGTACCGCCAACCATCATGGGAACAATCCCCAAAATCTGTGCGCGCTTGCCGTCGGTATCTTGGCGAATGTCTTTAGCAAAATCAAGGGGATGAATTATTCCATAAAAGGATAAATATTCCATTTGCGCCGGAATCAGGACATATTGGGCGGCGTACAGGGAATTGGCTATAAAGTCATGCTGGCTCGGTGGCGTGTCAATGATGACATAGTCATAATCACCGGTCAGCTTTTGTAGTCCGACATTAAGTAATTTGTGTTTGATCGAGAGATCCGCAATTTGGCCGGCTTTGGTCCTAAAGCTACTGGGTAGTACATGTAGCTTACCACCATGAGATAAGTAGCGGTTCAGTGGACTGACCAGAATGTAATTCTGCGCTACAAAACCATCATTCTTGCAGTACCTTAAGAAATCAATGACTTCTACTCGTCCCTCAAAGGCAGAAAGAATTTCATCAATTTGTTTTAAATTCGTTGCTTTATCAAAAGCTTCGGCGTAGTTAACTCCTAGGGATAAACTCGCGTTAGCCTGATCATCCAGATCCACCACTAACACCCGCTTGCCCTGCTTGGCTAATTCAAAAGCAATATTAACCGCTAAGGTGGTTTTTCCCACTCCCCCTTTAGCAGCATAAACGGCGATAGTACGCATTTTAATCCTCTCTAAAAATAAGTCTAAGAATACTGCTGCTGGCTCAACATATTTTGGATCGGTTATTTGATATTGATCTTTTAAGGTGGTTTTACCCGCAAGGTATTCATAGATTTCCAAACCAAAAGGATCAATGAGTATTCCATAGCGGATTTGTCCATGTTCTAAATACATTTTTAATTGGAACCGCGCCGCATCACCAATACGGGATTTGGCTGACTTCACTTCCACAATGAAACCGATATTTCTGGAGATATCCAAATTGACTTCATTTGCTTGCCAGAGTTTATTTCCCGCATCTGGTCATAATTGAAACAGTGTTTTGATTTCTCATTCTTGGCAGCCCAAATGATCGTCTCGGTGGAATGTGTAAAATAGCGACAAGACAGGTTCGGAGGGGGGTTGGGCTTTTCCCAAGTAATATCGTTTAGTATCTTCATTCCCAATTGCTGCATGGCGTAACCAATAGAGTGAATGGCATGGTGGGTGCCGGAAACCCAAATCGTGCCATTAGGCGTTAACAGTTTTTTGCATCTTGACAGCCACGCCGTGTTGAACTCATGGTTCATTTCTGGACCGTTTGATTTATCCCATTGTCCTTTATCAACCCTCACCATCTTCCCAGCATGACAGGTAATACCGCCGTTCGAAAGAAAATAGGGTGGATCGGCAAATATCATATCGAATTTTCCATTAGGGTACTTGCCGATGAGTATGTCCATAAACTCAATACAATTGGCATGATAAAGCCATACACCGAACTCATCATCTCGGAAGACACACTGATTCGGAGAAAATTCGGAACTCTCCATGACCATCAGCGGGAAACAGCTTTTCTCTACCTCATGGTGTCTCATCGGTGTAAGTATCTCCTTTTGTTGGTGAGGTCTAACAATTAGCTACGCTTGTGTCAGAAATAGGGTGGGCAATGCCCACCTGAGTAGGAGTAGAAGTAAGTGAGGATTAGTGTACGGTGTACACCAAAATTCTGCGGCAGAACACGAACCAGCGAGTTAAATACCTCGATTTAAAATTTCATATCTTCAAAAAATTTCTTAACCCCATCTAGCCATGAACTTTCTTTAGGACTATGTTGCTTGTTGCCTTCTCGCATACTTTGCTCAAATTCTCTTAGTAATTCTTTTTGGCGAGAGGTCAGATTAACCGGGGTTTCCACTACCACTCGGCAATGCAAATCACCGGTTGGACCACCCCGCACCGGTTTAACCCCTTTACCGCGAATCCGAAATAATTTACCCGTTTGAGTTTCTGGCGGAATCTTAAGCATGACTCGACCATCTAAGGTAGGTGCTTCCAATTCGCCACCTAAAGCCGCTGTTACAATACTAATCGGCACTTCACAGTAAAGATTATTTTCTTCACGAATGAAGATAGGATGAGGACGAACATTAATTTGGACGTATAAATCCCCGGCGGGACCACTATTGATACCGGCTTCGCCCTCACCAGATAACCGGATACGATCCCCGGTATCTACTCCGGCAGGTACTTTAACGGATAAAGTTTTGTGTTCCTGAGTTCGCCCACTGCCATGACAGGTTGAACACGGATCAGCTATAATTTTGCCGGTGCCGCGACAAGTTGGACACGTTTGCTGTACCGAAAAGAAACCTTGCGTCATGCGAATTTGACCCTGCCCACTGCAGCGGCGACAGGTCGTTGGACTACTGCCTGGTTTAGCACCACTGCCCTCACAACGAGAACAAACGACTTGGGTTGGTAGTCGAATCTTAACTTCAGTTCCGGCAACGGCTTCTTCCAACGATAAACTCAGATCGTAACGTAAATCTGAACCTCTGAAAACACGATTACTACTATTGCCTCCTCGGAAACCACCACCAAATACGCTTTCAAAAATATCACCGATATCGCCAAAACCACTAAACCCGGAGAAACCACTACCGCCCGCCGCCATATTGGGATCAACACCCGCATGTCCAAATTGGTCGTAAGCAGCACGTTTTTGTGGGTCAGATAAAATTTCGTAGGCTTCTTTTATTTCTTTGAATTTTTCCTCCGCTTGTTTATCACCGGGGTTGCGGTCCGGATGAAATTTCATCGCTAAGCGGCGGTAGGATTTTTTCAATTCATCTTCACTGGCATTTTTAGCGACACCGAGTGTTTCGTAATAATCACGTTTTGACATAGTTAGCAAACTTTATGGCGAAATAGGGCGCTTGAGATTGTTCAATACAACTAACTCATTCAATTTGGGTTTTATTAGTCAATTTCAGTATAGGGTTATCAAGTCATGAGTGCGACTAAAATTTCTTCATTCGAGGTTTTCACCGCCAAATTATTAATGCAGTTCAATTGGTATTTTTTTTAGGCAGTGCCTAATTTGTGGTGATATTAGCCCGGTAGCAACCCGGGATTGCAATCCTTGGTTACACTAAAATCATTAGCACTACCCTCGGTTGAATTTTTGGCGGTGAAAGAAAGCAACAGTGATCTTTTTAAAGGTCAACAGCATTAACGATCGGTTGTTGTTATTTTCCTTTCACCAACATTTTTAACCATTTAAAATCAGTAAAGTCATATTCCATTGAGGACAGCGGTTATTTATTTTAGCTGCTCAGCGAATTATTTTTTACCTTCTTTAACTTCTTCAAATTCGGCATCGACGACATCGGATTGATTTTTAGTCGATTTTGATTTTTCTGCTGCGGATTGCGCTGCTTCAGTAAAACCTTCCGGACCACCGGCACTCGCTTGACTATAAGCTTGTTGGGCGATTTTACCCGAAAGTTCCGCTAAAGTTTGAGTCTTGGCTTCAATTTCGGCTTTATCATCGCTTTTAATCGTTTGCTTAAGGTCTTCAATAGCGGCTTCAATAGCGGTTTTGTCATTGGTACTGACCTTATCACCTAATTCTTTTAAAGATTTAGAAGTCGCATGAATTAAATTATCAGCTCGATTGCGGGTTTCAACTAATTCATGGAATTTTTTGTCTTCACTCGCATGCGCTTCGGCGTCTTTAACCATGTGGTTAATTTCTTCTTCAGATAAACCGCTAGACGCTTTAATCGAACGTTTTTGTTCTTTAGCGGTGGCTTTATCTATAGCAGAAACATGCAAAATGCCATTAGCGTCAATATCAAAAGTGACTTCAATTTGTGGAACGCCGCGTGGTGCTGTTGGAATATCGGTTAAATCAAATTTTTCTAACGATTTATTAAATTGCGCCATTTCCCGTTCGCCTTGTAAGACGTGCACCGTTACTGCGGTTTGATTATCTTCAGCCGTAGAAAAAATCTGTGAATGTTTAGTGGGAATAGTTGTATTCTTGGGAATTAATTTGGTCATCACCCCACCTAGGGTTTCAATCCCTAATGACAGCGGCGTTACGTCCAACAACAAGACATCTTTAACGTCACCACTTAACACCCCACCTTGGATAGCGGCACCCACCGCCACTGCTTCATCTGGATTAACATCTTTACGGGGCTCTTTGCCAAAGATATTCTTCACGGATTCTTGCACTTTAGGCATACGGGATTGCCCACCGACGAGAATAACTTCATCAATATCTCTGGCACTGACACCCGAATCTTTTATGGCAATTCGGCAAGGTTCTATCGTTCTTTCAATGAGATCCTCTACTAAGGATTCTAACTTAGCGCGAGTTAACTTAATGTTAAGATGTTTGGGACCACTAGCGTCGGCGGTGACATAAGGTAAATTAATGTCAGTTTGTTGGCTAGAAGATAATTCAATTTTCGCTTTTTCAGCCGATTCTTTGAGACGCTGTAAAGCTAAAGGATCGTTTTTGAGATTAATGCCGCTCTCTTTCTTAAATTCATCCACCAGGTAATCAATAATCCGTAAATCGAAGTCCTCACCACCCAGGAAAGTATCACCATTGGTAGCCAGCACTTCAAATTGATGTTCTCCATCAACCTCGGCAATTTCAATAATGGAAATATCGAAAGTTCCTCCACCTAAGTCATAAACCGCGATTTTAATATCGCCCCGTTTTTTATCCATCCCATAAGCCAAAGCGGCAGCCGTGGGTTCATTGATAATACGTTTCACATCCAACCCAGCAATTCGTCCCGCATCTTTAGTGGCTTGGCGCTGCGAATCATTAAAATAGGCGGGGACCGTAATCACGGCTTCCTTGACTGGCTCACCTAAATAATCTTCTGCGGTCTTTTTCATTTTCATTAATACCCGCGCAGAAATTTCGGGTGGCGCCATCTTTTTACCTTTGATATCAACCCAAGCATCGCCATTGTCAGCTTCAACAATTTTGTAGGGTACCATGTTGATATCACGCTGAACGACATTGTCTCTAAATTTGCGACCAATCAGCCGTTTGACGGCAAATAGAGTATTATTCGGATTAGTCACCGCTTGTCGTTTAGCCGATTGTCCTACCAAGACTTCGCCATCATTGGTGAAAGCCACAACCGAGGGGGTAGTTCGCCCACCCTCACTATTTTCAATAACACGGCAATTCTTGCCTTCCATTACTGCAACACAAGAATTAGTTGTTCCTAAATCAATACCAATAATTTTACCCATAATTTTCTCCTGTTAAGTTCATTGCTTTTAATTCAGTTACCCGTTATCAGTTATCAGTCAAGCTAATTAGTTTATTGCCTTAAATCTACCCAGTTGATATAGGGTCTTACCCTTGGTTTTCAAGCGATTTTTCAGTTTCAAGCGCTTTTGCGACAATAACGCGAGCCGGACGTAACAAGCGGTCATTGAGTTGATAACCTTTTTGATGAACATGCAATACCGTGCCAGCCACTATATTCGGTATGGGTTGTATAGCGATAGCTTCATGCCATTGGGGATCAAATTTTTGGTTTTGAGGATTGATTTCCAGAATATTAAATTTAGCCATAACATCCATGAACATTTTTGCCGTTAACACCATGCCTTCACGTACCGTATCCAAGGTCGTTTCTGGTTTAGCAATCGCATCTAATCCTAATTCCATGCTATCTTTAATCGCTAATAATTCCGTAGCAAATTTTTCTAAAGCATATTTACGGGCATGATCGAGATCGCGTGTCATCCGCTTTTGTAAGTTATCGTATTCTGCTCGGTTACGCAGGAGGGTGTCCCAATGATTTGCTGCTGTTTGAGTCACTTCCGCCAACTGGCGCTTTAATTCTTCAACTGAGGGTGTTACTTCAACTTCGGCATTAACGGTTTCATTTGATTCTGTACTCGTCATTTCAACCGACGTGCTCGTTTCCACAGTGGCATCAGCCGCTGGTTCTCGAGCCGCATTGCCATAAGGATGCTCAATCGTCTCATCTGGTGAAGTCGTGTTAGGATGAGATTGTCCGGCTGAATCGGGTTCCGCCGCTATGGATGATTCTGATTGACTCTGTTGATTCATCGTCATAATGAATTATCTCCTTAATTGTTAATCGCTTGTTACTTATCGTTATTCACTGCTCACTGCTCAGTGAAAATAAATAGGGATAATTCAATGATGTTCAAGGCTAAATTGCATTTTTTCCTTGTTGCCTTGGTGCTAACATCTCATTTTCAAGAAGATGAGACGCTTATAATAGCTGGTTAAGGATAGTTTAATGCCGAACCTAATAATTTAGCAGTTAAATCCACAATCGGGATAACTCGTTCATAAGGCATGCGAGTCGGACCAATAATCCCTAATACGCCGATGACTTCGCCTTTAACTCGGTAAGGAGAGGTAATCACACTACAATCCCCAAGTACTTCATAACCGGATTCTTCGCCAATAAAGATCTGCATCCTTTGCGCTTTAAGTGTTTGATCCAGTAAATGTAAAATATCACTTTTTTGATTAAAGGCTACAAATAAATCGCGCAATTTCTCTACACTCGAAGAAAGTTCAGTTACATTCATCAGGTTAGTTTGTCCAGCCATCACAAAATCATCTGCTATTGCTTCTTCTTCAAATGCTTTATCAGCCACTTCAATGACCGTTTGCATAATGCTGTCCAGGTGTTGACGAGTTTCTCGCAATTCGGTGAGTAAATCTTCTCGTACTGCTTTTATTTCCTTACCGACAAAGGCATCATTTAAATAATTCGCGGCATATTGTAATTCCGCCGGTGAGTAACGACGTGATGTGTGTATAATACGATTTTCTACATCATATTTGTTGAAAACCAGAATCACTAATACCCGTTTTTTGGAAAGCGGTAAAAATTCGACATGACGTAATGCCTTAGAGTTATGTCGTGGTAACATGACTACACTGGCTAAATGAGTGACCTCAGAAAGTAAGTTGGAAGTCTGTTCCCACAAATTTTGCTCATAATAATGTTGGGTAAATAAACGTCGTAAGTGTTGTTCTTCATCATTGTTTAAGGGTTTAACTGGTAATAGCGTATCAACAAACAGTCGATAACCTCTCACTGTTGGAATGCGACCAGCCGAAGTATGTGGTGAGCAAATTAGCCCCATTTCTTCTAGATCAGCCATAACATTACGAATGGTTGCCGGACTGAGATCCAAATCCGTTTCCCGTGATAAAGTACGTGAACCAACGGGTTGACCATCACGAATATAACGATCCACTAATATTTTAAGTAAATACTGAGCACGTTCACTCATCTGGTGATAGCCCGATTTATGACGATTAGACATCTAGCACCACCCCATTGACTTCTCTTGGTTAAAATTTATCACTATAACGTCAACACAACAATTAAGATATAAAATTCCGGAAGGCCAAAAAATCAGTATTCAGGCAAAATTAA
This sequence comes from Thioploca ingrica, assembly GCA_000828835.1. Lineage (GTDB taxonomy): Bacteria > Pseudomonadota > Gammaproteobacteria > Beggiatoales > Beggiatoaceae > Thioploca > Thioploca ingrica. The sequence continues at coordinate 3,263,929 of AP014633.1, forward strand.
GCTGATATCTGGGGATTTAATAATCCTTTTCCATACTTTATTAGAAAAGAAAGACAAGGGGATTAGTTTTACCAAGATATCTAGATATACTAGTGTTGCATTTTTTACCCAATTTAGGATACTCATGTTTAAAAATATAGGGCTTATAAGCAAACCTGGTAATGCTCAAGTACAAGATTGCTTAGAACGGTTAGTCAAGTTTTTACGTAAGCGATCTTTAGAGGTAATAATGGATGTGACGAGTGCACAACAACTATTATCTTCTAACGACTTGAATATTATAGCTGATCCGGATGTATTAGGCAGTCGTTGTGATTTAGTCATTGTCATTGGTGGAGATGGGACATTATTACAATCGGCTCGTTTATTAGCTAAATATGATGTTTGCCTTTTAGGTATTAATTTAGGGCGGCTTGGTTTTTTAACTGATATTAGTCCAAGTGACATGGAAGAATATCTCAGTGACATTTTAGACGGTGCCTTTCTCGAAGAAGATCGGTTTTTAATTGAAGCTGAAGTCTATCGTGATAATAAGCGTCTGTCTTATACGAATGCTTTAAATGATATTGTGGTACATCGTTGGAATATGTCACACATGCTCACTTTTGAAACCACAATTAATGGGCATTTTCTTAACCAACAACGTGCTGATGGTTTAGTCGTCGCTACACCAACCGGCTCCACCGCTTATGCTTTATCTGCCGGTGGACCAATCATACACCCTTCTTTAAACGCATTAGTACTGGTAACGATTTGTCCTCATACACTCACCAGCCGTCCTATCGTGATAGATGGAGACAGTTGCATCCAAATCACCATTAATTTCGAGCAAACCGGTGAAGCACAACTTAATAGTGATGGTGTCCTCTGCCAAACACTGCTCCCGGGTGATTGGATTACCATTGAAAAACATCAACATATTCGACTCATTCACCCTCAATCCCATGATCACTATACCACTTTAAGAGCTAAATTAGATTGGGGAAAACTGGTTTGATTTTCAGTTATTAGGTGTTCAGTTTAAGTGTGGTGGTTACCCTGATTGATAATCGAGGTGAAAGAATGGGTTTGCTTATACCAAAAATTATCTCTTAGATGTTGGCTGGTGTTGCTATTTATTTCAACGTAACTAATAATTGCTATTCAAATTTTTGTCATAATGAAAAAAGATAATAATTTCTATGAAAAGCTTCATCAATTTGTTATTCGAACAGTGAAGTCCTATCCGTATTTGAGTTAAGCAAAAAAACTTATTTTCTCTAATGTGAGTTTGATGAAACTTAAAATAGTGGCGCGAAGAAAAACTTTATACTCACTGGGGTGTGCTCAAGATAACTCAATGAAAAATGAATGTAACCAGGTCAGGTGTGCTGTGTATACCTTATTACCAACTAAGCTAGCTTAATTTAATGGCATGGCATTGATCCGAGAATTGCTTTTTATCGGGAAAGCACTGTAAAAACCCGTCCTTTTGGGCGAGGATATCCGGTGTGCCTTTGATTTGTGTATTCATTAAGAAACTCCTATAATTGTCACTTAACCCGAGGTCATCGGGGGCTAGTCTGTGAAGTGAACGGTGAAGGAAGTGCCGTCAGCAGCAGAAACCCGTAGGAAGTAGCGATACCAACCTACTCCTGAGTTATCAGGAATCCACGTCCTTTAGGATTGGGAGGATGTCAAATAACTTGAAAAATGATTATAACTACACTATATTAACAGTGTATTTTAAAAGAAATAAGTGTAACTAAATTGAACCAACCTCGTTAGCTACAGCCTAATTCATTAGGTACTTTTATCCCAGTTTTTCTCGAAAACCGGGGGCGACATGGTTTCGACGTGGGTTGCAAAACCTGAGGAGCGTGCCGAGGCGCAGATTACCTCGTAAATCCGGTCTGCAAAAAAATATAGTTGCCAACGACGACAACTACGCTCTAGCCGCTTAAACCGGCTAGCCACTGCCTGGAGCCGTGCTTGTGCGTTCAGTACAGGGGTCAACCTTCACAAGATCGTAGAGCCATTTGTTTGGGGTGGTTTTGCTAAAAATAACCAAACTCACTGTTAGATTATCCTGCCCGTCGGATGACTAGCAGTTAGAATAAAGATAGGGCTACGCACGTAGAACTAAGGGCGGAGGACTTACGGACGCGGGTTCGATCAATAAGGTCGCCTTAGACAGCGATGTTTAATGGAAAAAGAGAGCTCAAACGGTGAACGCTAAGTCTAAACAAGATAAGCCAACGCCGTCGGGTAAACTGGAAACAGGTAAGCCCGCTAGAGACTGATAGGATTCTAAGGGTATTTTCCTATGAATTACTACGATGGAAGCCATCGTTTCCATAAATGCTCTCCATCTGGAAAAATTTACTCAGATGAAGGAATAGTCCAGTCCATTATGAAAATAGTGGGTCAACTGTCCCGCCGCCTCCACCATATTTTTAATGAATTAAATCACTTTAAGCTAGTGTGTATGTCATTATTTGACGTACACACTTTTTCTCTCTAAGCTATTTTCCTGCCCTATTATTTTATTCCCTGAAAAAACTTGGTAAAACTTAACTAAAGTAAATGAGTATAGAAAATAATACAATTGCACTGGCCGGAATTTTCCAAGCTTCTGAACTGGTAAGACAAATTGCACGACAAGGGATGTTAGACCAAGCGCCCTTTGAAGCTAGTATTCAAAGTGTGTTAAAGATTAATGCTGATTCCATTATGGATGTCTATGGTGGATTAAGTGGTATAAAAACGGGTTTACAAATATTATGTCAACAATTGGGCAATGAAACGAAGCGAAATATAGAAGTGATGCAATATGTCTTGGGAGTGGTATTTTTAGAACGTAAATTAGCTAAGCGGCAAGATATGTTAGCGAAAATTAGAATCGGTATCGAAAAATCGGTTGCTGAAACAGAAATTTATGCGGCTACCCATCCGCAAGTCGTTGAACAACTGGCTAATTTATATACTCAAACGCTCAGTACTTTCGATTATCGAATTAAAGTCAGTGGCGAACAGCGGTTCCTCGAAAATCCTCATAACGCAGATAAAATTCGCGCCCTCCTGCTAGCTGGGATTCGTTCAGCCGTATTATGGCGGCAAAAAGGCGGGAAGCGACTCCAATTTATTTTTTCACGGGCTAAAATTTTGCGTACTGCTCAAGATTTGTTAGGAATGACTAAGAACTTGTCTTAATAATACCCCTACCTAAGCGAATTTCATCCTAATAAAAGACAATGTGCGGTATACACCCTACCTAGCTAAGCAAATTATTTGCATTGCTATCAAACTATAGATAAGATTAAATTTGGTATTTACACTTTTCTTGCAAAAAGTATTAATTAAGTAGAACAACTATTTTCGTTATTTGCGCTTGGCGCATGGACCGTCGGTTGAATAATGGCAATGTCATGGTTATATGCAATAATCCGAGGTTTTCATGTGAAGTTCGAATTAAGAAGCGACCAGCTACGATATCAGGACGCCGAGAACATTATAACTTCAGCATACCAATATGATATCTCTAACCTTCAATTTATTCGTGTTGCAGAACACCTGCGGCTATCATTTGATTGGAGTGCAAAGAAAATTGAAGTGGGAGATTCTTTGGAAGAACCTGACAAAGAATGGTTGTATGAACGGCTCCAAGAGTAGCTTAAAGTAGCTGCGAGCAACACCATCGACTGCTACTGCGCTACACAAGCTTTAGGAGACACAAAAGACTATGATACGTGAATTACCGCGAGGCAGCCGCATTAGAATTAAACGTTTTGCTCAAGGCGAAACGCTAACTTGGAAGTATCAGAATGAAAGCCGCTGGAGCCGATGGGGTAGTGTAGCATTCCCAAGGTTCTCATTACTTGTCGATTTAACGTGGCGAACGAGTAATCCGCAAACGACTTTCCACCACTTGACTACGACTGGTAGCGGATTGTATCTCTGCAGTAAAACCAAGGCGACTCAGACGCTGTTTTAAATGTTCTAAAGCTTGTAAATTATCTATTTCCAAATAGAGATCGAATTGTCCTGGTTGATAGTCGATTTGTTTTAGATTGAAACCGGGCGTGTGTTGTAGTGGCGTACTGAGTTGATTTAACCAATAGAGAAAATGATCGGTTGAAGTCTGTGGATTGTGTTGGGTACGCAATTGTTGTAATTGTTGTTCCATTTGTACGCGTGGATTAACAACTTTATGTGCTTGAGGAAAAGTTTCACGGTATATTTTTTCAATTTGTGCAGTTAAAATTTGACGTTGTTGAACCAGTTGTTGATACGCTAAAATCTGTTTCGCAATATGTAATCCACCCAACAAAATTAATAACATAGCCGTTAGTCGCCACGGACGCCATAAATTAACGATTTTGTTGTGGGGACGATAAACACCTTGTAATAAATTTAACCAATTGTTTCTAGCAATACCTTGCACAAGCCAAGCGAATCGATTGGTTTCATGTACTTCTTCAATAATGGGAATTTCTAGTTCTTGTAAGTCCGGTAATAAACTTGGGGTGTGGGTATCAGTGAAAATGACCAATTGCTGAGGTAAGTCAGTTTTATGTTCCAGTAAAGCCATGGATAAGGCTGTTTTTAAACACGGCGGTTCTATGGCAAAACCGGCTTGTGCGCCAGTACGTACTAAAACGATATTATCAATCGGTAATATTCCCCATCCTTGTTCTGGTTGAGGGACAGCCAAAATATCTGGTATTAACACGGTTGGGGTTAAATTAACGGTGGTTAGCTGTTGTAAATAGGTTCCCATTTGTTTATGAGCAATGATAGCTACCGCGATATTACCCATCGCATCTCGTTTGCCGAGAGCAAAATGTAAGTTATCAATATCTTCCGCTAATTGTTCTTCGAGAGCATAAGGTACGGCTTGTACAACGCGTTGCCATTGCTTACTGGGAATATCAACCGAGGTTAGTACGATATCAGTACTGGGAATAAGAACCACTACTGAGCGGTTGATGGTTGGAATCGTACTGAATGAGGTTTGAACCTCACTCTCTAAAAGAGCACCATGGTAATCAAAACTAGCCCAACTGATTGGATCATCGGGCTGATGAGATAAACGGATGAGTACAGAATGAGGCATATATTAGTTATCAGTTAGCGGTTAGCAGTTAGTAGTGGATAACTGTCCAAAAATCATTGTCTAGTTATAATTTTAAAGTGGATAAGATAAAATAGATAATATTTACTCTGGTTCTAAAATCAATGGATTATAAAATATGGATTGGATGCCTCACCTGACTGTTGCCGCTATCATTGAATTGAAACAACAATTTTTATTGGTTGAAGAACAATCAGAAGGGTTAATTGTGTTTAATCAACCGGCTGGGCATTGGGATGAAGGAGAAACGCTAATTGAAGCCGTGATCCGTGAAACTTTGGAAGAATCAGCATGGCACTTTAAACCCGAAGCCATTGTCGGTCTTTACCAATATACCAGTGCGTGGAAGATTACTTATCTCAGAATTTGTTTTTGTGGATCACCGCTTAACCACGATCCCCAGCGACCGTTAGACCTCAATATTTCGCGAGCGCTATGGCTAAGCCGAGCAGAAATTATTCAGTTACCCAATTTACGCAGCCCTATGGTATTACGTTGTATAGACGATTATTTAGCCGGGATTCGTTATCCGCTATCCCTCATTAATCAACTTTAATTTTTTAACTGAAATTACCGAATAAACTATGATAATTGTGGGTATGTCTGGCGGGGTTGATTCTTCGGTTACCGCTTGGCTGTTAAAAAAACAAGGCTATGAAGTACAGGGCTTGTTTATGAAGAATTGGGAGGAAGATGATAGCGAAGATTATTGTAGTGCCGCCGCTGATTTACGTGATGCACAAGCGGTATGCGATCTTCTAGATATTCCCTTGCATACCGTCAATTTTGCAACGGAGTACTGGGATAATGTATTTGCGCATTGTTTGCAAGAATATCAAGCCGGACGTACTCCCAATCCAGACGTATTATGCAACCGTGAAATTAAATTTAAAGTTTTTTTAGAACAGGCGTTGCGGTTGGGAGGAGAGAAGATTGCTACCGGGCATTATGTGCGGTTAGGTAAACTCAATGGGCAATACCAACTGCTCAAAGGCGTTGATCCCCATAAAGATCAAAGTTATTTTTTATATCTGTTAGTCCAATCACAATTAGCTTCGAGTTGTTTTCCATTGGGCGAATTACCTAAAACCGCTGTGCGAACTCTGGCTATCCAAGCGGGGTTACCTACCCAAGCGAAAAAAGATAGTACCGGTCTATGTTTCATTGGTGAACGTCCGTTTAAAACTTTTCTCTCGCGTTTCTTGCCTTCAAAACCAGGTACCATTGAAACCCCCGCAGGGAAGTGTTTAGGACAGCATGATGGCTTAATGTTTTATACTATCGGGCAACGACAAGGGCTAAAAATTGGGGGTCAAGCGAGTGGTAGCGGCGAACCTTGGTATGTTGTCGCTAAGGATGTACCAAATAACCGCCTGATTGTAGCCCAGGGACACAACCATCCGCTGTTATTGAGTCGCCATCTAGTTGCTCAGCAGATCCATTGGATTGCAGAATCCATTCCTTCGGTTCCCTTTTCCTGCTCGGCTAAAACGCGCTATCGGCAACACGACCAAGCCTGTGTGATTACCGCATTAGATCAAGCGAGTGGCCAAGTGAGTTTTAATGAGCCGCAATGGGCTATTACCCCAGGACAATCGATTGTATTTTATCAAGATGAAATTTGTTTAGGTGGCGGTATTATTGAAACCAGCTATTAATCATTCCTAGTTACATCCATTAATAAAATCAAGGTCATATTTAGTTTGTTATGCCGGTAAAAAAAATCTATAACCGCGACCGACTTATCGGTTTTTTTCTAATCGTAAACCGATTATGATGATTACTGAAAAATTCCCGGAAACTTACTTTACCTCAATACCCGATTCGCTTCAAAAGAATTAATGGTAGCTAGTTTTTAAGCTAAAAATCGATTAAAAACTTCTCTAAAGTAGATTGTTGTTTATCTTGCCAAGTGGTACAACGTGCATTAGCGCGTTCATTCCAAATGGTGCAGTTGTCCGTGGTTAGCACGATCAGTTGAATACCTTCTTGATGCCAAGCCAAAGGAACTCCTAATTGCTTGCGCGGTGGTTGACTCGATATTCCCATATTATCAGTAATATACACTATCTCACTTGCGGGTAATCCATGATTGAGAATATAGGAATCAACCAGTTCTAAATCGTCAAGGGCATTGAGGTCAGTCGCACTGAATTGCAGTTGTTTTATTTTTTCTTTAAGTGGATCGAAATTATCTTTAGCCATCAAGGTTGGCAGTTCCTCACTACTCAGTACCGGATAACTTAACTGACGCCCCGGACCAATCGTCAATAAGGTAAACGGTAAATGATTAGATTGACGTTGCTTAAAATGATTATAAAGACTATTTTGGATCATTTTTCCGGTACCCTCATTATTAAAATTCGCTGACAACGAGACAACCAATAATCTACGCGATATTTCAATGGGTAGGAAAGCGGTGTCAGAAAACAAGGGTGGCACAATCCGATAAGTTTTCCCCGTTTGAAATGCACAACTAGAACGATAACCCATCGGGTTTTCTACGGGTGTTTGACAAGAGGGAATACTGAGCTGACCTAATTCTTCTTGCCAAGTCAGAATAATTTCAACCGGCTGAGGAGAAGAACTTGGTCTAGAAATATGATAGGTATGACCAGCTTGAAATGAGCAAGTCGTTATATATTCCGAATCGGTTGCTGGAGTGGCTTCTTCACAACCCGTAATAATTAATTTACCTAATATTTTTGGCCAGATAAATTGAATTCGAATCTTATCCGCTGATGAAGTAGCGGCTTTATTACTTGGGGTAACGACAACAGGCTTAGTTTCTCTATGGTCGGTTTCACCAACTTGAAATTTGATCTGAGCTTCATCAAGCAAAATGGCCTGTGCATTAGCAAAAGACTGCAAAAACAAGGCTTCCGGTTTATTAAATACTTCTGTTAACAAGACTTCTAGCGGTTTATTATGAATCGGTTGTGACGGGATAACCGGATTCGCAGTAAACTCTCCAAATTGGCAATCTGTTTGGCGTTGTTGGTGGAGAAATTGAATTAAGTTGTCACGCTGTTCCGCAATGACCTTGATTATCATGGTGGGATAATAATAAGGCATTTTCACAATGATTTCGCCTAACCCTTGCAAACCTGGGCGGCAGGCGGGCACAAATTTATTGAAAGGCTGTTCCGGAGTGGAGAGTTTAGGTAACAGCATAAATTTTCTCTGTGATGAATCAGTGACATAAGGAACTACACTGATACCCACTTCAGTTTTAGCAAACGTCGGCGGAGATAATTTTTTATCTGGTTCTAATACCTTTTCCCAAGTTTGAGTGCGGATGCTGAATACATTAGGATGCAGGATAACACCGATACCTTTTACCACCAAATTGCGAGCAACCAGATGTTGTTTTTCATCTAAACAACTTTTTAAATCAACGGGTTGTTTAAGTAATTGCGAATTAGTTGGAACCCAAGCGGTGTATTTTAATTCATCGGTTTTAGAGAGATCAACACAACTGCTGACGGTCAAAGGGAGTGATAACGAACTCATCATGAGGTAAGAAATCATTTTATCCATAAACAACCGGTATTTTTCAAGCGACGGAAATTAATCAATAACTCAGGTTACCCACGGCTAAATTACCCCCCCCCGTTGCCAAAGGGAAGAACTGGAGAAAAATCCTTGGGTGTGTAACGTGAGCCAATAACAAGAATGCGATAATTATTTTTGTTGTTCAATTTGTTTAGTAATTTCTTGAACTTTTTGATGTCCAAGCAATTTTACAAAATTAGGATTGGCCAGTAATCCATTAATATTGCCAGAATTGACAGAATTCATGACTTCTGGATCTTGTAATATCGCTTGAAATTGGGGATCATCCTGTAAAGATGAAATTGAATTCATCATTTCCGGATCATTCATGATTAAGTTTTGTAAATTTTGTAATTCAGAATTTATCGCCTGATTATTAGGTAATAGGGAAGATTGTGCGGCCGAATTCGTTGCTTCAGAACGAATGATTCGTATATCGGAATCTTTGATCTCTAATGTTCCCAGCGTACTTGATTTAATGGTGTAAGTTCCCTTACTGAAAGCAATAATTTCCCCTGAAATCACACTACCATCATTAAGTTCAATTTGGCGCTGTTCGCTTGACCAAAGGTTACTACACCACCCAGTGATTAAGATTAGTAAATACTTTATTATCAATTTCATGGCCATTTTCCTTTTGCAGTTATCACCATGGTTCAAAACAAATTGATTTTAAGATCTATCAGTTACCCATTATTATGTTAACCTATCAATAATAGGTAAATGATAACTGTTTCAAGAATGTAAAGCGAAGCTTTGCCAAATTGGCTGCACTGGCAAAGCTTCGCCTTGGACTTTTACCAACTTATTGATAGGAATAAAAATCTAAGGCGAAGCTTCGCCTGATTGGCTGCCTCGGCAAAGCTTCGCTTTACACTCTCTGGTTAAAATTTAATTAATTAATATAATCCAATGGTTGGGACAATTTTTATAAAAAATTGATTTTATATTATAATTTCTTAGCGAAACGTAATGCACCTTTTCCTTTTAAAATCGATACATTACGGCTATCGCTTAACGCGCCCTATCGAAAACGGGCCGAAGTATTGTTCAAGCTAACAAAAATTAAGTAATGGGGTTAAAGTGAAATTTAACCCCCCCTATTTACCTTACCCGCCAAATAAAATTTTTGAATATCCAGCTAGATTAAGCCGGCAAAAGGTTCTACTAGTACCTCAGTTCCTGCAGCCACTTCACCACAATCGATAGGTAAAATGATAAAACAATTGGCTTGACTCATAGAACTTAATAGTGCTGAACCTTGGTTACCGGTAGAGCGGACGACTAAATGACCGTGCTCATTGGGTTCGAGGATACCTCGTTGAAATTCAATACGTCCTGGGCGCTTCTTGAGAGGAGCAACACAGGGCACTTTTATTCGCAAAGGTGTCGTTTGAGGTTGCCCCATCATTCGCTGTAAAGCTGGCTGCACAAATTGGTAAAAGGTTACCATAGCCGACACCGGGTTACCAGGTAATCCAAAAAAAGTGGCGGTTTTGATTTTACCAAAGATCAATGGCTTCCCTGGTTTCATGGCAATTTTCCAAAAATTGATTTCACCTAAGCGGCGTAATGTTTCAGTGACATAATCCGCATCTCCTACCGAAACGCCACCCGAAGTGATAATCGCATCACTATTTAATGCGGCTGAGAGCAAAGCAGTCTCAACTGCTGATGGATTGTCACGTACCACGCCCATATCCATCATTTCGACACCCAATCGAGTTAACATACCGTACAAAATATAGCGGTTGCTGTCATAAATCTGACCCCATTGCAGAATTTCACCTAAAGAACATAATTCATCACCAGTGGAAAAGAAAGCCACTCTTAATCGGCGTTTTACCTTGATTTCGGGAATTCCTAATGAAGCTAATAAACCAATATCGGCCGGCAAGAGTTTCTTTCCGCTCGTGAGTACGGGTTGACCAACAGAGAGATCTTCTCCGGTCATGCAGACATGTTGGCCAACTCGATGACCTGGCGAAAAAGTAATCACATCACCTTGTTTTTCAACATATTCTTGCATAATCACGGTATCAGTTCCGGTTGGCATGACCGCACCCGTTAGGATGCGAGCACATTGTCCAGTCGTAATGGTGTCTGGATAGGGTTTACCCGCCCAGGAAGTCCCTACGATAGTTAACTGTACTTTACCTTCTGTCGGTAAATCAGTTCCCAATACAGCATAACCATCCATAGCTGATTTATTATGCGGTGGTACATTCACCGGCGATAGTATATCTTCAGCCAAAATACGATTTAAGGCACTGCGAATAGCAATTTGCTCTTCACCGATAATCGGTTGTAAATCGCGGTCAATCCGTTGTAGTGCGGCTTCTACAGTAAGCAAGTTGGAATCATAATCATCACAGGTCGGTGTTTTCATAGCCTATTTTTATTCAGTTATCAATTTGTTATTAATCAATAATGGGGTTAACTCGTTTTTAGTGATATTTAATTTTATCAATTGGTTATGGTCTTTAATTTTTTGAAATCAATTTCTTAAGAAGGAAAAAATAACTGAATTATTGTTACCCATAATAACGATTTCTAAATTAAAAAATAGAGTATTATAGTCAAGTAAAATAAATATTTCATAGTGGAAAAGTATTGTTCTGATACTAAACTACTTGCCGGAGTATATTATTTTATAACTTAAATACGGGTATTAAGGGGGCGAAACCATGTGTTCGCCCTCAGGGTAAAAATGAACTAAAATTGAATAAAATAGATTTAATTTATTTATTACTACAGAGGATGGAAATATGGAACGAGCAGATATTGGCTTAATTGGTTTAGCTGTCATGGGGCAAAACCTCGCCTTGAACATGAACGATCATAGTTTTAAGGTTGTTGTTTACAATAGAACAGCTACGACTACCGATAAATTTTTGAATGGGCCGGCAAAGAATACCACTATTAGCGGTGCTTATTCTCTGGCTGAATTGGTTGTGACTCTCAAAAAGCCCCGTATTGTTATGTTAATGGTAAAAGCCGGAGCGGTCGTTGATAACCTGATCAAACAACTACTGCCCCATTTGGAAACGGGCGATATTATCATTGATGGTGGTAACTCATTATATAAAGATACCCAACGCCGTACTAAAGCTTTATCAGAACAAGGAATTCGTTTTATTGGTACCGGTATTTCCGGGGGGGAAGCGGGTGCACGGTTTGGTCCTTCTATTATGCCCGGTGGTAATCCAACGGCATGGATGGAAGTTAAACCCATTTTACAAGCGATTGCCGCGCAAGTTGATGGCGAACCTTGTTGTCAATGGGTAGGAGAAAATGGAGCCGGTCATTACGTTAAGATGGTCCATAATGGCATTGAATATGGTGATATGCAACTCATTGCTGAAGCTTATCATCTATTGCGTGAAGGCTTAAAATTACCCGTGGAAGAATTATCACCCGTTTTTGCTCAGTGGAATCAAGGGGTATTGGAATCCTACTTAATTGAAATAACTAGTCAGATTCTTAAAGTCACTGTTGAAGACGGTAGCCTGCTGGTCGATAAAATTCTCGATACCGCTGGACAAAAAGGAACGGGTAAATGGGCAGGGATAGATGCCCTTGATTTAGGAGTCCCTTTAACTTTAATCACCGAGGCTGTTTTTGCCCGTTGTTTATCTTCGCTCAAAACCGAACGAATGAAATCGGCACTCCTGTTAACCAGTGATAAAAAAACCTTTGTTGGTGATATTAAAACCGCTATTGCAGCTATTCATGATGCTTTATATGCTTCCAAAATCATTTCCTATACCCAAGGATATATGTTAATGCGCGAAGCGGCTAGAGAATACAGTTGGAATTTGAGTTATGGTGATATAGCTTTAATGTGGCGCGGTGGTTGTATTATTCGGAGTCAATTTTTAAATAAGATTAAACAAGCGTTTGATAATAAACCAGAATTAGAAAGTTTACTCTTGGATAATTTCTTTGCGACTGAAATTAAGAAAGCAGAAGCCGGTTGGCGTAAAACAGTCATGTTAGGCGTTCAATTAGGTATTCCCACCCCAGCTTTTTCTTCGGCACTGGCTTTTTATGACGGTTATCGTAGTGAATATTTGCCAGCTAATTTGTTACAAGCACAACGAGATTATTTTGGTGCCCATACTTATGAACGGGTAGATAAACCCAGAGGGCAATTTTTTCATACCAATTGGACTGGACAAGGTGGTCAAGTTTCTTCTACCATTTATGAAGTTTAACTTCTGAAAAAGGATATCAACAACAAATAAACTTATTGTTCAAGATCACACCGATTATATTTTATTTTAACCCTAATAATCGACTCAATTTTTGGAGAGAATTTTATGAACTATCTTGAGCGGTTAAAACAAGAAGCTCAGGCTCGTCAAGAACAAGAACTTAAAACTCAACAACAATTAGAACAACAAAGACAACGATTTCAACTTGAAGTGAAACCTAGCTTCGAGCAACTACTAGCTTATTTGCGGGAATTAAGCCAACAACTGAATTATCTCAAACCGAATAATCTGGTCAATTATAAAGTTCAGGGAGTAGGTAACCTGCAAAATTTACAACAACAAAATTATAGAATAGCTACCTATAAAGAACTTCGAGCGCTTAAAGAGAGAGCCTATACCATTTATTCGCAAGATTCGCCAGAAGTAGCGAGTAATTTTTGCTTACGTTGTGAATGTGTTGGTCAGTATCCAATCCGCATTGAAAAACGCAAACCGCTGGAAATAAACTTACAAAAAGAATATCTGTTGCAACATGGTATACGTTTTACTGGCGATGAACATAGAGATAACCAACATAATATTGTCAAAGTCCGGTTTATCATCGAGCCCCTTATTCCAATTGAATTTGAGTTTTCAGGTGATCTTGAAACTCACTCTATCGATCTGAAAATAACCAATTTTAACGAGCTCGGTGAGAAAGTTTATAATTTATCCCCTCAAGAAGTGAATCACTCATTTTTAGATGAATTAGCCCAATATATTACCAGACAACCTAACCACCTTGCTCTCCGGGATAAACAACGACTGAAAATAACTCCACTCTCCACACAACAAAAAGAGAGTCTTGAATTTGAAGTTTGGTTAGAAAAAATGCAAAGAGAATACGGAGAATCACTTAGCACAGCGGCTATGAAACAAGTACAAGATAGACCGAAAGATTTTGAAGAGTTTAATGAGTGGTTACGTCTCCAAGAAGCGCAATTGCATAACACCCAAGCTCAAGTACAATCTAAAAATAATAAAAAATTTTTTCACCTGTTTAAGCAAATAAATCCATTTAAAAAGGCAAAGTTATAGAAATCAATATTTCGGATTGTTTGCGGTCGGGTGTGTTAAGGGATAGCTGTAACGTACCGAGGGTAAAGTTTGAATTTCAGTGTTGACTTTTTTTTTAATACTGTCATAATACGCGGCTCTTTAAGCCGAATAGCTGGAGGGGTTCCCGAGCGGTCAAAGGGGGCAGACTGTAAATCTGTTGGCTCAGCCTTCGGAGGTTCGAATCCTCCCCCCTCCACCAACTAACCAATTGAATAATTATCGGTTTAAACTAAAATAGATTTAATCTAAAAGATTTAGGAGGGGTTCCCGAGCGGTCAAAGGGGGCAGACTGTAAATCTGTTGGCTCAGCCTTCGGAGGTTCGAATCCTCCCCCCTCCAGCGAGTTTCATTTCTCACTTCGAGAAAGTGGGCGGGTGTAGTTCAATGGTAGAACTTCAGCCTTCCAAGCTGATAGCGTGGGTTCGATTCCCATCACCCGCTCCAATAAAAGCCTTTAATGGTGGTATTTAAAATAGAGTAATGCCCATATAGCTCAGTCGGTAGAGCGCGTCCTTGGTAAGGACGAGGTCACCGGTTCAAATCCGGTTATGGGCTCCAGAATAAAAGTAAAAACTAGATATATTGAATTTAGTTTCATCAAGGCTACCAATATGTCCAAGGCAAAATTTGAACGCAACAAGCCCCATGTGAACGTCGGGACGATAGGTCACGTCGATCATGGCAAAACCACCCTAACCTCAGCCATAACCCAATGCATGGCCAAAAAATACGGTGGCGAATTTCGCGCCTATGATCAAATTGACAATGCCCCGGAAGAAAAAGCCCGTGGAATTACCATAGCGACCGCCCATGTCGAATACCAATCGGAAACGCGGCACTATGCCCATGTTGACTGTCCGGGTCATGCCGACTACGTCAAAAACATGATCACCGGTGCCGCGCAAATGGACGGCGCGATCCTGGTGGTATCAGCGGCGGACGGGCCGATGCCGCAAACCCGCGAACACATCCTGCTCGCGCGGCAAGTGGGCGTGCCCTATATTCTGGTCTACCTGAATAAAGCCGACATGGTCGACGATGAAGAACTCCTGGAACTGGTGGAAATGGAAGTCAGAGAACTGCTCGATAGCTACCAATTTCCGGGAGACGAAACCCCGGTGATCGTCGGCTCCGCCCTGAAAGCCTTGGAAGGAGATGAAACGGCTCTGGGAACCGGCTCGATTATTAAACTGGTCGAAGCGATGGACGGTTACATTCCGGAACCCAAACGTGACATCGATCAACCGTTTTTAATGCCGATCGAAGACGTCTTTTCCATCTCCGGTCGTGGCACGGTGGTGACTGGCCGAATCGAACGGGGTAAAGTCCGCGTCGGTGAAGAAGTCGAAATTGTCGGCTTGCGTGACACCGCCAAAACGATCTGTACCGGCGTCGAAATGTTTCGCAAACTGTTAGATGAAGGCGTGGCGGGAGATAACGTCGGCGTGTTGTTACGAAGCACCAAACGGGAAGATGTCGAACGGGGCCAAGTGTTAGCCAAACCGGGCTCGATTACGCCACATACCCACTTTGAAGCGGAAGTGTACGTGTTGAGTAAAGAGGAAGGTGGACGTCATACGCCGTTTTTCAATGGTTATCGGCCGCAGTTTTACTTTCGTACCACCGATGTGACTGGCGCGTGTGAATTACCCGAAGGCGTGGAAATGGTGATGCCGGGGGATAATATTAAGATTGTGGTCAAGTTAATTTCCCCGATTGCGATGGAAGACGGGTTACGGTTTGCTATCCGGGAAGGGGGTCGAACTGTGGGCGCGGGTGTTGTCGCTAAGATTATAGAATAACTAACTGAAACTGAATTGGAAAACTGAGAAACGCGGGTCAATTTTCAAAAAAATTCGTCAAGTTTAAACTTTAGGGCAATAGTTTCAACGGTAGAACATCGGTCTCCAAAACCGAGAGTGGGGGTTCGAATCCCTCTTGCCCTGCCAATTTTTCTAAAATTTCACAAATAATTTAATTGTTTACATACTTAATGAGCTAGCAATGAATATAAAGACGGGTGCTCAAACCACTGACAAACGAGATATCATCAAGTGGTTGATAGTCATGTTGTTAGTGGGAAGTGGCATTGTTAGTTTTTATTATTTCGATGAAAAATCAGTGCTAATACGTGTAGTCAGTTTACTCGTCCTCGCTATTATTGCAGCATGGATTGCTTCTAAAACGGAAAGGGGTAAATATACCCTGGATTTCATTCACGAAGCCCATATAGAAGTTCGCCGAGTCGTCTGGCCAACACGACAAGAAACTATCCAAATGACCTCAGTGGTGCTATTTATGGTCGTCTTATTAGCACTGGTAGTTTGGTTGTTAGATAGTGTGTTAATGTCGGTAGTACGATTACTAACCGGCCATGGAGGTTAAGTAAATGGCCTTGCGCTGGTATGTGGTACATGCCTATTCAGGTTTTGAAAAAACTGTTAAGCGTTCTTTAGAAGAACGCAAGGAACGTGCTCGCAGCGATTTAAAGGCCTGTTTTGGAGAAATTTTAGTTCCAACTGAAGAAGTTATCGAAATACGCGATGGACAACGTCGTAAAGCCGACCGTAAATTGTTTCCAGGTTATGTACTCGTACAAATGGAAATGAATGATGAAACCTGGCATCTGGTTAAAAGTGTCCCCAAAGTCATGGGTTTTATTGGTGGAACCCAAGAACGACCAGCGCCTATCTCGGATGCCGAAGCTGAAATTATTTTGCAACGAGTTAAAGAAGGTGCAGAAAAACCTCGGCCCAAAGTGTTATTTGAAGTTGGTGAAGTGGTACGTGTAACGGCAGGGCCATTTGCTGATTTTAATGGGGTCGTCGAAGAAGTCAATTACGAAAAAAATCGGTTACGCGTTGCCGTACTGATTTTTGGGCGTTCTACGCCAGTCGATTTAGAATTTGGACAAGTGGAAAAAGAGTAGTGAAATCAATGGGGAGCTATTAAGCGCTGGTACCCGATTCCCAAGGAATAATTTATGGCTAAAAAAGTACAAGCCTATATTAAATTACAAGTGAAAGCTGGACAAGCTAACCCCAGCCCACCCGTTGGTCCGGCTCTCGGTCAACATGGCCTGAATATTATGGAGTTTTGTAAAACCTTTAATGCTCAAACTCAACATCTTGAGCCAGGTTTACCAACACCGGTTGTGATTACCGCTTATAGTGACCGCAGTTTTACTTTTGTTATCAAAACGCCTCCGGCTTCAATCTTGCTGAAAAAAGCGGCGGGTATTGACAGTGGCAGCAAGACACCACATACCCATAAAGTCGGTAAAGTCACCCGTGCTCAAGTCGAAGAAATTGCTAAAACTAAAATGCCGGATTTAACTGCAGCCGATTTAGAAGCGAGAGTACGTACTATTGCGGGAACAGCCCGCAGTATGGGCATTGAAGTGGAGGGTTAAGAAATGGCAAAACATTCCAAGCGTTATCAAGCGATAAAGGCAAAAT
This sequence comes from Thioploca ingrica, assembly GCA_000828835.1. GTDB lineage: Bacteria > Pseudomonadota > Gammaproteobacteria > Beggiatoales > Beggiatoaceae > Thioploca > Thioploca ingrica. The sequence goes on from AP014633.1 coordinate 3,281,370, forward strand.
TAACCCCCGGTAAATTGTATCCGGTGAATGAAGCGTTTGATTTACTTAAATCTTTACCCCCAGCTAAATTTACCGAATCAGTTGATGTCAGTGTGAATTTGGGCGTTGATCCACGTAAATCTGATCAAGTCGTGCGTAGTTCCACGGTATTACCGCATGGTACCGGCAAACAAGTCAGAATTGCGGTGTTTGCACAGGGTGCTAATGCGACTGCCGCACAAGATGCGGGCGCTGATATAGTCGGATTTGAAGATTTAGCTGAACGGATTAAACAAGGCGTGTTAGATTTTGATATTGTTATTGCTTCACCAGATGCGATGCGACTGGTTGGACAATTAGGTAAAATTCTGGGTCCACGGGGTTTAATGCCTAACCCGAAAGTGGGTACGGTAACGCCTGATGTAGCCACTGCAGTTAAAAATGCGAAAGGCGGGCAAGTTCGTTACCGCACCGATAAAGCCGGTATCATTCATTGTACTATTGGTAAAGTCTCATTTCAGGCGAACCAATTACGTGAAAATTTACAAGTACTACTGGCGGATTTGGTTAAAGCCAAGCCCAGTACTTCAAAAGGCATTTATATGAAAAAAGTCACTCTATCAACCACCATGGGTCCGGGAGTAGCGATTGACCAAAGTAGTCTATCCACTTCCGCGTGAATTTTTGTCTACAGTGATTGAACCGGTTTAGTTGAACTAAAAATCATTTATTCGCTAGAAACAACGGTGAACAAGCGCTTTTCATAATCCCTGAATTGACATTCAAGTCAGGGGTTAAATTTTTTGTAGCTATATAGATAATATCTCTTGAGAAACTTGAATAAACAATGGCTCAAAAACAAAGTGGCACCGCCGGTATATCGTTTCATGATTAAAAATCATTTTAACCTGTTGGAACGACAGAATAGTCGTCATAGACCGTAGGTATCTCGGATTTAATGGGTTTATCCACCTACGCAGAGGGCAAAACCTGAAAAACCGGTTTTGCTAGTAATCCTAGCTAATTGAGGAGAACGTTAATGCCGCTTAAGCTTGAAGATAAACAAGCTATTGTTAATGAAGTAGCGGAATTTGCCAAACAAGCACACTCCATCATTGCAATAGAATATCGTGGAATGACGGTAGCTGAAATAACTCAGCTACGTGCTCAGGCACGTCAAAACGGCGTGTATTTAAGAGTAATTAAAAATACGCTGGCTAAACGTGCGATTGCTAATACGGCGTTTGAATGTTTACAAGAGCGACTCGTGGGCCCGATTTTGTTAGCGTTTTCACGAGAAGAACCCGGAGCCGCCGCTCGAGTCATTAGCCATTTTGCCAAAACCAACCCGAAAGTGGTGGTGAAGGGTATCGCCTTAAGTCGACAACTGCTCACCGCTGCTGATTTGGATAAGGTGGCTAAGTTACCAACCTATCGAGAGGCAATGGGTATGCTACTCGCGGTTATGCAAGCGCCAGTGACTAAATTGGTACGTACTTTAGCTGAACCACCCGCTAAATTGGCACGTACTCTGGCTGCTATACGTGATAGCAAACCACAATAATGAACTGTTATTTAATTGGATAAAGTTAACAAGAGGTTATTATCATGGCCGTTGCAAAAGAAGATATTTTAGAAACCATTGCGAATATGACCGTCATGGAAGTGGTCGAATTGATTAAGGCAATGGAAGAAAAGTTTGGCGTTTCAGCGGCGGCAGCTTTTGCTCCCGTAGCCGCTATGGCACCCACCGCCGAAGCCGCAGCAGCGGTTGAAGAGCAAACCGAATTCACAGTAACCTTAACCGGTTTTGGTGATAAGAAGGTGCAAGTCATTAAGGTTATTCGTAGTATTACTGGACTCGGCTTAAAAGAAGCTAAAGATTTAGTAGAAGGTGTTCCGTCGGTAGTTAAAGAAGGAATTTCCAAAGATGAAGCCGGCAAGATTAAGAAAGAACTAGAAGAATCTGGCGGAACCGCTGAAATTAAGTAAGCGATTATTCAGTTATCAGTGGCCAGTGCTCCGTTATCATAACAAATCAGGGGTAACGATTTACTGTTCACTGATATATGCTATATTATACGTCTTAGTTAACCCGTATTGAGTGGAGAACACGTCATTACTTTTAAACGTAGAGCCCATTACTCCGATGGGTTGGGAAAGGAAACGATTAAAAGATCAAGGAAGTCTAAAGTAAGAAAAGGTAAACTGAAAATAATATGAGAAACACTCCTGCACAGATTATATTATACACAAGACATTCTTCTAGGACTAGAACTTTGTTTTATTGGTAACCCCAAAAAATCAAAATGGTTTAATAATAACAACGGTAGGAAATCGCAAAATGACATTCATGCTAATGTCGTTTAACGGTCCTCGCACCATGATGAGCAAAATATTAAATCAGTTGATAGTATTACTTTGTCTTGATTCATTGACTGTGAACCAGAAAATAACATAACCCCAATGAGCTCCCTTCCAGAGGGATAAGCTTATGAATTTGGATTAAACCAGGGAAACAAGATTATATTTCTTAGACCTTGATAAACAAACGTTTTTCCAAAAACACAACAATTCGGCTTTAATTTTAACTGAGTTTAAATTTCAAAATTTAACTTGAGTTTAAACGCCAAGTCATTTCTTGAAAACAAGTTTCGTGAACCATGACTTATTCTTTTACTGAAAAAAAACGCCTCCGCAAAGACTTTGGTAAACGTCCTAGCATCTTAAAAGTCCCTTACTTACTGGCTATTCAGATTGAATCTTACCGGGATTTTTTGCAAAAGGACACCCTACCAGATGAATTCACCGATATCGGTTTACATGCCGCTTTTAAATCGGTGTTCCCCATTGTGAGCTACTCAGGCAATGCCATTCTTGAGTATGTGAGCTATCGCCTGAGTAAACCCGGCTTTGATATTAAAGAATGTCAAATGCGGGGATTAACTTATGCTGCTTCATTGAGAGTGAGAGTGCGCCTCGTTCTCTATGACAAAGATTCGAAAAACAAATCGATAAAAGATATCAAAGAACAAGAAGTGTATATGGGGGAAATACCCCTCATGACCGATACGGGTACTTTTGTTATTAATGGTACCGAGCGAGTGATTGTTTCTCAACTCCACCGTTCACCGGGCGTATTTTTTGATCATGATAAAGGTAAAACTCACACTTCGGGTAAATTACTTTATGCGGCTCGTATTATTCCGTATCGGGGTTCCTGGCTCGATTTTGAATTCGATCATAAAGATTGTGTGTTTGTTCGGATTGATAGACGGCGTAAATTGCCGGCAACCATTCTATTACGCGCGTTAGGGTTTACTAATGAGCAAATGTTAAATTTGTTCTTTGATACTCACCGCTTGGTGCGAGTCGATTCCGAATTTCACCTGGAACTCAACCTCGATCACCTGCGCGGCGAATTAGCACCCTTTGATATTCAAGGTGCCGATAGCAATATTATCGTTAAAGCCGGTCGACGTATTAATCCAAGGCACATTCGGCAATTGGAACAAAGTGCACTACAACAGTTGAAAGTACCCATAAACTATGAAAATGGCAAAATGGAATCTTTCTTGTTGGGACAAGTGCTCGCCCATGATGTTATGGCACCCAATGGTACTCGTTTAGCCAATGCCAATGACGAAGTCAGTGAAGAAACTCTTAACTTATTTTTAGAAAATAATATTGAGGCGTTTCAGACCCTTTATACGAATGATTTAGATAGAGGTCCGTATATTTCTGATACGTTACGAATTGATCCGACCACCACCCCATTAGAAGCGCATATAGAAATTTACCGGATGATGCGACCGGGCGAACCACCAACGCCGGAAGCAGCAGAAAGCTTATTTAACAGCTTATTTTTTGCGGATGAACGCTATGATCTTTCCCCGGTGGGACGGATGAAATTTAACCGGCGGGTGGGAAGAGAAGATATTACCGGCCCGGGGGTGTTATCGGTAGAAGATATTCTGGATGTGGTGCGAACTTTAATCAATATTCGTAATGGCATCGGTGAAATTGACGATATTGACCATTTAGGCAATCGACGCATCCGCTGTGTGGGCGAAATGGCCGAAAATCAATTCCGAATTGGGTTAGTACGCGTTGAACGCGCCGTCAAGGAACGGTTGAGCTTAGCTGAATCCGAAGGCATTATGCCGCAAGAACTGATTAATGCTAAACCGGTCTCAGCCGTGATTCGAGAGTTTTTTAGCTCAAGTCAGCTCTCTCAATTTATGGATCAAAATAATCCCTTATCAGAAGTCACTCATAAGCGACGGGTTTCGGCATTGGGTCCGGGTGGCTTAACCCGAGAACGTGCGGGTTTTGAAGTACGCGATGTCCATCCCACTCACTACGGTCGAGTATGTCCAATTGAAACGCCAGAAGGGCCGAATATTGGTTTAATCAACTCACTCGCGGTTTATGCCCGGACGAATGAATATGGATTTTTAGAAACCCCTTATCGGCAGGTAACCGACGGACGAGTTACCGATAAAGTCGAATACTTGTCAGCTATCGAAGAAGGTCGTTTTGTTATTGCTCAAGCCAATGCCAGTTTAGATGAAACCGGTTATCTCATGGACGATTTGATTCCGGCTCGACATGGCAATGAATTTACCCTAGTCACTCGAGATCGGGTTGAATACATGGATGTGTCTCCCAAACAAATTGTCTCAGTAGCCGCTTCACTGATTCCATTTTTAGAGCATGATGACGCTAACCGAGCACTAATGGGATCCAATATGCAACGACAAGCGGTCCCAACGCTGCGGACTGAAAAACCGCTCGTGGGAACGGGAATGGAACGCGCTGTCGCCGTGGATTCTGGTGTTACCGTCGTCTCAGAACGCGGCGGGATAGTCGATTCCGTGGATGCCGCGAGAATTGTCGTCCGAGTCAGTGATGAAGAAGTCATTAAAAGTAGCGACTCTGAATCATCGATGCTACAAACCGGTGTCGATATCTATAATCTAACCAAATATGTGCGCTCTAATCAAAATACCTGCATTAATCAACGTCCCTTGGTTAAACCGGGTGATCTGATTAAAAAAGGGGATGTCCTGGCCGACGGTCCTTCGACTGACCTAGGTGAATTAGCCTTAGGGCAGAATGTATTAGTCGCGTTCATGCCGTGGAATGGTTACAACTTTGAAGATTCTATTCTCATTTCTGAGCGGATTGTTGAACAAGATCGCTTTACCTCGATTCATATCCTCGAACTCAGTTGTATGGCTCGAGACACCAAATTGGGGCCAGAAGAAATTACGGCGGATATTCCGAATGTGAGTGAATCGACGTTAAAAAATTTAGATGAAGCCGGTATTGTTTATATTGGTGCTCAAGTGAAGCCGGGTGATCTCTTAGTGGGTAAAGTGACCCCGAAGGGAGAAACCCAGTTAACCCCGGAAGAAAAATTACTCCGAGCTATCTTTGGTGAAAAAGCTTCTGATGTCAAAGATACTTCTTTGCGAGTACCGGGCGGCATGTTGGGAACGGTTATCGATGTTCAAGTGTTTACGCGTGATGGCATAGAAAAAGATGGCCGTGCTAAACAAATCGAACACGCTGAATTGAGCAGAGTCAGAAAGGACTTACACGATAAGTTGCGAATTTTAGAAAATGACATTTATTTGCGCCTGGAAAAATTATTAGTGGGTAAACCCGCTTTGAGTGGGCCACAAGGACTGCATTCGGCCAATATTATTGATAATACTTATTTATCACGACTGACCCGACTGCAATGGTTTGAAATCAATTTACAAGACCCGGTGGCACAAGCCAAACTAGAATCATTTGCGCAACAACTTAAAAACGAGCGCCGACGCGCCGACGAATTGTTTGAAGAGAAACGCAAAAAACTCACCACTGGCGATGATTTAGCCCCAGGGGTACTGAAAATGGTTAAGGTTTACTTGGCCGTTAAACGTCGGGTTCAACCGGGCGATAAAATGGCTGGACGGCACGGTAATAAAGGGGTCGTTTCGATGATCGTGCCCGTTGAAGATATGCCTTATACCGAAGATGGACGCCCCGTTGATATTGTGCTTAACCCGCTGGGTGTGCCTTCACGGATGAATATTGGTCAAGTCCTGGAAACGCATTTAGGCTGGGCCGCTAAAGCCTTAGGAGACCAAATTAGCAAGCGCTTGACTCAGCTCAATTTAAATAAGAGTAGCAATCTGATGGTTGAATTAGCTCAACCGGTTTCGTCGCAATTACAACCCCTCCGCGAATTTCTAGACAAGATTTATAATCATACCGGGGGAGTAAAGCGCGAAGATCTAGCCACCTTGAGCGATGTAGAAATCATTGAGTTAGCTCGTAATTTACAAGCTGGTGTGCCGATGGCAACCCCCGTTTTTGATGGGGCTAGCGAAGAAGAGATTAAATCCATGTTAGAATTGGCTGAGTTACCGACTAATGGTCAAACTCTCTTATATGATGGTCGAACGGGAGAAGCTTTTGAGCGACCGGTCACGATCGGCTATATGTATATGATGAAATTAAATCATCTGGTTGACGATAAAATGCATGCCCGTTCAACCGGGCCATATAGCTTAGTGACTCAACAGCCTTTAGGCGGTAAAGCCCAGTTTGGTGGCCAACGTTTTGGTGAAATGGAAGTATGGGCTTTAGAAGCCTATGGTGCTTCTTATACTTTACAAGAAATGCTCACGGTGAAGTCAGACGACGTCAATGGTCGAACTAAAATGTATAAAAATATCGTTGATGGTGATCATCGTATGGAAGCGGGTATGCCGGAATCTTTTAATGTGTTAGTAAAAGAAATCCGTTCACTGGGTATTGATATTGAGTTAGAGCAAAATACCTAACCCCATCAAGTGTAACCCGATCGTTAAAATTCTGAAAATATAACTCACAGTAATCGTTCACTTTTCCTTTAGCAACGGTGGGAAGCGGGTAATAAAACTAAGTGTTTTGATTTTATTTGGTTTGTTACTATTTCACTGCGGGAGAAGGAGAACGGTTACACATAACCTAACTTAGCTATCTCTAGCCAGATAGCACTCATCCAATCCTCACTTTTTACACTTAACGAGGAGAACGAACTTGACAGATTTACTTAGTTTCATCAATAGCCAAGGACAGATAGAAGAATTTGATAGAATTTGTATTGGCTTAGCTTCTCCAGAAAAAATTCGTTCTTGGTCTTACGGTGAGGTGAAAAAGCCTGAAACGATTAACTACCGTACTTTTAAACCAGAACGTGATGGACTTTTTTGTGCCAAAATTTTCGGCCCAGTTAAGGATTATGAATGCTTATGCGGGAAATATAAACGCCTGAAACATCGAGGGGTGGTTTGTGAAAAATGTGGGGTTGAAGTCACCCAAGCTAAAGTTCGACGGGAACGGATGGGACATATTGAACTCGCCAGCCCCGTAGCGCACATTTGGTATCTCAAATCACTCCCTTCCCGGATGGGGTTATTGCTGGATCTGACTTTACGTGACATTGAACGGATTCTCTACTTTGAAGCTTATGTCGTCATCGAGCCAGGCTTAACCTCGCTGGATCGGGGTCAGTTACTCTCTGAGGAAGCTTATCTGGATGCGCTGGAAGAATATGGCGATGAATTCAATGTCCGCATGGGTGCCGAAGCCATTTTGGATTTATTACGCACCATTGATTTACCTGCAGAAGTGAATAAATTACGTGAACAAATTAACGAGACCAATTCTGAAACTAAGATTAAAAAGCTCACTAAACGCCTCAAATTGATGGAATCATTTCTCCATTCCGGCAATCGTCCCGAATGGATGGTACTTAAAGTGCTGCCGGTATTACCGCCAGAACTGCGACCGCTGGTTCCCTTAGATGGGGGTCGGTTTGCGACCTCCGATTTAAATGATCTGTATCGGCGAGTGATTAATCGTAACAATCGACTCAAACGTCTACTCGACTTAAACGCCCCAGACATCATTGTCAGAAATGAAAAACGCATGTTACAAGAATCCGTCGATGCGTTGTTGGATAATGGTCGTCGTGGACGTGCCATCACCGGGACCAATAAATTACCTTTAAAATCATTGGCAGACATGATTAAAGGCAAACAAGGGCGGTTTCGGCAAAACTTGCTCGGGAAACGGGTTGACTACTCTGGGCGCTCCGTTATTGTGGTTGGTCCCACCCTGAAATTACATCAGTGCGGCTTGCCTAAAAAAATGGCGTTGGAGTTATTCAAACCGTTTATCTTTGGTAAATTGGAACTGCGGGGACTGGCTACCACCATTAAAGCCGCTAAAAAAATGGTTGAGCGAGAAGGACCAGAGGTGTGGGATATCTTAGAAGAAGTTATCCGTGAACATCCGGTATTGTTAAATCGCGCCCCAACCTTGCACCGGTTAGGTATTCAAGCTTTTGAACCAGTGTTGATTGAAGGCAAAGCCATTCAACTCCATCCCTTAGTTTGTACGGCTTTTAACGCCGACTTTGATGGTGACCAAATGGCTGTGCACGTGCCACTGTCGATTGAAGCGCAATTGGAAGCACGTACCTTGATGATGTCGACCAATAACATTTTGTCACCCGCCAACGGTGAACCGATTATTGTGCCTTCACAAGACGTGGTACTCGGCTTGTATTATATGACTCGGGAACGGATTGGCGCCAAGGGAGAGGGAATGAAATTCTCGGACGTGAAAGAAGTCCATCGCGCCTATGAGAATCGCTTAGTAGAATTACATGCTAAAGTGACGGTACGTATCCAAGAAATTTTATTAGATAAATCCGGACAACTCCTCCCACCCAATCGGCAACGATTTGAAACGACTATTGGTCGAGCTTTATTATCGGAAGTATTACCCCCCGGGTTACCCTTTGACTTTATTAATCGTGACTTGACTAAAAAAGCCATTTCTAAATTGATTAATATCTGTTACCGTCGGGTTGGACTCAAGGAAACCGTCATTTTTGCTGACAAACTGATGTATACCGGTTTTATGTATGCTACTCGCGCCGGTATCTCCATCGGGGTTGAAGACATGGTCGTTCCGGATGAGAAACCGGCTATTATTGCCGAAGCCGAGAAAGAAGTGAAGGAAATCGAAGAACAATATGCCTCCGGCTTAATTACCAATGGCGAACGTTACAATAAAGTCATTGACATTTGGTCGCATACCAACGACAAATTAGCTAAAGCGATGATGGCCAAACTCGGTGTAGAAACCACGGTCGATAGTCAAGGTAACACCGTTACCCAACCGGCGTTTAACTCCATTTATATGATGGCTGATTCCGGCGCCCGTGGCTCAGCGGCTCAAATCCGCCAATTGGCTGGTATGCGTGGTCTCATGGCGAAACCGGATAGTTCTATTATTGAAACCCCGATTACCGCAAACTTCCGCGAAGGGTTAGACGTATTACAATACTTCATTTCTACGCATGGTGCCCGCAAAGGTTTAGCAGATACCGCTTTGAAAACCGCTAATTCTGGTTATTTGACGCGGCGCTTAGTTGATGTTGCCCAAGATTTAGTGGTATTGGAGACTGATTGTGGTACTCACCGTGGCTTAGATATGACCCCCTTGATTGAAGGTGGTGATGTGGTCGAACCTTTACGAGAAAGAGTATTAGGTCGTACCGTAGCCGAAGATGTCTTAAAAGCCAGTTTAACTGAACCGGTGGTCAAAGCCGGTACCTTACTTGATGAAGAATGGGTAGAACGCCTTGAACAGGAAGGCATTGATCGGATTAAAGTTCGTTCCCCCATTACGTGCGAATCTCGTTATGGAATTTGTGCCAACTGTTATGGACGTGACTTAGGACGTGGCCATTTGGTCAATATTGGCGAAGCGGTTGGCGTCGTTGCTGCACAATCGATTGGTGAACCGGGAACCCAATTAACCATGCGCACCTTCCACATTGGTGGTGCGGCGTCTGGTGCGGCGGCTGTCAATAATATTGAAGTCAAGTCTAAAGGTAAAGTTAAATTCGATAATATTAAGGCTTTACAACAACAACATGCAGATAAAGCGATTAGATGGGTCACCGTGTCGCGATCCGGTGAAATGAGTATCTTGGATGAATTTGGTTTAGAGCGCGAGCGCTATAAAGTGCCGTATGGCGCGGTGTTAACTATTCAAGAAGCGGATTTGGTTGAAGCCGGTCAAATTGTGGCCAGTTGGGATCCTCATACTTACCCGGTCATTACCGAGGTAGCTGGACTAGTCAGTTTTGTCGATGTCGTCGAAGGGGTTACCGTCACGCGGGAAATGGATGAATATACGGGCTTAAGTAATATTGTCGTCACTGACCCGAAATTGCGTCCGTCACAAGCGAAAGATTTACGTCCTATCGTCAGATTAATCGATGAATTAGGTAAAGATCTTTATTTATCCGGAACTGAAATTCCGGCCACTTATTACCTGCCTCCACGAGCCATTATTAATGTAGAAGATGGTGCCCAAGTTAAGGTAGGAGACGTCATTGCTCGCTTACCTCAAGAGTTTTCTAAAACGCGTGACATTACCGGCGGACTACCGCGAGTCGCTGACTTATTTGAAGCACGGTTGCCTAAAGAACCCGCTATCCTAGCAGAACGAAGTGGTACAGTCAGTTTCGGTAAAGATACTAAAACCAAACAACGTTTGATTATCACCGGTACTGATAATGAAATAGATGAAATCAGCATTCCTAAATGGCGACATGTGAATGTCTTTGAAGGACAACATGTCGAACGTGGCGAAGAAATTGTTGATGGTGCACCCAATCCCCATGACATTTTGCGCTTATTAGGTGTCAATGCGTTAGCCAGTTATATCGTCAACGAAGTACAAGAAGTTTATCGGTTACAAGGTGTCAAAATTAACGACAAACATATTGAAGTGATTGTGCGTCAAATGTTACGTAAAGTCATGGTAATTGATCCCGGTGAAACGCGGTTATTACCCGGTGAACAACTCGAACGGGCGCGGTTACTAGAAGAAAACGAACGAGTCAGAGTCGAAGGAAAACGGGATGCCAGTTGGGAACCCATTTTGTTAGGTATCACTAAAGCCTCTTTAGCAACGGAGTCTTTCATCTCAGCGGCTTCTTTCCAAGAAACCACTCGAGTATTAACGGAAGCGTCTGTTAATGGCAAATGTGATGATTTACGGGGTTTGAAAGAAAATGTTATTGTAGGACGTTTAATTCCAGCCGGAAGTGGTTTGGCTTATCATGAAGAAAGGCGACAACGTTACCGTTCCCAGAAAGCCATGAAATCTAAATCGTCATTAGCAGAAATGATTATCGAAAATAGCCCAGGAATTTAAAAACTCATCCTGACTTGCATCGAAGCTAACACGATTAAGAATTAAGGTAGTGTCCTACGCACCATTCAATTGATTTTAACCGCTTACGGTGCGTAAGACTCACCCTACGTTCTCTGCTAATGCACCCTATATAAAATCAAAAGGTAGGCAAACTGATCTGAGTTTGCCCACCAACTTCCCCTCAAATAATCGGTTGGTAAAACAATCTTGGTTAATTAATTGCTAAATAAGTCTGCTAAAGAGAGAACGACTTCAGGTAAAGCTAGCGGCGATAATTGCGCCTGACTATCTAAGGTTTGTAAGGTGGCATAACCAGAAGCTTGTGGATGACGGTAAACCTCAACCACCGTTCGCTGTAAATCAAATAACCAAGTTTCCATGATACCATGACGGGCATACAAGGGAACTTTGATCTGTTTATCATATTGGAACGAAGAATCCGCCACTTCAATCAAAAATAACACATCACTGGGGATTGCATAACGGTTGGCATAATCCTTCGGTCGTCCGCGCAAGATGACGAGATCCGGCTGTGGCTCAGAGCGATCGTGTAAGCGAATTGAACCTTGTACCCGAACAGTGGCTACCGAACGCACCTGTGGTACCAATAAATCAGTTAAATGATCAACATACATCAAATGTCGATTGCCAATGGGTGCCATATCAAGAATGTCTCCTGCAATTAATTCAACTTTAGCATCTTCTCCAAAGACCGCTGTCATATTGTGAAATTCTTCAACGGTGAAGCTATGTTTGGGTATGGATAGAGTATTCATCATCTACTTTACTCCAAGTGTTCTCAGGTCGTGGTTTTATGCCGATAGTATTTTTCCAGTCAGTAAAAAGCATTATAATTCAAAATTATATAAATATAGTAAAATTAATTAGAGAACTTATTTTCATTGTTAGGAGAAATAAATAATAATGTTTTTAACGCCTGTAGCTAAAATGTCTGGGACAGTTCTGCTACCCTTATTATCCTTACTCGGATGGTTGCAAATTCACCAGACTGAAACTCAAAAAAAGATTATTTTTCAAGGCTATATTGAAGGTGAGTTTCTCTATATTGCCGCACCGCTGGCTGGAAATCTAACCACTTTAGCGGTACAACGCGGTACCACGGTCAAACAGGGAACCGCCTTATTTACGCTCGATCCTGAACCGGAAGCAACGGCGGTGCGAGAAGCTCAAGCGCGTTTACACAGTGCGCAAGCGCGGTTAAATGATTTACAAAAAGGACAACGACCTTTGGAAATTCAGGCGATACTCGCTCGGAACAAGCAAGCAGAAGCCGATCTTGAACTCGCTAAACTGGAACAGACGCGTTATGAAACCTTATTTCGTCAGAAAGTGATACAAAAAGAAATATTAGATAACGCGCGTGCGACTACCCAACGTAATCAAGCCCGGTTAGAAGAAGTCACCGCCCAATTACAAATCGCTCAGTTAGCAGCTCGCGAAGATCTTATCAGTGCTGCGGAGGCTGAAGTTGCGACTGCCAAAGCGAATTTAGATAAACAGCAATGGTGGTTAACTCAGAAACAGGTGACTGCACCACAAACCGGACAAATCGTGGATACCTTTTATTATGAGGGTGAATGGGTACCTGCGGGTAGTCCGGTGTTATCTTTGCTGCCGCCAGCACGGGTTAAAGTGCGCTTTTTTGTGCCCGAGTTGTTACGCGCAACCATTCAAATGGGTCAACCGGTGAGATTGAATTGCGATGGTTGTGCCCCAAACCTGATCGCTACAATCAATTACCTCGCGGCTCAAGCTGAATATACACCACCGGTCATTTATAGTCGAGAAAGCCGAGCTAAATTGGTATACCTAGTAGAAGCGACGCTGGCTCCGGAAATAGCTGTTAAGTTACATCCCGGTCAACCAGTGGAAGTCCAGTTTTTTTAATCCCCACTTGATATGGAAAAAGAGATTATTATCGAAGTCAAAGGATTAAATAAGTTTTTTGGTCGCCATCATGTCGTCAATGATTTGGCATTGCAAATAAGACGGGGGGATATTTATGGTTTTTTAGGTCCCAACGGCAGCGGTAAAACCACGACTATCCGCATGTTGTGTGGCTTGTTGACGCCTGATTCGGGAGAGGGACATTGTTTAGGATATAACATTCTTACGCAATCAACTGAAATTAAAAGTCATGTGGGTTACATGACCCAAAAATTCACTTTGTATGAAGATTTAACCATTCGGGAAAACTTAGATTTCATTGCGCGCGTGTATGCCCTGTCAAAACGTCGCCAACGGGTCGCAGCGAGCTTGGAACAATTGGGCTTGAGCGAACGAGCTAACCAATTGGCGGGTGCTTTATCTGGCGGTTGGAAGCAACGTTTAGCTTTGGCTGCTTGCTTATTGCACGAACCCCAAGTTTTATTGTTAGATGAACCCACTGCCGGCGTTGATCCTAAAGCGCGCCGCGATTTTTGGGATCAAATCCATCATCTCAGTGCCCAGGGAATCACGACTTTAGTAAGTACGCATTATATGGATGAAGCGGAACGTTGTCATCGGCTGGCTTATATTGCTTATGGTAATTTATTAGCTGATGGCACGGTAGCAGAAATTATTCAGCAGTTTGGCTTAATCACTTGGACGGTAAAAGGTCACGATCTGTGGCAGTTACAACAACAGCTTAATAATTTGCCCGGTGTTGAACAAGTGGTTCGTTTTGGCAATTTGTTACATGTTAATGGCGCCGATTTGCAGCAACTGCAAACTAGTTTACTGCCGTTCATGGCGGATTCAAACTATCAGTGGGCACGTGCTGAATCTTCATTAGAAGATATATTTATCAGCTTGATGATGAAATCTCCAGATACCAGTCGATGATGATACGTTTTTCCTTGAGACGGTGGTGGGCTATTGTTACCAAAGAATTTGTGCAAATGCGCCGCGACCGGCTCACCTTTGCCATGATCATTGGTATCCCGCTAATGCAATTGATATTATTTGGTTTTGCTATTAATTCGGATCCGAAACATCTCCCTACCGCCGTATTAATCGCTGATCAAAGTGTATTTTCACGGACTATCATTCAGGCGTTAGAAAACAGTGGTTATTTTCAGATTGTTAAAATTGCTGACAATGAAGCAGAAATAGCGCGTTTATTAGCGTTGGGTGAAGTTCAGTTTGTGTTGACTATTCCAATTAATTTTGCACGCCAACTGGTGCGCGGTGAACGTCCGGTCTTATTATTAGAAGCGGATGCCACCGATCCAGCCGCAACCAGCAACGCTCTGGGGGTAATCAATACTTTAGTACAAACTGGTTTAGATAGAGATTTATCCGGGAAACTACAACCGTTACGGGGTCGACCACCACCGGTAGAGTTGCGGGTTCATCGTCGGTACAATCCGGAAGGAATCACCCAATATAACATTGTGCCAGGTTTAATGGGGGTAGTGTTAACCATGACTATGGTGATGATTACGGCACTTGCCATCACCCGGGAACGTGAACGGGGCACAATGGAAAATTTGCTGGCAACACCAGTCCGTCCGATTGAAGTCATGGTAGGGAAAATTGTTCCCTATATTTTAGTTGGATATATTCAAGTCTCTTTGATTTTGTCGGTGGCTCATTTTATTTTTGCAGTGCCGCTGTTAGGTAATTTAGCCTTATTATTGGGCGTGACTTTACTTTTTATCGCCGCTAATTTATCGCTGGGCATTACTTTTTCTACCATTGCTAAAAATCAACTGCAAGCGATGCAAATGTCATTTTTTTTCTTTTTACCCTCAATTTTGTTATCCGGTTTTATGTTTCCATTCCGTGGTATGCCTACTTGGGCACAACATATTGGGGAAATATTGCCGCTGACCCATTTTTTAAGGATAGTGCGCGGTATTCTATTAAAAGGGAATAACTTTGAAGAAATTTGGCCACAATTATGGCCCATTGCGTTATTTATGAGTGTCGTGATTATACTTGGATTACTCCGTTACCGAGAAACCTTAGATTGAAGCGAGTGGCATTTTCATTTACTTGTCAAGATAAGCGTCGTAACGCACTGAAAAAATATTTTTTGGTTACGGGTGGGTTAACAATGCACTCTACTCTGCTATTGGAAAATTATTCACACCTTTCCTTTCTTGTTGTTTCAGTTAAAATAATTAACAATAATTTAGTTTCCCCAAGCGACTTGAACATCGAATTTTAGCACTATCAATAAAAGCAATAGGGATACTATTGGCTTATTCCCTTTGTTGTCAGTAGCAGTAAGAGGTTACCGCATGTCAAACTTAGCTAGAATGATTATTGGATTAGGATGGTGCTTTATTAGCTTATCGATTTACGCTAAACCGACTTTAGGCACCTGCACTAATTATTTTAAACCACCCCTGTTAAAAGAAGATGGGCAAATTAGCACGACTTTAGCAGTACGCGTATTACGTCACGATGCCCCCGTTTACTCAGAAGAAACGGCTGATAAAATCAAAGAAAATTTAGCTTTTGGCGATAGTTTAGAACCGCTCAAACTCGGTCATCGCGAGCAACAACAACGTATTCAAGTCATGAAACCAGACTCTACTCAACCCTCGGGATGGATGGATAGCAGTGATTTATTATGTGCATTCAGTCCGTTGGTCAATGACAAAGGGATAGAACAAAAATTATTTATTAAAACCCCACCCAGTACTGAAAAAAATCCCCAAAGTGTCACCGCCTATCCTTCGCCGAACGATACCCGCTGTGATCCGAAACAAGGCATTATTTGTAAGCAACTCTCTCGGTTTGAGTTATTCTTTATTTTTGCCGACGATCCCGAAACCCGACGTTATTTATTAGTGGATGAATTTGATATTACCGGTTATAAACCGCTGATTGGCTGGGTAGATTATGACAAAGGTATTCATTGGAACACGGTGCTGGGGCTGCGTCCTCAAGAAAACATTACGGCTTATTCAACCCCACCGACTGATAAAGCTGAAGCCAAACCCGCGATTGAAATTCAAGGGGGCAAAATTTGGTATGACCGCAGTCGGATTGCGGAACGAATTCCATTATTAGAGATCGACCAACCTCCTGGGTACTATCACATAGCCGCTGCTGGTATTGGGATGCCCGGTTTTGAAACCTTGGATACTCAAGTGTTAGAAACGATGAAACAAGTCGACGTGTTTTTCTTATTGGATGGAACCACCAGTATGGGACCCTACATTCAATCTGCCACCAGTGCCGCTAAAAAAATTGTCAATACCTTGCGTAACAATACCAATTTTATTGAAACTTCCTTTCGATTTGGTTTTCGAGTTTATCGAGATGTTTTTGCGGATGCGATCCGCACCGATTGTCATGGTGGTATTTGCGAAGGCATGCCTTTAGCGGCAACAACTTGTCACTTAGATACGACCGCTACTTACGATAATTGGGTCAAGTTTGATGAGCAACTCAGTCAAGTAAAAGAAACGACTGCTGATCAAGATGATTTTCCGGAACAATTGTTTGCTGGTCTGGAACACGCCTTACAAGACGTAGCGAGTTGTAAAGATCGGACTAAATTACTGTTTGTCATCGGTGACCACGGTGACGCACAACCACAATTACCGCCACAACTGCTTCAACAGTTAAAACAATTCCACAAATTAATCATCTTTTTTATTCAAACCCCGCCGGCGACTAGTCAATCCAACAATCCGCAACAATATCTGCAAGCCTACCATGATTTTCAAAATCAAGCGCAGGCGATAATTAAATTGCTTATTCCGGCCAAATTTAAAGGCCAAAAAATTAATCGGCGCGAGTATTTATTATCACTTAACCAAACGCAATTAGTGGATAAGGTACTAGATTTAGTCAAATTTTATTCAGAAAGTGCTATCGTTAACGAAGTAGCGCAACAAATCCGGGGTGGCGATTCGTTAGAAAATATCATTAACAAATGGCTGGCTAAAGGCGATATGCCGGTGTTGTATTGGCAATTATTAGACAAAGCCGCGTGTCAACAATTAGGTAAACAATGTCAAAATTCAATTGATCATCGCGTGATTGATGCTTATATTCCAACTCAGGCTAAAGTAGCCGAAGAAATTCGCTTAACGGCTATTCAACTCGATGAATGGCGCGCTATTCTCCGCCGACTTAGTGATGTCAAAATTCGGCCAGTGGAAGATCAACGCTTAGAATTTATTAAAATCTTACGCCAAGAAATTCAAGATATTTTAGGCAAACCGCCGGTTTATACCGATGAGGAACAAACTTTAACGGAATTAATGAAACGCAAAACCGGATTGCCCATGCGCAACCAAAGCCCGCTATTACAATATAGCCTCAAAGAGATTGAAGAAATTCCTCGCTGTGAATTACGTCGTCTCATTACTTGGGTGGATTCAATGCATCAAGTGTTAAATAATGTTAGAAGTGCGCCGACGTTAAAAGTCTCCTTTACCCTCAAACCTTATCCACCAGAACAATGTCCATTGGCTACTCCAAAAGGCAAAGCGATTCCGGAATTAGTCTTTGATCCGCCTCAAAAAATGGGTGAAACGGAAGAATATCGCTATGATCGCTCCTTTCGGGGTCAAGTGATTTATTGGTTACCGATAGAGTTTTTACCATGATGACTTGGGGCATGACACTGGATAAAGTTACTACCCGGTGGGAACCTGTGGGCAACAACATTTTAGAAAATATCACCCTAAAATTAGCCATTCCTACCACAGCCATCATGTTGCCGCTGATGGGACCCAGTGGTCAAGGCAAGAGTACTTTACTGTATTTACTCGCGGCGCTGAAATGGCCTAGCCAAGGCGAAATTACTTGGACTTTTCCGGATGGGAAAATCTTTGCGTGGGGTGCGGGTGGTCGTGCTATCCAGACCGATTATTCTAACGATGCTGTTACTTTGCGCCGCCATTATTTTGGTTTTGCTTTCCAAGGCAGTACGTTATCTCCTTACCTCACCGTGATTGAAAACATTGCTTATCCCCTGTTGCTTCAAGGTCAAGACTGGGAAACAGCCCTACCCATCGCCAAAAATACTTTAAATGAAGTTTTATTACCTAACGAGAAAAACGATATTAACCAATCGGCTAGTTTCTTAAATCGATTTCCGGCACAATTATCCGGTGGACAGCGACAACGGGTCGCTTTAGCACAAGCAATCGTTCATGATCCGTATGTATTATTTGCGGATGAACCCACTGGACAACTCGATCTCCATACCCGCAAACAAGTTATGATGGTACTTAAACGCTGGGTAGAAAAAAATCGGGGACAACGTTGTCTTATCTGGGTAACTCATCATCATTTAGGTGATTTAGATTTAATGGGCATTGAACAGCTAATTTTTGTGGACAATAAACAGTGTGTAACCCAAAATCGGGCGGATTTAATTCAATGGATAGCTTGCTCACAGACCTAAAGTTACGCATTCCCACGCTCCAGCGTGGGAACGAGGAAATATGTCAATAATCAGAACTACTTTAATAAGATCAAACCTGTTTTTCCGAGAGATGAGTCTATCAAAACCTCGGCGGGGTATGTTATTAGTAATAATAGGGTTCATCATCGCCATTTTGTTCGTAGGATTGTGGTTGCTGTTCCCGGTTGGCTCTTTTGGAGTTAATCACGATGCTTTCCTAGAAAACCTTAGTAATTATTTATTGTTATCATTGTTGGGCGCATTGCTGATAGTAGAAAAAATGACGCAAAGTTCTTCCCCGGTCTCTTCCATTCTACTCGGTGCTATATTAGGAATATTGTTTTTTATTAATATCTTGGGTCTAACAATGGTAGATCTGGCTCAAATTAACTGGCTAATGAGAGGTGACTGGCAATGGCACTTTCTAGGATGGCATATCTTTAGAAATGAGACGTGGCAATTCCCGTTAGGGAAGATAACCGGTTTTTGGTTCCCTATGGGAACGTCTATTGGTTATACGGATTCAATTCCATTATTAGCATTACTATTGAAGCCAGTTTCTTCATTTCTACCCTCAGACTTCCAATATATTGGCTTATGGCTATTGATTTGTTTCATCTTGCAAGGTATTTTTGCTGCATTGTTGCTACGATTATCCACCAAGAATCTACTCCTCCAAGCAGTGGGCAGTCTCTTTTTCATCCTCACGCCTATTCTAGTACAACGAATTGGTCATCCCGCCTTATGTGCCCACTGGCTGTTATTAGCGGCATTGTGGTTATATTTCAAAGCTTGGAATCATAGCTCTTCTTATCAAAAATTAGGTAGTTGGTTATTGCTCATTAGCCTTAGTGCTACTATTCATCCTTATTTAACCGTGATGATGTTAGGTTTAGCGATCGCTTTTTACATACGTGTTGGTTGGGTGGGCACGCAAAATACTTTCATTTCCACTCTCCTCCCACTGATAGCATTGGGGGTAACTGCTTTATTCATAGGGTGGCAGGTAGGTTATTTTCTAGTCAGCAGTAGTAACTTAGAAGTGTTTGGTTTGGGATATTACTCGATGAATTTGCTTTCTCCATTCAATGCAATGGGGGGAGGTTCAGCCTTATTTAGAGATATACCCTCTGCTACAGAGGGTCAATACGAAGGGTTCAATTATTTGGGTGCCGGCATGTTAGTTCTGGGAATAGTGGCAGTGTATGAACTGAATAAGCATTTTGTTCAACGTGCTACCTTGAGAAATCTGCTTCCCTTGCTGGTGGTCAGTTTCCTCTTCACGATGTTGGCTGTCAGTAACAAGGTAACAGTTGGCAGTCAGGTGTTAATTGAGTGGCACAGTGAGTGGCTAAAAGTATTGAGCACGTTTAGAAGCACCGGACGTTTTTTTTGGCCAGTTCATTATTTGTTACTGTTTACTATTCTCAGTGTGTTAATCAAGCGTAATCCTTCCAGGACTGCCTTTATCTATCTCAGTTTTGGTTTAACTTTTCAAACTATCGATTTATGGCCAATCTATCAAAGTCATCGTCAAGTCCGTTGGAACCCAGCTTTACATTGGAATCCCCAATTATCGGTTTGGAACAATCCTCTCAAGTCAGCTATTTGGGAATTAGCTGCCCCGTATTACCGACATATTACCTTGTTTCCACCAAGTGCCTGCGGGGAAGCCGCTGCTCCTTACCAACCCTTTGCGTATTTGGCGGGACACCACGGTTTGACGATTAATAGTGGTCAAATGGCGCGCTTTGATGACAAACAAACCGGTGAATATTGTCAACAGTTATTAAAAGATCTTCAACAAGGTAAAGTTGAGCATGATACTGTTTATATCGTTCACCCTACCTATCTTGCCAATTTGCAAAAAAATGCTTGCTGTCCTCTAGTGTGTTCTAAGATTGATGACTTTGAGGTTTGTGTGACAGAACAAAGTTATCTAAGATGGAAGGGAAACTACAGCCAGATAGATACTCTGTTCTCTGTCAAGCAAAATTAGCACGAGTAGGCTGGGTTGAGGAATGAAACCCAGCTTATTCAAATTCAAAACCAACCGCCATCACCTTGTTATTAGCGAGTGTAGTCAACACACGCCCGGTTTCAATCTAAAGCAAATCGACTATCAACCAGGACAATTCGATCTCTATTTGGAAATAGATAATTTACAAGCTTTAGAACATTTAAAACAGCGTCTGAGTCGCCTTGGTTTTACTGCAGAGATACAATCCGCTACCAGTCGTAGTCAAGTGGTGGAAAGTCGTTTGCGGATTACTCGTTCGCCACGTTAAATCTAAAAGTTTGGCAACCGGTTAGATAGATTCTAAGCATTCCCAATGAGGATATTGGGAACGAGGAAAAAATTCTGTTAAAATAATTTTTATTGATTCTATAGGCGTTTCTGGAGAAACAGATGGACAACTTACTCAATAGAATTACCCTAGAAGAGGGCAAATGTGGTAGTCAGCCCTGCATCAGAAAAAAACGTCTGCGTGTGTGTGATATTTTAGAATTGTTCAGTGTTGGAGCTACCTTTGAAGAAATTTTAGCAGATTACCCCGTTCTTAGAACGAGAAGATATTTATGCCAGCCTTCTTTACGCAGCACGGCAAACTAATCACACTGTGTTAAAAGTGGCATGAAGTTTCTTGTTGTTGATAGTCAGCCGCTTCCTTGAAAGCAAAAATTTACCTGCACACCACGTATAGGATGGGTTTCGGCGCAACCAGACGCACCTCTACCCATCCTATGGTGTGTATCTACTGCATAAATGGTGGATAACAAAAAAACGTTACTCACCCTAGCCGGCTTTCAATGGAAAACGTTCTGGATGTTTAATTGATTCAAGACTTAAATCAATATCCAAGTCCGGCCAATAAAGATGATCCGGTGTCACTGCTTCAACATTAAGTATAGATTTCACCGAAGTAGAAAAGATAATTTTATGAGTTGTGAAACTGAGGATTCTTCCAAAGATAAACTTTCAATATGATGTAATTGACGTTGTATTTCTATAAAACTCATTGGATCATCTGGTAAAGGCAATTTACCCAATCCATGTTTTATCATCATTTCCCATGCTGATATGACACTCAGATAAACAGCATTATCTACATTTTTGAATACTTCTCGTGCAAAGATAGTTAACTGAGGTGAATCGGTTACAAGCCATAGAAAACTACAAGTATCTAAAAGAATTTTCACGATGATTTACCTTCAAAAGCATCAAGCAATTCTTCGGGTAAGGGTTCAAAAAAAGAATCTGGAATAGATAATTTTCCTTTTGCCAGTCCAATCGGACGAAAGGAGGGTTTGGTATTTTGAGAAACATAGTCCTCTAAATAATCACAAATTAATTCTTCCACGGAAAGACCTTGCACTGAGGTTTTTTGAATGGCTTTTTCTAGTAAAACGTCACTGATAGTGATAGTTAAATGGGTCATCGGTTATTCCTCGCTAAAATGAAAAAACCTTCACGGCCACCAACGCACCACATCCATTACGGCTCTGGCGATTTCGTTGGCCTCTTGGGGATTGCCGGTGAGTTGTATAGCGGCGGCACAGAGCTTCTCAGTAACTTCAAATAGTTCTGAGCGTTTGAGTGGAGCACGTCCGAGCCAGTCTGCCCAAAGAGAATAAGTGAGCAAATCTGGATGGTTTTGAATTAATACAGCACTGCTGATAGTAGGTTCTTCTCTATCTAAAAGAGCTACTAAAGTAATTTCAAGAAAAATTTTCGCGTCCAAAGCCTTGGCACAAGACTCTTCCTCCGGAATGTTCCTCACGGCAATTAAGGCTTGTTGTAAGACCTGTTGACGCAGTTTACCGAACAACCGAGAAGCCAATTTGGTCAAAACCTGGGCACGCTCCCATTCATCCTGAATCTTTCTGGAGACGCTTAAGGCTTGTTCCAACAGAACTGTTTCACCAGCCAACTGGGGAGCCAGTATAGCCAAAACATTGGCACGATCCCGTTTATCCTGAACCCGTTTATACCGAATATTTTCCACAGCGGTCAGGGCCTGTTGCAAGACTTGTTGACGTGGTTCACCAGCCAACTGAGGAACCAACGCAGCCAAAGCCTCAGCACGAGATCTTTCATCTTGAACATTCTCCGCAGCAATCAAGGTTTGTTTCAAGATTCGTTGACGTGGTTTACCAGCCAACTGAGGAACCAACGCAGCCAAAGTCTCAGCACGAGATCTTTCATCTTGAACGTTCTCCGCAGCAATCAAGGCTTGTTTCAAGACTCGTCGAGGTGGTTTACCGGCAAACTGAGAAACCAACACGGTCAAAATTTTGGCCCGAGACCTTTCATCCTGAACGTTCCCCACGGCAATCAAGGCTTGTCGCAAAGCTTGCCGACGTGGTTTGCCAACTAACTGAGAAACCAATAGGATTAAAGCTTGAGCACGATCTTGAGCACGATCTCGAGCACGATACTTTTTATGCTGAATGTTTCCCGTGATAGTCAAGGTAGTTAAGGCTTGTTGCAAGATTTGTTGACGTGGTTTGCCAACTAACTGAGAAGCTAGTGCGATCAAAACCTGGGCACGATCCTCATCATCCTGAATGCCCCCCGCAGCAGTCAAGGCTTGTTGCAAGAGGTGTGGTTCAACAGCCAATTGAGGAGCCAGCGCGGTCAAAGCTCGGACACGAATCCCTTCATACTGAATATTCTCTGCAATGGTCAAGGCTTGTTGCAGCAGATGGGGTTTGCCAGCCAACAGAGAAGACAACGTGATCAAAACTTTAGCACGATACCCTTCACTATGAATGTTCCCTGCGGCCGTCTGAATATTCTCCGTAATGGTCAAGGTCTGTTGCAGTAGATGGGGTTTGCCAGCCAACAGAGAAGACAACGTGATCAAAATTTTAGTACGACACTCTTCATCCTGAATGTTCCCCGCAGCCGTTATAGCTTGTTGTAGTAATCGATTTTTGTCTTCCGGTAAAACAATTTTAGCTAACTCCACCAAATAATCTACCTGTTCTCTATCTTCAAACTGTGCGATGACTCGTTCTGCTCTGGGTAATGACCATATCTTGGCTTCAACTAACTGGACTAGCAAGGTGGTTGGAAGATATTGAATCAATGTATGGATACTCGCCCGAATCAAAGCACAACGCACTTCCGCAGCTAACTTCATGGCTGTGCGTTCCCCATGCTCGTCACAGGCTTGGTGATATTGACGAAGTACTTGAATCACCTGTTGCAAATCACTTAAGAAACCACTTAAAGTATCTTCATAGGCTTCCCAGGCTTGATGCCAACCACTGCCTTCTATCAAAGGTAGCCAATGTTTTTCCAAAGCCAAGCGAGGTTCAAGATGAGCCACAACAAGATGTTCGGTATAATGATGCAATAAATAATGGGGACACCGCTCTGGTATTAATCTTCCCTGGTTAAGATCAGCGACCACCTGCGCACCCCAATTGAGATAGGCTTCGTGTACTTGCCGCTGCTGAGCGGGATTTTGGGCTAATTCGGCTTGGAAATAATCGTTCAAGCGGGGATGAATTAGGCTAAAACCCTGGTTTTCGCCATCTCTTACGACTAACCGATTTGCGGTGGTGAGGATTTTGCGTAACGTGACTTCTTCCCAGACGATTAGTGATGGCATTTGCTTGAGTAAAGCAATTAATTCAGGTTCTAATAAAGGGCCATAAGCCGATGCAAGTACCGCCATCAGAAGATTAAAATAAGGGGGAGAAATCTCAATCGCTTGTGCTTTCCAGAGTTGTTGTTGTTCTTCTAACCAGATTTTGTAAAAACCGGCAAAGCTAGGCTTTAATTGTTGCAGTTTATCAACCGTGAGATTGGGTGCGGTCTCGCGATTTTGCCAAATTTGCCCAATCCACAAAGTGAGCAACAGCGGATCTCCTTGATCAGTTAAGCGGTAAAGTTCTTTAACAACGGTTTCCTGTTCAGCAAGTTCATTTAAAGGACGACCTAATTGAATAATCGCTTCGGCTATCGCTGATTGGGTGAGCAACGGTAGTTCTAAAAATTCACCACTTACTCTCAATTTTTGAAACCAGCTTTTTCCATTTATTCTCAATTTTTGAAACCAGCTTTTTCCATCGGTTTCTTCAGGTGGATGGCGTGCACTGAGTAAGAGATGTAAATTGGCGGGAAGATCCGTTGGTAAGACTTTCTTGAGGGACCCGTGGTGAGTAGATTCGTCAATGCCGTCAATGACTAATAAATAGCGTTGGTTTGACTCATTGGCCATGTCTTTCCAGCGACTAAATAATTCATTGCGGTAGTCATGCGTGTTGAGTTTATGGTATGAAAAACGCAACCCGTAGGAGGAAAAATAATCGCACACTGCTGCAAGGAGTAAGCGTAACCCCTCCAATTCATTGCTAGTTTCAAACCGAATGCTGATAGGAAGAAAGAGAATCGCGAGATCGGGTTGCTGAGGGATAATTCGCGCTAACCAATGCAGCAATAAAGCTGATTTACCCCGTCCGGCGCTACCGCTCAGTAATAAGAACCGCGATTGATCTTGGGCTAACCACTGATCAAGTCGTTGCAACCATTCAGTTCGCCCAGCAAAAGGCATCGGTTCCGCTTGGGTACCCGCATAGTAAGCCACGAAAGCTTCAATGCGTTGACGTTCCCGAAAACGCAGTTTATAGTGGCTTTTAAGCCAAATTTTTAGGGGTTCTAGGGCTTCACCGGCGTTCGGAATTTTCACTTCTTCTCTACCTTTACTTACCTCGCCAGCACCGCGTTTGAGTTCGGGTAGCGTTTCAATCTCAGCTCCGCTGGGGAGGGTGTCGGTGTGAGTGGTTTTTGGCTCTGCCATCAGTTATGGCTCCTCATTAATTTATTGTTACCATCAACTGAAATGTCGTCCAATCCGCATAAGAGCGCGGAAGCAAGCGTAGCATCAGGATGGGTTTCGGCGCAAACAGACGTGCCTCTACCCATCCTACGCTTCACTGCCATTAAGTTAAGGATCAAGTTGACAACCACCCCTCACTCCCCTCCTTGCTAAGGAGGGGAAGGGGGTGGTTTAAAAAAGACCGTTGTTTAGTTATTTATCAGTTTCTTCCTTGGTTTTTTTACTATCTTTTGCGGCTTTGTTATCCACTATTCCTTGGACTTTCTCGGCTTTTTCCAGTTCTCCCTTGTGGCTTATGTCTTTCGCAGCTTGTTGTTGTTCTTCCTTAGAACAAGCCGATATGGCTATTATCCCTACTAAAAAAACTGCATAAATAGCTTTTTTCATATTGTAATCCTCAATTAGTGTTGAAATTAATATTTAACCTGAAATCACCCGACAAAACTGAGTACAGCCCTTATCGCAACTGTTGTAAAAATTTTTCCACCGCTTGATAGCGTTCTGCAAATGTAGGCAATTCAAGCGTAAATTGCAATTTATTTTGTTTATTTATCTGATAATGCGCTGGATTTTCTTTAATGAGATGAACGAGGGTAATTGGCTCAACCGGGGTTTTATCATCAAATAAAATATAACCGCCTTTGCTGCCCACGTCGATTTTGCGAATCCCCAAAGTAATGGCTTTAAATTTAAGTTCGGTTATTTTAATAAGTGCTTTAGCGGGTTCGGGTAACAAACCAAACCGATCGATCATTTCCACTTGAATATCATCTAAGGCAAGTAAGTCGGGGGCGTTAGCAATGCGTTTGTACATAATCAAGCGAGTGTGGACATCCGGTAAATAATCACTCGGTAATAATGCCGGGCTATGTAAATTGATTTCCAGTGGCTGAGATAAAGGACGTTCTAAATCGGGTTGTTGTCCGGATTTCAGAGCCGCTACCGCACGTTCTAATAACTCAGTGTACAAATGATAACCAATTTCCTGCATGTGTCCGCTTTGTTCGCTGCCCAACAATTCACCGGCACCACGAATTTCTAAATCATGGGTCGCTAAAGTAAAACCCACCCCGAGTTCTTCCAGAGCACCAATCGCATCGATACGTTTGATCGCATCCGGCGTCATCAGTTTTCGGGGTGGTACGATTAAATAAGCATAAGCACGGTGATGAGAACGACCCACTCGCCCACGTAATTGATATAATTGCGCTAATCCTAACTTATCCGCTCGATTAATAATCATGGTGTTAGCACTGGGTACATCAATCCCGGTTTCAATAATGGTGGTACACACTAACACATTGCAACGACGATGATAAAAATCCTGCATCACCCGTTCAAGTTCGCGTTCTCGCATTTTACCATGTGCGATTTTTACCCGGGCTTCTGGAACTAATTTTTCGATATCTTGAGCCATGGTTTCAATGGTTTCAATATCATTATGCAGAAAATAAACCTGACCACCGCGCCTTAATTCTCGTAAAATCGCTTCGAGGATCGAAGGGGCATGCCATTCTCTCACAAACGTTTTAATCGCTAACCGACGTGAAGGCGGAGTAGCGATAATGGATAAATCGCGCAAATTAGACAAAGCCATATTTAACGACCGCGGAATCGGGGTCGCGGTTAAAGTCAAGATGTCCATTTCTGCCCGCAATGATTTAAACCGTTCTTTTTGTTTTACGCCAAAACGATGTTCTTCATCAATAATCACTAAACCCAATTGTTTAAATTGAATATTCTCTTGTAACAATTTATGCGTACCTATCACGATATCAACTTGCCCAGCCGCTACCGCTGTTAAAGTTTCATCTTGTTGTTTTTTAGAGCGAAAGCGCGATAATTGTTCGACGCGAATCGCCCAATCAGCAAATCGATCTTGAAAAGTTTGGTGATGTTGTTGGGCAAGCAAAGTAGTGGGTACCAGTATGGCGACTTGTTGTCCATCATGAACAGCTACAAAAGCCGCTCGCATGGCTACTTCCGTTTTCCCAAAGCCCACATCACCGCAAATGAGCCGATCCATCGGTTGAGGTGAAGACATATCCGCTAGTACTGTGGTAATGGCTTCCTGCTGATCGGGGGTTTCTTCAAAGGGAAAGGCTTGGGCAAACGCCTGATATTCAGTTGAATAGACTTTAAAGATATGTCCGGGTCGAGCGGCACGTCGGGCATACAGATCCAGTAATTCAGCGGCGACATCCGTTACCTGTTGTGCTGCTTTACGCTTAGCCTTTTCCCATTGCCCAGAACCGAGGCGATGTAAAGGTGCGTGAGCGGGATCCATCCCGGTAAATCGGCTGATCAAATGCAGTGAGGACACTGGGACATATAATTTATCTTGGTTAGCATATTCTAGTTGCAAAAACTCCGCCGCCATCTCATCGATTTCTAAGGTGATCAATCCCTGATAACGACCCACACCGTGTTCTTCATGAACTACCGGTGCACCAATACTCAATTCCGTCAGATCACGAACAATGACTTCGGTATCACGTTGAATACTCTTTTTGCGTCGGCGGCGTTGAGCCACGCGTTCGCCAAACAGTTGTGTTTCCGTGATAACCGCTAAGGACGAAATGCCTTTCTCTACTAAAGCGGCTGGCAATTTTTCGAGGACTAAACCTTGCTCAAGCGGTGCAACCGTTAAGCATAAATTGGCATCAGCGGCTAAAAATGCCAACCAGTTATCGACTAAAGTAGGGATGATGCCATGATTTTTCAGTAATTCTAACAAACTTTCCCGTCTGCCGGTCGTTTCAGCCGCGATGAGTACCCGTCCAGAAAAGGTTTGTAAAAAATTTTTAAACGCGGCTAGTGGTTGGGGTGCACGGGCTTCTACTGGCAATCGAGGTGGAGCAAGGGTAGCAAAATGGATATCATGGCTTGGCTCCGTTTGGTCTGCAGACAAGGTGATATGTGGATAAGCTTTAAATTCAGCAAAAACTTGATTAGCTTGTAAAAATAATTTATTAGGTGCGAGGATTGGGCGTTCTATGTCATGGCGCAATTGTTCGTAACGGGCATTGACTTCTTGCCAAAACTGCTCGGCTGCGGTTAACACGCCCGGTAAAGTAACAATAACACTGTGTTGCGGTAAATAGTCAAACAGAGTCTGCGTGGTTGCAAAAAATAGCGGTAAATAATATTCAATTCCAGCCGATGCTAAACCGTTACTCATCTCACGGTAAACTGAACAACGCGTTGGATCGCCCCCAAATTCAATCCGCCATTGGCTACGAAAATGGTTAATAGCCAGTTCGGTAAGTGGAAATTCGCGGGCTGGTAGCAATCGAACTTCATGGATAACGTTTTGAGAACGTTGGGTTTCCGGATCAAATTGGCGAATACTATCGACTTCATCATCCAATAAATCAATCCGATAAGGAAAATGGCTCCCCATCGGAAATAAATCTAATAAACTCCCGCGGATGGCAAATTCACCGTGTTCAATCACTTGTGAGACACACCGATAACCACTCAATTCCAGTTGTTGCCGAAAATTTTCTAAATGGAAAGATTGCTTGGTGGTAATTAGCAAACTATTGGCCCTCACGTAATCAGTGGGAGCAAGTCGGTGCATTAAGGTGGTTACCGGTAAAACCAAAACCCCGGTGACCATTTCCGGAAAATGA
Organism: Thioploca ingrica; assembly: GCA_000828835.1. Classification (GTDB taxonomy): domain Bacteria; phylum Pseudomonadota; class Gammaproteobacteria; order Beggiatoales; family Beggiatoaceae; genus Thioploca; species Thioploca ingrica. Next base: position 3,310,499 of record AP014633.1, read on the forward strand.
TACAGCGTCGTTAATCTGGCCGAAATGATATCTTGATGAGGCGAAAAATGATCATAAGGTAAAGTTTCCCAATCTGGAAAACTGAGTAGAGATAAAGTGGGCTCAGCATAAAATTGAATATCCTCAACGAGATGTTGTGCTGAAAGTGAATCCGGCGTTATCACCATTAAAGGGGCTTGTTGTGCAATTTGGCTAATGACTAAGCCGATACTACTGCCTTGTAAATTTCCCCAATTTTGGCGTTGCTGCGGTTTATAAGTAAAAATAGGATTTAACGCACTTAAGTAATTATGCTGGGTCATCATAGATTAATTTTTAACTGACTGTTTAGAAGAATAAATTACTTCCTCCTCTGCTTTCAGAGAGAGAGTAACTGCGGCGCAAAAAAAAGCTAAACTAATTATGACAAATAAAAGTAAGAACTGTTAACAGCGGCGATAAGTACCTCAGCAAAATCAAGAAGGCGTTGCCAACCGACCTGGCTGAAGTGGTTTATAAATCGATCGGCTTCACACATACCCAAGCTGCTCCTGAATCGTTATACTTATTCACCCATTTTTTTCTGGAAAGCTTTAAAATTATTGTACACTCAGGAGCAATTGTGTCATCACCCACTACATTTCAAACACTTATTCTGGCCCTCCAAGAATATTGGGCAAATCAAGGTTGTGTCCTACAACAACCGTATGATATGGAAGTTGGGGCGGGAACTTTTCACCCCGCTACCTTTTTACGCGCGATCGGTCCAGAACCGTGGAGCGCGGCTTATGTCCAACCCTCCCGTCGCCCGACGGATGGACGCTATGGAGAAAATCCGAATCGATTACAACATTATTATCAATATCAAGTCGTTATAAAACCATCGCCGCTCAATTTGCAAGATTTATATTTGGGTTCTTTAAAAATGTTGGGGATCGATCCGTTAGTACACGATATCCGCTTTGTCGAAGACAATTGGGAATCACCGACTCTCGGTGCCTGGGGACTGGGTTGGGAGATTTGGCTCAATGGGATGGAAATTACTCAATTTACCTATTTTCAACAAGTGGGCGGATTAGAATGCCGACCCGTCACCGGTGAGATTACTTATGGTTTAGAACGTATTGCCATGTACTTACAAGGGGTAGCCAGCGTTTTTGACTTAGTTTGGACCGATGGTCCGTTGGGACGGATCACCTATGGCGATGTATTTCATCAAAATGAAGTCGAAATGTCCACTTACAATTTTGAACAGGCTCCCATTAAAGAATTATTTAATTTATTTGATCATTACGAACGTGAAAGTCAATCCTTAATTGACAAAGGCTTACCTTTACCCGCTTACGAAATGATGCTTAAAACTTCTCATACTTTCAATTTACTCGATGCTCGCCATGCTATCTCCGTAACTGAGCGACAACGTTACATTTTACGCGTGCGTACTTTAGCGCGTGCAGTAGCACAAGCTTACTATGATCGACGTGAAGCTTTGAATTTCCCCATGTGTGCGGCTAAGGAGGCCTAAAATGTCAACAACGCAAGATTTACTGATTGAAATCGGTACTGAAGAATTACCTCCCAAAGCCTTACTCGGATTATCCGAAGCGTTTGCCTCTGGCATTTGTGCGGGGCTAGAACAACAACAATTAAATTATAGCGTGGCGATTCCTTTTGCTACCCCGCGGCGGTTAGCCGTTTTAGTCAAAGGGGTAGCCACTATGCAAGCGGACCGACCCACTGAAAAACGTGGTCCAGCATTAAAAGCCGCTGTTGATAAAACCGGCCAACCGACTCCAGCCGCTCTTGGCTTTGCACGTTCTTGTGGGGTTGAATTTGCAGCGCTGGAACAATTGGAAACGGATAAGGGCGCTTGGTTAATTCATCGCAGTATCCAACCCGGTAAAGCCACCGCGACTTTAGTTCCAGAAATCATTGAAACCGCTTTAGCGGCGTTACCCATTCCTAAACGGATGCGGTGGAGTAATTTACCTTTTGAATTTGTGCGCCCGGTTCATTGGATCGTGATTTTATTTGGGCAAGAAGTTATCGAAGCCAATATTTTTGGTATACCCAGTGGCCGAGAAACTCGAGGCCACCGCTTTCACTATCCGCAGCCCATTACCTTAACTCACGCTGACGAATACGCTAAAAAACTAGAAGAACCAGGCTATGTTATGGCGACTTTTGCCAATCGCCGTGAACAAATCCGCATCTTAGTGGAAGAAGCCGCCGAAGAAATTAGCGGAAAGGCAGTGATTGAGGAAGCATTACTTAACGAAGTGACTAGTTTGGTCGAATGGCCGGTGGCTATTATTGGTAGCTTTGATGAAAAATTTCTTGAAATTCCTCCAGAGGCATTAATTGCGACCATGAAAGGACATCAAAAATATTTTCATGTGGTCAATCAAGACGGTCAACTATTACCCTGTTTCATTGCTATCAGTAATATTGAAAGCCGCTGCCCAGAATTAGTCCGCGCCGGTAATGAACGCGTCATTCGCCCCCGTTTGAGTGATGCCGCCTTCTTTTGGAAACAAGATCGGGCAAAATCACTAGAAAGTCGCTTAGAACAACTCAAAACGGTTATCTTCCAAAACAAATTAGGTAACTTATACGATAAATCCAAGCGCGTTGCTAAATTAGCCGGTCGAATTGCCCAGCAATTAGGCGCCGAGGAATTACAAGGGATCCGCGCCGCGCTATTAGCTAAGTGCGATTTGTTAACCGAAATGGTCAACGAATTCCCCGAATTACAAGGCATTATGGGTAGCTACTATGCTCGCCATGATCAAGAAACTGAAAATGTTGCTATAGCCCTACGTGAACAATATATGCCCCGTTTTTGGGGTGATGAACTTCCCAAAACGGTATTGGGACAAGCTTTAGCCATTGCCGATAAATTGGATACCTTAATCGGTATCTTTGGAATTGGTCAACCGCCGACTGGCGATAAAGATCCCTTTGGCTTACGCCGAGCAACCATTGGCATCGTGCGGATGATGATTGAATGTCAACTGCCTTTAGACGTTAACCAATTATTAACAGAAGCGCAAGCCACTTATCCACCCAATAGCTTGCAAGCCGATGCCAGCGAACAAGTATTTGAATTCTTACTCGAACGATTACGCGGTTACTATCAAGATAAAGGCATCAATTACGATAGCATTGATGCAGTGTTAGCCACTCGTCCCACTTCGCCGTTAGATGCTAATCGCCGGATTCTGAGTGTAGAAACCTTCCGCCAATTACCCGAAGCGATTAGCTTAGCCAGTGCCAATAAACGGATTCACAACATCTTGAAAAAAGCCGAAGAATCCTTTGATGCACCACTGGATCCGACCTATTTCAATCATTTAGCGGAAGGCCAACTTTATGAGCAAATGGAAACGGTCAGCCAAACCATTACCCCGTTGCTACAAAGCGGTGATTACCAAGCTGCATTACAACAGTTAGCTGGTTTACGAGTAGCCGTGGATAATTTTTTTGATAATGTGTTAGTGATGGACGACGATCCCAAAGTACGGATTAACCGCTTATCTTTCTTGCAACGAATTCGGCAATTGTTTTTACAAATCGCGGATATTTCCCGCTTACAAATTGAATTATAAAAAATTTTAGTAAATTAAAGCGAGTGTAGCCTGGATGAAGCATAGCGGAATCCAGGGAAACCATAATCCTCTCCTGGATTTCACTTCGTTTCATCCAGGCTACTTGCTGCGTATTAGGAATTTTTATGAGTAACTTAGTCGCTGAATATGAACAAGATTTTGATGCTTGGATACAACAACATATCAACTTACTTAAACAAGGTAGGGTAGAAGAAATTGATGTTGACCACTTAATTGAGGAACTTGAAGACATGGGCAAAAGCAATCGGCGGGAATTAGTCAATCGTTTTATCCCATTAATCGCTCATTTATTGAAATGGCAATATCAGTATAAACAACTACAAGACCAATGGGTAACTTTTACGGGTGGTAGCTGGCGTGGCACGATTACTGAGCAACGTACCAAAATGACTAAACTCTTAAAACAGAGTCCGAGTTTAAACGGTAAATTGCCAGAGGCAATACTTGACGCTTACCCTGATGCTCTAAAAGTTGCAGTGAGTGAAACCGGTTTACCTAAGTCAACTTTTCCTAATTCTTGCCCCTATACCATTAAGCAATTGCTTGATGAGGATTTCTATCCTGAAATTTTATAACTGATGATGGGGACTTTGTTTACGCTTAACGCCCCCTACGCTCCACTGCCATTAAGTTAAGTGGTTGGATGTTAGGACGAACACATCGGTTCGCCCTTAACTTAATAAAAACTGTACCGCTCACTTGGCTATCCGGTTGCATCAGCATAAAATGTCGTGTTACGCTACTGCTAACCCGACCTGCTTGGCTTCTTTTAGGTGATGAGGAATCTAGTTTAAGAAACCCCGGTAGAACCAAAACCATCCCTACCATTGGCTTCTAATTGCGCTACCCATTGAAAATTAACTTGAACAATGGGAACAAATACCATTTGACAAATTCGTTCACCGGGATTGATAGTGAAATCAGTACTACTACGATTCCAAATCGCTATTTTAATTTCTTGGTGATAATCTGAATCAATTAAACCGACTAAATTGGCTAACACAATCCCTTGATTAACACCTAAACCAGAACGTGGCAATAACACCGCAGCCAGATTAGAATCGTGAATATCGATAGCAATACCACTCCCAATAATTCGAGTTTCACCGGCGGGTACGGTGAGTGGTGCGGTGATACAAGCACGTAAATCAATACCGGCTGAACCAGTAGTAGAATAGGTGGGTAAAGGGATTTCTTTACCGATAAGGGAGTTAATAATCGTTGCGGTGATAGTTTTCATGGTTGGAATGAAGTGATTAAACGTTTATTTGCGGCGACCTTTTTTTTCACTTAGTCTTTTTAACCGATAGCGTAATGCACTGAAACTGATACCTAATAACTCAGCCGCTCGCGTTTTATTACCCTTCGTTTGTCTTAATGCTTTTTTAATAGTCCGTTCCTCTACATTTTTAAGCAACAACAACTTAGTGACAGAAGCATGAGATAAAGCGGGAGAAGAAACCGGTTCATCTTTTAGAACTTTCGATGCTGGAATTTCTGATTTTAGAATTTCTGGTGCTGGAGTTTCTAGTTCTAGAATTTCTGGTGCTGAAATTTTGGGTTCTGGATCGGCTTGAAGATTTTTGGGCAACTGTAAATCGGTAGAATCAAGCTTATTGCTTTCACACAAAATCATCGCCCGTTCAATTATATTTTCTAATTCGCGTACATTCCCTGGAAAATGATATTCTTCTAATTTATGGATAAAGCCGTCAGTATAACCACCTGGGTTAATACCAGCCATTGATGAATTAAAACGCGTTAAAATATGGTCGACTAAATCCGAAATATCTTCTTTACGTTCACGCAAGGAGGGAATAGAGACTTCAATGACATTGATTCGATAAAATAAATCTTGTCTAAATTGCCCAGATTTAACTAAATTAGCTAAATCACGATGGGTCGCACTTAAAATACGAACATTAACTGGAATCTCGGTAGTTGCACCAATCGGTCGAATTAGTTTTTCTTGAATAGCCCGTAACAATTTGACTTGCATTAACAAAGGTAATTCGGCAATTTCATCTAAAAATAAGGTGCCACCATTGGCTACTTGAAATAACCCGGGTTTGTTGGTTACCGCGCCGGTAAAGCTCCCTTTTCTATGACCAAAAAACTCTCTTTCCATTAATTCTGTCGGAATAGCACCACAGTTGACTGGTATAAAAGGCATATCGGCTCGAGGACCTAAATCATGAATTAAACGCGCCACAACTTCTTTACCACTACCCGATTCCCCTTTGATACAAACCGGCGCTTGGCTACGAGCCAGTTTTTCAACTTGACTCCGTAGTTTTTGCATGGCAGTTGAACGACCCACTAGATTAGACAATAGATTTTGATCGGGTTTGGCCGAATCTTGTTCTGATTGAACTAACTTATTTCTCTGATAAATTTTTGATAGCTGTAAAGCGGTCTCAGCTAAACTACGCAACTGCGGAACATCGACTGGCTTACTAATAAAATCAAATGCCCCGGTTTTAAGGGCTTGAACAGCCGCTTCAACATTTCCATAGGCGGTGATCATCGCTACCGGGGTATCCGGATAATGTTGGACAATATGAGCTACTAACTCAATACCATTACCATCTGGTAATTGCATATCAGTCAAGCAGAAATCAAAAGTACTCTTTTGAAGCCATTTTTTAGCTTGCTTTAAATCACTCGCCGTTTGACAATCCATGTTAGGCTCTAAAGTTCTTACTGACAGTTCAAGCAAATCGGGTTCATCATCGACAACTAAGCAAAGTGGTTTTAACATATTTCATTACCCATTCAGTTTTGGTGAATAGTGCCGGATTAATAACTAATCACTGATAGTTGGAAAAGTAATACGAAAACAACAACCGGTTGGCGAATGGGCGAGCAGGTGTAAAGCCGCCTGATTAGCTTCACAAATTTCTCTAGCGAGGTATAAGCCTAAACCAGCCCCAGTGGAATTGGTTGTAAAAAAAGGTTCAAACACTTGTGCCTTAACTTCTTCGGTCATACCGGGACCATGATCACATACATCCAGGTAAGGACGCTCCGATTCTTCGCTATAACCCATTGTTAATTCAAATAATGGACTACCTTGACTATAACGTAACCCATTTTCACATAAATTGGCTAGTACCTGATAAAGATGAATCGGATCAAAACTAATCTCAAATCCAGTGTCCTTTACGTGTAAAAGAATATCGGTTGATGCCAAACCCTGTTGACTAATTAAATCCGCTATGAAAGTTTGTAACCAAGCGGCTAGAGAAAACTGTTGACTATTGGGTGGATCACGCCGACTTAACTGCAAAACATTTTCAATAATGGAATTGACCCGTCGGGAATTGTTCACAATAATCTGTGTCAGACGAAGATCAGCCGGAGAAATAAGCGAGGATTCCGCTAATAATTGACCAGCATGGCTAATAGCGCTTAATGGATTACGAATTTCGTGCGCAATACTAGCCGTTAGACGACCTAATGAGGCTAATTTTAATTGTTGAGCACGTTGAGTCGTCAGAGTTGCGTCTTCTAACATGATTAATAGGTTAGCACTTTTTCCCCGAGTCAATTTGATAAAACTAGCTAATAAATCAACTTCGCCAGTATCAGGGCGAAATAAAGATGACGTTGTTTGACTACTTTTTTGCCAATTTCTGACTTGTTCAGCTAATTGCGGCGCAATCGATTTCAAAAGATGTCCAGTGGGTGATTTACTGATATGGAGTAACCGTTGTGCTGCACTATTAAATAAATGAATTTTTCCTATTCTATCAATAACAACAATGCCAGATTGAATATTTTGGACAATTTGAGCATTTAATTGTGCTAAATACTGTAGGTGAAGACCACGTTGTTTAGCGAGTGCTTCACTTATTCTAGCTCGCTTGGCTAGGATATGGGCTAAAAAAGCGGTGGTAAAAAAGCTGATTCCTAACATCCCCGCATGGGTGTACACCGTGTAAGATATCCCATAATAAATCAGTCCAACGAGAGTGACTTGAACTAACACACTTAAACTCGCCACAGCAGCAAAAAAGAAAGCGGTTCGCCCTTCAGTTAATAAACTTCCACCCGCAATCGACACAATCAACAGCATCCCTAAGCCACTATAAACACCACCACTGGCGTGCATCAGTAGGGTAATCGCTAAAATATCTAATAAACCTTGTGCCAATACTTGAATGTGGAAAGAAGGCCAGCGGCGCTGAATAGTAAAAAAGTTCGCAAAAGCGAAACCAGAATAAAACCAACCGGTTACTAAAAATAGTCGCTCATCAAATTGTCCTAGAAAACTGGGCGAAAAATCCGCTATGAAGGAAATAACCAGCAGAGTTGCAATCGTAAGACGATAAATATTGAATAAATAAAGTGGCTTCCAAGCCGGTACCGGGGTTTCGTCTTGAACCAGCGGTGCAGTCAGGTCAGTGTGTTCCAACATAGCCTTTTTGTTGGGCAGCACGTTGATGAGCTTCACAACAAAAATAAGCTTCACCGAACTGAAGCGCTTCTTCTTTGGGAAGGTATAAATGACAATGATGACAACGCACCATCATCGTCGTTTTCTGTGGAGTCAGCGGCGGTGAAGCCTGGTTATTTTGCTGATTGGCTAACACTCGATGATGCCAGCTTTGAGCTAATCGCCATATAATCCACAAGAGCACTAACAGTAGAATAGAACGTATCGATATCATAAGTGTAGGCTAACTATGAGCAACCAATTGATTAGTTTTTAATTGGTGATGAGCTAATTTATCTAGAATACCATTGATATATTTGTGACTTTGTTCAGCGCCAAAGCGTTTAGCTAATTCCACGGCTTCATTAATGACTACCTTAAAAGGAACATCTTGACAATAGGTTAATTCATAGCATCCTATTCGTAATATTGCAAGCTCAATGGGATCCAATTGTGCAATGTGACGATCCAGGAAGGGAGTAAAAGCGGCATCTAACTGGTTAACGTACTTAGGAATATTATGTAATAATTTTTGAAAATAAGGGATATCCACTTTACCCATCTCTTGTTCTTCAAAAAACTGCGTTTCAATGACTTGAGTAGATTGTCCAGTAAATTGCCATTGGTATAAGGCTTGTAAAGTTCGTTGGCGTGCTGCACTACGCGCATAAGGAGAAAATTTTTCTCTTTCTATCGAATTATTCATACTGTTTATTTTTCTCGAAAAAGTGAACTAAGATTATTGAGGCTGGTATTGTTTTAAGAAAAAATTTTCCTCAAACCAACAACGGGATTTTTTAGGAAAGGGATTCTAACTGCCGTAATAGGCTGACCATTTCAAGTGCTGATAGGGCTGCGTCGGCGCCTTTATTCCCCGCTTTAGTACCGGCACGTTCAATGGCTTGTTCAATCGTATCGACGGTGAGTACTCCAAAAGTAACCGGGACATTATATTGCAAAGCAATCTGAGCCAGACCCTTAGAACACGCGCCAGCCACATAATCAAAATGGGGTGTACCACCTCGAATAATAGCGCCAATGGCAATAATAGCAACATACTTGTTGCTTGCGGCTAAACGTTGAGTGGCTAAGGGTAATTCAATGGCACCCGGCACTTTCACCACCGTAATCTGATGGTCTGCTACACCATGCTGCTTTAAAGTTCCTAACGCACCACTCAGTAAACTCTCGACAATAAAACTGTTAAAACGACTGGCCACAATAGCATAGGGGCCATCACCCTGAGTTAAATGACCTTCAATAAAGGTTATCATGGATTGGGTTTCTCATTATAAATGTAATCAATCACTTCCAGTCCAAAGCCGGAAATGGCATGCATCTTTTTAGGTGCACTCAGGACTCGCATTTTACGTATCCCTAAATCTGACAGAATTTGTGCGCCTAGACCGTGAGTACGTAATTCATTGGTGGGTGGTTGTGCGGGTAAATCTTCTCCTTGATCTTGGCGACAGTAATGCAAGATACGATTAACCAACAGCTTAGATTCCTCTTGTTGCTCAAGGATTACCACGACTCCACAGGCCTCTTGTGCAATTCTTCGTAACGCTTCACGTAATGGCCAACCACATTCTTCGCGGACACTGGCGGTTAAATCACACAACGCATTGCGAATATGCACGCGGACTAAAATCGGTTCATTCGATTGAATTTCACCTTTGACCAAGGCAAAATGTAACACATCATCAATCGTATCTTGGTAAGCAACCAGTTTAAAGTCGCCAAATTCAGTTGGCCATCGACAACTGGTTACCCGTTCGATGGTTTTTTCATGTTCAACTCGAAAGCGAATCAAATCAGCAATGGTTCCGATTTTCAAGTTATGTTGTTGAGCAAAAACTTCCAAATCGGGACGCCGAGCCATGTTACCATCTTCATTTAAAATTTCCACAATAGCCGCCGCCGGTTCTAATCCGGCTAAGCGAGCTAAATCGCAACCGGCTTCGGTATGTCCGGCACGCCGCAGGACCCCACCGGGTTGTGCCATGATAGGAAATATATGTCCCGGTTGTACGAGATCAGAAGGTTTAGCATTGGGTGCAACTGCCGTGCGAATCGTTACAGTTCTGTCTGCTGCCGAAATACCGGTAGTGACACCTTTCGCTGCTTCAATTGATACGGTAAAATTGGTTCCATTCGGCGCGCGACTATCATTAACCATCAGGGGGAGTTGTAATTGTCGACACCGTTCTCGAGTCAAGGTTAAGCAAATTAATCCTCGCCCATAACGGGCCATAAAGTTAATATCTTCGGCCCGGACTTGGGTGGCCGCCATAATTAAATCACCTTCATTTTCACGGTCTTCATCATCCATGAGGATGACCATTTTACCTTGCCGAATATCAGTAATAATTTCTTCTATTGTGTTAAAGGACATAGTCAGCTAACTTAATTTACAGAATTAGCAAAACTTAAAATTTTATCACAAGGTTATCCCGTTTTTAACTATTAAAAGATAATTATTTTCTATACCGGTCAAAATGGGCTTGACTAAGCACTAGAAGCCCTTTTGTTTACTTGTCAACCCAGATAGGGTGCGTTATGCTACATTAATGCACTAAAAATTCATTGTAATTTGATTAACTTATTTTTTTACCGGCTTACCAATGACCTCACTATGGCGAATAGTTTCAGCGGCTCCCCATCGGCTCATGTTCTTTGGGGGAATATTACAACTCCTCTTAACTATCGGTTGGTGGTTAAACGAATTACTGGGACGTTCTGGGATTGGGATTACGATACCCACTGCAATTGCGAGTACCTGGGGTCATGTGATTCTCATGGTATATGGATTTCCCACCTTTTTTATTTTCGGCTTCTTAATGACCACTTATCCACGCTGGATGAATGGGCAACCTATCTCTTATCACCGCTATGTGCTTGCTTTTGGATTATTAATTACCGCTGTCCTGTTGATTTATATCGGGTTATTAACAAATAAAGCGATTTTGATTACCGGGATCATTCTCTTGTTAATGGGTTGGGGAGTAGCGTTTTATGCGTTATTACAAGTCTATTGGCAGGCACCGGCGAGAGACAAGCATTACGAAAGTGTTCTTAATTTCGCTTTATTAGCGGGTTGGTTAGGTGTATTAGCCTATTTTTGGTGGTTAGTAACGGAACAGCATTTTTTCTTAGATCTCGCTCGCCATGCAGGGGTGTGGCTGTACTTACTGCCGATTTTAATAACGGTGTGCCATCGGATGATTCCCTACTTTAGTAGTTGTGTACTCCCGCATTATCAAGTAGTACAACCATCTTGGAGTTTACCTCTCATGGGAATCAGTGTGATTGGACATCTAATTTTAGAAATGCAAGGACTATTCGCTTGGCGACTTATCTTTGATATTCCTTTGATGTTATTAGCTTTCCATCATAGTTTCTTTTGGGATTTAAAGCGCAGTTTAACGATACGATTGTTAGCGATGCTACATATTGCTTTTTTATGGCTCGGTATTGCCCTATTACTTTACAATATTCAGAGCCTAGTTCTATTATGGTCTGGTCAATTTTTGCTGGGCAGAGCGCCTCTACATGCGTTAACCATTGGATTTATTACTTCTCTTATTATCGGTATGTCCTCGCGAGTCATTTTAGGACATTCGGGGCGTGTTTTAGTTGCTGATAACTTAACTTGGTTTTGCTTCTTAAGTGTTTCCGTAATCGCCTGGTTACGTATAGCGGCAGAACTACCTGGGCTAGATAAAATGAATTTAATGATTAATATAGTCACTGCTGGCAGTTGGTTAATTTGTTTATTACCCTGGTTTTTACGCTATATGCCAATGATTTTACGAGCAAGAGTAGATGGAAGAGCGGGTTAGAATTTTATGCTGGTTATTTTTTAGTTATTTAATTTACTTACATTACGCACCCAACGATTTTTCCCAGTTCTTTCTTTGAAAAAAGGGGAAATAAAGCAGCCGTACGTAACATCAGTTAACTAATAACGACTTCACTTTTAGTATTTCACTTAACGCTTAACTTTTAATCTAAAATTGAGGATGACATCATGAATTGTCCCAAATGTAATGCTATTATGGAAAAAGTGACTTATCAAGAAATTACTGTTGATCGCTGCACCGATTGTAAAGGTATTTGGTTTGATATGCTGGAGCGGGAAGCACTCGAAAAACTCAAAGGTTCCGAAATAATTGATAATGGCGATGCCAAGGTAGGTAAAAAATTCAATGAGATGGGCAAAATTGCTTGCCCAAAGTGCCATGTTGGAATGCTACGAATGGTAGACAACCGCCAACCACATATTTGGTTTGAAGGCTGTCCCACTTGTTATGGTGTTTTCCTAGATGCCGGTGAATTTAGAGATTTGAAAAGTAATAATTTATTGGATTTCTTTAAAGATTTATTCGCCCCAGAACGCCAATAAATTTTTTTGAATGGTGCGTTACCGCTAACGCACCCGATGATAACTGCTGGCACCCAATTCACAGCGGTGGTTGATTTCCATCGATAATTAGAAAATCAGCACAGCTAATGAGCATCTGCTGCAACGTTTTTCTTCCTGCTTCGGTTTGGACTTCACTTCAATAAAAAACACTCCCGACATTTAAAAAACTCTGTAGCTACCGAACTATCATAGCGTAAAACGGTCCAAACGATTGATACCTAGAATCAGCTAAAATAGCTTACCCATTGCTGCTTTGCCAACACCATTATATGATGAACAACTTCACTGTGTTAAAGTAAAGAATCTTTAATTTTGGTTGAAACCTCATTTTGAAAAGGAATAGCAGCATGCCAATATGTGTGGCGGTACCCAAAGAACAGACGCCAGCAGAGCGGCGAGTCGCTTTAGTACCCGAAATTGCGACTCGTTTAGTTAAACTTGGCGTCAAGGTTGTTATAGAAAAAGATATGGGTAAAAGCGCGTATTTTATGGATACGGCGTATCAAAATGCCCAATTGGTTGACACTGCCGAGCAGGTCTATCAGCAGGCGGAGGTGATCTTGAAAGTACAGCCGCCGACGCTAGCCGAAATCGAGCAGATGAAAGCCGGAACGGTATTAATCGGATTTATGGCACCGCACCATTATCCCGAACGAGTCGCTAAACTGCGCGATAAAAAAATTACCAGTCTAGCTATGGAACTCGTACCTCGTATTTCTCGTGCCCAATCCATGGACGCCTTATCTTCTCAAGCTTCGGTAGCCGGTTATAAAGCGGTTATCATGGCGGCTGATTTAGCGAGTGTTTTTTTTCCCATGTTAACCACCGCCGCTGGTACCATTCGCCCAGCGAAGGTATTGATCATTGGCGTTGGTGTAGCAGGGTTACAAGCCATTGCGACAGCCCGACGCTTAGGTGCAATGGTAGAAGCTTATGATGTCAGGGCGGCTACTAAAGAACAAGTGCAGTCTTTGGGCGCGAAGTTTATTGATATGCCCATTAAAGCGGAAGGGCAAGGCGGCTATGCCCGTGAGTTGACTGAGGAAGAAAAGCAACAGCAACAAGCCATTTTAGCAAAACATGTGGCTGCAGCCCAAGTGGTGATTACCACGGCGGCTATACCAGGACGTCCGTCACCTAAAATTATTACTCAAGCAATGGTGGCGGGCATGACTCCGGGTGCCGTGATTATTGATATTGCTTCCGAGGGCGGAGGCAACTGTGAATTAACGCAACCGGGTAAAACGGTAGAATATCAGGGCGTGATCATTCATGGTCCGTTAAATGTACCGAGTCAAACTCCCCTTCATGCCAGTGAAATGTATTCCAAAAATTTATTTAATTTACTGTCACTTATGATTAAGAACGGTGAATTACAAATTGATTGGGAAGACGAAGTGATTGTGGGTAGCACTTTAACCCATGCTGGAGAAATTAAACACGTACCAACCCGTCAGTTAGTAGAAGGAGCTAAGCTATGATCGAAGGATTTACTGCACTTTATATTTTCATGCTCGCCGCTTTTACCGGTTATGAGGTCATTTCTCGCGTTCCGGTTATTTTGCATACGCCGCTAATGTCAGGTTCTAATTTTGTGCATGGTATTGTGTTAGTCGGTGCTATGGTTGCTTTAGGACATGCTGATACGACTTTGGAACAGACGATTGGTTTTATTGGTGTTATTTTAGCAACGGGTAATGCCGTAGGCGGTTATGTGGTCACTGAACGGATGTTAGAAATGTTTAAAAGCAGTAAAGGAGGGGCGAAGTGAATCATCCTAATGACGTGTCGTTATACCTGGCTGAAACCACAACAACAGCGGGGTTAGCAGTTCCTCCCGTACCCACCCCGGTCACGGTTTCTGAATCTCCACCCTTCGCAGTTCAAGAACCCTCAGCAACTCATTGGCAAAATGTTTTGATTGAAGGCTTTTATTTTTTAGCAGCGGTCTTATTCATTTTAGGCTTAAAACGGATGAGTTCGCCAGTCACGGCGCGAGGCGGTATCATTTGGGCAGGTATGGGCATGGTACTCGCCACCTTAGTTACTTTCTTATATCCCAATTTGGGTAACCTCGGCTTAATTGTCATGGCGATTATGGTCGGTGCCTTGCCGGCGTGGTGGTTGGCTAAACATGTCGCGATGACCGATATGCCGCAAATGATCGCGCTTTATAATGGTATGGGTGGTGGTGCTGCGGCGACAATTGCTGCGGTCGAATTAATTAAAGGAACTCAACATAGTTTAATTGCGCAAACTTTAGCGGTATTAGGTGCTATCATCGGTAGCATTTCTTTTTCCGGTTCTATTATCGCTTTTGCCAAATTGCAAAGCATAATGAAAAAATCTTTGCTTTTTGCAAATCAGCAACTGATCAATTTAGTTTTATTTATTATTACCTTAGCGTTAGGGGTATTTATCATTATTCAAGGTCCAGCTACCGCTACGGTTATCATCATTTTGTTTTTTAGTTTCGCTTTATTATTTGGTATTCTGATGACCTTACCTATTGGCGGAGCCGATATGCCGGTCGTGATTTCACTGTACAATGCTTTAACTGGACTGGCGGTGGGTTTTGAAGGCTTTGTGCTGGGTAATGCAGCGATGATTATCGCCGGTACAGTCGTAGGTGCGGCGGGTACCCTGCTAACCCAATTGATGGCTAGGGCGATGAATCGTTCTTTAGGCAATGTGTTGTTTAGTGGTTTTGGTGCCACCGGCGGTCAGGAAATGACTGAAGCCGATGTGCAGGGTAGCCTCAAGCCCATTGATGCTAATGATGCCGCTATTATGATGGCTTATGCGCAACAAATTCTTATCATCCCCGGTTATGGAATGGCGGTAGCACAAGCGCAACATAAAATTTGGGAATTGACTAAAGCCCTAGTAGAACGTGAAGTACGAGTAAAATTTGCGATTCATCCGGTCGCGGGACGAATGCCTGGTCATATGAATGTTTTACTGGCAGAAGCCGGTGTTCCTTATGATATGATTTATGATCTGGATGAGATCAACGCCGAATTTGAACAAACCGATGTGGCTTTAGTCATCGGCGCCAATGACGTGGTCAATCCCATCGCACGCACTGATCCTAGCAGTCCCATTTATGGGATGCCCATTCTGAATGCCGATAAAGCCAAAAATGTTATTGTGATTAAACGCGGGCGGGGCACGGGCTTTTCGGGAATTGAAAACTTATTGTTTTATGCCGATAATACCCGTATGTTATATGGTGATGGGCAAAAGATGGCCGCCGAATTGTTGCAAAGTATAAAAGCACTTTAACCGCAATTATTTTATAAATCCCCCTTTTTTTATTGCTAAAGGGGGAAAGTAACCCATGAAAAAATTGGGATTAAGAAGAATATCCGCTTGGTATTCTATTAGGAATGAATTTTTTATCTTACGACAACGTCGCTGAACTTTTGATTCTGGGTTAAAAGAGAAAAATTTCTATTGAAAAATAAATCGAATAGCAATTTAATTAGAATAAAAATGTTTAAATGCTTGTAGGGAATTAAAAAATATACTACACTTGCCTGTGTAGTGTTTAGTCGTCCGAATGAGATGCTTTCTCGAATTAACGCCACACTGCATTCGTTGAAATAAAGGCCTTATAGAAACATCTGGTTTTATTAAAGTCTTATTTCAGCATTTTTTGAAGTATCCTACCCAGCCGGGTAGATTTTAAGTTGTAAAAATGAGGTTAATAGGTATGATGCAAGGTACCGTAAAGTGGTTTAATGAAACCAGAGGTTTTGGTTTTATTTCGCCGGCAGATGGCAGCAAAGATGTGTTTGTTCATTTTTCCAGTATTCAAAAAGAAGGTTTTAAGACCTTAACTGAAGGACAATCGGTAGTATTTGAATCAACAGAAGGACCTAAAGGTCCGCAAGCGACTAAATGCTTTCCGATATAAACGAATAGACAGATCTCATTTGGTAAATTTTTAGAAATTAACGACCCGTAGCTCCTAACCACAAGGGGTTACGGGTAACGCAGTTTAGAAACGTTCTAATTGTGGCAAACGTAATTGCCCATGATGTACATGCATAGCACCGAATTCAGCGCAATGATGTAAAGTTGGAATGGCTTTACTGGGATTAAGTAAACCCCTGGGATCAAAAGCCGATTTAATCCCATGAAATTGATTGAGTTCTGCTGTATTAAATTGGATACACATCTGATTCAGCTTTTCGATACCTACCCCATGCTCACCCGTGATAGTGCCTCCCACTTCAACACAAAGTTCTAAAATTTTTCCGCCAAATTCCTCAGCACGTTGTAATTCACCGGCTCGATTAGCATCAAATAAGATAAGTGGATGAAGGTTACCGTCACCCGCATGAAAGACATTCGCAACCGCTAACTGATATTGTTGGCTTAACTCGCTAATACGTTGTAATACTTTAGATAGATGTTTACGTGGAATAGTCCCATCCATGCAATAATAATCCGGAGAAATTCGCCCTACCGCTGGAAATGCTGATTTACGTCCGGCCCAGAATTGGAGACGTTGCTGCTCGTTTTGGGCTAAACGAATTTCATCCGCACCAGCACGTTCTAACAAAGAAGATACTTGCTTAAGTTGTTGGTCAACCTCGTCATTATTGCCATCTAGTTCGCATAATAAAATAGCCGCTGCTTTTACTGGATAGCCTACTTTAACAAAATCTTCTGCTGCTTGGATAGCGGCATTATCCATCATTTCTAGTCCGGCGGGAATGATACCGGCTGCAATGATATCGGCTACCGCTACACTGGCATGAGTGACTTCATGGAAAGCGGCTAAGAGTACACCCGTTTGTTTGGGTTTAGACCTTAACCGAACGGTAACTTCCATAATAACGCCTAATAAACCTTCTGAGCCAGTCATTAAAGCTAATAAATCATAACCCGGTGTATCCCATGCTTGACTACCTATCGTGAGCCAATCACCTTCAATCGTCAGCACTTTAAGTTCTAAAATGTTATGAACAGTCAAACCATATTTAAGGCAATGAACACCACCGGCATTTTCGGCAACATTACCTCCAATGGTACAGGCGATTTGAGAAGAGGGATCCGGAGCGTAATATAAGCCATATTGAGCAACTGCTTGTGAAATCGCTAAATTACGTACGCCTGGCTCCAGCTTTGCCATTCGGCTAACCGGATCAATTTTGAGAATACGGTTAAATTTAGCTAGACTGAGTAATACGCCATTTTTACGTGGTAAGGCACCACCCGACAAACTGGTTCCCGCACCTCTAGTAACCAGGGGAATTTGATGAGTATGGCAAAATTGGAGAACGGCTTTAACTTCTTCAAGAGTATTGGGGATAACAACTACCCCAGGACGCTCGGTATAGACAGATAAACCATCACATTCATAGGGACGAACTTCTTCATCTGAAAGGAGGATAACCGCTTGGGGAATAAGCTGATAAAGTTGTTGGAACACGTTGGTTATTATAAATAAAAATAGACTTTATAGACTAAAGTTTTATCTTGATAATTAGCCTCATTACTACGAACACGACCACTATCTGCTAAACCATCATCTTGTGTTAAATCTAAAATCTCCGCAATATCACCTGGAATATTGGTAAATCCAACGAATATTCCGGGCATCCTTTCACCAATTTTAAGTCGAGCGCCATTGATATTTAAATCGTTTGAGACACCAATTATCCCATTAAATATATTCCGAGGTTGTTCTTGTAATTGAGAATTGCTTTGTTGTGGATTATCAATAAAAGTTTTGGGAATCAAGCCGGCATAGCGTAAATGTAACCATGCTAAACGAGATTCTTCATTTTCTATAGTTGAATCAAATAAACCATCAATTTTACCGTTTTGAGTGCTAGGAATGATAATGTTGGGGTCAAACCGAGTGGCTTCTTTATCATCCCCAGGTAAAGCATGATAACGTTCCTGATAGGTATAAAGTGCTTTGGCTACGCTTTCAAAAGTACTTTCAATATTTTTTATTTTGGCTTGCGTAATCAACTCTTTGCCTTTAAAAAAGCCACCGACTAGCAAACCAATAATGACTATCACTAGGGCTACTTCTACTAATGTAAATCCAGGTTGCTTCATAATTCATTTTACACTAAATTTATTTCACACTAATTTCGATATTTAAAACGCAAAATAGATTTTATGTTCTATGGTATTATCAGTATAATCAAATTCTTCCGTTTGAATATCACCGCTATGAGGCTCATTATCGTCACTTCGAGATTCTAAGATGATAGCAATAGGATTAGGTATATTGGTAAATCCAACAAACAAACCGGGAATCGTGATAGGAATTCTGTCATCATATGAAATAGTATTATAAGAAACACCGGCTACGCCATCAAAGGGATTGGAAGGAAGTATTGTTGAGCCTGGTTCACCTTGTACTAACTCAGCTAAGCGTAAGTGTGCCCATAAATGACGACTTTCTTTAGTTTTATCAGGTTGTTCAGAAGCATCATCAAAATCGCCACTGATTTTCCCATTGCCATTTCCATTCGTAATGGTCGTTATTTCTGGAGTGATACTGGACAATTTAAACCTTTTAGTCGCGGATTTATCATCTCCTGGTAAGGCATGATAACGATATTGATAACTGTAAATTGCGGCGGTAATTTCTTTATACTCACTCTCAAGTTTTTTAACTTTAGCATTAATAATAATTTCTCGTCCTTTAAGAATGCCACCTAAGAGTAAGCCAATAATAACCATTATGAGGGCAATTTCTACTAACGTAAACCCCACCTGCCTTTTCATGGTCATGTTTTCCTATTGGTGTATGTGAACTAGGGTCTGTCACTCACTCATTCGTCATTATTATTACACCATGAAAACAATTTCACCATGTATTTATTTAGCTATCTATAGATTATAAAGTGAAATACATATTAATTTCAGGTTTTGTTATACTCGTATAGTCAGTAGCGGTATCATCTGTTTGAATACTTCCTCTACCAGGAATATTATCATCTGAACGGGATTCAATAATTATAGCAACATTCAAGGGAATTTGGGAAAATCCCACATAGATTCCTGACATATTAACTGGTTTAGTAGCAGCATTGGGATCAGATGACACCCCAATTACTCCATTAAAAGCATTAGTAGGTAATAAAATTTCACTTGTACTACTTTCGCCTTTGATAAGTGAAGCACTACGTAAATGTAGCCAAAATAGGCGACTTTCCCCTGTAGGTTGGCCATTATCGATTCCATCAGTCACACCGGCATTAAAGGCACCTTCTATTTTACCATTACCATTTCCTATTTGGGTGGTGGTTAATCCGACAAAACGTTTATTGGCGCGTTTATCATCACCTGGTAAAGCGCGATATCGATCTTGATAGCTGTAGATGGCAGCGGTGATGCCATTAAAATCATTTTCTAAATTCTTAATTTTAGCATTAGTGATAATTTCTTGTCCTTTCAGAACACCGCCGAGAAGTAATCCAATAATAACTAACACAATAGCAATTTCTACTAGCGTAATTCCCGCTTGCTTTTTCATGTTGTTGACCTCCATAAATGAGTGAGCACGGTTATTTAAGTCGGTATTTTTAACTTGATTAACATCATTATAACAATCTTCTCTCTCTCAATACTTATCTCTACTTAACTTCTGTATTTTTAATTTTATAAACTTACTATACTATAGTATCATTTTCTTTTTTTACTGCCTATATACAACTATAGCGTACCTTAGGGTTTTTTCAACTTACTGAAAGGTGGACTTTTTTATTACACCTTTATTATTGGGATTGTTTTAATTCACTATGATTCGTATATTCTTTTGATTTTTCTTCTAAATGACGTAATTTATCGTTAAGAAATCTAATTTCATTTAAGTCAGTCACTTTACCACTGGCTAACATTCCTCCTATAACTAAACGAGCTTGTTCTAGTTCTCCCATGTCCTCTAAAATAAATATCTGCATTTCTTGTGCCCACCCGGGCATATCATCTGTTGTATGAGTGGCAATGGCTTGAGCATATTTTAGTGCTAAAGGCAGATCGCGTAGACGGTGCTTAGCAACGATAATCGCATGGGCTAACCATGGCCACCGGTGACTCGGATCAACAAAGAACTGATTATAAACAAATTCAAGCATTTGCTTTTGCTTCTGCGGTTCTTTCACAGTGGAGTAAAGATGACTTGCTGCTAATAAAGGATATTGGCTTTGAGGATCAAGTAGCAAAATTTGTTCCATCCATTGTTGCAGAGCAGTATAATTAAGTTGTTTATAGGAAAGAAATTGTCCAGATTGATTATCAAATGCTTGTAACCATAGCATAAGTATTTTGGCGCCCATAATGGGATCACCTAAACTAAATACGCGTAGCAATTCTATTCTAGGAGGTGGGGTCAGTTTTTGAACTTGCAAACGGGGTGGTGGTAACTGATAATGCAACGCAATTTGCAAACCCAAAAGAGTAACTAATAATACGATTAATGATTTTGGAATGCAATGAAGAGAACGTTGTTGCTCATTCATAAATTTTTCCGATAAAGATCAAATAAACTCATAGTCACTAATAAAATAACATAAATAACCGTTTGTAAAACGATTTCAATTAAATTACTTAAATTTCCAGTATGATAAACTAACCACTCAGATTGAGTAAAACGTTCCAAATTAGGTAATAACATCGCTAACAACTTAATTAAAGTATTAACGAATTGATCAAGTGAAGATTGTGAATTATTTAAGGGACCTTGTGCCATCAGTTGTATGGCATCAATACTCCGAGCTAAAATATAAAATCCTAATACAACACTAGAGGCCTGAATAGCGTGATGGAAAGTGAGAACACACCATAAACTTAAGGCAGTAACGATAAGTAATTCACAAAGTAAAGATAATGTCCATAATCCCACTTGTTGATAAGGAACATAGATCAGTAATGCCGCCCCAAATAAAGTAGCTGTAATGAAAGCAACCAGCGCAAATCCGCTAAATTTGCCCACAAAATAGGTACTACGCTGGATAGGCAAAGACAATAACAGGTATATAGAATGATCATGAAATTCATGTACCATACTCGTGATCACAAATAAGCTAATCACATAGACCGCACCCAGTCGCAAGAAAGCGGCTAATAAGCTACTTTGTATGGCTTGAGTTTCAATAATAGCGACTTGACCTAAAAAAGCAGCTAATCCAAAACTAATGAAAAGTAGTATCACAATAACTGCAAAAAAACGAGTACGTAAAGCTTCTAAAGCAACGTAAGCAGCTAGTGTTAAGATTTGTCGAATCACGATAAACAGTTAACTCCTGAGTTAAGGGGTATAATAAAATGAATTATCTCCAGCCAGTTTCATCTTAATCGTCAAATAATTATTTCTTTAGGTAGAATGGTAAAGACATTAATGAATTAACTTATAAAGTTAAAACAATATGTTGAACTATTTAAAACAGTATAAGACTAACACCACGATTATAAAATAGGAATGGATGAGTCTTGTGTGAGTTATTATTTAGTTTTTTTTAGTTAAACCCCGTCTAAGTTGAAAACCGTCGTTTTTCCGCTGCTGGGTCAAAATGAAGGTGTCCCTCGTCGAGGTAACCATGCTCACCGTGGGAAGCCTTCTCGAGAAAATTTTTGAGCTTGGCCCACCGAACTCCATGCGCTTTTTGGGGTTGGCCTTGTTCAACAGCTTACACGCTTTCTTTCACGAAAATCCAAGACTCTTAAGCACCTTGCGCACGCTTTCTCGGTAGCATTCGAGGTCAAACCGTTCTTTCAACCAGGCTAACAGACGCTTCAATGTCCAGCGGGGCTTGGGGGGGAACTGGCGCTCCGGTGGTACGACCGCGAGTTTCAAGGCATCCCGAATCACTCCATCCAAGGCACCCTTTATTTCTGGGCAAACCGGGGGGAGGTCCGCCACTGCGTCGGTAAAATAATGCCGCTACTCCTTTGCGGTTGTAACGGTAAACCCACTCCATCACGGTTGGCGGTGCTCGGTGGGTCTCTCAGGCAACGCGGCTGACATTCTTGCCTTCGCTGATTTCGTAAAGCGCCATGAACCGCTCACGAGTATGCGGGTGTTCCGCATTCAATCCCAGCTTTCTCAAGCTATCCCGCTGTTGTCCTCAATGGCTATAATCTACCTTTAACCTCGTTCTTCACCCCCGCCATTTTCCAGCTAAACCAAGGTGCAATTCTCACCCTAACAACTTTAGATTTCAAGGTGGACGGGGTTTAGAAACAAAAAATTTAATATATTTGGTCGAGTTTAGCCGGTTTTCTGAATTCAGCCGCTGGCGTGATATCATGCCGTTGACCCGCCCTCAAACTAAAGCGTAGCGGATTGCCCAGGCCATCAACACTAAATATGAATTTGGGTACTAAAGCCACCTTTACTGCGTCCTAATACTTGCTCAGCTTGACTTTCGTTTTTTTTAAGACACCAGAGGCACCAGGATGAGCACGCACAATGGTGCTATCGAGAATCAGATGTTCCATGTCCGGGTTATCGGCAAAATGTTGATGCCGTTGGTGCCAAATCCCCTTATCGCTCCAACGGGCAAAGCGTTTGTAGACACTATTCCAATGGCCGTACGGTTCCGGCAACCGCCGCCATTGGGCAACGCTGCGGACGATCCAGAGCACGCCTTCCATAAAACAGCGGCACGGCTCCTCCTGACCCACCTAAACTTTGCGAGTAGAGCGCAAGAACTTCAGTAGTTTGGCCCATGGTTCATTCTTGAAGCTTATTGTTGACATACGGCTATTATACACCTTTATCAAAGGTCAACAGAACCTAGCAAATAGCCCCCTGATTTCAACGTTTCTTTCCAAACACGACTGAGTATCTTTATTCACCAGTTGGCCTGACTCTGGTCTAGTCCAAATAAAATAAGCAAGTTATTTATTGACAATTTCTTAGCTTCAATACTTCTTCTCTGGAAACCCACTCACCACTATCTCTGTGTGAGTGAAGCTGCGGCGAATACCGGTCAGGCAATAAATCATACCAATACGGTAACCCATGAAAATCGGCGACTTTATTTCATTACTTCCACTCTCCTTTTTAATCATGAATCGTTAGCAGGCGTTGAAATTTGCACTTCGCCGTTATGGATTTCCCAAACCCGGTCAGCCAGATGAAAAAATAGCTTGTTTTGAGTGACTACGACTACCGTTTTTCCTTCATTGCGTAAATCTTCTAAGATTTCTTCATAAAACAATTGGGTAAATTCATCATCTCTGCCTCCACTACAGTCGTCAAAGAGATAGATTGGACGTTTTTGCAATAACATGGAAACTACCATCAGCCGCCATTGCTGAGTGTGAGACAGGGGCGCATAGTTGAACTGGCCATCCGCGTATTCCACCGTTTCCTTCAAGCCAATTCTTTCCAACAAGGCCTGAACCCAGGCTGGGTCAGGTGGGGTTTGGGAGGTAGGTATTGTGCTGGGTGGTGGCGTATCCCGGAAAGCGCTCACAAATAAATGACGATAATAGGGGTAATCGAGGTCTGTTACTTTACGCTTGTCTACGTACATGGAGCCGGTATCCGGAGCATATAAACCACACAGCAACTTCAACAAGGTGGTCTTGCCGCTACCACCGGGGCCATAGACAAAAATAACTTCCCCCTGGTGGACGATTAAATTGATTTCCTTAAATAATCCTTTTTCGCTGGAATAGGCAAAACTCGCGCTGGCTAGGCGGAGTTCCTGGAAGTCTGAAGCAAACCCTTTATTTTCTGCCTCTGCCCCGCCGTAATTCGGTTTTGCTGTATCTAGACGTGCTTCAAACGCATAAACTGAAGACAAGGCGACATCCAGGCGTAATAACAACGGCAGGGCATAAACCAGTTGCGTAATAGGACCCATGATAAAAAATATGACCACGGTGATTTTGAAAAGCAGTTCCACCTCATCTGGATCATAAATCGGTACAATGAACAAGAAAATCGCAAGTAAGATAAACAAGACGATTCTGGTAGACATGATGGAACTGATGGTCTGTTTGTCCACGGTTAGTTTCAGTTCTTCACTTTGTGTTGAAATAGTTTGCGCAGACGCGAGAAAATCTTTCCTTTTCGCGTGATTAAGTCTAAGTTCTCCAGCATCGCGTGAGAGGATTTCTAAAAGTTGGGAAAACTCCAGTTCTTTAGCAGTGATACTACAGAATTCATGAGGTACCGGCTTTTCCACAAACAGGTGCCATAACACGGCTACCGCGAGGGTAAGCGAAATAATTAAGAAACTGGCTACAGACAACCACGCCAGGTAAATTAAACAAAACCCTAAAATCACCGTGGCTTGCGCTGAATACGTGATCCACGGTAACAGTTGGGCGGCTAAATTGATTTCGTGGGAAAGTTGATGGTAAAGTTCGCTGTTAGAAATGGTCTCGAATTCGCGCAAGTCACATGACCCGGCTTTGGCAACGAGGCGCAGGCGCAGTTTATAGAGGGCGTTATCAAGTGGGTAAATCGTGTTCGCCAGGGAATATTTCTGGGTGTAGATGTAGAGCAGGAAAACCACTAAATACAGAAACAGTATCCTTCCTTCCACCGTTTGCGTGAGCACAGTATCCGCCGCATGATTAATCACGGAGACCAAAAGACCAGTAGCCAAGCCGGAAAAAATCAGCATGAACACAATACGATTGCTGACAATCTCGGATTCCTGTTTGATGAAATGATATAAACTCATACTAAAACTTTATCTTTGATAGTCATACAGAAAAATATCATTTATAATTACTTTGCTTTCCCTAAAGGCTATTCCGTTCATCGTTTAGCAAATTACTTAAAGGAGTTTACCCATGGGTGAAACGCAAATTGTACCCGCCACCGCCAGCACTAAAGTTACCGGTGGCTCTACCATGGCTTATCTGTCCGCTCATCCGCTGGGTGTCGTCGTTGTGGGCAGTCTGCTGTTAGGTATTGGCGCTTATTACTTTGGCAAAGCCATGGCTAATCGCGCCAACCGTAAGAAAGCAGAGCAAGTCGAAAAAGCAGTTGCTCCCGTAGCCGCTTAGTTTTTGTACCGACTCCTCCGCTAACCCGACTGGTTATTCAACAGCTAAGAAAGTGGGGGAGATTTTTGCGGAGGATGAAGCCCTTTTTGTGCTTGTTGTTTCAGTTCCGCCGCAATTTGTTTACCTTTCTCGAATTCTTCCTCGAAGTACGCTTTCGCTGTTTGCGCATCGAAATTGGAAAAATCGCCTCTGTCCTCGAAATGCCGCACCAACACCATGCCCAGTGCGTGCGTAGAAGCCACCCCCAGAATCAACATACTCGCCACCCCGGAAACTTGGCCTACTCCAGGAATAAATTTCACTAAACTCGCTAACAGCGGGGTAACGGCCACCGGCAACACGCTGGCCACCAGGGATGCGATGGTGGCTTTACCTAATTCCGCAGAAAATTCTACACCGTAGACTTTGCTTAAGCTATGCAACATTTTTAACTGGATGCCGGTCAATGCCGCCAAATCTAATAATGGGAACGGAAACACTGCTGGGGCTAAGGACGCTATGGTGTAGTTTTTGATTAGAATAACACTTTCATCGCGATGAGATTGGCCCGTTTCGGGTGCATTGGGTTCTTGCACAGTTAGTGTGTCTGTCATAAGTTAACTCCTTAGTTAAATGCAATGATATTTTGTTATTATTCAGCCTAATGTCAATGCCGGCATCCAAGGTTATCCCTCAAAGAACCTGCGTATTACCTGCGTATTACCTGCGTATTACCTGCGTATTACCACTTGGTTAAACGGTATGGATTAAAAATATGAATAATTTTTTCAAATTTAAGATTGCTGGTAATTTAATGATTATCCTGACACAATTTTCGGTTCATAGCTAGTAAGGGTAAATAGTTACATAAAATTTTATAACAAGGACTCTTCTTTATTTACCGGACACCAGAACTAACCGCTGGCCAATTACCAAGGACAACACCGGCGACGCGAATTACCTCCATTTTAATCATACCAGTTAAAATGCGCTTATGGCCTCCATAGATTCGCTGGGTTTTTCTGGACGCAGGATAATTCTATCATCCACGATTTCAATCTGTTGGGTCTGTTGGATTTGCTCTTCTTCTTGTTTGGTATTTTTAAACAAGATAAATTCTTCGTGTTGCAGTTCTTTGAAATAAATTGGCTTCTCCACCAACTCCCCGCTGTTCTCATAGGCATACATGCCGGTGGCCCCAATTTGGGGTCGCATGTAGCGCAGGCCCATAGTGATATTCACCGGTATGGTGGAGTGCACTTCCTTGCTCATCGTGTAAGCCAACAACCTGACCGCGTCGTATCCTTGCGCGGCCCAGGTGTCCGGCGGGTGGCCATAGCGATTTTTATATGCTTTGACAAAACGGATATTTTCAGGATGTTTAGAAAACGGATTGTAGATAGAAGGCACCACTAAGCCGTTGCCTTCTTCGCCTACGGCCTGGGCGAAGGTATCTGAATCCAATGCGTCGGAACCGATTAGAGGTGCGGTTATCCCCATACCACGCAAATCTTCTACCACCCGCACCGCAGTCGAAGATTGGGTCGCTAAAAAAATGGCATCTAGCTTTAATTCTTTCATGTTTGCGGCGATGTCCATAAAATTTTCCTGCTCCTGGAAAAACGATTTTTCAAACACGATTTTCAAGTTATGTTCAATGGCATAATCTCGGAAGGCATAAGACAATTCTTCACTATAACTGTCGCGGCTGTACAGCAAAGATAAGTTCTGATAGTTTTTCAGCACACAAAAATTGACCAGTGCTTTGGCGAAATCGTCGTTATTGGGAAGTTGGCGGAAAATAAAACGCATTCCGTGGCGGATGACGTTGTTATTGGTGGCGGACACGGCAAGATATACAATGTTACTTTTCTCGTATGCGTAACTGAAGGGAATGGTTAAGGAAGAAGTTTGACGCCCAATAACCGCGCGGATTTTTTCATTATCACGCATGCGCTTGGCAATTTCACGGGACTTATCCAAATCCATACTACTCGTCTCTATGTGAATGGCAAGTTTTCTGCCGAGTACGCCGTCCTGGTCATTGATTTCTTCCACCGCCAGTTTCAAGCCATTGAGAAAACTGATATCTCTATCATAACCGGACCAGATTACGCCAAGATGAATTTCCGAGACAAATGCCCGTATCCTCTCAATCCAAGATTTTTTCTTCCAGTCCAGCCCAACCAATTTGGCTGCATTATAGAACCAGGAAGGAATCTCTGTGAACCAGGAAGAAATTTCGGTCTCCACCAGTTTGGCGCAGTTCCCCTCTTGATGACGAAGTTTCTGACAGTCCATTTTTCGCGCGTTGTAATTTGAGGCACCGATTAATTGAATGCAGCCCTCTTTTTGCTCAGGAAAAGATACACATTCTTTGTCTTTGTTTAGAAAAGCCTTGCAATCCTCACTATTTTGTTTGAATTGGTCCTGAAGCACTAACAATCGGCATTCCGCCAAGGCATCCTCAATTTTTGCGAGGTTGGTTCTTTCTCTAGTATGCTCTTCCGGGGAAGAAGAGCACGCAGACAAAAGTAACAGCCCCACAACGATCCACAACAGACCTGAATAAACGCAGGTGGTCATTATGGTGGGATTAGCTAGTTAACCGGGGGTTGTTTAGCTGAGGGGGATTTAGCTGAGGGGGGAGAGGCCGGGGAATCGGCGGGTGGCGGAGTAGTGGGTGCATTCCATTGATTTCCCAAAATAACGGGCAAACCTTGCTCGCCCGCGCCGATAATCACCACTTTGGCGTTATTGGATTCGATAAGCCCCTGAGTCGCCTGGACAGCCTGCCATTTAATCAGCGGTTCGGAAATAGTTTCGGAGATGATAGCCTGATAGTTTTTAATCCCTTTAGCTTCGATTTCTCTGCGTTTAGCTTCTTGTTCCGCAACTTTCAACTTGTAGGTATATCGTTGCAAGACTTGTTCTTCCACCAACTTTTCTTCGATAGCTTGTTGCACCAATGGTGGTAGTTCCACCGAACGGATGATGATGTCATCCACAGTGACGTATTTGCGGCTGGTTTCCTCGGTTGCCAACCGCATGATCTTATTGAGGATGCCTTCTTTATTGTTATACACGTCTTCCGGCCGTAATTGGCCGATGTTTCTAAGCAATACAGAATCTATCTGAGGGATGATGATTTTGTCCACATAATCTGGCCCCACGTTTTTGTGCAGCAGGGCTACCATGTCGGATTCAGGGCGGAAGCGAATTGCCAGTTTCAGGGTAATCGGCAGACCTTGGTTAGTCAATACAGTCAGTTCGTGCAGTACCGTTTGCACCCGCATATTGTAAATGTACATAATGTCCCAGGGCCAGATGAGATGAAAGCCCTCGGAATAAATATAGTTGATTTCGGTACCGGTAGTCAGGAGCCGGTATAAAACCCCAGCTTCCCCGGAGTGGACGATAATGAATATCCGCCAGAAGAAAAAGATGACGATGAAGAGAAGGGTCAGAAAAATGACCACAAAATAGGGAATTTTGTCTTTTAGCCAATACCTAAAACCTTTTTTCAGATGAGATGATAGTGACTGTTGAGTATTCATGCCATCCCAACGGGTAAAGAATTGAGGTCAATGTCTAAGTAATTGAATGATAAGTAAACGCTAATTGAACGTTTATTACTAACTTTTTGATTTATAATAACTCTATTCCTTAACTTAATGGCGGTGGGTGCCTACCGGTGCAGTTTCCTTTTCTAAGGAATTAATTATACTATAGGATATTGATAACGGGGAAGTCTTATGAGTACTTTACACAGTATTATTATTAAACCTATCGGGTCTTTTTGCAATCTGAACTGCCAATACTGCTTTTATCTGGACAAACAACATTTGTACACAGGCTCGCCGTCTACCCATAAAATGGATGAAACCACTCTGGATAAACTCATCCGGCAACTGTTCGAATGCTCCAATTATCCGACTTTTGTGTGGCAAGGTGGCGAACCCACGGTGATGGGTTTAGATTTTTTCCGTCACGCGGTGGAATTGCAAAAACACTACGCAAAAGGCCGGACTTTTTTCAATGCCTTGCAAACCCATGCCATGTTATTGAACGAAGATTGGGCCAAATTTCTCAAGCGGGAAAATTTCTTGGTCGGAGTTTCTCTAGATGGCCCGCAACCTATACATGACCATTATCGCCTGGACCGCCAGGGCTGCGGCACCTTTCACCCCGTTTTCAACAACGCTAAAATGCTGATGCAGCAAGAGGTGCCGGTGAATGTGCTGGCGACTGTCACCGATTACTCGGCACAGTACCCCGAATAAATTTATCGGTTTTTCAAGGACAACGGGTTCATTTTCATGCAATTCAGCCCGGTGGTGGAGCTAGATCCCAAACATCCCAATCGGGCCGCACCGTTTTCCGTCACCGCGAAACAATACGGGCGTTTTTTGGTCAAAGTGTTCAAGTGTTGGTACAAAGACTTTGATTATCGCCACCTCAAGCAAAAAACCTCGGTTCGGTTTTTCGATTCCCTGATGCACCGTTATGTTGGTATGGTACCGGAATCACTGCGCTTTGCAGGAAAAATGCAATGTATATCTCGTGGTGGAGCACAATGGCGATTTGTTTTCCTGCGATTTTCTGGTGTCGGAAGAGACTCGCCTGGGAAATCTGCATGAAATCTCTTTGCAACAGGCCTTCAACTCACCCGCTCATATCGCCTTTGGCCTACGTAAAGCAAATTATGGCGAAAAATGCCGGCGTTGCCAATGGGTAAAGTTGTGCTATGGCGGTTGCATCAAAGACCGACTTCATGATCCGCGCGACCACGGGCATAACCATTTTTGCGAATCCTACAAATATTTTTTCGAGCGGGTGGACGGCCAATTCAAAGAACTAGCCGATTTGTATCTACGCCATTATCGTTGAATGCCACGGAAACGCAAAGTACGTTAGGAATGCAAAAATTTTTTAATAAACAGCCCCTCCGAAATTCTCGGCGTTGAATTTTTAAAACTCACCGTCCTACTTCGGTGCTTGCCGAGCCGGTTCGGATTTCGCACTCCCATCCGCTTCGTCTTCCATCATGGAGGTGGCCTTCGATGGCGGTGATTTCACTACCGTCCCAACTACAAAATCTACCATCGTTTCCGGTACCGCCAACACTGGAGTCTGCTTGCCTTCAGTTAATTCGCTGACCCGACTAGAAACGTAGTTTCCCATTTCCAGTAACTTCAATTGTCCGTCCCCATCGTGGTCGGCTTTACCGTTCAGAGCCTCCAGCAAAGCGGTGATGAATAGGCTATGATGGCCCCCCTCTTCCGTTTGTGAGGACTGTGTCCCTACCGCAGAGGAAAACACGATGATGCCGTTTTCTGGACTGCTCAATTCATTAGCAAAACCGTCAACATCGGCGGGACTGAGTTCTGTGGATTTCACTCCGAGGGTATTGAAATAAGCCGTGTCCATGAATAGCAATACTTTACTTTGCATGCCGCTAAATGCTTCTCTGAGCACGGTAGTGGAAATCGTGTTGCTAGTGGGCGTGGCATTGGCAGGCAGAAAGAAATAAGAGTTTTTACGGGTGTCCTCGTGTTGCAGGGAGTGCCCGGCAAAAAATACCATCACCACGTCTTCCGGCTTGGCCTCCTGGCGTAACCAAGCCAAGTCGTCCATAATTTCAGTATGACTGCTGTCAGCTAGATGTTTCACTTTGATCTCACGATAATACTTGGTTTGCTGTGCCCACATCGCGGCGAACCTCGCGGCATCCTCGCGTGCAAATGGTAAATCGCCAAGGATTTTGTCGGTGTAATCACTGATTCCAATGCTCAACACATACAACACGGGTTGCACTGAGGGGGACGGTTTGCCTTTCCAATTCAGTAGAGCCAGTTCGGGAGGAGAAACGCCATGCACGTTTTTCGCTATCAGCGCAATTTCTACGGTACGTTGGGGTAGGATCACAGGGATTCGTCCTTTGGCTGGATCGGCTTGTTCCGTAGCCTTGATGGTGTGCCACGGACGCCCATCCACCATGAGATACAACTCTGCCGGAGATGCTTCACCGTGAAAACGGAACTGGTATTTCACTTCTATTTCTGGGCTTGAAAACTCCTCGCCATCTTTAGGTGCTTGCAGCAGTACCCGTGGGGGAAATACTTTGGGTGTGTCCGGTATGGGAACAGTCTTATCTTCAGAGAGTGTAGCCGCAATCTCGGCACCGGTTGTTTTGATTGGTGACAGAGAGTTCTCGGTTAAGGCTTGAATTAGAGTTTGCGGTTGGTAATAACGCCCCCGTAGGCTGCGTACTGGGAAAAAATCTGCAGCCTGTTCTGGTTTGTTATTGACATGCCAACCAAGCAGGGTATCTGCACCTACCGAAGCGGCATATATGCCCACCGGGGTCCATGCTACCCAGCGGCGACGGTCAGCGTGGGGATACAAGGCCAGGAGTTCGCTACCATCCTCCAACTTAAACCAGCGTAAGGTGCTGTCGCTGAACGCAGCCACTAAAATTTTTCCATTGGCGGCAATGTTTACTGCCCACACAATACCCGGCGACTCTTTCTGCCAAAGCATTTGGCCTTTCTGGTTGTAATGATACAAGCGAAAGCGAGTACCTAATACCAGCGAGTCCCCAACCGGAGAAACCGCATAACTGATGGCAGTATCGTTCTTTTTCAGAGACAAAGGGTTGCCGTTTAGTTGTGGGTACGCAGAGTTTTTCCAGGATTTAATCTTTAGAGCCGGGGTGTCCAGAGTGGGAGGAAAGACTTCAGTTTGTTTTTTAACAAGCGTCTCTTCCGCTAGCAACGCTATAATTGTGGGCGGGTCCAACTTGCCGTTGGGGGGCAAACTCATGGCTTGCTGAAATTTTTTGATGGCGGTGCGGGTCAACGATCCCATGAGATTGTCCACCGGCCCTGGGAAGAATTTTTTCTTTATTAGATAGCGTTGAGCCTCACCGACTTCTAAATGTTCCGCTGCGGGGTTTACTGCAGTGGGTACGGGCGTAGCGGGTGCTTCCGACGCTTCACGATGTACTTCGAATAAACGCCTTTCTGGTAGGGAAAAACGCATCCGGGTTTGTTGATCCAGGGTATCATATTCAAACTGGACCACTTGAGCATCCTCAGAGACTAACAAGCCGTCCGGAAAAATTTTATTGAAATACACGGTTTCCCGGCGACGAGTTAGAATTTCCTTGCCGTTGGCGTCGAATATACCCCAGCTTGGGGTGCTATCAACATAAAGAACGCGCTGATTTGCCAGGGTACTTAAACTCATTATCGTATTCCAGGCTGTCGGCCATTCAGCCGGTGTAGTATTCTTTCCGGCTTTGGGCCACTGTAAGACATTTAACATACTATCTCGTTTATAACCGCCACCACCATATAGAAACTCGCCGTCTCGCGACCAAGCGGTGATGAACAGATCGCCATTCCCACCATCCCCGGGAGTTGCCCAATACAATAAGGACAAATCCTTGGTAGCCACTACTGCCACGCGTGCATGGTCGATGAAACCTACCGCAATTTTCTCACCATCTGGGGAAAAACGCACCGCAAACGGTAACTTCTGTTCAGCGATTTTGGCTTTATGCCTCAATTGCAGGTTTCCTTTCTGACTATCATGCGCATACAACCGGATATATCCGTCATAACTGCTGCTCACTAGTTGTTTACCATCCGGGCTGAATTCAACCCAATAGCTGTCCCCTGTATAATCCACATCGCGGAGAACCTCGGTTAAATTCGAGCGACGCCACACACGGATACCATTGTTACCGGAGAGCACCCCAGCTAGATATTCGCCATCCGGGGAAAAATCTAGGTGTAGTACAACATTTTCAAGGCCAATCAGACGGTTGACGATCTCCCCGTTAGAAGTATCGAATAAATATATATTATGATTGCCGAAGCCCCGGTAGCCACCCTTAGTCCAACCCCCGGTGGCGAGCAGGAAACTGTCTGGGGATATGGCCACAGCAAATAGCTTGCCTTCGTTACCGATGCCGATAGGTGGACGCAGTACCCGATATAGACGACCGCCGGCGAGCAGGTCCCACAGGCGCACAGTCTTGTCATCCGAAGCAGTCGCTAATATGGTTTCAGCGGCATCCAGGTCGATACGGTTGATTATCTCGGTGTGCATAACCGGATTAAGACGTAGAAAAGCTGCACTTTCCGCCGCGGTGCATGGAAAAATAAACAGTGCTAAAAGGACCAGCATAATTTGAGGAGTGTACGACCAATAAGTGAGATATTCCATCCTAGGGACTCCAACGTAAAGTTATTGGGCAAGATCCAATCTAACTGCTCTAAGAAAATCGGTCCGGTTAAAATTTTACCAACCGGGTAAGGTGCTCAGATTCGCCAGATCCGCTTCCCCACTGGTTTCATTGGTAACAATCAGGGTCCCCGTGTTAAAACGGGCCTTAGTGATGGCGCTTGCCAAATCAGCTAAAGCACGTGCACCGTCCCCTCTGGCTTCGAGGTATTTGTTTTCGAGTTCCATGATGGTGAGCAATTTCGTTTCGTCTTGCAAAACGGCACTGTCACTCAGCAAATCTTCCAAGGCCTGCCGGTACGCCAGGATGGTTTCTCTCACCTGCACGGCTTTTTGCATGCGTCCGTACACATTGCTCAGATCGTTCTGCATGTCTAACCGGATGGAGCGAATTTTTTCGTCAGTATCAAGGGCTTTTTGTTGATAGTCTGCTTGGTTGAGTTCTAGGGTTCCACCGGCGATATCATTGCCGAAAGGATAGCTCAGCGTTAGACCCGCTGAGTAGTCCATGCCGTTTACGTTTTTATAATAAGATTCGGTAAAGCGATCAAAATCGTTGTACTGAGAAAAACCGTTGTACCCCGTGCCCAGACTCAAATTCAACTGTGGCAGCACATCTTTGCGGGCTTTGTCCAGATTGACCTTGGCAATCTTCTGACGCAGACGCGTGGCTTTTAAATCCAAACGTTTGTCCTCCGCTTCGCGTAACCAAATGTCTTGAAGCTTCTGGTGATCGAAGCGGTTGACAGCCTCTTTCCATTCCAGCGGAAAATCAGCAACCGGCTTGCCCAAGGAGTCAAGTTGTTGGGCTGGAATACCTATCACGGTTGCTAGCGCAATTTTCGCTTCGTCCAGGGCTTGTTGCGTGTCGATAAGTTTGCCTTTTTTATCTTCTAGATATCCGTGCAGATTGTGGCCCGAGGCACTGGCACGTTCAATCCAGTTTTGGACACGTTGTTTAGATTCTTGTACCCGTTCTAGGTACCAACGTGTACTAACGTAGTTCCAGAAGTTGGTAACGGTATCCAATACCGTGGCGGATATCTTGTATTGAAAATCCGCTAGCGTTGCTTCGTAATTCAAGCCAGCGGCCAATTCCGCTGCTGCCGCTGAAACCCGCCCACTACCTTTGAGTAGAGGCACAGTGACCGTAAACTTGACACTGGTTTTATTGGTAGTCAGGCCCAAGCGACTTAGCATATCCGGGTCGGCTTGCAGAGTTGTTACCGACAAATCAGTGGCAACCCCCGTTCGGAAGGATTTCACTAGACCGGTGGACAAGCTGCTGTTCGTGCTCTGGATTTCTATATCCGTTGCGCTGGGGGGCAGTAAGGCCCTGTCGGTGGGATGCAGACTCTCTACGTCCAAGATTTTAGTAGTGGAGTGACTGCTGTTAATAGCGATCCGGCCATTGACGTTAAACGCCCCTGAAGCGATGCGTGTACCGGCCTTGGCTTTTTCCACCCCGAGTTGTTGCAAGCTGATATTGGGAGAATTTTGTAAAGCGATTTTTACTACTTCGGGTAACGTAAATTCACCGCTATCTCCACCGGCGGGAGTATCTGAGGAGAAAACCGGCACTGATAAATTTAGCCAAATTAAACAGCAACTGGCCGGAACCACTACCAAACTATTTTTTTTCATTATTAACCTCTTTAGGAAGTTTCTTGAATTCATTTGTTAAATTTAATATCTTAACAAAGTTTAGCAATAAGTTAAAGACGCTTGTAGGCTTCACCACGCCAAAGATCTCTTGAGCAAACCAAAAGGTTCCACGCGTAAAATGAAAAATACTGAAATTTTAGAATAAGTTAGGATTTCATTAAAATCTAAACTCTTGTGAAGGTAAAATTAATAGGATAAATCTTTCATGCTAAGAAAAACTGCCGTTCTTTCCCTCTGCGCCGCTGCGGCGATTTTCAGTGTAACTCCTTTGTCTCAGGCTATTGCTAAAGAGTTAAAAAGGCCCCATTTTGTGACTATCGTCATCGACGACATGGGCTTTTCCGATCTAAGCTATTTCGGCGGCGAAGTGCCTACCCCAAACCTAGACCAATTAGTGGAAGGCGGCATTGCCTTGACTAACTTTTATTCGGCCCCAACTTCGAAGTCTTACAGCAAAACGGCTATCAAACGATGATGACCGGCAAATGGGACATGGGCGAAAAACCGGATCAGGATGCACAGGTTCGGGGGTTTGAAATGACCAAAGGCTTGTTGTTGCCAGGTGGAGATACCCACTATATCTCCGATAAAAATGGTAAGGTGAACACTACTCTTCCACCTTCATACTACCAAGATCTTAACCGCACTTCGCCTTATAGTGAAAGCGGTCAGGAAGTCACTCAGTTTCCCCCTAATGCTTACTCTACCGAATATTACACAGACAGTGCTATCGCCCTGTTGCAAAACCGGGACATCAGCAGACCGTTTGCCTTGAATGTCGCGCATATTGCCCCCCACACCCCCTGGCAAGCACCTCCGGAAGTGAGCGCCAAATATATCGAGACGTATTCGAAAGGTTGGGATGTGCTGCGCCAGGAACGTTTCGAGCGCTTGAAAGCCAGTGGCATCTTGCCCGTAGATGCGAAATTGCCGTCCCGCCCCGAGGGATTGCGTGCTTGGGACAGCCTAACTCCCACCGAACAAAGTGTAGAAGCAAAACGCATGGTTGTGTACGCAGCTATGATTGAAATGTTGGATAACAGCGTAGGTAGGCTTTTGAATTACCTAAAGACTAGCGGTGAATATGAGAACACCGTAATCTTGGTTTATTCTGACAATGGCGCAGAAAGTGTTGCTGCCGCTTTGGCCTATGAGCCTTCCCGTTCTGCTACCATAAAAAACTTCAACACTTTGGAAGCCGGTGATTTTGATCCCAACAAGCTAGCTAATATCGGGGATGCCAGTTGGTATTTTGGTCCGAATAAAGAGTGGGCAATGCTTTCTAATACACCCTTCAATAAGCATAAAGTCACCCTGTTTGATGGTGGTTTTCATGTGCCGGCTTTTATCCATTATCCACAAGCTAAAGTTTCTGGGATAAAATACGATTGTATGCATTCCATTTTGGATTTTATGCCCACGATCCTGGACATGGCAGATACTTCCTACCCCACCACCTGGAACGACAAGCCTTTGTCACCTCTGCCAGGGGTTTCTATGGCGGGATTGTTTCAAGGGAATTTTTCCTGTAATGCCGACCGTTGGCTGACTTTGGAGTTCGAAGGGATGAAAGCGGTTCGCCATGCTGGTTGGGCACTGTCTCAAGCTCGTTTTGACAATACCTTGCATCTGTTCAATCTGGAGCAAGATCCCTATGAGCGTAACGATCTTGCCGCGCAAAGGCCAGACAAGCTAGCTGAACTGTTTGATCATTACCAACAGTATGCGGAAGAAAATCAGGTGGTTGAGGTCAGCGGCAGATGGTATCCGCCCTTAAATACAGTAAGTACCGCTACCGCAAACACCGATGCCGGGGTTTATGGCGGAGTTGCCTCTAACGGTATCCCCTTGTGGTTGAAAGCAGTCAACGCTAAGCAAAGCGATATACTTGATGTCGGCGGCTTTGTACACATAGCTAAGGAACATGTAGGAAACCCGGGGGAATTCTTCGTCCACATTAAATATACCCAGTCAGATGATATGCCACCCGTTTATTTTGCCCTAACTGACCAAGGGCTTCATAAGCAATCTACGGCAGAAGGCTTGCCTACTTTTCAAGCCGGTACTCTGCCACGCAGTCTACCCATTCCTATTTACCAGGGAACACTTGTAGACATTCCCGGTACGTTTGAAATACTCATAGGCTATCGCGTGGATGACACGGAAGTGCTAGGTAGTGACCCGATTATTCTCACTGTTGAGTAAGTCCACGTAATTCATTTAGCAACCAGGTATAGTCATGTTAAATATCGATTTTTATCAGGAAGCGTTATTGGAACCGGATTTCCAATTTCGGGCGTTTTCACCACTTACCTCAAAACCAGAGGCTGTATTTCTAACCGGCGCCACCGGATTTCTGGGAGCGCATTTATTGTCTGAACTCCTTGAGCAAACGAACGCCAAAATTTATTGCTTGGTTCGTAACAACGCGCATCTAACGGAAAGGCAACAACGCCTCAAAAGTACGCTGCAGTTTTATACACTCTGGGAAGATGAATTTGAAACCCGTATTATTCCGGTGGCCGGCGATTTATCCAAACCCTGGATGGGTATTCCTCAACTAGAATTCAAGGCGCTTGCAGAGCAGATTGAAGTAATTTACCACAGTGCCGCTTTTGTCAATTTCAATCGTCCCTACTCGGTACTGAAAGCGGTCAATGTTCAAGGCGTTCGCGAGATACTTCGATTGGCTATGGAGATCACGACTAAACCACTCCATTTTGTTTCCACCACCGCGATTTTTTCAAGCCAAACTAGCTCCCTAAACAATAGGGTGATGGAAACGGATTTTCCGCCTCCCAACGAACTTCGGAATGGATATAACCAAAGCAAATGGGTTGTGGAAAAACTGCTTGCCAATGCTCGTGAACGAGGCTTTCCCGTATCGATTTACCGCCCCCCTGGCATTATGGGGCATAGCCAAACGGGAATTATAGGGAATTTGGATGACGATCCGTGGTGCACACTCATTAAAGGTTGTATTCAGTTAGGATCCTTTCCGAATTTAGATATAACGGTAGCTTTTGTTCCCGTGGACTATGTTAGTCGGGCCATGATCTATTTGTCCTTACAGAACACTTCTACGGGTAAAGTTTTTCACCTGGTCAATCCGCATCCACCCGTGGCCTGGAAAGATTTGTTCGACCTGATTCAGGCCATCGGCTATCACCTGGTCGAAACGCCTTATGATGAATGGCGTGCGCAAATTAAACAACAC
The DNA here is from genome assembly GCA_000828835.1 of Thioploca ingrica. Classification (GTDB taxonomy): domain Bacteria; phylum Pseudomonadota; class Gammaproteobacteria; order Beggiatoales; family Beggiatoaceae; genus Thioploca; species Thioploca ingrica. The sequence continues at coordinate 3,349,090 of AP014633.1, forward strand.
GCTATGAATAATCCTCAAAATAAACTGGATGCGCATTTGTTTTTACTGGCGCAGTCTCAAATTTTTGCCGCTAAACCTCATTTTGATGCGAGGCATACCCTCCAAGGGTTAGCGGGGAGCAGTATTGAATGCCCTCAAGTAGATACCCGATTGATTTCAAAATATTTCTCCTATTTTCACCGAAGTAACTTTATATCTATCCCTTGTCGTACCTAAAATGAAAACCAAACTAATTGTTGATTGTGACAAGGGCTTCAATCCGGTTATTTCGCAACCGTTGGAACAACTTTTAACCGGCATGGTGGCAGTCCTTGGCAAGCCTGGCACAGTGATTTGAGTGGATAGGGGTAAATACTCGTGGAGAGAAAGTGGTTATTGTTCATGAAGATAAAGTGCTTTTTAAAGGGTGAGTACAAGGTCGATTTCTAAACGGATACTAAGTGGTCTCCAAGAAGATCTTCATTCAGTAGGGCGAGAATCCTTTCTCGCCTAAATAGCTGATGCTACAGATTGGACGCTGCTTCCAATAAAGTCTGTAAACGCTTGACTAGGGACTGAGCATCTTCGTTTTCGAACCAGGATTTTCTGTAGAAACAGTTACCTTTGAGCGCAATGCCTTCGGGCGTTTTTTGTTCCTGGATAACTAAACTGAGGTTGGGTCTCATGACCAGTTCGTCAGTAACCATGGTGAGCGATTCCGTTACGTCGAATTTCACTTTCTTGGCCGGCAAGTTCGTTCCGGCGACGGATAGGGATAGGGGTATATAACTGAGCAGGAAGTGGAATAAGATCTCGCCCGGTTTAGCTTGGATGCCCAACTTTTGTATTCCTTCCAGGATAGTCATAAATTGCCGGGATTGTGCTTCCAAAAATACCCGGCGTGTCAGGTAGAGCAATTCCCTAAACCCGGAATTGCTGCTCAAATCTAGTCGCAACATTAAAAACCGGCCGGTGGGACCAATCAATCTTTCCTGAATTGAATAAGTGCTGTCTGCAAAGGGTAAGCCGATCACAATGTCTCCTTCACCGGTATCTTGATGCAGCAACGTGGCTATAGCCGCTATCAACGCCAATGGTGGGGTGATATTGGTGGCTTTAAGCACCTTGCTGAGTGAGCGCAAATTTGCTGGGGAAAATTTCCAGGGTATCACACCGGCACTGAAACCAGCATCAGTTACGGATCGCTGCGTGGAAAATACCAGCTTGGGTGGCAAACCCCGCGCAAACCATTCCCGCCAATAGGCTAGGCAATCATCCGCCACATACGGCGCTAAAATATGACGTTCCCAGTAGGCATAATCTGCGTATTGCATTGGCAAGGGTTCCAACGGAACCGATTGATTATGTGACCAAGCGCTGTAAATGGTTTGTAGTTCTCCGGACAAAATTTGCAGTGAGCGCGCATCGTAGATCAGGTGATGTAGGCAAATCGCCAGGATAAATTCGTCTCTCGCCAGTTGAATCAGCGTCGCTCGCCAAGGCGGCGCTTCTTGCGGCACGAAAGGCTGGCGTAAGAATTCCCGCAACCATTCGTTCACCATTGGTACTTGTTGCTCACCCGGTATTTCCATGGCATCCAACAGTGGCAGAGAAACCGGAAACTCAGCATGAATGATTTGTTCCACCAATCCTTCATGCTCTCGATAAGTAGTACGGAGCAACTCGTGACGGTGGACAATTTCCACCAACGTGTTTTGCAACAAGTTGCGATCCAATTCGCCAGTAATTCGTAGCCGGACTATGCCGTGGAACAAGTGACTTCCTGGGTTATTTTGCGAACTGCGCCAAAACCATTCCTGAAAGAACGTTATGGGCAGCGGATTAGCTCGCGAAACCGGCGCGGGTGCTTCGACCCAGCGTGAAGTGACGCGCAAGCAAGCGAGGTTGTCAGCAAATTCCGCTACAGTAGGGGCGTCGAATATCTGCTGCAAATTCAATTGAACCCCGAACGCGGCCTTTACCTTAGCCAACAGTTGGACCGCAGCGAGAGAATGTCCACCCAGTTCAAAAAAGTTGTCGTGAATATCAACTTGTTCCAGCCCGAGAACTTCTGCCCAAATCTGGGCCAGGATTTCTTCTTCAACCGAGCGGGGGGGAACGTATTCGCCGACTCCGATTTGATATGCGCTTTCCGGATCGGGCAAGGCGTGGCGATCAATTTTTCCATTCGGAGTTAACGGGAGGGCATCCAACAGCATAAAAGTTGAAGGTATCATGTACTCGGGCAAGCGTTCACTCAGGTACTCGCGCCATTGCGGTATCAGTTTTTCGCTTAATTGGCTGTGCAGCGGATTGTTGGCATAGTCGCGCCACGCTTTAAAGTTGACCCGGGGTATGGGGAACACCGCTGGTGGCGTATCAGCACCACGGCGGTTGAACAGCACCTCGTAATGCCCCTGCGCATTAACGTTGTGCCAGCCAATGTCTACGTTATAACCCAGTTCTTCACCCAATTGCCACAACGCTTCCGGTTCTAACCCGGTAAAAATCCTTGTTGCTAGGCTTTGGCGTAGTTCACCTACCGTTTCCGTGGCGGGGGCATTATTCAGCCATTCCACAATAGCATTTTCTCTTTCTAAACGGGCGTTAGACACCCCACGCAGTCCTAATAACCTGGTGAGCGGTGTTTCAAGCTGTTGGCGCAGTTGGTCGAGACTAAATCGGTCTGGTTGCCAATACTGCCAGTCTACGGTAGTGGAGGCTGGCGAAGCCGAATGTTCGATTTCTAAAATGACCTGATAACGGAAACGGGTCAATTCGTTGTGTGCTAGGCCGCGATGGGGGCAAATTTTAACGCCGGTTACCCGCGGATGTTGTTGAGATAAGGCGATAAACAGGCGCGGGTCAATGACGAGTTCTTTGTCATTTAACTGTTGTTGAACAACCCGGTGACGCAAGGTTGGTTGCGTGATTTCAGCGGTTGCCTGCCAAGCTTGTACCGAGGCGTGGTAAGTATGCAGCAAAGGCAAATGACGCACGTCACCGACAAACAGATGTCCGCCAGGCTTGATGGCGTTAATGGCTTGTTCCAACACCTTAATAAGGTAGTCAACACTGGGAAAGTACTGAATCACCGAATTGAGTATCACGGTGTCAAACTGAGCCGAAGAAATCCCGCTGAAATCATCGGCGGTGCGCAGTTTGAGCACCACGTGTGACAACTGGGGTTGGCGCTGTTTAAGTTGTTCGACTTGTTGTAATGCCATCGACGAGAAGTCGGTACCCCAATAGATTCGGGTATGTGGCGCAATCCGTGACAGCAACAAGCCAACCCCGCAACCCATTTCCAACACCGCCTCGGGATGCCAAGCCTGAATCGTCGCTACGGTAGAATCCACCCACACCCGCATCTCTTGGGCCGGAATGGGTTCACGAGTACAACTGCTTTGCCAACCACTCCGGTTGAAAGCCAAATCGTCAACGGCTTCCTTATAAACAATGTTATTATACAACTCTTCCCATTTAGTGATAAACGCTTCGCTGACTTCTTGTATTGATTGGTTAAATTCAGCACTATGCTCATCCAATTGTGGTACCACATAGGCGACTAGTTTTTTATGGTCGGAATGTCCTGATTCAGAGAGGATTAACACTGTTTCTTTGACCAGCGCGTGATGCCTCAGGGTAGCTTCAATTTCCCCCAATTCAATTCTAAAACCACGTAGTTTGACTTGATGGTCTAAACGGCTAATATATTCAATCGTACCATCAGACAACCACCGGGCTAAGTCGCCGGTTTTGTAAATGCGCTCGGTTTGGCCAAAGAGTTCGACTTCGATAAATTTCTCGGCGGTGAGTTCGGGGCGGTTGAGGTAGCCGCGGGCGAGGCCATCGCCACTCGTAATCAACTCCCCCACAATTCCTACCGGGAGAGGTTGGTGATTTTTATCAACAATGAATACTTGGGTATTAGCAATGGGTCTGCCAATGGGAATGGAATTGCTATAATCGCGATCACTAATTGAATAGCAACAAGTAAACGTGGTATTTTCAGTTGGACCATAGCCGTTGATGAGTTGGGTCTCAGGTAATAGGCGCAGTGCTTTCTGAATATGCGAAACGGATAGCGCTTCACCCCCAGTTAATAATTGCTTCACTCGATACAAACTTTTCGGATACTCCTCCAACAGGAGATTGAATAAACTGCTGGTCAGCCACAGCACGCTAATATTTTCCTGCTGTAAGACTTCAGCTAGTGCTTCAAGGCTTTTCCGCGATGCTGGCATGACCACCAACTTCGCACCGTGCAGTAATGCCCCCCAAATTTCCAGGGTAGCGGCATCAAAGGAGATAGACGCATATTGCAGAAAAGTTTGTTCTGAATCGAATAGGGCATAGTTAGTGTTTTTGACTAATCTAACGACAGCACGATGAGGAACACAAACCCCCTTGGGCCTCCCGGTCGACCCAGACGTATAAATCACATAAGCCAAATCCGTCGCTTGACAGTTCACCAACGGATTCTCGGTCGGTTGCTTTGTAAAATCCGCCTCATCCAAACACACCACCACACAATCCGGTTTCAACTTATCTAACGACAACTGTGCCTTTAAATGGCTTTGCGTCAATAACCACGGTGCCGCACTATCCTCCAGCATATAACGGATCTGCGCCGCTGGATAACTCGGATCAATCGGGACATAAGCCCCACCCGCTTTGAGAATCCCCAACAAACCGATGACCATTTCCAAGGAACGTTCCACTGCAATGGCCATCAACGGATTATGAGAACGGCTTCCCGCTGGAGTCTTAAACTGAAGTAAATAGTGCGCTAACTGATTCGCCTGGTCATTGAGTTGCCGATAGGTCAGTTGCTGGTTTTCAAATACCACCGCGACATGGTTTGGCGTTTTGGCCACTTGTTCTTCAAACAGCGTCACGATGGTTTGATGGTTCGGATAATCGGTTTTAGTACAGTTCCATTCAATAAGTTGTCGGGTTTCTGATTCCGTTAGGATAGGCAGGTTATAAATCAGAGTAGAACTGTCAGCTAAGACCGCTTGCAAAATTGTCATCAACCGGTTTTGCAAGGCTTGAATATCCATTGGCGTGAAGTAAGCGAGGTTGTAGACAAAATCGAGTTTGACATCGGATTGCGCATGAAAATCCTGCACATGGATAATTAGCGGTATTTGTTCCCACGCCTGCCACAGCAACGAGCAATAACTTTTAATACCATTAAACTCGGTATCATAATCAAACTTTTGATACGACAGACTAATATCAAATAACTTCGAGTGTCCGGTTTTAAAACCGACTTCTCGATTCAGCTCACTAATTGGAAAGCGTTGATAACGATAATTCGCTCTCAGTGTCTTTAGAATCTGAGCAAGCAGTTCTGCAAAGCTTAGGTTTTGGTCGAAACTAAATAAAATTGGGCTTATACTCACAAATAAACCCGCCGTTTGCCTAAATTGGGCATTAGAACGGTTTAAGATAGGCCACCCCAGAGTAAAGTTATCACTTTGCGCCGTGCGGGTGAAATAGACATAGAGCGCACCTAGTAGCACCTGAGGCAACGTGGCTTGGTGTTGTTTCGCTAAGCTATCTAATTGCTGATAAAAATCCCGTGGCAGATAGAGTGCCTCACAGCCACTGCCAACTAAACTGTTGGTGAAGAGTGAGCGATAACGCGGACTGAGCAACGGTTCGGGTACAGTGGAATATTTCTTCAACCAATAGCGGCGTTGTTCTTCAAATTTATCAGATTCAATATACGCACGGTCATCACGGATGTAATGCGTGTATGACGGTGATTCTAAATCCGGTGTCTGTTCCTGAGCAAGTTGGGTATAAATACAGGCTAAAGAATGGTGAAGTAATGCTATACTATGTCCATCAACGATCAAGTGATGGTATTGCATCAACCAATAATAGCGGGTATCACTCGTTTTCACTAAATCATAACGAAATAGCGGCTGTCCAATCAATTCAAACGCTTCGTTAAATCGCGCTTGCATCCACTCCACTGCCAATTGTTCAGCATTATCATGCTCGGAAAAATCCTGCAGCGGAACTGAAACCGATAATGTGTTCACAAACGATTGTAATGGTAGCCCGTCTTCACTTTCAGTATCGGTTAATACCGTGCGTAGGGCATCATGTTTTTGTACCAGCAGTTTGACGGCCTGCTCAAACAATGCCGGGTCAATCGGGCCAAAAATTCTGATATATCCACCGACGTTATAGAGCGCTATATCCTCGTGTAGAGCCTGGTCAAACCAAATTTCGCGTTGGGAAGACGTGAGGGGATAGTCGGTTTGTGGGGTATGTGAGGACATCTAGATTATCTCTTTTAACGTAAGTTCGGGGTAAGGAAGTAGCTAAAGATTTGAAGTATAACCAGCTAAACGAGCAGTAATGTAATAGTTAACGCCGGAATTGACATGTTCTCTCCTAAAACAACCGAAAAGAGTAGATCACTATCTCATCCAAGGCTGGGTTCGGGTAATATCCATCAGGTAAATGTTCTTGAACAGATTTAGTACTGTTAGGGGTGGTGAACTTGCAGCAAGGTTACTTGGCCATTTTTCTACACGAGCGGCAAAGAAATACACTTCATTGGCACCGAGATTGGCGAAGTTTTCCTGAAAGACTTGATACGTATCATCCAGGTAGAGTTTGGTATTTAAGGCACTGCGGAGGACCATCATATCGTAGCCCAGGTTACCAGGTCGTTAGTTTTGCCCGTGATTAAAATTTGCCCACCACAGCCACTATGTTGCTCCACGATGCGGTTAAGTTCTTTAGCAAATAGCAACTCACCCTCTTTGCCAAGACCAAAACCTAAAAACTCCATCGCCCCGCCCGGATTGAGTTTGGGCAGGTATAAAGATAAAATTTCTTTGGTGAGCGCTAAACCATCGGCGCCACCGTGGCCCACCAGGGGAAATTTCATAGTATTGGGCACTGGGACAAAAGGGGTGTTGGACACGATTAAATCATAACTTTGTTGATCTTGAATGGCAAAATCTTGTGCTGACTGGTTAATCACTTGGATGCGATCATCAAAGCCATTAAACCGCAAATTAAACTCAGCCATTTTCGCCGTTGCTGGATTGATTTCCACGGCGGTAATCGAGCTTTGACTGTGATGAAGTGCTATATTCATGGCTTGTATGCCGCTACCAGCACCTAAATCTAAACATTTACCATTATGTGGAAGTGGAATATGAAACGTACCCAAGGCCACGCTGTCTGGGCCAAAATACACGGTGGGTTGTTTCAGATGTTCATTGAAATTGCAAAAAAACAGAATGGAATTAAAACAGATCAACATGAATTCACTATGACACTCATTCCCTTCATTTTAGAAAATACTCGCCTCCAGCAATGTCTGGTACATCGCTTCGCCCAATAAGGTGGTTACTTGGTTTATCGAGAAGGGCTTATGCAACATAAATAAGTCTACCAGTTATCTTAAATCGGAGGGTAACCCGTTGGCATTATCTCTCCATTCTTCACGACGTACATTACCATTGCCAAAGGCTAGATAATAGTGAATGTAGCCGGTTCGCAGCAAAAGTTCTTTAAAGGTTCTGAAAGTTTCATTCGAGAATGTTTGGGTCATAGTAGGAATCCCTTAAAAAGGCTAGATTGATTACGATCGATAGTATAGACTTTCGTTTGTTTATAGCTTGACTTGCTTCATCTAAGCCTGGTGCGTGGAAGGCATAAATGGGGGTTTGTTTTGAAATGGCACGCGCAAATTCACGGTAAAACGTGATTTGACCAAAAATAGAATGGACTAAAAATAACAGTTTTCTTATTGGATCGCCGGCCTGAATTTTAGGTAATAGAGCGGAACGCATTGTCGTCAAGTGTTCAACCCGGTATCAAGATCGCCCGTTCACCTTTAGAGGAACTAAAAGACAACGCCTCCTGTATTTCCTCGAAGCGGAACCGTTGACCGATAGCCATCTTAAAATGCGGCCAGTGAATGATGTTGCTGATATCTTCTAGGGCTCTTGCTCCAGGCGTTGTCCTGCACGGTAGCGCTGACAAAGTTACCAAACCCGCTGATGTGCAAGCCTTTGATAAGAATTTGACTGGTCTGGATACAAAAAGGTTGGTTGCCGCCCAGAAACCCATAGGCATAAATGCTTGCCCCCTGGGGTAGGAACGGTGCTACCCGGCTCAACGTTTCTCCACCCACGCCGTCGAATACCGCAATTGCACCGAGTTTCGCGGCCAGCGTCTCCAGTTCGTGCTCAAAATTGGCGGCATCCAACGCCAGTACCTGGGTGGCACCTAGAGTTTCCAAACTTTGAATGTCACTGGTTTTACGCACCAGGGCGAGACAAGGCAGGTCTTTAGTCTTACACACCCCAATCATGGCGCGGCCGGTTGCCGAAGTACCAGCGGTGCAGATGATACCCGGCGAACCGGCTTCGATGACTTGCTTCCAGAAAGCATAAGGGGTGATGACATTCACTAAAGAACCGCAATATTCTTCAAGGTTAGCATCATCTGGCAATATCACGCAATGTAAATAATGCAACTGGGCATATTCAGACCAAGTCCCCACCAGATGGTCACTGAATTTCAAAGACCGGTAAAACGCGACTTTTTTCCCCTGGTAGCGTGGCGGCACGCCATTTCCCAAGGTAATCACTTCCCCGGCTCCGCTGACACCAGCAATATCATGCAGACTTTCCGGCGCCCCCGGAATCGCGCCGGCCAACCAAGCTTTATCGCCAGGATTAATAGCACAGGCGTGGACTTTTACTAAGACATGGCCGGCGGTGATTTCCGGCCGGGGCACTTCCCGGATTTGTACGGTAAGATCCAAAGCTCGACAAATTGCTCGCATTATTCGCTCCTCATAAAGAATGAATCTGTCACGGCATCCGATTTTCGAGTTGCCGTGTATTTTTTCAAAAAAAAGGCTGGCCGATAAAGCTGTTTTGCGGTACGCAGGCCGGAAATACCCAAATCCTGCTGCAGGTTCCAGTACACCAAGCCACGTTCATGCAACCATTTGAGCACTTGCCAATCGATAAAATGGTAAATTCCCTTAAAGTCCTTGTCCGCGTGTGTGAACAGGCAAATCGCATAGTCATCCTGAAATTCATTGATACTGTACGCCCGCAAGATACCGTCAATGTACACGCCCACCGCTAGCCAGCTTTGATATGCCGCAATTTCGCGCAGCCGTTCTACGGCGGTCATATCGTTGGACACATCATTTTCATCGTGCTCTTTTTGTGTCTGCCAGTGTGCATTAAACTGTAACAATGTTTGCCAAGTGTGTGCATCGGTGAGATCCAACAACTTGAAATTGCCGTGGTAGCTTTTTAGAAACCGATTGAGGTGTCCGCGGAAAGAATCGTATTTCTTGCCTCGCAGGGCTGAGAGTTCTACGATGCGATAAATATAGTCGTGATTATCCGGATCTTCTGCAATTTCATAATTAGGTAATACTTGTATAGACTTCATAAAGTGTTCTGGAACGAGCCGGACGGCTTGCTGAATATCCTTTTGTTCCAGAATAAACTCGAATAAGGTATCCAAAGCCAAATTAACTTGATTTTGTCCATAAAAAGTATAAAAAGGTTCTCCAGTCGTGTAATCGGAAAACTTAATCACTAGATTACCGTATAAATCTGCCAGTTCGATTTTTCTCTCAACATCCCAGCACCAAAGCGAAGCAAAAGTATAATCGCTGTAAGGGGGATAGGCGCTGGTATAGTTTGCAAGTATGGCTTGGTGGCTTAATCGTAATGGTTCCAGGTGCGGAAAACTGGGTAATTTGACGGTAAACACCTCCCCATGAGCGCCAAAATACATCATCTCATTCCTTCCGGCGGTGCTCTTGTAATAAAGGCAACATGGCGCTGCCCACCCCAAGTGCCGCGCTGGCGCAATAAAACACCAGGGTGTTGGTCACCGTAAACCCCAAAAACAGGCCTCCTCCCATACAGATAAGACTGGGTGCAACGACGCCTAGGTTAATAGTCAACTTTTGATTGTTGCCGAAACGCTTAGCTATGTCTAGGGCATCCAGTAGTTGCATTAAATTCTTGTTCGTTAAGATGATTTGTGCACTGTCCATAGCTACGTGCGAAGCATCTTGTAGAGATACCGAGACAGCCGCTTTTTTTAGGGCAATGGAATCGTTAATGCCATCCCCCACAAAACACACCGATTTACCCTGTTGTTGCAATTTCTCAATGACTTTGGATTTATCTTCGGGTAGAGTTTCCGCGATGTAGGCATCGATACCTAATTCTGCCGCGAGATTTTTCACCGGGCCTTCATGGTCTCCAGAGAGGATGTAGACTTGCAAACCACGTTCATACAGGTGGCGTACCACTTGCGCTGCTTCTGGGCGCACTGTAGGGCGTAATTCTACCGCCCCACACAAAGCCTCGTTCACAGCGGTGTATATCAAGGAATAACCGTGCTGGTGAGCGTTTTGTTCCACGGCGGCGAAAGATTCTGGCAAGACAATATTCTCCCGCTGCATGAAGTGCACACTACCTACACGCACCACCTGCCCTTCCAGATTTACGCGGAGGCCGTAACCAATACGGTATTGTGCCTCATCAATCAGTGGTAGTTCCAGTCCTTGCTTTGCAGCCGCATCAAGCACTGCCTTAGCAATGGGGTGAGTTTGCCGATATTCCGCCGCAGCAGTATAGAATAATACTTGTTGTTCGGTAAAGCCTGCAGCCGGATAAATTGTACTCACATGGGGTTGTTCTAGGGTCAAAGTGCCGGTTTTGTCGAAAACCACGGTATCCACTTTAAGCAATTGCTCTAGGGAACGTCCGTCCTTGATGAGTAAGCCCGCGCGTGAGGCGATGCGCAGATAATTAAGCATCCCCAAAGGCACAGTGAAACTCATCACATCAGAAAAATTGGAACAGAGCACCACCGCCATAGACATTGGGCCAGTAATTAACAGAGCGAATCCGGCAAGGCCAAGGGTAGGAGCTACCGAATCATTCGCTAGTTGTTCACTACGGATTTGCAAGGTTGAAATATAACTATCGGTATGGTCTAAAATTGCCGCGATATGGGCAGCGACTGTCTCCGCTCCAGTTTGTTCCACGCGCACCGTAATCCGTCCAGAAATTACCAGGGTGGTGGCAAAGACCTGTTGATCCACGGTTCTTTCTTCCGGCTGTGCCTCGCCAGTTAGCATGTGTTGGTCAAGGGTAGCAATTCCCTCTTCAACGATCCCATCGATAGGAACCATCTCCCCAGTGTTGATCACAATTCGATCCCCTTTGCGAATTTGCTCCAGGGGGACACTGATTTCCACGCCATCTTTGAGCAGCCACACGGTTGGAGGATGACCGCTGAAAATATCCGTCAGCCGGCTTTGAGTTTTGTGCCGGGTTTTGTAAAGCATTTTTGAAGAAGCAAAATAAATCACGGTCGCAAAAGCACTCAAGGCATATAAACCACTGCCAATTCCAGTGCCGATAGCGGTGGATTCCAGCACGGAAATGCGCAACTCTTTTTCTTTCAAGCACTCGTAAGCATTTTCAAACACATCCAGGGTCACGTATCCCAAGATAGGAAGACTTAACAAGCCGAGAGGAAAGTAGAGCAAATGGCCCGCCGCTGCCAGTACCAGTCCCACGCCGGCGACTTGCAAATAATGATTTAGCTCTGCCTCTTGCTCTATTCCAATCCTAGGGGTGACTAAAGTGTTCTGAGCTTTGGGAAGGATTAGCTTATCACTGGGTGATTTCGGAGCCGGAGTGAATATTTCTTCACCATTTTTACCTCTAGTAAGGTGTTTAGCCGTGTAAGCACCCGCTAAACTGCCACTAAATAAAAGAATTCCCAATAAGTGAATCATAACGCCTAGTAGAGTGTGATAGAGTGTAAATACAAAGTCAGTTTAAAGTTGCTCCCAGTATTCCTCTGGCATGTCTTCGCACATTTTCAGCGTACCTATGCTGCCACAGAACTCGGCGTCGGTTACGCAAATGGCTCGACCGCCGCCATAGGGTTCCAGATTCTTCTCGATAGCACGGTCGATGCCTTTAAGGCGCGAACCACCTCCGGCGAGGATAATGTTATTACGTAAGCGCTCCTGAAACTCTGGGTCGAAGCTGCCCACTAATTCTTGAATTGCCTTGCTGATGGGCGGAATCAGTTTGGAGCAAGCGGTATGTAGGATCTGGGTCAAATCATATTTATCAAGAATGCCCTGCCGAGTGAGGGTAACTATGACGGGTTCTGACACATCGTATACATAGCCGTATTTTTCCTTAATATGCTTGATAATTTGCGGGGTCAACTGAACTTCCGGGTATTTCTCCAGGATAGCTTTAGTTAGCACCGCTTCTAGATAATTACCGGCTTCATTAAGAGTGATTTGATCTTCCGCTTCCGCGAAAGAACCGTGCATACGGCACAGATCGGTGGTGCCCGCACCGATGTCCACGATTAAGCACTCGTCAAACCGATCCAGGGCATAGGCCACAGCGAATGCTTCACTGACAATGAGCAACTTGTTCACCAAAGGCCCAGTTGCCTCCAGAATGGCTTTCTTGCTATTTAAATTAGCTTGAGTGGGTACCCCGATAGCGGCGAACAATCGGTCTTCATCCCGTTTTTCTGGTAGGGTTGCGTTAATCAACTGTTGCAAAATCAGGCGCGTGGCTTCCAGAGATTTTTCGTCTTCACAAATGACCCCGTCCGCTAGTGGCCACACCACATCCAGTGCGAGTCGGTGCTTTAGCACTTCTTCGCCAAGCAAATAATTCTTCCCGAAACGTTTTCTAGCAATCAAATCCTTGCAATAACCCACGCAGGTCAGGGTGGTCAAGCGTTTGCCGGTGGAAGTAGTAATAGTGGAACGGCTAGTGCCAAGATCGATGCCGGCATGATAGGTCTTAGCCACGATTATTTTCCCCCGTATTTAAGTCCTTGCGTAACTTGAGGTTCGTTTCTAAAATGCCTTTTAAAAACGAGGTTCTAATAGAATCCTGCGCCGGTTTGCGTGTACCTACAGCCCGCCGGTTTACTGCCTCTGGCGAAGAAGCTACTTGCAATGTTTTTACGTGTGCCGCGAGGGCTTGGTTTTCCGCTGCTAGGCGGTTGAGTTCCGCTTGCTGACGTTCGATTTCATCACGATTATTAATAGTTTCTGCACTCAAGCGACCCGCCAGCGCGCCTACTACCGTACTACCCACTAGCCAGGGAATAGTTACGGTGAGCAACCAGTTGACGGCCACAGGAGAAGCGAGTAAAACGGGCACCATTATGAACTCTCATCGGGTTGGTGGCTTAACGCCGGCAGCATAGCATTGGCTACACCTCCTACCAGTCCTAGGAGATTCAAGACAATACTTTGGGCCAAGCCATAATGCAGCAAAAATGCCCCACCCACGCTGATAGCCGCCGGTGCTAGCATGATAGCGAAAGTCATATTCATGTTGTTATTATAATTTTTTGCTACGTCAAACAGAAACGGCAAATGAGTCAAGCCTTTATCCATGAGAATGACTTCCGCCGTGTCTACCGCGATGCTGGAAGCACCGCTCAAGGACACCGCCACCTGCGCCTGTTTTAAAGCGATGGAATCGTTGATACCATCACCTACATAGCACACCACTCGACCCTGTGCTTGCAATTTTTTGATAATTTCAGCTTTTTCATGAGGCAACACTTGTGCAAAGTACTCATCAATCCCCAGTTGTTTCGCTAAACTTTGAGTAGGTGTCTCATGATCACCTGAAATAATGCAAGTCTTTTTATTATGGGTTTTCAGATAATGAATGACTTCCCAAGCTTCCGGACGGATTTGAGGCAACAATTCAATCCCGCCGCACACGTCACCGTCCATGGCCACCATTACTAAGGTATGGCCTTGTTCTTGGGAATAGTTCTGCTGTTCCAACAAGAACGCCGGGATTTCTAGATTTTCCGCTTGCATGAAGCGGGCACTACCCACCTGGATTTTTTTATGGTGAATCATCACGGACACACCATAACCCAATTTATATTCAGTTTCCTCAATGGATGGCAAGTTGATACCACGGTTTTCCGCCTCGTGCAAGATGGCTTTGGCCAACGGATGGGTCTGCTTGTATTCTGCCGTTGCGGCATAGGTAAGGATTTCGTTGGGGTAATACTGTTTTAGACAATGGATCTCACCCACCACCGGGCATTCTTCGGTCAGGGTACCGGTTTTATCAAATACTACCGTATCCACGGCATTGAGCAGTTCTAGGGAACGTCCGTCTTTGATCAAGATATTGTGTTTGACCGCGATATTGAGGTAATTTAAAGTGCTAATGGGTGCAACAAAAGTCATTTTTTCCTTGGGATGGGAGTTGATTACGGCTAATGCGCCGTTCAATCCCAACAGAGGAATGGCAACCACGCCTCCTACCAAGGCCGGTATCACCAGATCCTGGGAGAGTTTCTCCGAGCGCATTTGTACTGTGGATTTGAAATCCACGGTATTGTTCAAAATGCTGGTAATCTTGGCCACCGTAGTTTCTGCTCCCGCTTGTGTTACTTTGAGGTAAATTTTACCGGACAGCAGGATTGTAGAAGAAAAAACGGGATCGCCGGCTTGCTTTTCGACGGGTTGTGATTCTCCAGTCAAGATATGTTGATCGATACTCGCCATCCCTTCGACGATGTTCCCGTCTGCCGGAATGGAATTACCGGCTTGCACCACCAAAATGTCCCCAGGCTTGATTTGCTCATAAGGTGTTTTAATTTCTAAATTATCCACCACTAGCCATACATAATCTGGTTTCTTTTCAAAAATATCAGCGATATCCTGTCTGGATTTTTCAGTGAGCATATTGGTGAGTTTAATGCTCCAGATAAATAGTACGGTGATTAGACTGGAAAGAAAGAACCCACCCGGAATGAAGCACGTACCAGCGATGGCGATGGTAATTAGGGTGTAGGCGGTGACTTTACTTTGCTTTAATTGTATATAGGTTATCTTAAACAGGTCTTGCAGTGCATAAAGTGTGAACGGCAAGCTGACAAGGTTCATGGGTTTAAACACAAAACCGATGCTGGATAACCCTAAAGCGGATAAGGCAGCAATATTCTTTCTTTGGAACGAATCTTTTTCTTGAGTTGATACGGTTTTCCTCACTGGAGTGGCCGTCGTAGTATCAACGAATTTTATTTTGGCCTCGTCCTTAGGAATATATTCGCCAACTATCACGGCCTCGGTTTTTTTAAAACTAACGAACAGCAGTGCGGCTAAAGCGGCTATTTGTACAATCATACCGGAATTCGGACCTAGCCTTGTTTGCCCGTGACCACATCCGCCAGGACTTTGACTGTACTAAAGGATTCCGGTCGGAGTTCATCGTCAGAGAATTTAATCCCGAATTCTTTTTCCACCAGCGAAATTAACTCCACCAAAACGACAGAATCCAGACCTAAACCTTCTTCAAACAGTGGGGTATCGTTACCAATTTCTTCCCGAGTGATGTTAGCATCCAGTTCTTGAGAAATAACATCTTTCAGGCGATTGATAACGGTCTCTTGAGACATATAAAACTACCTCATTGAGTTGATAGTGGTAAAACTTAGACAGGTAATTGCCAAATGGTAGAGCGAATAATTTCGCCCAGGTAAAGTTCTCTTGCCAAGTTTATCACAGTCAACTGACTGTCGCTAGGTTGCTTGGTATTTTTGCGGATGCGGCAGAAGTATAGGTAAACTTCATTGGCATGGATTGCGCGAAAGTGCTCTGTTAAGGCTTCATAAGCGGCGGCAACCAGGATCTTGGTGTTTAACGCCGTTCTCAAAACCATATTGTCATACAATTGATTATTCGGTTGCAGCCGGAATTTCGTGACCAGGGTAATATGCCCGCTATAACCCGGATGTTGCGCTAAAATCTTCTCAAACTCTCCGATAAATGTAGGGTTGCCATTTAATCCTGGGACGAACCCCAAAAACTCCACTGTTCCACCTTCAGCCAGTTTAGGAAGATATAAATTTAAAATAGTCTTAACCATACCAAGACCATCCGGTCCACCATTGCCCACAAATGGGAACTGGTGCGATTGAGGAACTGGTACGAAAGGTGGGTTAAACACAATCAGACTGTATTGATTGTGGTTCTGTTGCGCATATTCCTCTGCCGAGAGGTTGAACAACTTGACCCTTTCATCTAGGTGATTTAAATACAGGTTAAAGCGAGCCATCATTATCGCACGAGGATTAATTTCCACCGCATCTACCTCGTGTTGTGTATGCCGGGCAATATTCATTGCTTGAATCGCACTACCGGCGCATAAATCCAGGGACTTACCGCCGTACTGCGGAATATGGTAATGACTCAAGGCCACACTGTCTGAGCCAAAATACACCGACGGGGGGGCTAAGTGAGAATTAATCTGGCAAAAAAGCCAAATAGAATTCACACACACCAGTACGTAATCATCGGTAAAGGTGAAATTGTCTTTAGTTGTTAAGATCTCGAAGCTAAGCAGCAACTGATATACATCTTTGCCCAGCAGTTCGGATACTGCGGTGATCTCAAGCCATTGGTTGAGTAAAAACAGTTTTACCAAAGCTTGGACTTGTGTAGGTAGATTACTGGCATAATCTCCCCATTCTTGCTGACGCATATTGCCATTACCAAAAGCGAGATAGTAATGGATATAACCCGAATCGGATAACAACTCGCGAAAAGCTTGGAGAGTTTTTTGGTTCGGTTTTTGAGTTTGATCCATATATTCCTCTTATTAACGGGCTGTCAGTTTTACTCTATCCACTTTGCCATTAGGCAGGAGTGGCAGAGAATCGAGAATACGCACTTCATCGGGCACCACCCGGCGAGGTAGTTTGTCGAAACAATGCGCACGGATAGCTTTAGCGGACAAACTACTGTCTTTAGCAATCACGCAGTAGGCAATTAGTTTTTTGCCACGCTCAGTTTCACTGCCAGCAGTCACCGCCACCGCTTCTACTTGTTCCAGAGTCCCGATGATTTTTTCCAAGTCCGCGAAAAACACTAGCAGGCCATCGCGGTTGACGCTGTGGTCGCTTCTGCCCAAGACTTCCAGATACCCTTCGGGGCTGAGTCTGGCGAAGTCCTTGGTGCAAAACCAGCCGTCTGCCCCTAAATCGACCGGGTTTCCGCGCATATCCACGTAGCCCTTGAAACCATAGGTGTGTTTGCACCATAACTCGCCTTCGCTATCTTGCCCCTGGAGCCGAAATTGTACGTCTGGCATGGGCAAACCCGCAGTGCGTTGACGCACTTCCATGGGCAGAGCCGGAGTGCCTGCGGCGATGGCCCCTAGTTCGGTACTGCCGTAAAGTTGCACCAGCGGCCCAAAGGTGGTTTCGTAACGCGCAAAACTATCGGTGCGGAAGCGGTCACCCGCAGTCACAGTGAGGCGGTAAAGGTGTGCCGACTTGCGCGTTTGCAACAAGGTATTAGCAAAGGATGGAGTCATGAAGGCCACATTGGGATTGAAAGTCGTCTCACGCTGGATAAACTTCAACAGGTTGGCTCCTTTTTGCAAATCTAGCGCCGCACCCGCCGCTATGCTAGGTAGAAATGCTGCACCCAGGCCGTACATGTGGTAAATCGGCGCGGGTATCACCACCCGGTCGGCGTAACTTAAAGCGAAGCGGTGCACGCAGTTGAGCACATTACTATGCAGATTAGCATGGGTATGCACGGCCATTTTGGGCGTTCCCGTACTGCCGGAAGTGCGCAGCAGCAATTTAGCGGAAGTTTCTTCAAGCAAGGGACTGTTGGGTTCCCACGCCGGATTTGCTGTGATGTTCAAAAATCGGGCGGGATTCAAGGCTTCCACCTCATCCCTATCTAGTACTTGTGCCGTCAACGCATAGCGGCAAAAACTCGGTAGGGGTGGTGAGTTGCCGATCAAGCTGCCGCCAGGCAGAAGAAGCATACTGTAAGCGTTTTCCAGCAGGTACAACAGGGTTAGAGCAGTTGGAATGGTGTTCTCTACTTCCAGGATGAAACAGTCGTGTGGTTCAAACCCATTTTCCGTAAATACACGGTTGAACTGCTCGAAGCAACCTAGAATTTGCCCGTAAGATAGCGAAAATAGACCGTCAGTGAGAACATTGTCAGTTATTTGCCGTTCTTCAGCTAGGCAACCGATGAACTTCATCGTAAATCACTTTTGAAATATTGTTCAGGGAATTTTTCCGTAATCATCATGATGGGTACGCGTTGGCAAAACACCCGGTAAGTCCGGGAAAGCAAAATTTTCTGTGGGCCAATTTGGAAATGAACGCCCAAATCATGAGCGGGTTCCCGCCGCGCGGTAATGATTTCCTTGTAGGTCTCAGTTTTATGCGCGATCCAGAGTTTACCGATGGGTTCATGGGAGTTCAACAACTTATCTTGAAAGTTCTTTTCTAAACGGTTCAAAACGATAATGGAATCCGCATACAACCAATTCCGCCCGCTCAACTTACCCTGGAGCAGAATTTTGCGTTCGATAATCTCTTGACCAGCGTCCAGTTCGAGCACTTCGATGGGAGATGGGGCTGGAAACACATCTTCCAGCAGTTTGACAATCTGTATCCGTTCGTCCAAGGAGATTTCAAGGAGTTTGGTCAAAGTGCCATCAGCAACGAGCAAAATTCTTTGCAAAGGGCTAAGTTCTTCCAGGATCAACTCACCCAAAACATGGTAATCATGTTTTGAATCAGGCAATTGAAGGGAACCTGGTTGGATTGTCATGAGATTTGTTGGCCCGTTGTTGCCATGAAACGATAATTGAACAACTCGATATCTGCCCTGAAATGTTCTGCCACTAATTTTCTGGTATGCTCATTGTAATAGCGGGTATAATTCTTATGCAGAGTGTGGTTTAGCACCGGCAAAATGGCCTGCACTCCGATGGGGTTACAAACTTTTTTGAAATCCTCAGCTAGGGTTTCAAAGCGACCAAGAAAATCGACGATGATGTTACCCTCCCGGTCCGTCACGATGTCTTTTTGGTACTTGGTGGCCCCACGGGTAAAGGGGTTGTGGGTCGCCACCACCCATTCCAGATATTCCTCGAACCCGGCCATCTTACTGATCCGTTCGTGATAGAGATGATCCGTGCGCTTGAGGATGAAATGGTACATGGACACTTGCCAGTCCCAGGGATTTCTCACGAAAGCGAATTTGTAGAAACCGTCGAACACTTCCGTTGGCAATTCCTGTTGCGCATCCCGCGCCTTGGCATGCAACAAGGTGTTGGTCCAGGCTTGATACATGGGATTCGGGCTGCCATCCGGGCGGGTGTACGGAGGCCGAGCAATTTTGAAGTGTTTCGGTTCTTCGCAATACTTTTGCAGGGCCTCGCGAATACTTATCCCAGCAACTTTAGCCACATGAAAAAAAATAAAGCGGTTGCTATAGGAAATCAGCATATTATTTTTTCGTGACCAGATAATTTTCCACCACCAGTACGTCGATGCCGCTGTTGAGAAAACAGTTCACCGCATCCATCGGCGTGCACACGATGGGTTCACCCTGGACATTGAAGGAGGTGTTAATCAAACAAGGCAACCCAGTTTTGCTCAAGAACTTGGTTAGCAGGCTATGTAACTTGAAGTTTTGCGCTGGAGTGACCGTCTGGAGACGGGAAGTGTTGTCCACGTGTATTGCGCTGGCCAGCTTGTCGTGGGCTTCCGGGCGGGACTTGAAGACGAAGGTCATGAACAGCGACTCTTTCTTTTTGCCCATCTCAAAATATTTGTCCGCTTCATCGGCCAGGATGACCCCAGCGAAGGGTCGAAACGCTTCGCGGTATTTGACCTTGGCGTTGATGATGTCTTTCATGTCCGTGAAGGTGGGATTGGCCAGGATGCTACGGTTGCCCAAAGCGCGTGGGCCGTATTCCATGCGATCCTGGAACCAGCCAATGATCTTCTTGTTCATCAGGTGTTCCACCACCTCGTCGCACAACGTGTCCCAGTCCAGCTTGCGGAATTCGATTTGGTCTGATTTGGTATCCAGAGCCGCCTGCACATCGTCCTCACCAAAAGCCGGCCCTAGATAAGGCATGACCGGCGTTTCGTCGAAGATTTTTTGTTGATAGAACGGATAAAAACCTGCGCCGATGGTCACACCACCATCGTTGGCAGCAAATCCAACCTGTACGTCTTTGAAGCGGAAATTCGCCAGCACTTTGCTGTTGTTGACACAGTTCAGGGCAACACCGCCTTCGATGATCAAGATGTCAGCATCCGTTTTTTCCTGGAGATAGTTAATCTGGTGGGTAATAGCCATTTCGGTCAGGTGCTGGACGAAGTACGCCATCGCGTAATCGCGTTTTTCGCTTTGCGGACCGAAATAGTCGTTGAAAAAGTGATAATACTCCACATCACTATCTGGAATCTTGAGTTTAATCTGCCCGTTGGGCAACAGTTCCATGAATTTATCCACTTCGTAATTCGGTGGCGAGTTAGCGAAAGTTGCCAGGGCCATGACTTTGTATTCGTCGTTATTTGGCATGAATCCGAGGTAGCGGGTAAACTTACGATACAACATACCCATGGAGTTAGGGATACTGAGGGTAGCTTCGTCGAGAACTCGGTAGCTGTCGCGACTGATTTCTCCCATAATCGAGGAGGAGGTTTCTCCCCTACCGTCCGTGATCAAGAAGGCGCTTTTCTGCATACCCGAGATAAGGAAGCCACATAAGGTATGCGCGACATGATGGTGTACGAAGATAAACTTGTCCGCGCCAAAATCTGTTTTCAGATGGCAGTTAAAATCTTCAATAATCCGGTCATAAGAAAATATATGAAAGTAAATACTTTTCCATTTGTCGATAAGTTCTAACTTTTTCGCTAAAGGTGCGGGGGACTGTAGTATGTCCGTAAACGAATCAGTCATGACTTTTTCAGAAAAATCCCATGGGAAAGCGATATAATCCACGTCGCGTAGCGAGAGGTTGCCCTCACGCAGACAGTACTCAATAGCCTGCTTTGGAAAAGTAGAAGTTTTCTTGACTCTAGAAAAGCGTTCTTCTTCGGCGGCGGCGAGCAATTTACCATCGATAAACAATGCTGCAGCGGCGTCATGCCCGGCCAAGCGGTTACGGTCGATACCCCGTGCGTTAAAATGAATACCAAAACATGCGGAAGCTTTGCTGAAGCCATTAAAGCTCAAAACAATCATGGGAATCCTTGCATTTTATTATTTGGGGAGAAGAAAAACTGACCGATCTCCAGTACCTAACCGGTTTTAGGCGGAGAAACCCGTGTTACGCCGCATGTCGAGCAAGTAAAGCCTTAGCGAGAAATTTACCGCTATAGTCGCCCTGCACCATACCTTCTTGAGTTAAGACGAGTTTACCATCGGTACGTTTCACATAACCCTTTTGCGCTAACTCCTCAATCGAACCGCCGCACAGGGTATCCAAGTTAAAGCCGTATTTGTCGCGGAAATACTCGTAACTTAGGTAGTTCAATTTGATACCCAGCAATACGTCGCGTACCATTTCATCCAGCGCGGTCATGCGGTGGCCCCGAAAGATTGGGGTTTCACCTGTTTCTACCTGTTCCACGTAATGGTCTACCTCATTGGTGTTCTGAAACAACTGCGAGCCTAATCGGCCAAACGCAGATACACCGAATGGAAAATAATCTTCCCCTTCCCAGATGCGAGTGGCGTGGACATGTTGGTATTTGCCCTGCTTGGTGAAAGTGAAGAAACACCAGGGCCGGTAACTTGCTTCTTCAAATTGCTCCATGGCATAGCGCATGAACTCGATTTCTTGCTCGTCTGTAGGCAAGCTAATTTTTTCGTTGCGCAGGTCTTTGAAATACTGGGTGTTGGCGTATAGTTCGGTCTTATATACGGTAATACTTTCTACCCCGAGTTCCAAGGCACGCTTAACGCTGTATTTCCAGGTATCCATCGTTTCCCCAGCCAAGCCACTCATCAGATCGATATTTACCACCGCACCGGTTTCCTGGGCAAAACCGATAGCACGGGTGACTTTTTTCTCGGTATCTTGGCGGTTAGAAAGCTTTAACACGTGGTCACACAGCGATTGTACACCCATGCTGATACGATTGGCCCCGATGTTTTTCAAAACGTCTGCTTTTTTCTTAATCACCGTGACCGGTTCGCCTTCCACGGTGAACTCTGGCAAGTTGTTGCTGTCCAGTTTGAAATATTTGTGCAGGGTTTCTGTAATCTGGTTTAGCCCCCGTTCATCCAGCAAGGTTGGCGTACCACCACCAAAGTAAATAGAACTGATAGGACGCTCACGTAAGCCAAAGCGTTCCGAGGACATTTCTATTTCTTTGCACAGTGCGTCCACGTAGCGATCCATCTCCGACTTGCGACTACCCGTTACGGTGCGGTAATAGCAATAAGAGCACTGCTGGGCGCAGAAAGGAATATGCACGTAAATATTGAGCGGGGAAACAAGCTGGACTTGTGAAGGACCGGTTTTTTTCCAGTGCTGAAAATTCGGGTAATTGGTCACGAATCCTCGTCTAGAAGGTTCTAAATTGGCGATAAAACGTCTTCTAGAAGCACTCAGGTCATGCGGGTAGTGATGAGCCAGTTCAGGGTTCTGTGATTCAACTTGCATACATTAATAATTTCTTCGATGAAGTGGAGACACAAGGCAAATAACCCTTTTGAATTTTAATTAATTTCTTCGTGAACGTCAATAACATTCTCCTGGGGAAAATAGGAATTGTCAAAAACTAAGTGGATGAGAAACGAACAACGACTTGATTTATACAGCGACTACCTAATTCAAGAACCATGCAATCTTCGGCCTCTAACCCATTGAAGTCAATCACCGTCATTAAGCGATTGAAGTGGGTCACCGCCATTAAGCTGAGAATTGAATTTTCAACCATCCTCCCTTCCTTAGAAGAACTTATTTTTTAATCTCCATAGCTTTTAAATAAGCAATGATATCGTCAGCAACTTGATCTCGATTAGACAACTCATCACGTAAGACCATGCCGCTAACTGGGGCAACATTAATATTAGTAATGAGTTCTTTAATTCTTGCATTGGTGTTATTAGCAACTAATCCTGCTTGGATTAAATCGGGTGCTTTTTTACCGCCATCCCCATTGACTTTATGGCAATTCATACAAAATTCGCGTGTTGATAAAAACCCAGTTTGAATTTGTTCTGAACTATCTGCTGGCGGAATTGAATTAGCGAATAGGTCAGCAAATTTGACTAATTCAAAACCCGCTAATTGCCAAGGCCATGCGTATGATACCGACGCCTTTAATTCTGGATAAGTGATGTTGTTCCAAATGAGCCAAAATGGCCCCAACTCGACCAACTTACCATCAGCGGCTTTAATCAAGATAAATTGTGGTCTATCAATCTGTTCATAAGCGACATAACTATCGTATTTAAGCAACCTTTCTACTGGAAAAGAAGATTGGTATCCATCTAAAGCAGTTGTTAATAGTTCTTCTCTGTTACGCCATTGTTCTCCATAGATTAGATCCAGCAACGCATTAGTAGAAACACCTCTAAAAGTTTTGTTACGGTTTTCTACTGGATCAAACACTTCGATATCGATTTGGGGTAATTGAGCCACTATTTCTGTTAGGGTGAGGATTTTATTGAAATTCGGTTGTTCACGATCTTTGAAAGTCAATGCAGAAATCAGTTTCGCTTCAGTCAGAACAAATCTCGCTTGAGCGGATTCATACTTCATCCTAGCTTCATATTGATCATTGCCGACCTGAACTCGAGGAATATATACCATTTCAGTGTTGGGATCGTAAGTTACCTTACTATCGCTAAATGCAGGCTGGGCAATAGTCATTAGTCCACCTAGAGTTAAGCTAGCCAACTGCCAAGACTTCATAACAATTTTTCCTTTATAATATAAACCACTTAATGTTATTAATTTACAAGATGATTAAAATTTAATTATCCCCTATTGTTAAAGGAAGGTCTATAGTACTATTTTCTTTAGAAGACAAAACATAATCTCACTTATGAATGTTCCCCAATTTTTCAATTTACTGTAATTAATTACTATTTTTTACTTATGCAAATCATTGCAGATGAAAATATTCCTTTGGTTGAGCTTGCATTTGCCAATTTAGGTGAAGTACGTACCATGGCTGGTCGGGATTTAAGTCATGCTGACTTAGGCAAAGCAGAAATTTTATTAGTCCGTTCAGTAACATCCGTTAACGAGAAGTTACTCGCTAATAGTGCGATTCGTTTTGTTGGCACGGCAACAATTGGCTTAGACCACATTGATTTAGCGTATTTACATCACCGAGGGATTGGTTTTGCCAGTGCGCCAGGTTGTAATGCCACCGCTGCGGCAGAATATGTTATTAGCGCTTTACTGGTTATTGCTGAACGCCAAGGTTTTAGTTTAGCGGATAAAACTGTTGGTATCATCGGTTGTGGCAACGTGGGATCACGCGTATTGAAAAAATTAACGGCTTTGAACATCAACTGTCTCGTTTATGATCCGCCTCAACAAGAACAAAGGGACGAGTTTGATTATGTTGACTTAGAGACGGTACTAACAGCCGATATTATCACTTTACATGTACCGCTAGAAAAAAATGGCCGTTATCCTACCTATCATTTGATTAGTGAATCGGTACTAAAAAAATTGTCTCACCAGGTTGTGTTGATAAATACTTCCCGAGGAGCGATTATAGATGAAACAGCCTTGCTTAACCGGTTAGCTATTCATCCAAAGATGACAGTTATACTCGATGTTTGGAAAAATGAACCGGATATTAATCCATTACTATTGCAACGTGCGACTTTGGGTACCCCTCATATCGCTGGATACAGTTTAGATGGGAAAGTCAGAGGAACTGAAATGCTCTATGCCGCTGTATGTCATTATTTTCAAAAGAGTCCGGTGTGGCGATCCCAAATGAGTTTACCGGCACCACCACTGATCCGTTTAGCTTTTTCCAATCAAATCGATGATAATACGGCTATTCATACTGCAGTGATGGCTTGTTATGATATACGCCGTGATGATGCTACCTTACGTCGCCTGGAGCAAGCCATTCAGCCAGAAATATTTTTTGATAACTTAAGAAAGTATTATCCCATACGGCGTGAATTTGACTGTGTTGCAATTGAATTACCTCCAGAAAAAAGTCAGTTGGCAAAACAGTTAACCGGACTGGGTTTTCAAGTCGAGTTGAAATGAAGTGAACTCGCTTTAAGAAAAAAGGTGAATTAATATTGATAATAATTACATGGCAAAGTAGAGATTATATAATCCTTCTACTGAATAATTTTTAGTATAAGTTTCTTTACCAGAAATAATTTGATGGGCTTGAATATAACCCGTGGTCGGGTTAGCATCATCACTATGTGATTCTAAAATGAGTGCTACCTCGCCGGGGATATGGCTAAATCCAATAAATAAGCCTGAAATACCATGAAATTCACTAGTCACCACCCCACTAGCTACCCCAATGACACCACCAAACACATTAATAGGCTGTTGCTGATCAGTACTTTCACCTTTGATTAAACCGGCTTGGCGCAAATACAACCAGAACAAGCGAGATTCATCGCCCGCTTTGATAGAATCAAACCGACCTTCAATTTTACCATTCTTGTTGAGATCTCCAGGTAAAACCCGATACTGCTCTAAGTAATTATAAGTTGCTACCGTTATCAGGTGAAAATCATTTTCTAAACGGTTAACTTTAGCAGCAATTAGAATTCTGTGAGGTAACTGATTTTTCCATATAAAAGAGAGTAAAAACATCATTATTCCAATGAAGATAATAAATTCTACTAGAGTAAACGCGGTTTGTTTTTTCATGGTACTGACTCCCTTTAAGGAGTACTGGTAATAATCTATTTATAAATTAACCGTAGCATACCTTTAACTGGCATTCCAACCCATTCCAGTTAGGACTGAGCAACTCACTTTAATGAACCACATAAAGATTTGCCTACTGGCTTGAATTTTGTTAAGTTGAATGAATATTCAGGGTAGTTCATGTTATGAGGAAACCGAGATGCAAAATTTAGACACCGATGTGGTTATTGTAGGAAGTGGTATTGTCGGTGCAACCTTAGCTTGCGCTTTACTACAACAAGGTATGCAAGTTACGCTTATCGAAGCGAAACCATTGCCAACCACCACAGCTAAACCAGAACCAGAACAGCCAATCAATCCAGTTGATCCACGGACATTTGCCTTAACTCGTGCCTCAGAACGCATTTTAACCAGACTAGGAATATGGGATATTATCATGTCACAAGGGGTTAGTCCATTTCGGCAAATCCATGTTTGGGATGCCAATGGTTCTGGCGAAATTCATTTTGATAGTGCTACCTTAGCTGAGCCTAATTTAGGTTATATTGTTGAACAATCTGTATTACAATCCGCGTTAACAACCCGTTTAGCTGAATTTGAGACTTTAACCTATTATCGTCCAACTAAAGTGCAACATTTTCATTTGACTGCCAATCAAGCTGCTATGCAAGTCTATTTAGATAATAACCAACAGTTAACCACTCGCTTACTAGTGGGTGCTGAAGGTGCTCATTCACCGACTCGTAGTTTAGCGGGTATTCCTTATAAGCTATTGGATCATGGACAACAAGCCATTGTTGCTACCGTACAAACTGAACATACTCATCAAGAAACCGCTTGGCAACGTTTTTTGACCACGGGACCATTAGCTTTTTTACCGCTGACTCATCCTTATACCAGTTCAATTGTTTGGAGTATTGATACCCCACGGAGTCAACACTTAATGAAACTGGATAAAATTGATTTTCACCAAGAATTGGAACAGGCTTTTGCCGCTAAATTGGGTAAAATAATGGCGAGTAGTGAACGGTTTGCCTTTCCATTACAAAGTCGCTATGTATTGAATTATGTTCAACCGAGATTAGCATTAGTCGGTGATGCTGCCCATACCGTTCTACCGCTCGCTGGGCAAGGTCTTAATCTTGGATTACTCGATGCCGCCGCCTTAAGTGAAGTTATTTTAACCGCACAGGTTCAAAGCAAAGATTTTGGTTGCTATCAAGAATTACGTCGCTATGAACGTTGGCGTAAAAGTGATAATTTGGCTATGTTAAAAATAATGGACAGTTTCAAATATTTATTTAGTACCTCCTCTATTCCACTCACTTGGGCACGTAATGTTGGACTTAGTTTTGTAGATGTGGCTACACCCATTAAACAAATGATAATGAGACAAGCGATGGGTCTTAGTCATCATTTGCCCTCATTAGCTCAATAATGATAACAACTGCTCAAAATTACATCTTGCTGATAATTGAAAAGTTAGGGCAAGCCCCTACAACTGAAATATTGCTATGCCTGAATTGCCTGAAGTAGAAACCATACGCCGAAGTATCGCACTCCCTTTACAAGGTCAAATTATTAAAGCAGTTATTGTCCGTGAACCGCGGTTGCGTTGGTCAGTGCCCAATACGTTGACTGCTTGTCTATTAGGTCAATCCATTCAGGATATTCAACGCCGAGGTAAATATTTATTATTCCAATGTGAACAAGGACATCTTCTCATTCATTTAGGGATGTCAGGTAATCTACGGTTGTTACCGGCTAAAACACCCGTAAAAAAACATGACCATCTTGATATTGTGTTTCACAATGAATTATGTTTACGTTATCACGATCCACGTCGTTTTGGTTGTGTATTATGGACGAGTGATCCGGTATCACAGCACCCCTTACTCATGAATTTAGGTTTAGAACCCCTTGAACCAGACTTTACCGGTGACTATTTATACCGCCTGGCTCAGCAACGTAAAGTACCCATAAAAACTTATATTATGAATAGTCGTATCGTGGTCGGAGTTGGTAATATTTATGCAAATGAATCCCTATTTCTTGCCAGCATTCATCCAACTAAACCCAGTGGACAAATTAATTTGGAACGCTATCAATGTCTTGCCAAAAGTATTCAACAAGTCCTCAGTACAGCCATTGAAAGTGGGGGGACTACTTTACGAGATTTTATGGACAGTGCTGGAAATCCTGGTTATTTTAAACCATTGTTACAAATATATGGACGAACCGGCCAACCCTGTAATCAATGTGGCAATCCAATCCAACAACAACAACTAGCGCAACGTGTCACTTATTATTGTTCAACTTGTCAAGGTTAACTGAGGTTCATGGGAATATTTTGACTAATTTTTAACTAAGAAACGACTCTCTATAGTAAAAAACTGAGTCTAGTTTTATCATGACCGCCGGTTTGAGTAATCTTTAAATTTATCCACAGAAAAATGACTCTCATAAAAGAATTATTAGATATCCCATTAATAAAAAAAATCCTAAGAATTATTAATTGGATATGGGTTATTGCCTTTATTGTAACCGGTTTAGTTATTAGTTCTACCGTTGTTAAAGTCGGTTTATTTTTGGTTATCGTTGGGGTTTTAATTTCTCCGGCTTGCCAAGATGCAGTTAAGCAAACATTTAATATTAATTTATCTTATAATTTTAAAGTAATCGCTATACTGGCGAGTTTGGCGACCGTATTATTATGGTTAAACTATTATGGAGACAACAACAAGATTGCGTTTTTTGTCTTATTTATTAATACAATTTGGTCAGATGCAACTGATGAAGAACAATTCAATCAATTGAAAATTTATCTGGTGAAGGAAGAGATAAAAGTGAAAAAACAGGCCTATTTAAAAATGCGAGAGAAATATCTGGCCCAACTACAAAGTTTATACCAAGAACATAACTATGAATCGGTAATAACAAAGGGCAAACCTTATGTGAATTTTGATCTTAAAATCAAACAATTAGTGGAAAAAGCGAACAACGATGCCGAACAACAATGGGCTGATAAAGCACGCCAAGAAGTTCCACAGCTAATGAAGGTAGGTCAATTCGGAGAAGCATACCGCCTCGCTTCTAAAGTAAACGATCCACAACTTCACGAATATGCCACTAAAGCGAAACAAGAAATGGATAAAATAGTAGAAAAATTACGTGCCACTTATGAACAAGGTCATTATGAGGAGGTGATTAAGCAAGGAACCTCTTATATCGAATTAGATTGCCAAATAAAACGATTGATTAATGATGCCAAAAAAGCGCTGCAAACCAAAGAAAGGCTGAAACTGATCGACAAAGCAATCAAAAAGATTTCTGATCTAGTCCAGAATCATCAATATGAAAAAGCCTATGAAAAAGCTAAAAAATATGTTAATGAATTTAAAGAGGAACCTAAATTACAAGAACTCGCTAAGCGTGCTCGTCAACTCTTTACCCAAGCTGCAGAGGAGCAAATTCTGGAAAGATTAAAGAATATCTCACCTTCGCAAATCGAATTCAATATAAGAGAATACTCGCAACTAGTTAAATTGTTACCCGATAATAAAAATTATAAAAATAAACTTGAATTTTACAAAAAACAATTAGTTGACTTAAGAAAACAACCGCCGTTACTGATCACTCAACCGGAATTAGGTGATCAATGGCCTTTTACAGTTTCTCAGGGAACGTTAGAATGTATTCCACCCGGCATAGTGACCTTCCGTGTTAACGATAAAATTTATGCTGTCAATGGCTTAGCCAGCTCTCGTGGCTATGCTAAGATTGATGAAATTTGGCAGGAAGATCCCGCAAAACGGGGTAAATGGCAAGCGGGTCTGATTACTAAAATGGATTTAACTAACATTATTAAAAAAGGCTTAGATTTATGTAATCCTTAAGATTGAGTTAAGATTTAAGTATTACCCTATTCCTACCGTGTTACTTCACGGTGAAAGTAAAACTAGATTGGATGAGGGTAAATTATGAAAATTCGTTTTATGGTCACTTTATTATGTTGTTCTGTCTCCTTTACTCAAGCACAACAGCAGCAAACTAACTCGGTTTGTGATACTACAACAATTGTACTTAAATTTCCTTATGGAAAATTAAATCAAGCCGAACAAGATAGCCTTATCCAGATGGTTCATTGGGAAAAACTATTTGAACAAGTTTATAACCAATTCCATCAGCAATGGCAGCATGAGGTATTCAAAAATGTTCCCCAAAATGAGGCAAAACATAGTAAAGCGCTGGAAGCCTTACTAACCAAATATAAGCTCACACTGGTTAATACCGATAAGGCGAGTTTAACTAAACTCCAGGAGGATTGGATGACTCAGGGCAATACTTCCTTAGTTGCGGCGTTGACTGTGAGTGCCATAATGGAAGATAAGTATCTGCTTGAATTACAAAACGCTCTATCCAATAAGGCGGTTGATAATTTTGATATTCAATTTGTGTATCAAAATCTCGCTAAAGGTTCAAGAAATCATCTCCGCACTTTAGTTAGCGTGCTAAAAGAACAACAAGTCGAATATCAAGCTCATTATCTCACTCCAGCCCACTTCCAAGAAATTATTCATTCTCCTCAAGAAAGATATGCTTATGAAGAGACCGGTGATTCAACTTGTGGATTGGCTAAGAAAAATCATCCCAATAACCAAGCAGAGCGAATGAAAAATAGTGAGAAATGGGTTCAGCAAATGCAACAGCAATCGCAAAAATTTCAACCTCAGTATGAGGAGAAAATCAAGATGAATGAAGGAGTGAAATCACAAGAAGAATCTAAAGAAGATGATGATTAAATTGTTCTTAATTATCACTTTAAACTAATATCGTTATGAACGGGTTGTTAGATTTTTGCTCAATAGCGGTGGATATGCAACTACAGTGACTAAAACTAATGACCCAAATAGCGTATAAAGCCAAGTAAAAACCCAATTGGGTGCTGTATAAAATAAAAAATAATGCACCCAATAACCAATAAAACTCACGCTATAGGTTTCTTCACCGGCTAAGCTACGTAAATCTTGTTCTAAAGAAGTCAGTGGACAAGTTATTCCCAACCAGGCTTCTAAGACAACGTAACTAATAGCCACCAAATGTAAAACTCGAAAAACGCTATTTCGTGGCCACAGCCATTTTTTTGACCATCCCACTAAAATAACGAACTGTCCACCCACAATAAACCCAACAAAAGCCGCATGGATTACCACAATCACATCGGCCAAAATGGCTGAGAACATACTCATGTTATTTTAACGGATTCACTTGTAACCAAAATGTCACCGGACCATCATTAACTAAACTCACTTGCATCATCGCACCAAATTGACCAATAGCGACTTTGGGATATTGCGCTCGTGCCTGAGTACATAAATAATTAAATAATTTTTCACCTTGATGGGGTGGTGCGGCTGGAGTAAAGCTGGGGCGGTTACCTTTATGAGTATCCGCCGGTAAAGTGAATTGAGGGACCAGCAGCAAACTACCCTGAATATCGGTTAGACTCAGGTTCATTCTGCCTTCACTATCGGCAAAAACCCGATAGACTAGTAATCGGTGTAATAACCGATCGGCTTGCAATTTAGCATCACTTCGTTCAATACCAATCAAAACTACTAAGCCCTGGTCAATATGGGCAATCGTTTGTTGAGCAACCATAACACTAGCCGTAGTTACCCGTTGTAATAAGCCGATCATTTTTTAAAAAGCCTTTCTTTTTCGCGTTGCCAATCACGATCTTTTTCAGTTTCGCGTTTATCATACTCTTTTTTGCCTTTAGCCAGGGCAATTTCTAATTTAGCTCGACCTTGCTTCCAATACATTGCCGTAGGAATTAACGCCTGACCTTTACGTTCCACAGCGCCAATCAGTTTATTTAATTCCTGCCGATGGAGTAGCAATTTACGGGTACGTTGTGGATCGGGTTGAATATGTGTCGAAGCGGTGGGTAAAGGGGTAATGACAGCACCTAGTAGCCATACTTCACCATTTTTGAGTAGTACATAAGTATCTCGCAGTTGCACACGTCCGGCTCGAAGGCTTTTTACTTCCCATCCTTTTAATACTAAACCGGCTTCAAAACGTTCTTGTAAGAAATAATCAAAACCGGCTTTCTTATTGAGGCAAATCGTATTGCTATGATTGTTAGATTTTTTCTTCATAATAGGCTAATCCGTGTTAACGGATCTTTCAGTGAAATTATTGACAATAAAAAAGAATATCAACTATTTTAATCTATTCAATAGAATTTAAGGAAGGTTGAGAGAAAACGTTTTTTCAATCACAATACTTAGATTCAAACTCATTAGCAAGTAAAGGTAACCGTAAACAAATGTTCATAGACAATAACAGGGTATTAGGTATTTATTCTTGCCATGAGAGGAACAGCAATGAATTACAGCACCACTATTACCGACGACAAAGGTATCTCGTATTTTTTACTGGTGTACTTATATTAATAAACGGTATAGGCTTAATGTTTCTAAATGCAATTGGTGTATTTTCGTGATCCATATTCATAAAACGGCTTTAGTTCCTTATCGCTCCCGCGACATGTTTACTTTGGTTAATGATATTGATGCTTATCCCAGGTTTTTACCTTGGTGTAAATCAACAACGATATTGTCACAAACGTCTTCTCAAATCGTAGCTACCATCACCATGGGTAGTGTTGGCTTAGAAAAATCATTTACCACGACTAATGTGATTAAACCCGATGAATCGATTGAAATTCATTTATTGGAAGGTCCCTTTAGTCAATTACAAGGACGGTGGACTTTTCAACCCCTGGGAGAAGAAGGTTGTAAAATTTCTTTAACCATGGAATTTGAAATTTCTAATCAGTTACTCCGGATGAGCTTAGGGCCAATCTTTAGTAAAATTGTTAATAGTTTAGTTGATGCTTTTGTGCAACGTGCGAATGAATTATATGGCAAATCTTAATACGATACTGGTTGAAGTGGCTTACGCTAAAACGGATGAACAAATGGTTATTCCGCTAGCAGTAACCAAAGGCAGCAATGTACAGCAAGCTATTGAAATATCAAATATATTAAATTTTTTTCCGCAAATTGATTTAACTCAAAATAAAGTTGGTATTTTTAGTAAAATCTGTACGTTAAATACTTTACTCCGTGAAGGTGATCGGGTTGAAATTTATCGGGCGTTGATTGCCGATCCCAAAAAAATCCGCCAGCAACGAGCTGAGCAAGGTAAATTGATAAAAAAAGGAGGTAAAGAGTGACCTCTACTAAGCAATTTAATGATCTAAACAACCCGGTTAATGTTACAAAATGGGGTGTTCATCTAGGGTATCGTGGGGAGGACGATGTTGTTGCGTTCTACGTAAGCCTACTTTAACATCACCGGCCACTTTGATAAGACGATCTTTATCATCAAAAAACAAAGCAATGTGACGTTGAACACGTTTCCCTCTACCCGGTTGAAAGCTGTAAAGGTAATCCCAACGTCGTTGATGAAATACATCAATTATCAGTGGTGTCCCCATGATAAAACGCACTTTTTTAACTGGCATGAACAATTCAAGTTGATCCATCATTGCTTGTGTCACTACATTACCTTGTTGAATATCAACTTTATAAACCGCACAAGCTGATATCAATACATTCATGCCCAAACAAACCGTAATAAGAATTTTGTCCATCATGACTTCCCGATCTTGACCTAAGAGGTCGTTATCATAACGTAATTGCAAAAAAAACTCACGAAACAACTAAAAATTACTTCGCCAACAAGAATTGATATCATGAAGAATTATAATGAATTACTGTAAGGAACACTGCTATGGAGAGTCAAGATTTAAAAAAAGCGGGATTAAAAGCCACTTTACCGCGACTCAGAATATTGCAATTATTGGAAAAAAACCCCCAACAGCATCTGAGTGCCGAAGAAGTTTATAAAGCATTATTAGAGATTGGGGAAGATGTTGGTTTAGCAACCGTATATCGGGTATTAACTCAATTTGAATCCGCTGGATTAGTTTTGCGTCATCACTTCGAGGGCGGATTATCGGTATTTGAGCTCAATGAAGGTTATCATCATGATCATCTCGTTTGTATAAAATGTGGAAAAATAGTCGAATTTGTTGATGAAATCATTGAAAGACAACAATGCACCATTGCTCAACAACATCATTTTGAAATTACAGAACATTATTTATATATTTATGGTATTTGTCCCCAATGTCAACGACAAAAACGCTTGAGATAATCACACTAATAGTGCATAACCAAAATGCTTTTTAAAACGAGTTTTGAAATTATCCCAGTTTAATTGATGATTTTGGGTACCGTGATGTTCTATTTTAATCGTACTCATCAAAGTCGCAATTCTTCCCGTCGTTTCCCAATCAATATCTTTAAGCAATCCATAGAGTAACCCAGCACAAAAGGCGTCTTCACAACCGGCGATATCATGAGTGGCTTGGGCGTTAGCACCAGGAATTTGATAATAAGTATCTTGGGCATAAATGAGTGCCCCGGCTTCGACCGGTTGAATAATAACCAAAGCCTGAACTCGTTGAGCAACTTGTTGTGACGTTAAGTGAGTTTGTTGTGCCAACCATTGCCATTCCAGTTGGTTAACTAATATCCAGTTCGCTTGTTCAATAAAGCTCAGTAAATCGTCACCGTCAAATTCAGTAATACTTTGTGCTGGGGCAAAGACAAAAGGGATTCCCAGTTCAGCTAATTGCAAGGCATGTGTTATCATGCCTTCACGACTATCATACGCAATCGTTGCCAACTGAATGTTCTGGATTTGAGAGAGGCTATTAGTGAATGAAAAACTCATCGCGCCAGGATGAAATGCTGAAATTTGATTGCCATCAACATCGAGAGTAATAAAGGTTTGAGCGGTGTAACAATGTTCAATCGTGAGTAAATGGTCTAATTTAATCTCACAGCTATCTAGCCATTCAGCATATGGACCAAAATCCATACCCACTGTAGCCAGCGGCAAAGGTTCCAGTCCGAGCATTTTTAGGTTGTAAGAAATATTGCCGGCACTACCGCCAAATTGACGACGTAAATCCGGAACAGTGAAATAAGCATTAAGACGTTGGGTGGGGTCAGGAAAGATAGCATGTTTAAATTTATCCTGAAATTCCATAATAGTGTCATAAGTAAGAGAACCACAAATTAATGCCGACATGGAAATATTTCTCAACTTTATAGAATTAAATTAAAGCAAAATTTGGCGTTACCCATCACACCGATATTGGGGTATTAAGAAGGTAAGAGTAAAGTATAATCAAAGTTCTTTTTAAAACGATGTTTAAATTCTTCTAAAGTAAAGGTATGGTTTTGGGTACCGTGATGTTCAATTTTAATGGCTCCTAACAGTGAAGCAATCCGTCCAGTGGTTTCCCAATCAATGTCTTTCATTAAGCCATACAATAGTCCACCACGGAAAGCGTCACCACACCCAGTCGGGTCATTAGCCGCATGAGGTTGAGCACTGGGAATTTGATAAACCGTATCGGTGGTATAAATGACGGCACCTTCAGCGCCTTTAGTGACAATTAAAGCTTGGACACGTTGAGCAACTTGTTGTTCTGATAAATTAGTCCGTTCATGCATTAATTGCCATTCATAATCGTTGACAATGACCCAGGTTGCTTGCTCAATAAATTGCAAAATATCATTGCCATCAAACAGGGTCATACCTTGTCCAGGATCAAAGATGAAGGGAATAGCAGCATCTGCAAATTCCCGAGCATGTTGGAGCATCCCTTCTCGCCCATCTGGAGAAACCATTCCAATCGTAATACCTTGTGCTTGAGAAACTTGATTATAATGGGAAAAACTCATCGCCCCCGGATGAAAGGCGGTAATTTGGTTATCATCCATATCCGTGGTGATAAAAGCTTGTGCGGTATAAGAGTGGTTAATGGTAGTAATATGAGTACGAGCAATTTCACAGCTATCTAGCCAATCCGCATAAGGGCCAAAATCCATTCCTACTGTGCCCATCGGTAATGGATCACCACCTAATAATTTTAAATTATACGCAATATTACCGGCACAACCACCAAATTCACGACGCAAATCGGGTACTAAGAAAGAAACATTGATGATATGTACTTGCTCCGGCAAAATATGATGTTTAAACTTGTCATTAAATACCATAATGGTATCAAAAGCAAAGGAGCCACAAATTAAAGCAGACATTTTCTTATTCTCTAAAAAAATTCACGATGACAATAAAAATACTTTATTGGAGAAACTAACCTGGTTAATAATTGAGAGCAAGTTGATTCGATTGAATCGAGCGTGAAATTATTATGTAATTATTTTTTAATAATATCAAAAAATGGTTGATAAGAGGTAATCTTATTATCTTAATAAATTATCTATTGTAAATGGAGTCCGTTATGACTTTAGAAGAATTTAAAAATTCTTTATCGCAAGAAACACCTCCACCGCAAATAAGCAAGGTATTACAAGCATTATGGCAAGATGCTAACGGTCAATGGGATATCGCTCATCGCTTGGCTCAGTCGGTTAATGATACCACCGGAGCATGGGTACATGCTTATTTACACCGCAAAGAAGGTGATCTTTATAATGCTTCCTATTGGTATTCTCACGCTAACCAAACAATGCCAACGATTTCTCTAGAACAAGAATGGGAAGAAATCAGTAAGGCATTGTTGTTTGTCTACAATGAAATGATTCTGACAGTTTGATTAGTGAGTAACGCTCCTCTTTTTTTAGCAATTGAAAGTTTCAATAAGCTTTGATATTATGAGCACGTGTGGAGGATTATGGTATGATGCCAGATTAACTATAATCTAATCTTTTAGTTCTTCTTTTTAAATTATAATGTAGGTTAGGATAATTATGAACCTAAAAAATATCTTGCCTTTTCTCACCTTTCGTAAACAACAGAATCAACTTCTCGTTGTTAATACCCCCCCTTTCTTCTCCTTTAAGTTCGTACAAGAAATATATCTGCAGGTTATAGCCAATCTGGAAGGATATATGGCTATAATCCGCGTCGATCATTGGTTTAAGAACATATTTATGTTGCCAGGAATTATCTTTGCCCTACTATATTTTGATATTACTCTGAGTTGGGAATTGGGCTTCATAATGCTGGTAGGCGTGTTGGCAACTTGTCTTATTGCTTCTGCAAATTACGTGATTAATGAATGGTTAGATGCTCAATTCGATAAATTTCACCCCGTTAAAAAGCATCGTCCAGCGGTGGTGAAAAATCTTTCCGCCAAAATTGTTTATCTAGAATATGTCATTTTAGCCATAATGGGTTTATCGATGGCGTATTACATCAATACTTCATTTTTTCTCTGTGAATTATTACTATTAATCATGGGATTATTATACAACGTGGAACCCATTCGAACCAAGGATAAAGTTTACCTCGATGTATTATCTGAATCGGTTAATAATCCCATTCGCTTTACTTTAGGTTGGTTTATTTTTGTCCCAACCATTCTCCCACCATCAAGTATGTTAGTGGCTTATTGGATGGGGGGAGCTTTCTTAATGGGAACTAAACGCTTTGCTGAATATCGCTTTATCAATGATCATCAATTAGCAGGTTTATATCGTAAATCTTTTAAACATTACACTGAGCAAAATTTGCTCATATCTATTTTTTTCTATGCTTTAACAGCTACTTTCTTTTTGGGCATTTTCTTGATTAAACATAGAATAGAATTGCTCTTAAGTTTTCCCTTGTTTGCTTTACTATTCACTTGGTACTTACAAATTGGCTTTAGAGAAAATTCCCCGGTTCAGTACCCGGAAAAATTGTATAAAGAAAAGCATTTTATGTTATTTCTAGTTACGTTGTGTACTGTTGTCTTTATCCTATTATTCGTAGATATTCCCTGGTTGCATTTCCTTCTCAAAAGTAATTTTGGGTAACCCATATTATTAAAAGAATCCTCTCGGACAATTTTACAGTAGTCATTTAAACACATGAAACTACCTAAACCAGAGCATTTTTATGGATGGATACTTTTCATAGCGTTGTTATTGCGCCTATTATGGGCAATGGCAGCGGTACCTATTGTTCCAGTGTCAGATTGTAATGCCTATGATACTTTTGCCCAAAATCTAGCGAATGGCTATGGGTATGGTTGGACTAGCACTTCGCTTACTGCTCATTGGCCACCAGGAACATCCTTTGTTTATTCAATATTTTACCGTTTGTTTGGCCATACTTATGTTCCTATTATTATTTTAAACTTATTATTAGGAATAACTATTATTTGGTGTTCAATGCAGCTAGCTGAAAGATGGTTTAATCAGCAGGTTGCTTGGCTAACTGGCTTATTATTAACTTTATGGCCGGTTACTATTCAATTTACTACCGTATTGTCCAGTGAGCTACTTTTTACTGCGTTGTTCCTCGTTGCTATGGTAATATGGTTAAATGAGTCAACTCATCTCTGGTTAAGAGCTTTGTTAGTTGGATTAATCCTGGCTGCGGCTTGTTATGTGCGAAGTGCAACCCTGTTTATTCCGTTCTTATTGTTGTTGTTTCGCTGGGTTAACACGAGAGAAATCTTAAGAAGTATTGCTGCCATTATCGTTGTCTTTGTGGTTATGTCTTTATTAATTGCCCCGTGGTCAATCCGTAATACCCGACTTTATGGTCAATTTGTGCTCATGTCTACGAATACCGGGGTCGCATTGTGGATTGGCAATAATCCTAAAACGAGAAATGGTGCACATATGGACGTACCCCCAGAAATAAATGAAAAAACGGTTGGGATGAATTTGGCGCAACGTTCGGCTTATCTAAAGGCGATAGCAGTTGCTTATATTAAACAAGAACCGCTGAAATTTGTCACTCGTACTTTCAAAAAACTGATTCGCTTGCATGAGCGTGAAACGATTGGCGTGGCGTGGAATGAACCAGGATTAGTTTCTCATTATGGAACGGGGGTGTTGTTACCTTTAAAAATAGTTAGCCAAGGATATTGGTTAGCAATGCTAGGGCTAGCTTTGATAGGGATTATACTACTCGGTAAACAGCAGGGATGGATAACCATGATAATACATCCATTGATTGTTATCTGGGGATATTTTGCCTTGGGACATGCGGTAACTGAAATTGGAGATCGTTATCATTTCTATAGTATTCCCATGATCGCTATATTGGCTGCACTTACTATAACTTATGGGCTAAAAATGAAGCAATACATTGTAAATAGATAGAACCAGTTTATGCGGAAAAGGATGAATTTAACCGGAGTAAATAACTCAAGGAGAAATGATGAAATCATTAAAATTGCATATGATCATATTGATTTTACTTAGTTTACCGGGAATAATTGCACCGATATCATTATGGGTACCTGTAAATCTTCTCCCCGATATCGTGGGAATTCTTGCTATATTATATGTCATGCTATGGATTTTCCACACCATAATAACAAGTTTACTTATGGGAGGTTTCTTATGGTTTCGTTTTGGTCGAACCGAGCAGGTAGTCATTTCTACCCATCTAATCATCTTTATTATTATGCTGGTTTATGCTATTTGGCTTGTTTCTTCTTAGCTGTTAAACAAAGAAAATAAATTATTAGTATTCCGTTTGGGGTTGTAAATTCTAACATCCCATGAGATTTTTATTTTATAACTCAGAGGAAGGTTTTATTTATGGAAAGGCGTCAATTTAGCTTAATATTACTCGGATGTAGTTTATTAGGGTTAACTCGATTTGCTTGGAGTAGTAACCCAGCAACTCGCTCTATTTCCATTGTGGCCAATTTATTCACTCATCACGATAGTGCTATTAATTTAGGACAACATTATTTAACTCTTTTTCCGCAAGAAGCGAATTATGACTGGCTTGTTAACCAAACTTTACCTCATGGATACGCCCATATTCAATCTCAATCACTTAAACAAACATTAAGAATGCAAAGAGGAAAGGATTTCTATGAAGGAAATACAGTTATAATTGATGGTTGGGTGCTGTCACGTACTGAAGCCCGTCTTTGTGCATTGCTTGCCTTAGCTTAATCAGAGAGATAGGTTGACATGATAAATGATTTTCGCGAAATGACCAATGAAACCGTAATTGAAACGGATATCTGCATTGTCGGCGCCGGTGCTGCCGGCATTTCTATTGCTAAGTATTTGAATGGTAGTAATATATCCATTTGTTTAGTGGAAAGCGGTGGGTTTAAATTTGAGGAGGAGACTCAGTCTTTATATCAAGGTAAAAATGTTGGCCACAAATATTTTCCTTTAGATACAGCGCGGTTACGTTATTTTGGTGGTACAACTAATCATTGGACGGGGTGGTGTTCTCCTCTGGAAGAGGTCGATTTCAAACAACGTGATTGGGTACCTTATAGCGGTTGGCCTTTCACCCAAAAGGATTTAGAACCTTATTATATTCAAGCACAAAAATGGTGTAACGTTGGACCTTACCGTTATCAACCATCGGATTGGGAAACAGATGATTTTAAATTATTAGAAGTATTACCCGAAAAACTAGCTACTAAATTTTGGCAATTTAGTCCGGCTCCTACTCGGTTTGGAATAACTTATCGCGCTGAGTTAGAACAAGCAACTCACATTCAAGTGCTCTTACATGCGAATGTAGTAGAAATTTTGAGCAATTCATCGGCTCAAGCGGTAGAAGGTGTTAAAATAAGTACTGTAGATAAGGTCAAAACGGGTACCGTTCGTGCTAAAGTGGTGATATTAGCTTGTGGTGGTTTAGAAAATCCACGCTTACTATTAGTTTCTAATCGCGTCCAAACGACGGGATTGGGTAACCAAAATGATAACGTCGGCCGTTTCTTTATGGAACATCCGCTGGTGGAGTCAGGTAAATTGATTACCTTAAAAGATTCTAAACCTTTAGCTTATTACAATAATATAACCATCAGAAATGGCGCTCATTTGCGACCGGCACTCAAAGGAAGTGAAATTGCCCAGCAAAAATATCAAATTCTTAATGTGGCAGTATTGATGCATTCTGATAGTCAGAATGAGGAAATCGGTTATCTCGCCACTAAAAAATTTTTTAAAGCATTAAAATCCGGTAAATTCTCCAATCAATTCCGTAATGATGTTATCAATATGATTAGCGACTTAGATGGTCTTGCTGAGAATCTTTATTATCGTTTCAGAGGTACTCAAAAACCATTACCCAACAATACCAATATAACCGTGATGTCCTATTCTGAACAACGACCTAATCCGAACAGCCGTGTCTTACTGGATACCGACAAAGACCAACTAGGATTGCCTCGTATTAAGCTAGATTGGCAATTGACTGAACTAGAGAAACGTAGTGTACGTGTCACTAATCAATTAATTGGAGAGGAATTAGGTCGAATGGAGTTAGGTCGATTACAACTCGTTGATTGGTTACAATCAGAAGATGATCAGTTTAAAGCGGGTGGCCAATATCATCATATGGGTACAACTCGTATGAGTGAAGATCCGAAACAAGGTGTCGTGGATAAAAATTGCCGTGTACATGGTTTAGCTAACTTGTACATTGCCGGTAGCTCAGTCTTTGCTACCAGCGGTAACAGCAATCCAACCCTTACTATTGTCGCATTGGCAATGCGCTTAGCAGAACATTTAAAAAAACAAGTAGTCAGCTAATCAAGCGTAGTGCGTGAAGTGACATAAGACGCATCAGCGAATCCCGCCCCTATGTTTCTTCACTGCCATTCAAGTGAAACAAAAACAAATTATTAGGTAGAGATAAGCATGGATAATAGAGAATATAAAGCGGTAACGATTGTTTTTTTATTAGTGTTACTTACATTTGCATTGGCATTTACATTGGTTAAGAATGTTAAACCCATTGTGGATGAAGGAATTCACTACCTTCAAATCAAATTTATTTTAGATTTTTTCAACGGTGAACAATTTATTATCCATCCTACACTCACTATGATACCTGGCTATCATTTTGTCATGGCTAGTCTTTCCTACATTTTCGACAATTTATCAGTAGCTTTTATTAGATCTTTATCTACAGTATTTTCTTATATTTCAATTATAATTTTCTTTTTATTACTGAAATCAGAAAAAAGTTACCCTCAGATCCCAGTCATTAAATTAATACAATATGCTTTCTTTCCGTTAATTTTTCCATTTTTCTTTTTAATCTACACCGACTCTTTTTCAGTACTACTGATATTATTTTCTTGGTTGTTGGTATTGAATAAACGATATTATATCGGTGGTATCATAGCTACTGCAAGTGTCTTGGTTAGACAAAGTAACCTGATTTGGTTGATTTTTATGATTACTTATATTTATTATGAAAATAATCAGTTCAAATTTAATTTAGCAATACTGGCTAATTGGATAAAAGATTGTTGGACATTCTTCTTAGGTATTGTTTTTTTTAGCTTATTTGTTCTTGTTAATGGCGGGATGATAATAGGAAAGGGAGCAACTCAATACTATCCAAAATCTTTATATTTTGGCAATATCTATTTCTTCTTATTTTTGTTTTTCTTTTTGTTTTTACCTTTAAATATAGATAACCGCCATAAAATACAAAATTTTATTAAAGTTAATCCGTGGATAATGATAGGTATAGTTGCTTTCTTTATCTTTTATCTCTTAACTTTTAACCAGCTATCTCCTCACAATTTAAAGGGAGAAGATCGCCTCATTATCAACTATTTCTTGAGAAACGAGATATTGATAACTTTCACTTCTTCTACGCTGTTCAAAATTTTATTTTTTATACCGGTAGTTTATTCTTTACTTTCTATAGCAATCACCCAGTTATGTAAAAAAAGTTATTACCTTCTCTATCCATTTGCTATACTTTCCGTA
Source organism: Thioploca ingrica (assembly GCA_000828835.1). Classification (GTDB taxonomy): domain Bacteria; phylum Pseudomonadota; class Gammaproteobacteria; order Beggiatoales; family Beggiatoaceae; genus Thioploca; species Thioploca ingrica. The sequence goes on from AP014633.1 coordinate 3,391,670, forward strand.
GTACCAATATGGCCAATTTTTCCCCGATATTCCCTCATTCCTTTTATATTATTTATCTTGTTTAAAGAGACAAATTCTAAGTTAATTGAGTATTCTACTACAGCTATTTATGTCGTTCTGTCGATGGGGTTATTTTATGGAATGTTGCAGGGATGGTTTTATCCTGGATAAGACTTAAAGTCTTATTTTAAATTTGGTACCATAACCAAGAATTGCTGCGTTACGCATTCACTAATGCACCCTACTTAATTATTTAACTTGAACGCAAATTAATATGACTAATGCGCTAAAAGATACGCTTATCACCTAACTTAGTAGAACCGAATAATAATTTCTTTAACTTTTTGATTGATTTTGCAAAATTAACTCAATTCCTTGATTAGCTAATTGATCAGCAATTTCATTTTCGGGATGTCCGTTATGTCCTTTTATCCACAGCCATTCCACTTGATGCTGTTGAGTCACTCTATCTAGGCGTTGCCATAAATCTTCATTTTTAACCGGTTCTTTATTGGATTTTTTCCAACCGCGTTGTTTCCACTGCGTAATCCATTCAGTGATCCCTTTGTTAACGTATTGAGAATCGGTGGTTAAGCGAACGTAACAAGGACGGGTTAATGTCTCCAAAGCGATAATAGCTGCTAGTAATTCCATACGGTTATTGGTGGTGTGAGTTTCTCCACCATATAATTGTTTTTCTTTATCTTTATAACGCAACAATACTCCCCAACCCCCCGGGCCAGGATTACCCCGACAAGCCCCGTCGGTAAAAGCTTCAACCCAAAATTGAGTCATCGGTGATCTTCAAAATGGGTGCTAATGGCGCCAGTTACTAAAGTTTGTTTGGGCCACCATTTGGGTTTGATCGGGGTGAGAGTGACTACCCGTTTTTTAGCGACGATAAGATAGACAGCGCCAAAATTATTTAACCAATGAGCACCCATCTTTTCTAAAAGAATCGTGAAATTTTTAAAACGGTCATTGTGAAAAGGGAGTGCATAAAAAAAAGTTTTTTGATCCTTTACTTCAAAATCAAGTAAAGCCAACCAATCTTTTAGACGTAATAGGGGTAAAAAACGTCCACACCAGGGTGCCGCTGGCTTATAACGTGCTCTTAACCAATGCCACATTCCCCACAAGCTGATGGGATTAAAACCTAAGATAACGACATAACCTTCTGGAATTAAAATTCGTTCGACTTCTTGTAAGATTTCCTGCGGATTTTCTTCAAACTCTAAAGTATGGGGCAACACGACGACATCTAAGCTATCTTGAGCAAAGGGTAATGCGGTCACCGCAGCATAAACATGAGAACAAGCCGAATGAGTTACTGAGGTGGTTGTCGTTAAGATACAGCGGTGCATAATGCGACTACTTTCTAATAAACAACCCTCTCCTATATAGCCTATTTGCAATAAATGATAACCAAACAATTGAGGTAAAATTTGTTGCAAGGCATCGGCTTCTTTTTGTAATAAGCGTTTCCCCAAAGGGGTGTGAAACCAATGGTTCAGTTGGGTAGAGCGAATGCTCATTAATTCTAGTAATGATTAAAAGGGTAATTTAAATCCTTCGGGCAATCCTAATCCACCGGCCATGTTAGCTAATTTATCTTGACTGGTTCTTTCCACTTTACGCACGGCATCATTGACAGCCGCCGCGATCAAGTCCTCCAACATTTCTTTGTCTTCTTTCATTAGTTCTGGATCAATTTCAACGCGTCGTACATCATGTCGTCCCGTCATCACAATTTTAACCATCCCTCCTCCCGCTTCACCCGTGATTTCTAAGTGAGCTAATTCCTCTTGTGCTTTTTGAAAGTTACTTTGAATTTTTTGTGCTTGTTTCATTAAATTGGAAATTCCGCCTTTCATATACTCTGTCCTCTAATCATTTTAAAGTAGACATTTTGCGCTGATGGTGAAAACCGATTGGTTTCTTCATGACGTAATAAATTTTCGGTAGTATACTGAATATTTTGCACTTCTTCCATGATGAGAGCAAATTAAGAAGAATAGATAAAATACTTAAAAGGTTATTTAATATCGAGTTGGGCATCACCATTTTCCTTTAAATAATTTACAAAAGGATCATTATTAATTTCTTGTAGCACATAGTGTTGACGAGATTCTTCAATACGTTGTTGTTGCTCAGCCGGCGTTACCGTTTGAGGTATTTCCACCCGAATATGAACTTGTTGGGCGTTACCATAATGTTGTTGTAACAATTCTTCTAATTTATTTTTGCGTTCCTGATTCAGTAAAAGTTTATGTTGTGGTGGTAAAACCAGCTCCCAATTATTACCCTCATGTTGCTTAAGTTCACAATTAAAGGCGAGTTGTTTAATAACGCCTTTTAGTTCTAAAGTATGTACGAGTTGGTTCCATTGTTCAGTTAATGGAGCAAGCGGCGAAACCGGAGTCGGTAGGGTAGCCGCAGTAGTTATGGAGGTATCGGTCGTTGCTACCAAAACCGGCGGTGCGTGGCTAGATTCCTCCACCTTGGATGGTGATAGTGTGAGGGTATCCGGACGGAAGGCTAACATGCGGAGCATGACCATTTCAAAACCGCCTCGTGGTTCTGGGGCGAGAGGTAAATCACGTCGTCCTAATAAGCCGATTTGGTAAAATAATTGTACTACTTCCGGCGTTAATTGCCCGGCGAGTTTTAAGATAGCTTCACCATGAGGTTGATTGACATCGATTGCACCTGGAACCAGTTGGGCTACAGCGATTTGTTGCAATAGAGATAGTATTTCTCCCAGGAGAGTAATAAAATCAGGGTTATATTCTGCTAATTGGGCAATTTGATTTAATAGCCCCGGGGCATCTTGAGCCGCTAATGAGTTAATAAGTCCAATCACGCTATCTTGGTCAAGCGTACCTAACATTTGATTCACGTCGGCACTGGAGAGTTGCCCACCGCCATAAGCAATAGCTTGCTCTAATAAACTTAAAGCATCTCGTAAACTTCCTTCTGCCGATTGGGCTAATGAATAAAGTGCCTTGGATTCATAGGGAATACTTTCTTCAGTCAAGATTTTAGTTAACTGTTGAGTGATCAATTCTACCGGCAGTCTTTTCAGATTAAATTGTAAACAACGTGATAAAACCGTGGCGGGAATTTTTTGCGGGTCGGTAGTGGCTAATAAAAATTTAATATGCGGTGGTGGTTCTTCCAAGGTTTTCAATAACGCATTGAAACTATGGGTAGATAGCATATGCACTTCATCAATTAAGTAAACTTTATAACGTCCTCGAGTCGGTGCATATTGCACATTTTCCAAAAGTTCGCGGGTATCTTCCACTTTAGTACGGGAAGCCGCATCGACTTCAATTAAATCGATAAACCGACCTTCATCAATTTCACGACAAGCTAAACACTGACCACAAGGATAAGCGGTCACACCTTGTTCACAATTCAGTGATTTTGCCAAAATGCGAGCCACGGTGGTTTTTCCCACACCACGGGTACCCGTAAACAAATAGGCATGATGTAACTTATTATTTTCCAAAGCATTAATTAGGGCACGTAAGACATGAGTTTGTCCTACCATGGCAGAAAAATAACGCGGACGCCATTTGCGGGCAAGAACTTGGTAAGTCATGGTGTTATTATCGGTAGTTGCTGATAAGCCAGAATTGAATTTTGAGTCAATGAATGAATTGTTGCTAATTACTATTTGATAATATTAACAGTTTAAGAGTAAACTGGCTATCTTTCGTAGCGGAACAAGTCGTGCAGGAATCCTTTCTAACCTTGATCTGCTTCTCGTTTTCATAAATTAAGGGCGAACCGATATGTTCACTCTAAAGCCTGTATAGATTTAGCTAACATAGCACTTTCTGGAAAGCATAACCATTATGTCAACTAAAACTGTTTATGAAGAAGATTTTTATGCCTGGCTCATGGAGAATGTACAATTACTGCGACAGAGACGGTTAGCCGAGATTGATGTTAATAATATTGCAGAGGAATTAGAAAGCCTGGGTAGAAGTGAGCGGCGTGAATTGATTAACCGACTTGCTCTCCTGTTTGCTCATCTATTGAAGTGGCAATATCAACCACAAAAACGTAGCCCGAGTTGGAAATACACGATTCGAGAACAACGTAGGGCGGTATTGGATTTATTAAATGATAGTCCGAGTCTGCGTTACGAATTAGAAGAAAAATTAGCTGAAGCTTATAAAAAAGCGATTTTAACTGCTGCCAAAGAAACGCGATTAAGTGAGACACGATTTCCACCCGGTTGTCCATTTACTTTAGAACAGGCGCTGGATGAGAGTTTTTGGCCACAATGAAAAGCGTGGTGCGTTACGCTGCGCTAATGTACTCTACATGTTACTAAATAGGGTGCGTCTTACGCACCGTCAGAATCAGAACAGGATAACAATGATGAGTACTTTGTTAGAAAAAACTAAAATACATTGGACAGAAGTCAAAGATGTTTTATCGGTACCACGTACTGAGCAAGAATATGATCGGGTTGTGTCCTTGCTAAACGAACTTATTGACACCGTGGGAGAAGATGAAAGTCATCCTTTGGCTGATTTAATGGAGACGCTGGTTGTATTTATTGAAATTTATGACCAGATACACTATCCGCTGCCGACGGTAGCAGGAGCAGAAGTGCTATCTTATTTGATGCACGAACATGGATTGAAGCAAACCGATTTGCGTCATGAGATTGGCACGCAAGGTGTAGTGTCAGAAATTCTAAATGGCAAGCGAGCACTTAATGTGCGTCAAATTCAAGCATTAGCTGAACGTTTCCAGGTTTCGCCAGCCACTTTTTTGTAGTGAGTATTAACTGAATTAACTAGCGAGAATTGGTGTGACTACACTAACTAAATCGCTTAACTTAATAGCATTGATTTTCTGAGTTGGGTGTATCCTACGCACTGTTGGGAGTTTATTTAAAACTTTCTGCAATGCTTCTAAGCTCTCCCAAACTCTTATCAACACCGAGATAACCTCCTTTTTCTGCTTCTAAAGCTCGTATCGCCCAATAAGCATCTTCAATTTTCCTCAAATTCTCAAAAAAATCATGGGAAACGATAACGGCTACTTTTTTACCATCTTTTTCAACAATAACGGGTTCTTTAATAGAAGCTTCTAAATATTTACCCAAGTTATTTTTCAATTCAGTGGCTTTAACAATGTTCATGATAACCTCTTCAATTGTTTGTAGATTTCATCATCATTTCTTTTATCTACCAACATAATATAAACAACCTCCGTATCGTACCGATAAACAACACGATATTCTCCAATGTCCTTTCTAAACAAATTTGGATAATTAACTAATGCCTTAGAATCATGAGGTGTAGGATTTTTCAATAATTCCAGAATAGCAATCTGAACTTGTTTAAATTGCTTTGCTTGTAGATTTTTAATAAAATCAAATGCTTTTTTTGAAATATCTAATTTATACATAGTGAATTTATATTAGCTATATTAATTATTATAGCTAATAAATCGTAACTATCACCTCTAGCAAATATCAATAATCGGTATAGCTGTATATTTCTTTGTCTGCTTGTCCACCCGCGTTATGCTAACGGATGAAAAAAAACTAAGGCACCGTCATTTTATTACCATTTCCGTCTAAGCAAACAAAGCTGACGTGAGTGGAAAATACCAATTCTTCCTGCTCCGTTTCGATGTTGTCACAAAATATATTGGCTTCGTATTGCACAGAACTCTTGCCAACTCGCACTTTGTGCACCTGAAAGCGGAGAATTGAGCCTAATTTAACACTTTGGCGAAATTCCACCTTGTCCATCGCTACCGTAACAAAACAACAACCCGGATGTTCTCGACTCGCTGCAATCCAAGAGATTTCATCTACCCATTTGAGTAAATGACCACCAAATAAATAACCATAGTGATTTAAATGTTCTGGTAAAACTAGTTTGTAACTTTCCATTTTCAAGATCGAGTGTTTTGCTAGGCTAAGTTTAATCGGTAAGGTTGCCGGGCAGACTCACAGTTTTTACCTCAATAGAAAAAATATCATCACTCTGGTAAGTGAGAGAGATCTTGTTGCCGCTCTTGAGATAAATTAAAACCACAATATACGGTTACTAATGTGCCTTGAATGCCCATAATTAAAAAACTGAGGAGTTGCATGACAATTGAATAAGCAACTGCCACACTTTCATCGATCCCGTATAGTTTTAATGCTAATACGCAAGCGACTTGATAAATACCAATAAAACCCGGTGCCGAAGGTAAAGAAACGCTTAACAGGATGAAAACACCGACGGTTACAGCGGCTTCAAAAGGCAATGACCAACCTAAAGCTAACATCACTTGCCATGCCCAGAAATAGTCAAACATGAATACCAAACTAGTTAATAAAAGAATGAGAAATAAGTGGCTGGTTTGGCGAAGCGCTTGTACACCTTCTACCGCATGTAATAGCCATTCTTGTAACCATTGCCATTTATCTTGAAATGACCTTCTTTGGATTCTGACCTGTAAAGCATTAGCGTAAATGATTAAGAGGGTTAAAACTAAGGTAGCTAAGATAAAAACACCGATTACACTTCGACCCAGGTTGGGATCCACTTTTTGACTATGAATCCACAGCACTAATAAAGTGAAAATACCGACGGTAATCATATCAAATACGCGATCCAAAACAGCACTCGTCACGGCTTTGCCGAGTTTTAAAGGCACAAAATGATGAATAGCGATTATTTTTAGTACTTCACCGGCGCGTGCCGGATAAATCATATTGCCTAAATAACCAATGTTAGCGGCTTGCCAAAAGTGTTTAAAATGAGTTATCGGTATTCTCGCCACTAAATTCCAACGTAAAGAACGTAAGGCAATATTAATCATAATAATCACGGCTGCTAGTAAAATACCGGGTAAGTGTATCGTTTGGAAGGTTTTAAAAAAAGTTTCCCAATCTAAACGAGAAAATACCGTAATGAGTAAGACGATACTTAATAAGGTACCTAAAATGATTAAAATTCTTTTGGTGTTCATTAATAGTTATTGCTAATTTTTTAGGAAGTTGTTGCTCAATTCGGTCATTCATTAAAGTTAAAGTTTTTTTAATGAGGAATAAAACTTGCCTTATATTTTCTTACTAAATCGATTAACATAGCAACCAGTAAATTTTATCTTGTCTTAACTATGAATCAATTTCAATTACTGCAAACTCGTCGTTTTCTACCGTTGTTTTGGACGCAATTTTTAGGTGCATTTAATGATAATGTTTATAAAAATGCCCTAGTTATTTTTATCCTTTTTCAAGGAAATACACTTTATGGTATTGATACCAATACGCTAGTCACTTTGAGTGCCGGGGTTTTCATTTTACCGTTCTTTTTATTCTCGGCAACGGCTGGACAATTTGCCGATAAATATGAGAAATCTATGTTAATTCGATATGTTAAAGTACTCGAAGTTATCATTATGTCTTTTGCGGTTATCGGATTTTATTTAGAAAATGTGTTGATGTTAGTTACCTTATTGTTTTTAATGGGAGTACACTCCGCTTTATTTGGTCCACTTAAATATGGCATTTTGCCACAACATTTACAGGAAAATGAATTGGTAGGTGGTAATGGTTTGATGAGTATGGGAACTTTTCTAGCCATCCTCCTCGGCACAATTTTAGGCGGATTATTAGTATCAATCCCTCACCAAGGTCCTTTAATTGTAGCAATGATGGTCATTTTATTGGCTCTCTTAGGGTTAATGGCGAGTTTATTTATTCCTCGGGCGGAACCCGCCGATCCACAATTGCAAATTCATTGGAATATGTTTACTCAAACCTTTAAAACCATGCAATATGCCCAGGAAAATCTCAGTGTGTTGATTGCTGTTATTGCTATGTCTTGGTTCTGGCTCGTGGGAGCAACTTACTTGTCACAAGTACCGGCTTATAGCAAAGATATTTTAGGCAGTAATAATCAGGTGGTGACTTTATTACTCTTTATGTTTTCTTTAGGTATAGGCATTGGTTCGATGATGTGTGAAAAGCTTTCGCGGGGACGGATTGAATTGGGATTAGTCCCTTTAGGAGCCATTGGTATTACTCTATTCTCCATCGAGTTCTACTTTGCTAGCCAGTATTTTGAAGCTTTAGCTCTACCTCAAGGACAAATGAATGCCTCGCAGTTTTTTGCCATGCCAGGAAGTTGGAGAATATTGCTTGATTTAGCTCTAGTTGGCTTATTTGGCGGTTTTTATATCGTGCCGCTCAATGCGATGGTACAAAGGCGAAGTGATCCAACCCATCGTTCTCGAATAATTGCGGCTAATAATATTTTAAATGCTTTGTTTATGGTCATATCAGCACTGGGTACGATAGAAATGATTCAGTTGGGTTTTAGTATTCCGGAGATTTTTCTCAGTTTAGGGTTGTTAAGTGCCATAGTCACCGGGACCTTATTTCTGATATTACCTGAATTTATTCAGCGGTTTGTGGTTTGGTTATTCTTAATAAAAAGTGAACCGAAAAAGGAAAATCAGAAGTAATTTTCTTTATTTTCCTTCTCCTTTGCTATTGCTTTTTTAGGTTGAGCGCGTTCTAAAGCTGTGCTAAATATTTATCAATTTGCTGTTTTAATTGTTCTACTGAGGAAACTTCTAGAATAATAGCCACATACCCATTAATATCTTTAATAGGTAATCCAAAATTCATTTGTAAAAACATAACAATATCATCTTCTAGATGATTAGTATTCACACCCAATATTTCGCCGGCGGTTCCCGTCATAAAAAAAGGAATATCACTGTTTAAATCAATCGCCAACAAATTAGCGAGGGAGGCGAGACAAGCATGTAGAATAATATTGCCTATCTCAATTAAGGCATCCTGTGCTAATTCATCTAGCATTTCATGAGGTACTCCCTTCATGAGAAGTTGTACCAATTCTAGACTTTTATCTTGAGGAAATAATAATAATGCTTCTCCCCAAACAGCGCCTTTAAAACATTGTTTAACAACAGCAATTATTGTTGGTGTTTCTCCATTCAGATGATCGGCAGCACTTTGGCGCGACAACATTTCCAGGCTGGGGATTGATAAGCTAATTTCTTCATTAATCATTTCGCTCAAAGAACGTGCCGCTACTCCCATGCCAATATTTAATAATTCAACAATGGCATCTTGCTGTAATTCCGTGAGTTGGATGTTGTCATCCATAAATAAAACTCAAGATTCTTTCTTCAGTAATGGGTTTGGGAATAAAACTAATACCAAGATCACTCGCTTTTTTACGAACCATTTCTTGAATATTAGCCGTCAATAAGCCAATCTTCGCTGCGGGGAATTTTTCAAGCAATTTAGAGGCCAATATTAACCCATCCATACCTGGCATGTTAAGATCCAAAATGGCAATCGTGATTTGGGTATTTTGGGTTTTAGTTAAAGCTTCTTCACCATTACTCGCTTCAATGACTTCAGCTTGTTCGTCAGCGTGATTGATGATGGCACGCACTAACATTCTGGACACGCGACTGTCGTCAACAACTAATATCGTCTGAGAGGTCATATTTATTTCTTTCCATAAAAAATAGTTTGCATCATAACAGATTTATCACTGTTGTTAGTCATGATTGGTTGGTGAAAATGTATGAGGAAATTAGTTAACAACCTTTTCTTGCTACTGGCTGAAAGTCAGCGGCTTGCGGGTAGCAACAGTATGAATAAGTCTTAAACTATCCTGGGTCAAATTTATTATAACAAATTACAAATATGAGAGAAATAAACGAGTTGTTATCATCATCGTTCGTTGTCAATTCAGTTTCATTACTTCATAGTCAGGTTATGCAACGCAAGGAACATGCCCACTATGATTTCCGGATTAACAATAAATTATTTCATCAAATACCTGACGACAATTTATAAGAAGACCAGAAGGTAGTCAATCTTAGATCAAACTATTTTATTACCTTAATGTTGCCTATTTCTCTACAGTCACCCCCTCAAGGAAAAGACACCTTCATGCTAAACTAAAATAGAGCGATTTCCTATTCAATCTATAAGTATTGAAAGTTAATTTTCCAATTCTTATGGTTATATCACTATGCAATATGCACAATTAGTTGAATTTACTCCATTAGAAAGTATTATCGAGATCAACGCCGCTAACCGAACCAATAAGGCAAAACAACTCGTGGCTAGCTATGTTATTTCTAACGAAATGGCGGATCGGTTAATCAATCTGGTTTTTGTGCAACTTCAATTTGAACAATGGATTGATAACAAAGGATTATTGATTATTGGTCATTATGGAACCGGCAAATCACATTTAATGGCGATGATTTCGAGTATTGCGGAAAATGCTCAACTCGTTGCTCACCTAAATCATCCTCAAGTTGCTCAACAAGCCGCCATGATTGCTGGCCAATTTCAGGTATTACGTATTGAACTGGGCGCCACCACGATGTCATTACGTGATATTTTGATCCAGGAATTAGAAACTTTTCTCCAGCAAATCGGGATTCCTTTCCATTTTCCAGCGGCGCATCATATTACCAATAATAAAAATGCTTTTGTCAACCTGATGGCTGCTTTTACTACTCATTACCCTAACCAAGGATTATTACTGATCGTCGATGAATTGCTTGATTATTTACGGACTCGTCAAGATCAAGAGTTGATTCTGGATTTAAGCTTCTTACGTGAAATCGGTGAAATCTGTAAAAATTCACGGTTTCGGTTTATGGCCGGCTTACAAGAAAGTATTTTTGATAATCAACGCTTTGAGTTTGTTGCCCATGCTTTACGGCGTGTTAAAGATCGATTTGAACAAGTTTTAATTACCCGTCAAGATATTAAATTTGTGGTTGCCGAACGCTTACTCAAGAAAAATAGAGCCCAACAAGATAAAATTCAAGACTATTTACAGCGTTTTTTTCCCTACTATGACCACATGAAGGAGCGGATAACCGAATTTGTTTCACTTTTTCCAGTTCATCCGGATTATATTGATACCTTTGCACAGATTACGATCATTGAAAAACGGGAAATCCTTAAAACCCTGGATCAAGCAATACGAGCATTAGCGGATACTGAAGTTCCTCAATCTTACCCTGGCTTACTGACTTACGATAGTTATTGGAATATCCTCTGCAATAATCCCGCTTTTCGTACTTTACCTGATATTCGAGAAGTTATTGAATGTAATCAAGTTTTAATTAATCGAATTGAACAAGCTTTTAGTCGTCCTTCGTATAAAACCCTTGCTCGCCGAATTATTAATGGCTTATCGGTACATCGGTTGACCACGCACGATATTCATACCCCCATTGGCGTTACTGCACGCGAATTAAGAGATAGTTTATGTCTTCATCAACCGGGCATTGAGAAATTGGGGGGGCATCCGGCTGATGACTTACTTTCACTCGTTGAGACCGTATTACGGGAAATCTTGAATACCGTTAATCGCCAATTCATTACGTTCAACTCAGAAAATGGCCAATATTATATTGATTTTAAGAAGAATTATGATTTTGATGCCATTATTGATAACCGGGCGAATAGTTTAGATCCGCATCAACTTGACCGCTATTATTATGCCGCACTTCGCCAATTGATGGAGGTTGCCGATTTAGCTACCGGCTGGACGCAAAGTTTTTGTTGGGCGTATGAATTAGAGTGGCGTTCTCACCAAGTCACTCGACCAGGTTATTTAGTTTTTGGTAGCCCGAATCAAATGACTAATACTTGGGCGATGAAAAAGGCCGGTTTTTTACTTTATTTCTTACCGGTGTATCAACCTACTCATTTTGAAATCCAATTATTCACGGCGGTTAACCAAGCGGTTTTTTTTCACCTGAGTAAAATCGATGATTTTTTTACGCGCAATTTACGTCTCTATGCCGCTGCTGATGACTTAGCGGCGACGAGTGCTGGCGTCGCTAAAGCCGTTTATGAATCCAAAGCCCAAAATTATTTACGCGAAGTCATACAATGGTTACAAACTCATAAACCGACTGCATTTACTGCTCACTATCAAAATCGTGCCCAAACTTTATTAGATTGGATTAATACCCGAGCGACTGAAGATTTTCGCGTCAAAAATGAGCCATTTTTATTTCAACCGCATCCCGCGTTATTAGCTAATTTCCGTGATTTAATCGATTTGGTGGCTGATATTTGTTTAGATAACTATTTTACGGAGATGGCACCAGAATATCCCATTTTTCCAACCTTGATTTCACAAGAAAATTTTATTCTCCTCACTCAAGAAGCGATTCGTGGTATTCCCAACGTCAATCGTAGCAAACCCGCACAAGGGATATTAGCGGCATTAGGATTACTGAATGGAACCCGAGTTGATCCCCATCAATCCAAATATGCCCAAGCGATTCTCAACCAATTGTCGCAAAAATCGACTGGACAAGTTTTAAATCGAACCGAATTATTAGCGGAGCATTATTTTGCACCAACAACTTATCGTCTTGAGCCGGAACTGGTTATGGTCTTAATAGCGGCTTTAGTTTACAGCGGTGAGTTAGTTTTGGTGATGCCTAATCAAACCGTCGATGCCACTCAGTTTGCTCACCTCGCCGCGATACCGATACAGCAGTTATTAGAATTTAACTATCTCGAACGTCCTAAAGACTTTAATTTGCCCGCATTAACCGCGCTGTTTGAATTACTCGCGTTACCCATTGGCTTAGAAATAGCCTTAATTCAACGCCAAACCGAAGTTATCTCCCCATTCCAAAGCCGAGTCAGTGAATACCTGGATAAATTAGTCAAAATACCACCCAAATTAACCAGCGACTTTACTTGCTGGGGAAAACCGCTATTTAGCGAAGCAGAAATCCAACATTTCCACGCCAATTTAGCACAAACTCAACATTTTCTCGAATCATTACAAGTTTATTCTGCGGCGGTAAAATTTAAAAATTTTCGTTATAGCGCTGCAGAAGTAATCAACCAACAGGATAATTTCCATCTCTTAGACCAACTCATTAATTTACAAACTCTATTAATGGATTTGAACTCCACCATCGCTTATTTGACCACTGCACAAGCGGCTTTACCACCGCAACATAATTTAATCAATGAAATGAATCAAGTACGTGATAAACTCTGCGCTAGTCTAAAAGCCACGGTTATCCCGCTCGATTCGAGTTACTTTTTACACCAATCCTTGCTTAAACTGAAACAAACGTATATCCAAATTTATTACCAATGGCACCAACAGGCGCGCTTAAGCCAAGCAGAACAGCTTATTCAACAACAATTGCTAGCTGAGCAGCGATTACTTAATTTAAAACACTTAGCCTCAATTACTTTATTACCTTCGCAACAACTCCTTGACTTTGAAGTGCGTTTAAGCCAATTACCCACTTGTACTGCTCTGACTGAACCAGATTTAATTAGACAAGCAGTTTGTCCCTATTGTGGTTATAAACCTATTCTGGAATCTCATCCTATTCCGCTAGCGGTTAAATTAACTCAACTGAGTCAGACTTTAGAACAACTCTACACGAATTGGACTCAGATTTTATTAACTGAGCTAGAAAATTCTTTTTCTCACCGCGATTTACTTAAACCAGAAAATCGTGTGCAAATTGAACAATTTTTGCTAACCCGCACTTTACCGGCTGAAATAACACCACCGTTTATTGAAGCTTTGCAGGAAGGTTTAGCCGATCTAATTAAGTTAACTATAAGTCCGGAAGATTTAACCACAGCGTTATTAGCTAAAGGATCGCCAATAACTATAATGGAAATGCAAAAACGAATTAATGATTATCTGAATGACTTAGCTCAGGGTAAAGTAGTCGATAAGATTCGGATTTTTATAGAATAATCTATCCAAAAAGAAGAGAAAATCAGCGTTTTTCTCCCTAAATGAGCTAACCTCGGTCGTTCGGTTGGTTGAGTTTCGCGAAGCCAAGCCCAACCGACATAATTGATTGATTTATAAAACGGTATTGAGGCTCTTCATTTGCATTCTTTATTCTCCCATCTTTGCTAATAAATCCATTTGATGTTCATGTCTAAGCGGTTCAATTAAGTGATTTAATTTACCCTCTAAAATTTCCTCTAATTTATACAAAGTTAAATTAATTCGATGGTCAGTTATTCGTCCTTGGGGAAAATTATAAGTTCGAATCCGTTCAGAGCGATCCCCACTACCCACTAAATTACGCCGGGTTTCGGCTTGATGTGCTTGTTGACGATCGCGTTCCATTTTCAATAATCGCGATTGTAATAAAGACATGGCTCGGGCCCGATTTTTATGTTGAGAACGTTCATCTTGGCACTCAACCACAATCCCACTCGGTAAATGAGTTACTCGAATGGCAGAGTCCGTTTTATTAACATGTTGTCCACCCGCACCAGAAGCACGAAAAGTATCAATTCTTAAATCGGCAGAATTAATTTCAATTTCATTAATTTCTTGCACTTCGGGTAATATCGCCACGGTACAGGCGGAAGTATGAATACGACCTTGTGCTTCGGTTTCTGGTACTCGCTGTACTCGGTGCCCACCGGATTCAAATTTAAATTGAGAATAAACCCCCTCACCAATAATCCGCAAAATAATTTCTTTATAACCGCCCTTTTCTCCCTCACTTTTACTGACAATTTCTATCTGCCAACCCTGTTGTTCGGCATAACGACTATACATTCGCATTAAATCACCGGCAAATAGGGCCGCTTCATCGCCGCCAGTACCGGCTCGAATTTCTAAGAAAGTATTACTCTTATCATCGGGATCTTGAGGTAATAAAAGTAACTGCAGTTCTTGTTCTAATCGTTCCTGTTCCGCTTGTGCTAAAAGCAGTTCCTCCTGCGCTAAGGCTCGCATATCAACATCTTCATCATGTAACACTGCCTGAGCGGAAGCAATGGTTTCTAAATAAGTACGGTATTGGTTAAAACAGTCTGCAATCGGCCGAATTTCAGTATATTCTTTCGATAAATTCCGAAATTTTTCTTGATTAACAATAATTTCAGGTTCAGCCAGTAAGCCGTTGAGTTCTTGTAAACGTTCAGTTAAGGTTTCTAATTTAGTGAGAATCGATGCTTTCATCATGTTAAACCGATTAAATTGGGTTAGAATAAATAAAATGGTAGTGCTGAAGTAGTGATTTTAGGGTAACCAGCAGTTGTCATCCCTGGTGGCGAAATTTTATCACTACCCATAAAATTTATTCATTGCGTTAAATTAAAGCGAAATAAATAAAAATAAGGCTGTATTGTTAATTGAATTCAGCGACAATGAGCAAACTCGTGCTGACAGAAATGAGGTAACCGATGACTATTAAATGTATTTATCCCGAAGAGAATGAATCAGTGGTATATCCTACTCTCGTTATTCGCCTCAAGTATTATCAGGCAATTGAAACAGTTGCCGTGCAGCGGTCACTAAATCATCACGACCGTCGTAACCGGCTTGACGTAACTGCGCACAAGGAGAGTGCATTAAAGTATTAGTGAGGGTATGAGCAATATAATCAACCACTTCATAAGGTGATTTGCCATTATCAAGCATTCGTTTCGCTTTGTTCACAACCCGATGACGGTTATCTTGAGCTCGTTCACGTAAATGACAAATCAGTTCGATGGTATCGAGAGAATTCCACCAACTGATAAAATGAAGTACTTGAGTATCAATAATTTCTTCTGCTTTTAAAGCCGCTTGTTCCCGCGAACGTAAATTTTCTTGGATCACTTCATTTAAATCATCAACACTATAAAGATAAACATCTTCTAATTCGCCAGCCGCCGGTTCAACGTCACGGGGAACCGCAATATCGACTATGAAAATAGGACGATGTTTGCGAATTTTAATCGCTTGTTTAATCTCGGCGGCGGTCACAATCGGTATGGGACTGGCAGTCGAAGTAATCACAATATCGGCTTCCGCCAGATGGAGGGAAATTTCTTCCAAACTAATGGCATAGCCGGCAAATTCTTTCGCCAACTGCCGGGCTCGTTCGACCGTTCGATTTGCCACAATCATTCGACCCAAACGGTTTTCATGAAGGTGTCTTGCGGCTAATTCGATCGTTTCGCCAGCGCCAATCAATAATGCCGATTGAGTACTTAAATCACCAAAAATTTGTTGCGCTAAGCGTACTGCTGCAAACGCAACTGATACTGGACTTGAGCCAATCTCAGTATCAGTACGTACTTGTTTAGCAACAGAAAAAGTGTGTTCAAATAATTTATTTAATAATCGACTGGTCGTTCCAGCGGCACGAGCAACCTGATAAGCTGATTTAATTTGTCCCAGTATCTGCGGTTCACCTAATATCATTGAATTCAAACCACAAGCGACTCGTAACAAATGACGGATTGCACTCGCTTGTGAGTAAATATATAAATGATTTTGGAGTTGCTGATAGGGAATATTATGATAGTGACTGAGCCAAGTGATAATAACCTCAGCGGTATTATTTTTATCTCCGTAATAGAGTTCAGTACGGTTACAAGTAGAAACAATCACGACTTCTTGTGCCAATTCTCTCTCGATGAGGTCATGTAAAGCGGCTTGAATTCGCTCCGGTGAAAAGTTTACCCGTTCACGGATTTCAACCGGTGCAGTCGTATGATTAAGACCAATAGCCAATAATTGCATGTAACTATTATATATTATAAATTAGGTTCTCTGCGTTAGCCGGTGAGCAAAATAAGATTTTGCGAGATAGTTGTTTATAATACCAGCGATGAACAAGTTTTTTTTGCTATATTATATTGAAAATTTTAATCGATCATAAAATTATTTAGCTAAATAAATGAATTGATAGATTAGTGGGTCGGGTTGAAAAAGTAATGATTTTAGGGTAACCAAGGATTGCTCTATTGCTAACACTACGACCCGTTGAGTTAGCACGACCAAATTATTTAATTTCTACAAGGATTAGACCATGAAAACCGAAGAACAGCAACCAGAAAACCAAGTATTGCGTAGTAAAGAACGACCCACTCAGGAAGAGCAAAGTGAAACCACTAAACAACAATGGGCAGAACGGAAAAAAGATTTCTTGAAAGAAATCGATTTAATTCAAGCGGTGGTTACCCGTATGGCTAACACTTCCTTTTTGATAAAAGGCTGGACCGTAACGATGATGACTTTTATTTTTGCAACTAAGTGTGAACCTAAAGCTTTACCGTTGGTCTTCGTGCCCGTATTACTATTCTGGGTTTTAGATGCCTACTTTTTACAACAGGAAAGGCTTTACCGAAAACTTTATCATTGGGTAGTTGAAAATCGAATGCTCAGTGAGAACTATTTATTTAGTTTGAGCACCGCCCGCGTTCAAGACCAGAACAAGCCGATTATTCGAATTATGTTTTCAACCACACTCAGAGTATTTTATGGTGGAGCTTTATTATTAGTCATCGCTTACCTTTTTTACATCAATCAATTTAATTCATAAAATTTCTACTGCAATCGCTCGATATGTCAAATAATAAGCTGTACCAAAGAGGATTCACCTTAATTGAAGTCATGGTAGTGGTGGTTATTTTAGGGATACTGGCGGCGTTGGTCGTACCTAAAATTATGGATAATCCCGATAAAGCACGGATCCTCAAAGTTGAACAAGATATCCGTGCTATCGAAACCGCATTAAAACTTTATAAATTGGATAATTACGTGTACCCATCCACTGAGCAAGGTTTAGAAGCACTCGTCAAAAAAACCACTATCCCTCCCGAACCTCGTCAATGGAAAGAAGGCGGCTACTTAGATCGGTTGCCTCAAGATCCGTGGGGATTTCCTTACAACTATCTCAGTCCAGGTACCCATGGTGAATTTGATCTTTATTCTTTAGGTGCCGACGGGCAGCCAGAAGGGAGTGGTATTTATGCTGATATTGGCAATTGGCAATTAAAATAATCGGACTTACACCCGCTTTATTTCAGGTTCAGTGGAACCATTTTTGATTGGTGAAAAAATAGCTCCCTGATAGGAACAAAGGGTTAATTAACCATTAGCTGCCGCGACTACTTTCGCTAATTGAGATGAGAGGGTTTCTACTTGTTGGCTATCGATTCCTTCAACCATAACTCGAATCAGTGGTTCTGTTCCGGAAGGACGTAAGAGAACTCGACCTCTACCATTGAGTTGTTGTTCTGCTTCATGCACTGCGCTTTGTACGGTGGGTAGAGAAACAATTTCTGCTCCCCGGGTAATGGGGATGTTAATCATCTGTTGAGGATATTTTTGCATCCCCCTTTTCAATACATGTAATGGTAAACCAGTCTGCACACTGGTAGCCAATACTTGTAAAGCGGTAACAATTCCATCACCGGTCGTAGTCCGATCGAGACAAATCACATGTCCAGATGATTCTCCGCCTAAGTTACTCTTATGTTGTTGCATCATTTCTAAAACATAACGGTCACCAACAGCGGCTCGCAAAAACTGAATCCCTTGCTTTTTTAAGGCTTGTTCTAAACCTAAATTACTCATGACGGTGCCTACGACTGCGTTTTGTAGTGTACCCGCTTGATGACGAGCTTGAGCAATAACAAATAACAATTCGTCACCATCCACTATTTCACCGTTACTATCAATCATGATAACACGGTCACCATCCCCATCTAAGGCAATACCTAAATCGGCTTTTTGATATAAAACTGCAGTTTGTAAAGCTTGCGGTTGGGTGGCACCATAACCGGCATTGATATTTAAACCGTTCGGTTGAGTCCCAATCGTTTCAACCGTCGCACCGAGTTCACGAAAAACATTGGGGGCGATATGGTAGGTGGCACCGTGAGCACAATCAACCACGATTTTTAAACCTTTTAGATTAATATCATAAGGAATCGTGCTCTTGCAAAATTCAATATAACGACCAGCCGCATCGTCAATCCGTTCAGCTTTGCCTAACCGGTCGGAAGCCACCGTTTGCATAGGCTGCTCTAGTTCCGCTTCAATGGCGAGTTCAATTTCATCGGGTAATTTGGTGCCATGATCGGAAAAAAATTTAATGCCATTATCTTGAAAAGGATTATGTGAAGCACTGATGACAATACCGGCTTGCGCATGGAAAGTACGGGTTAAGTAAGCAATGGCGGGGGTAGGCATCGGCCCTAATAATCGAATATCCATCCCAGCGGCTGATAAGCCCGCTTGTAACGCCGATTCAAACATGTAACCAGAAATACGGGTATCTTTACCTATCAGTACTTTGTTTTTACTTTGTCCATTTTTTAAAATTCGACCGACTGCCCAACCCAATTTTAAAACAAATTCAGGCGTAATCGGAGGCGTACCGACTGTGCCTCGTATCCCATCAGTTCCAAAATATTTACGCTTTGGTTTCATACTAAAATACCTTTGTGCTTTTGTTCTTAACAATCTCTCCAGCAAGAAAGTAACTTATCAGGCTTAATCCACTCTAGCTAACTTTGCTTATATTTTTGAATTAATGGCGATTTAATCAACAAAGCTACCAACACACCGCCCATAAATCCGCCTAGATGAGCGAAATTATCAATGTAAGGTGTCATAAAACCATTGACTATTTGATACAATGCCCACGCCAATAATACCAATCCAATTCGGTTATCACGCACCACCAATCGATCTCGGTTAGCGAGATGACGGGGAAATAAGACATACGGTATTCAAAATTAATTTTCTCCGCCACCAACATGTCATCAGAAATAGTAATAATTTCATTATTATCGGGTTCATTGGACATAATTTAACGACGCTCCTCAGTATCCAGCAGGACACCGAGCGCAATGGCAATTCGTCTATCAAACTCTCTGGTGTTATCGGCAGTCATATCGAGCACGTAGCGGTCTAAAAGCGTGAACTTCCTATTGAATTCACCAATAATAATATCACTGTTACCTTTTAAAATAATAAAGTTAATGCGCAACAGACCGAAAAAATTTCCCAAAGCAATAGCTAACAAAGAGCCATTCGGTGCGTAACAGTACCAGTGTTTGCGAATAAGATTATAAAGGTAATTTTTGCGGAACTTAGCAAGTGTCTTGCCATTATTATCTTGTAGGGTGTAATTGGCATTGAGAAGTTCAAACTTGTTGTCTTGGCGGATGCTCAGCAGTAATTCGGTTTTAGAGTCATCACGATAAATGTTAGTATGCCGTCTTTTATAAAGCAGTGAGTGGATAACAACGAGACCAACGAAGAATCCAATAAAAGCTAACAAGGCAATGATACTTTTCAAAGGTTCGTTGACTAAAGGGATGAGCGATGCGATTAAAACCTCCATTACATTTCCGCCAATGATACCGATTAATACCGCAAAAAGATTTCGTATTAAGTGAGCCTGTCTTTCAATGAATAGGATTGGGTTACCCTGTTCATTCCAAACGTCGTATTTTGCAAATATAGCGAACTTTTGCCTTAGGAGAAACTTATCCCGATCAAAGACGGGATCACTTTGAGATTCTATGGTCAGGTGTGGTACTGCAATGGTGGTGTTACACTGTTTACACTTGACTGTCTTTCCCGAATACTCGTCTTTCAGGTTATACTGTGCTCCACATCGACAATTAACAGTTATAGTCATGCGAATTACTCCTTCTACACCAGGGTTTGTCGTTAATTAACGTCGCCTAAAATTAGGGTTATGAAAACAGCTAATTAATAATTTTATTATTTTAAACAAGGTGTTGTTGCTATTTTCTCAACCCATCCTTAATTTGAATTAACCATTTACTACTTATCTCAACTTGGAATTATCAATTAAACTTATAAAACTGCTTAAATAAAGCTTTGTTATAACAAACAACTATCTGATAAAATATCACATTGTTCAAAATGTCGTTTTGTTAAGGGAAGATAATTATGGCCGACCGTCGTTTACAAGTTTTTCACACTGTTGCTCGGTTACTGAGTTTTACTAAAGCGGCTGAGGCGTTACATATGACTCAACCAGCAGTAACCTTTCAAGTTCGTCAATTGGAAGAATATTTTAATACACGCTTATTTGATCGCACTCATAATCGTATCACTTTAACTGAAGTCGGTGAAAAAGTGTATGAATATGCTGAAAAGATTTTTGAACAATATGCGTTGATGGAAAATACCGTTAAAGAAATGACTGGTGATATTAACGGCGTATTGATGATTGGTGCTAGTACCACCATTGCAGAGTACATGTTACCGATTTTATTGGGTGATTTTAAGCTGAAATACCCAGAAGTGCGGATTCGTTTAAGGGTTTCCAATACCGATGAAATTGTGTCCATGGTAGAAAGTAATACCATTGATTTGGGTGTAGTAGAAGCGCCGGTCGCTAATAAAAGTTTAGTAGTAACACTCTGTCGTATGGATCAGTTAGTGGCTATTGTGCCCCCTAACCATCCTTTAGCACAAGTTCCTGAAGTTTCTGTAAAAGAATTAGTATCTTATCCTTACATTTCTCGTGAAGAAGGTTCGGGTACCCGTGAAGTGATCAACGAATATTTTAATCAGGCCAACTTATCATTTTATGATTTAAATATCGTGATGGAACTCGGCAGTCCAGAAGCAATTAAAGGAGCAGTGGCTTCCGGTATGGGGGTTTCCATTTTGTCTCGAGCGGCCATTCAAAAGGATTTACAATTGGGATTACTTAAAGAAGTCCGCCTCAATCCAACTTTAGAACGCCCCTTTTCTTTTGTTCATCAAAAACAGAAATTTCGGTTACGGGCAATGGAAGAATTACTTAATTTTGCTCAGCATTATTGCAATCTTCACGCAACTGATTAATTTTCATGACGAATTCGGAACAACACCGGTTACAACAGATTTTTAAGCAATTACCGCCAGAACATCAACAAACGTTGTTGGCCTTTGCCGAATTTTTACAAAATCGGGTTGTGTCAAAACCGACACCGCCCTTGCGACCGAAATATTTACCACGTCCACCGGAGGAATCTGTTGTAGCCGCGATTAAGCGACTTTCTAAAAGCTATCCTATGCTAAATAAGGCGAAGATGCTTGATGAAACTTCTAGTTTGATGACCGAACATATTTTACAAGGACGTGACAAAGTTTCGGTAATTGATGAATTAGAAGCAATATTTGAACAACGTTACGAAGAATTTGTGCGTGAGCAGACGACATGATTCAAGTAATCAAGATATGGTTTCATCATTATTTTTCCGACCCTCAAGCGGTTTTACTCGCTATTTTACTGATAGCCAGTTTTACCATTTTGATGACCATGAATCGAATTCTATTTCCGATACTGGCGGGTGTCGTGATTGCTTATTTATTAGATGGATTGATTAAAAATTTACAGCGATGGCATATTCCCCACTTTATCGCGGTTTCTTTAGTTTATTTGACATTTATCACCTTATTAACTTTTATTGTCATCATCTTGTTGCCACTGTTGGCATATCAATTAACTCAATTAATTCAAGAGTTACCTAACATGGTTGTCAAGGGACATGCTCTATTAAAAGAACTACCTCAGAAATATCCTCTTATTTCTGAACAACCGATTGATGGAGTCATTAATTCAATTAACTCGTGGGTTAGAGAAGTGGTGAGAACGATGTTGAATTCAATTCCCGGCTTAATTCCAACCGTTCTAACTTTAATTGTTTATTCCATTTTAGTGCCTTTGTTGGTCTTCTTTTTTCTCAAGGATAAAACCATAATACTCAATTGGTTGATTAATTTTTTACCTAAAAATCATAGTATTGCTGAAAAAGTTTGGTTAGAAATGGATGCGCAGATAGGTAATTATATTCGGGGTAAATTTTATGAAATTTTTCTAGTGGCTACTTTTACCTATTTTCCATTTGCTTATTGGGGATTAAATTACGCCTCGCTGTTAGCGGTATTAGTCGGGTTATCGGCGATTATTCCTTATATTGGAGCGGTTGTGGTCACTTTTCCAGTCGTCTTGGTGGCCTATTTTCAATGGGGTTTAGAAACCGAATTTTTTTGGGTAATCGGTGCTTATACGGTGATTAATGTCTTCGATGGTAATATTTTAGTTCCGCTGTTATTTTCTGAAGCCGTGAATTTACATCCGGTGGCAATTATGGCCGCAGTACTTATTTTTGGAGGCATATGGGGATTTTGGGGCGTTTTTTTTGCGATTCCTTTAGCCACTTTGGTAAAAGTATTACTGA
This sequence comes from Thioploca ingrica, assembly GCA_000828835.1. GTDB lineage: Bacteria > Pseudomonadota > Gammaproteobacteria > Beggiatoales > Beggiatoaceae > Thioploca > Thioploca ingrica. Next base: position 3,414,729 of record AP014633.1, read on the forward strand.
CTATCTGGCCTAGAACACCGATTGAGGAAGATAAAGTGATGCCTTAAATGTAAGAGCAGAATCATGATGGTGAACCGCTATTAAAGGGGTTTGGATTAGATATGCGCCTTATTTAGGAAGTTTCATTTTAATTTCTGTTGAATAGTGTTAATAAGTTAAATAAGAGTTAGAATTTAGTAGGTGATAAAAGCAATAACCCGCGAGGAGTATCTTATGACCAACACCCCCTATGCACCGCCGGCGACAACGCCTCTAGAAGAAAATGAAAAAATATGCTCTACCTGTAATGCCGTTATCCATAGAAAAGCCGAAATTTGTCCTAAGTGTGGAGTACGCCAACGAAGACCAGCAAGTAAATCAGCTTTATTACTGATCAATTTTTTCTTAGGTGGTTTTGGAGGACACCGATTTTACTTGGGAAATTATGTACTTGGTAGTCTCTACTTGCTATTTTTTTGGACTTTGATTCCGTCTTTGATTGCTTTTATAGAATTTATCTGGTTTGCATTCATGAGTAGTGAGAAAATAGAGAATGATTATACGGCTCATGGTTCAGTAGCCGCTTTTGTGGTGCCTACAATTTTTAGCTTCTTTATAATAGCTGCCATCTTTATACCGGCTTACCAAGATTATCTACAAAAAACTAAAGTTGCCGAAGCAATGACTTTATTCACTGGACTTAAAACCGAAGCCGAAACCTATCTTTCCAATACTGGGAAATTTCCTGAAACTAAAAAATTATCAATAATTTCAGGTGAATATACTAAAATTACCTCCAATCCTGAAGAATTTTATTTACAAGCCATGATGAATGAAAAAGCGGGTTCTATAGCGGGAGAGATTATTCGCTTTTCCTACGATCCTGCCTCAAAAACATGGAAGTGTAGCGCTGATTTTCCTAATGGAGTGGCTAATAAATATTTACCAAAAAATTGTCGTACTGAAAAGCAACAATAATGCTGGATACTACTCGCTCAATTGAAACCCCAGAAGGCATTGAATTATCCCTGCGAGTAGCGGGTCCAGTCATCCGTGCGCTCGCTTGGAGTATTGATCTGGGGATTCGGAGTATTATGTATAGCTTGTTAGCCTTGTTCTTAAGCTATTTGGGTAAGTTAGGCCACGGGATCTTTTTTATCGCTATTTTTGTGCTCGAATGGTTTTATCCCATTGTTTTTGAAGTGTATAGACAAGGTGCCACACCCGGTAAACGGGCCTTTAAAATTAAAGTACTGCATGAATGGGGTACACCAGTCAATTGGTCGGCTGCCATGATCCGCAATTTATTGCGGTTTGTTGATTTTTTACCGTTTTTTTATGGATTTGGCTTGGTTACCATGTTAATTAATAAAGATTTTAAAAGAATAGGTGATTTAGCCGCCGGTACTATCGTCGTTTATGATGATGAAAAAATGAAACCGATTACTTTACCAGGAGAACTAGCCCGTGCCATGCCGGTGAGCTTACCGTTAGAAGAACAACTGGCTATTATTAGTTTTGCCGAAAGAGCACCACAATTCCCACCCGCAAGAAAGCTAGAACTCGCTAACCTGGTGACCGCTTTAACTAACACCAGCGACGAAGTAGGCGTTAAGACGCTTTATCAATTAGCCAATGGCTTAATGGGGGTGAATGATCAAATAGCTAATCAAGAAAGTCATTATGAACGTCATAGCACCACAAAAGCATCTATTTAATGTAGCTGATTTTTACCAGCTAACAGCACAATTTTTTCAAACAGACTGTCATCTGGAACTGATTGAGGGAGAGGTAATTGACATGGCTCCTATTGGTAACCAACATGCGTTTTGTGTTGACCGATTGGCTTATTTTTTTATTACTCAAGTTCAAGAATCGGCTGTAGTTAGAATTCAGGGGCCAATTCAATTAAATGATTTTTCTGAACCGCAACCCGATCTGGCTTTGCTCCGTCCACATCCAACTAACTATCGACAAGCAATACCGACTGCTCTAGATGTACTGCTTTTGGTCGAAGTCGCACATTCTTCGCTCAAATATGATAAAGAAGTTAAATTACCACTGTATGCACGTCATGGAATTAAAGAAGTCTGGATAGTTGATGTAGAGAATAACCAAATAGAAATTTATACTCTTCCTCAAACTCAGGGTTATCTTAACCAATCGTATTTAAGAAGAGGACAATATCTCGTCCCCACGCAATTAACTCAGGTTAAAATACCTATTTCCGCCCTGTTTTAGTCTACTAGTATAGCGCACTGTAAATGAATCCGATTATTCACATCCTTCAGGTTTGGAATGCTAAACTAGAAAAAATAAAGTCGGAGGGAAAAGGAAATTGAAACAACGGGTTGTTCTATTTTTTATTCAGTAATTGATGTCGATCAAAATGAAACAACACACTTTTGAACAGAGTCACCAACAACAATGGAATACTTTAGAACGTTGGTTAGATAAAATTGCTCAACAAAAACCGATTGGCCAAGAAATCACTCAATTGCCTCAACTTTATCGACAAGTTTGTCAACATTTAGCTTTGGCACGAGATCGTCACTATACCCCCCATCTCATTGCACGGTTAAATCGTCTCGTATTACGTGGACATCAATGCCTTTATCAGACCCCAATTCGGTTATTCAGTCAAATTATCAACTTTATCCGTAGCTATTTTCCCCAACAAGTCCGTCAAGAATGGCGCTTAGTGAGTTTAGCGAGTTTACTCTTCTTTGGTTCTGCTGGAATAGTATTTGTGGGTATCCAAAATCATCCGGATCTGATCTACAGCGTCTTAACCGCAGCACAAGTTCATGAAATAGAAGCAATGTATGATCCTCAGAAAGAACGATGGGGATATAATCGTGAAGCCGAAAGTGATTTTCTCATGTTTGGATACTACATTAGAAATAATATCAGTATTGACTTTCAAGCCTTTGCCGGTGGGATATTATTCGGGTTAGGTAGCCTCTTTTTTTTACTCTTTAATGGAATCTATTTAGGTTGTGTTGCCGGACATCTTACCCACATGGGTTATGGTGTGCCATTTTACGCATTTATTGCTGGACATAGTGCATTAGAATTAATGGCATTAGTGCTCGCTGGAGCCGCTGGTCTAAACTTAGGCATGGCACTGATTGCGCCAGGACGATTGACACGGTTGCAAGCCTTGCGTTGTGCAGCAACGGATAGCATTCGTCTTATCTACGGTGTCGCTGGAATGACCTTGCTAGCCGCTGTTATTGAAGCATTTTGGTCATCTAATGCCGCCATTGAACCGCTTATTAAATATATCGTCGGTAATTTATTTTGGCTCATATTAATGAGTTATTTTCTCTTGGCAGGACGCTATCGTGCAACTTGATCAAATTGGTGTCGTCATTCGCCCTCGCAATCAATGGGAAGCGATTGATTTAGGATTTAGCATGATCCGATTATGGTGGCAACCTTGCTATAAAATCTGGTTTACCCTCATATCGCCGGTTTTCATAGCCACCTTTTGCCTGTTTTTACTCAACGAAAATTTATTTTGGCTAGCAGCGATGATAAATTGGTGGTTAAAACCGCTGTTTGATCGCCTTATTCTCTATTTTTTAAGCCAGGCGGTGTTCGGTGAACAACCCAGTATTCGACAAACGCTACGAACTTTACCGACATTACTGTTTAAAACTCAACTCGGTTTAGCACTGACGATTAGACGTTTTGATTTGGCACGTTCCTTTAATTTATCGGTTTGGCAATTAGAAGAATTACGTGGCAAAATAGCTTTTGAGCGCATCAAGCTGTTACAAAATAATACCCGCAAGACCGCTGTTTGGTTAACTATCGTTTGTATCCATTTTGAATCGCTCTTGAACTTATCTTTATTTCTTTTAGGTTATTGGATGATACCGGTGAGCTATGAAGTAGATTTAGTTGAGGTCATTGTTCATGCCAAGTGGTGGTTAGATATGTTAAGTATGTTGTTTTATTTCCTGGTAATCAGTGTGATCGAACCGGTATATGTTGCGGCTGGTTTTGCTTTGTATTTGAATCGTCGCACCCATCTAGAAGGTTGGGATATTGAGTTAGCTTTTCGCCGCATGGCGGCGCGGTTAAAAATGAGTAATAAAAATCAACCGGTTAGCTGAGTTTCATGATTCATACTGCTTTTTTATTAATCATCTGCTGGGTTACCTTAAGCCCAGTTACCTTAGCAATGGCTGCTCAATCTATCGAGCCGCAACGAGCCAAACAATATATTACCGAAATTCTGCAACAACCAGAGTTTCAAACGAAAAAAACCGAGTGTCATTGGGATTATCAAGCAGCGGCTACATCTCAACCCATTTCTCAACCCCCAAAGCACGCTATGGAAATTGATATTAATTGGATTGGAGTAATAGCACAATTATTAGAAATACTCCTGTGGATATTTCTGGGTATGATGATTTGGCTACTTTTCATTTACGGATCCCGTTGGCTAGAACAATGGCGACCCCTACGAATTAACAAAAAATCCACTTTTACGCCAACACCACGTCTATTAGATAAAACCCCGCCGCTGAGCGGATTACCACCAGCTATTCCTCAACACGCTTGGACACTTTGGCAAACGGGAGAAAAGCAAGCTGCTTTAAGTTTACTTTATCGTGGTGCCTTATCGGTTCTCAATGCTCAAGATGGGTTAGTTATTCAAGCCAGTGCGACTGAAAATGAGTGCTTACGTTTTGTGAAACAACAACAATCGCCAGAATTGACCCACTATTTTTCACAATTGATTCAAATTTGGCAACAAATCGCTTATGCGCACCGCTTGCCCCAGGATACCGAAATACAATCCCTTTGTGAAAAATGGCCCCATTATTTTGCGGCGAATGAATCTACAAGTTCGCTCATACCCTAATGTCACTGCTATCAACTTAAGAAGTTTCTCCCTTTGATAAGAAGCACAGTTACTGGTTCAATAAGCCATCACCTATGCCACTGCTAAGGAACGGACTGTGAAAATTTCATCACCGGTCAGTGGTTCGATAGCTGATTCTGGTAAGACGATGATAGTGACTGTTTCTCCCAGGGCATTGAACACCTCCAGTGAATAGCCACTTTCCCCGGAAGGAACTGGATGATAGTCAACGATAGTGGCAACGTCTCCTTTCTTTAACCTTTTCTCATGAAAATCTTTTCTCAAAACCACTTCTTCAAATAATTGGTATTTCATATAGCAATATCTTTATTTATCAGGGTATAGGGTAATGAACTTGGTATTATTTGTTGCCCATTCTATGAGCCAGATAGTACATACTGATAGTTCTTTTCCATTTGAACCGCTGAGCTTGCCCCTAATTTCATACATTTGGCCATACTTTGTCTTTTCAACGAAAAAAGCATCTAATGGCAAAATCTGATTCCTTAAACTATGTTCCAAGCTTTGCCAGTTTGCAAGAGAATATCCAGCTTGAGCTAACCATTGTGATTTGTCATTTCTCTGTCGAAAGACAAGTAGATATTGTGTCAACTTTTCAGGAGCGATGATAGCATAAGGAGATAATTTCATTATAAATTAATTGTGATATGAACCAAAGGGCGTGTCAAGAAACTCAGTATAATCGAAAGTTTAGCTTGCTATGCTGGTTCTATTGATGAATAAGCGCATAAGTATGCTGAGCAATCATCTTCTCTTCATCCGTTGGAATAACCCAAACCGAGACTCGGCTGTCTGGCTGACTAATTTGGGTACGTTGTTGTTCATTCGCGGTGTCGTCTAACTGTATTCCCAACCAACTCGCCGCCTGACAAATTCGGGCGCGAATAAGATGCGCTTGTTCACCAATACCGGCTGTAAAAACCAAAGCATCCAATCCACCCAAAGCCGCAACCAATGAACCGATTTCTCGATTAATTCGATACACAAACAAATCAATCGCTTCCTGAGCATCAGGCAAATCACTTAGTAATAATTCTCGCATATCATTACTTATTCCAGAGACTCCCCGCAAACCACACTGATGATAAAGCAAATGATTAAGCTGTTGATAATCCATGCCTTCATTCAGCAAATACAATAACACGCCGGGATCAATCGCTCCACAACGGGTTCCCATCGGTAAACCCTCCAGCGCCGTAAAGCCCATGGTTGTCGCTATACTGTGTCCTTCCAACAGGGCAGCCATACTCGCGCCATTGCCTAAATGAGCCACGATAACCCGTTGAGGTAATTGACCGAGCACTTGAGGTAATTGCTGCGCAATATATTCATAGGATAAGCCATGAAAACCATAACTTTTAATTCCTTTTTCGGTGAGCGCCCGGGGTAAAGCATAAATTTTAGCCACCGGTGGTCGAGTGGTATGGAAAGCGGTATCAAAGCAAGCGACTTGGAATAAATGAGGTTTAAGCTGTTGTAAAGCTTTAATTGGCGTTAGATTGTGGGGTTGATGAAGTGGTGCCAGCGGAATAAATTGCTCCAATTGTCTCAATACCACTTCATCAATTACCACCGGCGCCGTGAATTGATTGCCACCATGTACCACACGGTGTCCAGCCGCTGTTAACTTCAAATCCGTCGCATACTTATCTAACCATTCCAGTATCACTGCAAAAGCCTGCTGATGATCAAGCTGAGCGAGTTCTTGTTTGAGCAATCGGCTACCCTCAGCAGTTTTAACTTGAAAATAACAATGGGTGCCGATACCGGTAACATCATGATGATAAACTAATTTTAACTGACTTTCCCTCGTTTCGTCAGCAACAAATAAAGCACATTTTATACTGGATGAACCCGCATTGACGACTAAGATGGCATTGTCCATAGCGTTAATTCTTTCTGTAGTAGATTATTTTAAATAAATAGGCAAGTCTACGGCGGTTGCAAGCAAGTAGCAAGTAGTTTGAATGAAATGTAGAATATCGGAGCAAAATTATTAGTAGCGTAGGGTTACTGTTATCAACTTAAGAAGTTTCCCCCTTTTATGCTTAAATGAAAAAGAATCATAGACAACCATTCTTGGATCTGGAATGATCCCGCACAGCTAGCTAGGGTAAACAAATGAGCGATGTAGACAATTTTGGAAAACTTGGGTGAACCGGAATATCCCACTCTTCATGCCAGTGAAAAACTTTTTGATTCCTATAATAAGGTTACTTTAAAAACATCTTCTGCTCAGAATTTGATTAATCTTGACATAATAATAAATATACCCATCGCAAAATTAGATATCAATCAGTTCCGTTATAATCCGAATTCAGATTTTAGAAACTTTGGTTACACCACAACAAATGAGCTTCTTGATGATCTTGATAAAGTTATCACCCAAGCTAAAAATTTAAAGCAAAAATTCCTCTCCAAATTTGCCAATAAGGTCACGTTATGATTGTCACTCTTGAAGAAGTTAAAGACAAGTTACTCGAAAATATTAGAGACTCTTTCACTAAAGAAAATACCCTTGACAATAAGCTTGAGAAACTTCTTATTATTAGAGATAGTTTGTGCAAAATTAATTTTGCCTTTTTTAGCTATTCTAAAAACACTTTAACACCAGAAGAAGTCAAAGAAATAATCACTTCCTGGTTTACCTATACGTTTACTGACCAATCGGAAACGTTTGATGAATGGTTAGGGGGATACTTTATTGATGATTCAGAAATTTATGATTTATTTAAAGAAGCTATACAACTCGGGAAGACAGTTGCCCATTTAGATAAAGTTTATTGGCATGAAGAAGCTTTACATTTGGAAGATTGGAAGGCGCTTCAAAAAAGAAATCTCCAAAATCAAGTAGAAAATAACGGTAGCGCAAAAGTGATTTCTTTCTACTCTTACAAAGGTGGCGTAGGCAGAACTACTCTATGTGCAATCACCGCGTTGGAACTTGCTCAAAGAGACAAAAAAGTCGTGGTCATCGACGCGGATATTGAAGCCCCGGGTTTGGCATTTCAATTTTTTGGTAAAGAAGGAAAAGCCTCTTATCAATACAGCGGTTTTTTGGATTTCTTGCTATACCCTTATGAACAGTTATCGCCAACCCAACAAGAAAGGTTTAACCTCTTCTTCCAGACAGAATTCTTCATTCAAAATCGAAGTGATTCTCCTCATATTTACCTAATGCCGGTAGCCCAGTTTCAAAACACTGACACTGATCTCATTGAGGCTAGCAACTATGAGCAAAAAATCTCCAGAGTGAACTATTTACAGGGTACCGGGGAAAAGGTGAAAATCTTACTTCAACTTCTCGAAAAAACGATTGCTCCTGATTATGTGATATTTGATTTACGCACGGGTATTACCGATATTGGTGGTATTCTGGCTAATCTGTCAGATTTTTATTGTTTTGTCGGTTATCCCGATAGCCAAAATAGGCTAGGCTTGTCCTTTTTTGCAGAGCACGCTTTGAAAACAAAGGAGATAGAAGATACTGCGTTCTCTAATACCATTTTTGTACATTCACCCGCCCCAGTAGATGATAGAAAGGTTCTTCTTAGTTTAGAAAAAGATGCTTTCGTGAAAATGGTACGCGACTTACTAGCCGTCCGTTGGAACGAAGAAGTCGTTGAAGAAGAATTTTTGCTACAGGTACCTTATCAATCTAATTTAGGTGCTTTAATCCGTGAAGATGGGATTAAAGAAATCTATAAAAGAGGGCGGTTAGAATATTTTGAATATTATAAAAAAATAGCCGAAAAAATCTTTCTAGCTCTCGAAGGAGAAAGCCATAGTGCCAAAACCAAATCATCTACAAAAGTGAACTTTGAGAAAATATTTGAAGAATATAAAGAAAAATCAAGAAATTCTCCGCTTACTTCGGAGTCGGCTGATGCAGAAAATGATCTCAATGAACCCCAAAAAATGGTAGACAACTTTCAACCTCTACATGACTATAAAGAAATACTTAAAGATGAAATATTTCTCATCATTGGGGAAAAAGGTGCGGGCAAAAGTGCTTTAGAACAAATATTTGATCATTCCAAGGATAAAACAACAGAACTGATTAATTTTCTGATTAAAAAATTTGATATTAACTGGGATATGATGAATCCACCATTGTGGTTGACTGCCACCGATAAACCCCTGATGAGCGAATTGACGAATAAAATTCAGGGCAACCCTTCATTGAAAAAACCCCTGAAAACTTCCACGTTTTGGGAAATCTATAGTTTTACTTTGATTGAAGCCTATCTGGAAGGGAAACCGATTAATCATGAGACCAGAGAAAATATCCTTAATACCATCATCTCCAAGTGTAATCAGAACGGACAACTCATCGCCGGTGAAACTGTTAACAAGAAAGACCTTCATGATAAGATTGTTAGTCAGCGCAAGCACATTGTCCTAACTTATGATTATTTGGATATATTGGAATCCGACCAGAACACCATTTTTCTTGAATCTATCGAAGAACTGGTGAAAATATGGTACTTTTTAAAACTAACGCCTGGATTTAACTCTCTCAATGCTAAAATCTTTTTAAGAGATGATCTGTTTGGACAATTTAAATTCACCGACAAGGGAAAGATTCGAGGTAATCATGCTTACTTTATTAGTTGGGATTTTGATAAATTAATGGCAGTTCTCTTTAAACGTATTTGTTCAAGAAGTGATAGCCTTTTCTCCTATCTTAAAGAAGAATTGGCTAAACAAAATATTCTCTTACAAAAAGATGAAAAGACCGGAATGATTGTGTTTCCTGAAAAATCAGAAGCTATCAACACAACTCTGCTTCTATTATTTGGAGAAAAAATCACTCAATCTTCTTCATTGGCTTTTTTTGAACGTTATCTATGGAATGGTAAAATTACCCAAAACCGAAAACAGTATAATGTTCGGTTTATGTTGCAATTGATGAATCGGGTACTAAAAGAATGTAGGCCTCTATTGCCAGAAAAAGGGGTGTTTGATGTCTATACCACTATGAAGGATATTTACTGCCAAATTGCCACGGATTGGGTAAAAGAGGAAGTTTTTGCAATGCATCCAGAATTAAAGCCATTAATTAAAAAAATCAAAGCGAAAGCCCGCAGTGAACCAAATAAATTCAAATCTGGGCGCATTAAGGCTACGTATCTCAAACAATATTTGCAGGCGGTAGAATTCCAAAAGGACGATGCTAAACTGGTTGAACATATTAGACAATTAGAAGAACTTATTGGATTTATCCAAAAGTTTAAATATGACTACGATGAATTTGATAAGTTAGAATTCTACTTTCCGGAATTGTTTAGAGCTTATTTGGGAATCAGAAAAGTCAATTCTTTGCCACCTTGCCAAAATTGATAAATTTATTCAATAAACCCTACATCACTCAAAACGATGGCAATATAGTAGAGTATCAGGGTAAATTGACTTGATACTCATATTGTTAGATTGCTATACTTCCCTCTCAATTAATATCCACCTTCTAACCCTATTTTTAGGCGTTACCAGAGAAACTTTATGAGCAACCCACTGTATGATACTGATTTTTATGGCTGGGTTAATCAGCAAGCCCAGTTACTACGGTCAGGCAAATTTACTGAGGCAGATATGGACAACATTGCCGAAGAAGTAGAAGATATGGGCAAAAACCTGATAAGAATGCTTGAAAGCCGATTAGAGATTTTGCTGATACATCTGTTGAAATGGCAATACCAACCCTCTCATAGAGGAAAAAGTTGGCGGGTGACTATTGTTGAGCAAAGACTAGCTTTAGCAAAACATCTCAGAAAAAACCCGAGTTTAAAGCCCAAAGTTCCAAGTGCCATAACCGAGAGCTATGCCGATGCTATTGTACGGGCGTCGGTAGAGACTGGCTTGCCAAAAAATAGTTTCCCAGAAACTTGTCCATATCGTTTTGAAGAGGCCATGGATGAAAATTTTTGGCCTGAATTCTAATGAAAGTTCAAACATTTCTTACCTGATTTTCCACTCAGCCAGGTAGGGTGTGCGCCACACACCCCTTATGGTCATCATTCACACCTCTCCTGGTGGGTAATGCTCACCCTACCTAGCTGCAAGGATGGATGAAGATGGATTTGCCTGAAGCGGGTGGGCAATGCCCACCCTACTTGGCTTGGCTATTCTCCAATGCCAATTCCGCTGAAAATTACCAAGTTAGCGCTACCGCTTGATTAATATTTCGCTATTTTGGAGGTAACTGAGTTCTATCCAAACTCTTGGCTAACTGATTTAACCAATCCCACATCAGTATTTGGTAATCTTTAATCCGACCGTATATTTCCTCTGCTAAGAATTCATTGTAGGTGTGAGAAATAAGATTCCGATCATCTGCCATGGTTAATGCCTGTTGTGCTTGTGCGTGAGTGAGAATATTCACTTGAAAACAAGCACGAATAACTCCTTTAGGCGAACCGATATCTAAACCTTCAATCTCATTTAAATACTGTTTCGCTAGTTTCCACATCGCCTCGAAAGAATATTCAAATCGCTGAATGCTCGCATCACGTCGCACCTTGGATTCGGGTTCATTTTCTAGTTCTTGTAAAGTTATTAGTGCCTTTTTAGCCAGGGCAATTCGTTGTTTTAATCTTTCCATTCAATGGCTTCTCGCAAAATCCGTTGTTTGAAATTTTCTTCAGCTTGGGATAAGTCCACTAAATCCACCTGGACGGGAATAATACTATCAAATAAGGCTTCGCGTACTTCAGCGAGCAATCCCATGGGGAGCGGTTCTTTAGGTAAAATAGCCACGTCAATGTCAGAGGTAGGACGAGCATTTCCTCGTGCTTGTGAACCAAATAAATAAATTTGTACCGAATAATTTTGCAATTTTTCCAAAATAATTTGACGCACTAGCGCGAGGTTGGTGGACAGTGGAACTGCCGCTAAGGGTAAATTATCAGTTAACATATTTTTAACGATATAACTAATTAGGTAGGGTGGGCAACGCGGTTTACCGTTGCCCACCAAATCCTATCAGAATATCACAACATGAATGGTGGGCAACAAAAGGACGTTGTTCATCCTACCGGGCTGACTACCTAGCTCAGTTAGTCACAATAAAGCGTCGTGTTTCGCTGATAGTATCATTGCCAACAATTCGCCAAAATACGGTTTGTCCTTTGGCTTCCTCAGCAAAGGCTTGCCATTTTTCAGTAGCCGGAGTCAATATGGTACCGTTAACGGGCATGGCATAAACCTTCTGTGGTTCATCTCCATAGTAGTATTCAATGGAAAGTGAACTTTGTGAGTCATGAGTCCAAGCAAAAGTAGGAATTGTTCCGGAAGTGAAGAAGGCATTATCTTCAGGACTACGGAGAGTAATGAAGGAGATGGGTCCATGTAATGTGCGGTTCTCACTGAAGCTAATGTCTTGCAGTTGGTAATAATAAACTTCCCCTTTGATGGTAGTATTATCGACAAAGCTATAAGTCGTACCTTCATTGTTACCTCGCGTTGGAATGAGACTGTTGTTCAATTGAACATATTCACCCATCCTTTGCTCACTGCGTAAAATATTAAAGCCCGCATTATCCCTTTCAGTCGCCGTTTGCCAAGTTAACACGACACCACTTTCATTGGTAAACGATTGATCACCACCCACACCTAATAAAGTACAATTGATGGTCATCAGAACAAAGGAACCGACTGGTTCTTTCCCATTCATTTGAGCGGATAAAAAGTGAATTTCTCCACTTTCATTGTTAAAGTGATTACTTAGTGTACTATCAAAATGATCTCCCGCCTTAATTTGATTAACTCGTAGCAAATGGGAATCAAAATTAAGATAGGCTTCTGCCACAGAGACTGGTTGGATGTCATCGATTTCCATTTCAATGGCAATATCAAAACTATCATTAACAGCTAAATCATCGATAGCAAGAGTTAAGGGTTGTAAGCGGTTTCTCAAGTTTTTCGCACTCTTTACGTAAGGACCACTGGGTTTATCGACTTTTACTATATTTTGAGCAGCTGTACTCTTGCTAAAAAGGTCCATATCGGCCTGATTAAAGTCGCCATCATTATTTAAATCGAAGTGCTTATAACGAAGGAAACTATCGCTACAATCATCTGGGGGACCATCTAAATTGTAATCCAAACATGGTACTTCCTTTCCGGCCTTAAAGTTTTGGAGAATGTTAGTATCCAACCCATCTATGGAATTATTAGTAGGAGTATAGGAGGTATTAAGCTTATTATCATATTCTCCCACAACATCGCCCACATATAAGATATCTTTAAAATTGACTAAATTTTTAGGATTACACGTACCACTCGTGACAGTTACTGGTTCCATGACTTGGATGGTGTTCGTTTTAGCAACATAAACATCATGTTTACCCGGAGGTAGTCCGATTGTGAATATACCATTATTATCGGTTTTCGCTTTATAGGTTTGAGGATCATCATCGACATGAATTCTTAGGTCAACTACCTTAGAAACATAGCCTGGTTGGAATTTTACTTGAGCTTTAAGTACACCAGTGTCTTTTACATCGAAAATAATAGGAGCTTTATTTGTTAAAACAGGTATGTTTTGAGGTGAAATGACATTGCTGTTTTGAGCAAACTTTAAAATGGTGTTAGAAGCGAATTTTTTAGCAGTAAAAGTAATTGTAACCAAATCAAAAGTACCAGTTGGCTTAATCGATTTATCTGTGGTGGCTAGGAGATGGATCTTGCCCGTATTGTTGTCAAAATTGTCCGCAAATATCTTTTCCAATTCATTATAAGTTTTAATTCCACCTAATTTGACTTGTAATACAGAGGAATCAAAAGTTAAATAAACGTCAGCAGTCATGATTTCTTGTTCTTGAGGTGCCTGTACTTGGATAGTAACGTCAAAATCTCCACACAAAGAAGCATCCGGAATCTCTTTGGGAACTAACGAAACTTCAGGTAAATCTTGGACTTGAATACATTGTGGTGCGGACCTTGGTGAAGTATTGTCTTTGTCGTCTTTAACAGCCAGAGTAATGCAATAAGTGCCCGGGACTCCAAATTTAAAACTAGTCGTATTTTCTTGGGTTTTTTTAGGAGTTATCGCAGATGGATTACTGTTGTCATAGTATTCCCAAGAATAACTCTTGATAGTATCACCATCGGGATCTTTGGATTGACTTGCATCTGCCGTTACCGTTAAAGGTGCCATGCCTTGAGTGGGATTAATGGTGAACTGAGCCACTGGCGGTGCATTAGCAGAGACGGTTACGAAAAAATCTTTTGATGCGGTTGCGCCTTTGTCATCGGTAACGGTGAGAGTAATTTTATGTGTGCCTCCTAAATTCAAAGTTAGAGAAGCTAACTTACCGGTGGTTGACAAAGATTCAAGAGAATCTCGCCACTGATATTGGCTAATACTCCCATCTGGATCAACAGAATTTCTGGCATCTAAAAATATTTTTAACGGTGCTTGACCGGACACGCAAGGATTGGAACTAACGCATTCAATAAGACCATCAGCCACGGGTGGGCTGTTAGCAGAAGGGGAGGAATTATCTTTAGGGGTCAGTTTCCTAATTTTATGACCCTCGGGATCAGCAACATAAATGTTACCTTGGTTATCCATGGAATAGGCCCATGGGCTGGACAAAAGAAGCTTGGGTAGCCAAACTTCCATCACCCCGGTCTTCTACTCGACCATTGCCCGCAATGGTGGTGATACAACCTTGAGTATCTACTTTACGAATACGACTATTCAGTGCATCGGAGATATACAAGTTATCTTGTGAATCGATAGAAATACTCCGTGGCCAATTGAGAAGTACCTCAGTTATTAATTTACCACAAGTACCATCCCCACCATAACCACCAGTTCCAGTGCCAACATAGGTAGAAATATATCTATTGGTATCCACTTTACGGATACGATTATTATCGGTATCAGTAATATACAGATTGCCTTTACTGTCCCAAGCTATAGTTCTTGGTCTATTAATTTGAGCGTTTACAGCTGGTCCACCGTCACCAGCACTACCAGAAGTACCATTACCAGCAACTGTGCTAATGCTTGGATTTATACTATTGTAATTAGCTATCTTACGAATACGACAAGAACGGTATTCAGCGATATATAAATCATTTCCCCAAAACCCGAGACCAAGGGGCTGGGAAAGTGTTGCTCGGAGAGGATGAAGTCCATCACCAATATCATTAAATAATCCGCTACATCCACCATTCAACATATCACCAGTATTCTCATTTCCAGCAATAGTAGTAATAATACGATCAGTTCCAATCCTAACTTTGCGAATTCGATTGTTGCCAGCGTCAGTAAAATATAAACTGCCTGAGGAATCAAATGCTATTTGAAACGGACGGTCAAGTTGCGCCATTGTTGCGTCGCCATTATCACCACTCAATCTACCGCAATAAACTCCCTTAATATTATCATTAGTACAATTATACTTCCCAACAACAGTTGTAATAACTCCACCCGCATTCACCATACGAATAACATTATTAAAGGTATCAGCAATATATAAATTACCATCCCCACTATTATTTACTACAATATTTCTTGGGCTTGCAAGTTGAGCATCTGTGGCACGTCCACCATCACCGCTAAAACCGACTATCCCAGTACCAGCAACCGTTGTAATGGTATACTCCGTTGCCTGACCAGAAGCTAATCCACCCAGCAGTAGGTAAGAACTGGCTAGGACATTCAGATAAAATCGTCTTCTTCGGTTAGTAATATTTTTATCCATATAAGAAAATCTCCATGAAATTTAAACAATCCTTAGTTTTAAGCAATAAAGTGCCAATTTCTCGCTAAAATCGGCACCGTTTCTATCCCCTTCTCCAACGAAGTTGGGGATAAACTAGGCTCCAGTTCAAAGTCAGTATTGATTTCAATGAGATCTACTGATTAATCAGCGAAGCGTCATTCAAAATCTCTACTCAAATTTTCACTGCCCTTTATTTATTTAGTCGCCGAGGAGGAGCAAAATGTGAGGGTCAAAGAAAAAAATTTTTTTCTTAATACTTTTTAATTTATTTATGTAATAACAAATTTAGATAAGGTGTGCACTGTACATCCCTCATGTCATGGCTTAAATTGGGAACAAATACCTCGACGTTTCGCACCCAAGGCCGATATTGACTAGGAGTTTATGATGCAAATTACTTTGAGTTTACCCCAAGAGGTTGTAATACAACTGCAACAGCTACCCAATCCCGACAAATTTGTGTCTGAGGTGGTGAGAAAGGTGTTATCTCAAAGAAACCGGGAAATTAAAAAACAGAGGGTGTTGCCAGTATTTCATGGCGATGGTCTACAGCCGGGCGTTGATTTGAATAATGCTAGACAACTGCAAGCCAGGATGGATGAAGATGGGTTTGCCTGAGCAGATAAAGGATTTTTACGTTTTCCGCAGTTGAAGTGTAAATTGCTGAAAGTATGAAACTAAAGCGAGTAGGGTGCGTTAGGCTCAAAGTAACGCACCATAACCTAGAATCGGTGCGTTACGCTTCGCTAACGCACCCTACTTGGCTTGGCTTTTTGAAGATGAAGGTGGATGGCGGCTTACGCCTTATCCACCCTACGCGAGCTATTATAAAAATATTTATTTAATAAGTTCACCCGGAGTTAATTGGCAACCCTTCAGTTGAAATAAGAGCAACTCATTAGAAAAATCTGGTTTCATCCATGACTATAACCGAAGATAAACCATGAAATTACAATTGCTTAGCCACTTTTTGATCTTCATCTTGCTTGGCCTGTTAAGCGCTTGCCAAATTGCTCCGCAAGAGAAATCCTTTCGTGTTCCCAATAGTTATACTCACTCACGTCCACTAACTCAGCGAGTTTGTTGGCAACAGTTATCACCCAGTCGTGGTGGTTTGCCAAGAACTTTCATCTTAGCGGCTGCTGCTAATGTCGGTGAACTTAAACTGACTCATCGTGATGCTCAACAATTTGCCAGCGCGATGCAAGCTCGTTATCAAGTCCCTAATGACCAGATATGTCTGATGACTGAAGTCTATCGCACTGAGTTTGAACAAGCTTTGAGAAATTTAGCTCAAGTGGTCAATCATCAAGATCGCGTTATTATTTTCTTTTCCGGGCATGGTTCTTATGTTAAGGATGATAATGGCGATGAAAGTGATCAACTCGATGAAGTACTGGTCCCGTTAGATGTCAATGATCTCGAAATGCCACGCAGACAAGAGGTTATCGTGGATGATCAATTAGTCCAGTTAGTGAATGCCTTGCACACTCCAACGGTTCTGACTTTTATTGATGCTTGTTATGCCGGTGGCCTGTATATGGGAACGGCTTGGGCAGTGGGTCAGCCGCGCCTAAAATTTTTTGCTAAAGGCGAAGTAGGAACGCTACCACGTCCACTAAATGTCTCTGCTGGAAGAAGGGGAGGTGGTTTAGCGTCTCTTCAAGGCGTGATATTCGCTGCCGCACCGGAATATCAAAAAGCCTGGGAAGATCCGAATCAAGGTGGCGTGTTTACCACCTGCTTTTTGCAAGAATTGCAGCGTTATCCTGAAGCGAATCTCTCGCAAATATTTCAAGCGACGATGGCTAAAATGCCAGCCTGTAACCGAGCTAATGAAACTCAATCTCCTGAAATTAAAGGCAATATCAATTTAGCAACCCACAATTAGCTCAGGGAAATCAGTTATGAACTCACCTTACGCACTGTGGTTCCTGGTTTGTGAAGCTAAAAATTCATGTAGGTTGGACAAAGCGAAGCGTGTCCAACCAACCTCTAATAAAAAGATTCTGTCGGACACGCTTCGCTTTGTCCGACCTACATTTTCTAGGGAAAGTAAGCCGTTATGGGTGATGAGATGAGTGATGATGATGCGCTGATAGATATCCGCAAGGGTGGACGACGAGGTTTTATGGTTCTGTACCGACGTTATGAACCAGAAGTATACAATTATATGAAGGGTGTCCCTGAATCAGATCGAGACGATGTTATCCAAGAAATATTCTTTCAGTTTTTTAAAACGCTTATCAATGGTACTTTTAAGCAAGCCTGTTCTCTCTCAACTTGGCTTTATGAAATCACGAAGAATATCGTCTGTGACTATTGGCGACAACAAAAAAAAACTCAAAGTAATCTAGAGAGTTTAAGTCAGTGCGAAGAAGCTGGGGAAGAAGATAATCAATCTTTTCAAGAATCAAGTGAAGATCAATCCGAAAAAGCCCATAACGATTTAGAAAATCGAATCTGTATCGATCATATTCTGCAGCGGTTAAGCTATAGCAATGACAACTTATGTCACTGTCTAAAGGTTCTTATATGGCATGTACAAGGAAAATCACTAATCGACATCGCTACTTCAATCAATCGAAGCTATGATGCAACCCGCAAGTATATTTCTAAATGTAGCAAGAAGTTAAGGCAATATCCACCGCTGCGAGATTGTTGGTAAATAGCTAAATTATTAAAGAGAACAAACGATATGTCCGCTCAAGACGACCAAGATTGGTTAGATTTACTGGCTGGTAAATCTGTACCTCACGTTGATCCCAATACCGTGCGGGAAGCACGAATTTTTCGAGCGGCTTTGCTAGCCTATGCTGATAAGGAAAAAGTTGGTAAAGTGGAAGAATCTTATCCGCCAATTCTTGCAAAAGTATTGAATCGCTTGGAAACGGAAGGATATTTGCAAAAGACTCAAGCGCCTCAAGTTTCAAAACCAAAAGCTGCCTTTCAACAATACGATCCCCTGTTTTCATTAGCGGCTTCACTGCTGATCGCTGTGTTAATTGTGGTTTCACAACTTCCAGAACTGAGGGCGAGAAGCCAAGAACCCTGTGTCAATGAACTCGTTGAATTACCACAGCAAACACGAATCATTCATCTCCAACGGGAATTAAAAGTTTTAGAAATAGCCAGTAAAATTATCCAACTGAAAAACGGTTTTCGCTTAAAAGCAACCTTACCGACGGATAGGTCACCCGCACTACAAAGCTTATTAGCGCGTTATGATAATTTAATTGTGCTGCCTAAAAGTCAGTATTTATGTGTCAATTTCTTAGCGAAGGAAACTCAATGACATGTCATCGTTCTGCAAATTAGTTGGCTTAATTATTATTTCGGTTAACTTATTCGCTTGCGTTGCTCAGCCCATACCACCGACACCGATTGCTCAAGCTGATCAATTGCTCGCCCAAGGGTTAACGCGATTTGAACAAGGTCAATTTGAGCAAGCCATTCCTCAATGGCAACAAGCCGCGCAGCTTTATGAACCCACAGATAAAATAAAGTACCTCCAAACATTAGTTAATTTAGCCGAAGCTTATCAACGGGTAGGGCATTATCAACCAGCCCTAGAACTACTTGAGAATAAAGCCTTAACTACCGCTAAAGCAGTTAATGATAACAAGATGTTAGCGGCAGTATATAATAGTTTGGGACCAGTTTACTTCTTTCTGGGACAAGCCGATAGAGCAAAAAGCGAATTAGAACAAAGTATCCACTTAGCTCAGCAAACTAACCAACCCGCTTTGCAAGCATTGGGATTACTCCATTTAGCATTGGTTTTCGCAGCACAACCCGATTATCCTGCTGCTCAATATTTCTTAAAGCAAAGCATTCAACTGGCGCAACAACATCATCTTGCGGAACTCGCTATGAAAGGTTTTATGAACATGGCTTGGATTGCGGTAAAAACCGGAGATAAAGCCTTTGCCCAAACTCAATTAACTTCACTTTGGCAACAATTACCTCAACAACCGGATAATCATGAGAAAGCGTATTTATTATTCAAACTGTATGAATTCGCGCAACAACTCGGTTGGCAAAGCGCACAGTTACAAACTATTTTAGAAACAGCGCTGACGACAGCGAAAACCATTGATGATCACTACATGTTGTCGCAAGCATTCGGCGAATTAGGTCATCTTTACGAACAACAGCAGCAGACTCCACTCGCACTTCAGTACACGCAACAAGCGCGCTTAGCGGTACAATCAATTTATGCGCCGCAATTGTTATATCGTTGGCATTGGCAAGCCGGTCGCCTACTTAAAACTCAAGGTGATATTGACCAAGCTATCCAAGCCTATCAACAAACTCAAGCAGCCATAGACGAATTACGAACCATTCCTCAAGAACCCAATAGCGGTTGTCCAACTGCACGACCCGATTTTAACACTATTATCAAACCGATCTTTTTAGAACTAGCGGACTTATTACTCCAACGTTCTCGTGACCAAGCTGATAAACTCGCTGCCCGCCAAGTCATCGAAAGTTTAAAAGCCACTGAATTACAAGACTACTTCCAAGATGACTGTCTTACCCAATTGTGGGGAAAGCCTCGGCAAATCGATGAAATTGCTCCGCAAACAGCCGTTATCTATCCCATTGTATTTGCACAACGGTTAGAACTGTTATTAAGTTTACCCCATCATGAAATTCAACAAGCGACGGTTAACCATGTCACCGCCGCACAATTAAAACAAACCGTTCAGACTTTGCGTACTCAACTTGAAGAAGATTCCTCCAGTGATAACTACTTAAAACCAGCTCAACAACTCTATACCTGGCTGATTCAACCACTCCAAGCCACCCTAACAACTAACCAGATTAAGACCCTCATCGTGGTTCCAGAAATCACTTTAGGTACAATTCCCTTTGCTGTGCTCCATGATGGCAAGCAATTTCTTATTGAACAATACGCTTTGGCAATCACGCCGGGCGTAACTTTGACTGCACCAACGCCAAATACTTTAACTCCAAACAGTTCAGTATTATCTGGCGGCTTAACTCAAGTGACTCCACGAATTGCTCAACTAGGCTATCAACCGCTTAGATTAGCCAATGCTGAGTTAGAAAAAATGTTAACGCTTTATCATCATCAACCCCACCATCAGTTAAAAGGAGCCGATTTCACCATTAACCAACTGGAGCAAAATTTAAACAATGCACCCATTACGTTACTACACTTGTTTTCTCATGCGCAGTTTGCGCCAGAATTAAAAAATACCTTTATTGTCACTTATGATGACAAGCTCACTATCAACCAATTAGAGAAATTGATAAAAATAAGTCAATATAAAGAAAAGGCGTTAGAATTAATTACTTTAAGTGCTTGTGAAACCGTTAAGGGCGATGAACACGCTGCTTTAGGACTTTCTGGAGTTGCACTAAAATCCGGCGCACGCAGTGCATTAGCGACGTTGTGGAAAGCTTGGGATGAATCGGCTTTTCATGTTACTTCGGCGTTTTATCAACACCTACAACAATTTCCTTCAGCAAGTAAGGCACAAGCTTTACAAGCAGCACAAAAAAGTTTATTAAATTCTCAATATAAGCATCCACATTATTGGAGTCCATTTATTTTAATTGGCAATTGGCTATAACGTTTTCACGTTATCAAATATCAGGTAAATGTTATTAAGTAATAGGTACCTATTATTAAGTAATAGAAACCTGTTATTAAGTAATAGGTAATTATTATCAAATAACAGGTAGATGTTATCAAGTAACAGGCATCAGTTATTAAGAAACAGGTACCTGTTATCGTTTAACAACAACTTATTATTAATTAATGTTAAGGTGTTAATCGATTAGATTACCTAGTAATCGATATTAAGTATTATACATTTACAAATGAATGACATTGTTGCAATTGTTAAGAAAATAAAAAATCGACAGTATGAATTCTCAAAGCATGCAGTTGATCAAACTATTTCAAGGGATATTAGCGTATCAGAAGTTGAACAAGCCATTTCTGATAATGCTGTGATTATTGAGGATTATCCAAACGATAAGTACGGTCCTAGCTGTTTAATATTGGGGTATACCCAGAATGGACGACCACTGCATATACAATGTAGTTACCCAAGTCGTTGGTTAATAAAAATCATTACATTATATCAGCCGAATCCGGAACTATGGCTCGAAAATAGAGTCCGAAAATCGAAATGAAGAAGAGATGATTAATTATGAATGAGACAATAATTGAGACCCAAGTGACATACACTATCGAATATCAAGGAAAATTCTATATTATCGAACATGTTCCCGCACGAGTATGTCAGGAAACGGGAGAACAGTATTTTGATCCAGAAACAGTGGAACATATTCATGAGTTCATTAAAGGAAACCCAAAGCCAGTACGCATAATCGAGACACCCGTGTTTAATTATGCTTAAATTGCCTAACAAAGGTTTTCGATTCATCTCGTTCCTTGGCAGCTAAAGCCTAACGTTAGGCGAAGGAAGAGCAGGAAGATATTTTTTGATCTATTACGAAATCGATCATGGGGAGGCGTTACTGCACTGCTATTAAGTTATCGAAGTAAATCTTCCCCTAAAAATTATTCTAGTCCATTTGATACAAGGAAGTCATTAGCATGTCGTTAAAAAGTTCTCTACCCTTATTTTCGTTATTATGTACTTTCACACCAAGCAGTTTTGCAGAAATTACTTTAGATGGTAGTTTAGGTCGAAGTGGTGCTTTAATTGGTCCAGATTACGCTATTACTGCTGATTTGGGCAAACAGATCGGTGGTAATTTATTTCATAGCTTTCGTGACTTTAACCTGTATCAACATGAGAGTGCCACTTTCTCTGGACCCAATTCCATCAACAATGTCATTAGTCGTGTCACTGGTGGTAAACCGTCACAAATTAATGGTACGCTCCGCTCAACTATTCCCAATGCTGATGTTTATTTGCTCAACCCGGCCGGGATTCTATTTGGTGAAGGTGCTGAATTAGATGTTCAAGGCGGTTTTCATGCGAGCACAGCGGATACTTTACGTTTAGGTAGCGATGGCGAATTTAATGCGAGCGATATTGAGCAATCAGTTTTAACGGTAGCAGCACCGAGTGCGTTTGGTTTTTTAGCGGCTAAGCCCGCAGCAATTACACTTCAAGATAGCAAATTATCGGTTCCAACTGGGAAGACTTTGTCGCTGATTGGTGGTGATTTACAGTTGAATGGCATACACACGGATGAAACCTTTAGCACTAAACTGTCGGTAGAATCTGGACGACTCAATCTAGCTAGCTTTGCTTCTCCAGGTGAAGTCATTCCTACTCAATTTGGATTAGACATTAATCCGCAAACGCTAGGTGGAACGATTACCGCTAATGGCACGCAGATGGAAGTAAAGGAAGGGGGACAAATTTTTATTCGCGGTGGACAATTGAATTTAACTGATAGCCAAATTAAAAGTGAAACGACCAATGCTGGAAATTCTGGAAATATTGAAGTTAAAGCACGTCAAGTTAGCTTGAAGGATGGAGCAATTATTCGTAATATAACTTTGAGTAGCCAAACAAGCGGTTCTGAAGTTAAAGCACGTCAAGTTAGCTTGAAGGATGGAGCAATTATTCGTAATATAACTTTGAGTAGCCAAACAAGCGGTTCTATTGTTCTTATTGTTAGTGGTTTATTAACAATTCAATCTAGTTTTGTCGGTACGCCCGGAGTAGAAATTAGTGGTACTGGTGGTAAAAGTGGAGATATTAAGATAGCCGCCGGTCAAATTATCCTAACTAATGGAGGGCAAGTTAGTAGTTCTACTTCGGGTTCCCAAGAAAGTGGTTTTATTACTATCAAAGTAGACGGTGATCTAACCATCTCTAGTTCTAATGAGATTAATGCTCAGGAATTCATTCCGAGTGGTATTTTTAGTGAGTCAACCAGCGAAGAAACTAATGCTGGCAATGCTGGTAACATTACAATAGAAGCTGAGCAAATAACATTGACACCAGAAGCAGAAGTGAGCAGTTCGATCCAAGGTCATGGCAAAGCTGGAAGTATTGAAATAAAGGCACGCCAAATAAAATTAGATGAAGCAAAGGTTTTTAGCAAGACAGAAGGATATGGAGAAGCGGGCACCATTATTATTACCACGGCTGGTACTTTAAATCTTTCTGGTTCTTCTGAGATTTCTACCAATTCTGCTCCGGTAGTTGATCGTCCTAATGAAATGAGTGATGCCGGCAAAATTAAGATAACAGCTCAAGCGGTTAACTTAGACGATTCAACAATTACGAGTAACACCACTGGAAAAGGTGGCAGCGTTACTTTAGACGTTAAAGATGCCTTGAACATTCAGTCTGGTGGGATTACTACTCAATCCCGACAAACTGGCGATGCTGGGAAGATTGATATAGCTGCTCGCCAACTCAAGTTAACTCAGGGAGGAGAAATTAATAGTACTACTTATGGTTCTGGAAAGGGAGGTTCTATCAAACTTAATGTGTCCGATACCCTCACTGTTTCAGGAAGAAAGAGTACGTTTATTAGTAGCCGCATTTTCGGTGGTTCCAACAGAAGTGAACAAATGGGCGAGGCGGGTGATGCGGGTACGATTTCAATAGAAGCCAATAAGATAAATTTAATAGATAGCGGTAAAATCACGACTTCAACGCACAATGCGAGTGGTGGTGATATCAGTATAACTGTACCTAATTCCCTCTATTTACAAGCAGGTAAAATTAGTACAGATGTAAGCGGTGGTGATGGCAATGGTGGTAATATTGCTATCAATAATCCTCAGTTAACGACCCTAAATAAAAGTCAAATTATTGCCAATGCCTACGAAGGCAATGGTGGAAATATTGATATTATAGCGGATCAATTTATTCGCTCAGCTGACAGTTTGGTTGATGCGTCTTCTCGATTAGGAATTGATGGTGAAATCAACATCGAAGCGAAATCTTATGTTGGTAACGGTTTAATTACTTCACCTAAAAATTTTCTCAATCCACCACCACTACAACGTTGTGAAACTCAGTTCGCAACGAAAGAAACCTCTAGTCGTTTCACCCGTGCTAATCGATCCAAAATGCGGCGTGATGAATTAAAGGAAGGCGTGTGGGGTTCACCGTTAGATTTTTAAAAGTAAATTTTTACCTCAATTGACCTAAATCAAGGTGCTTATCTACCTCCTTAGACACAATATTTTTGTTTATTTAGCTAAGGAGGAGTTTATAGTACATGAATGCCACAATGAGAAGCCTATCCTATCTAATTGCATTGGCTACCTTGCCTGTAATCCTGAGTAGTACCACGACGCTAGCGCAAGATGACAAAACCAATGCTCACTCGAATGTTGGAAAAAGTGAGGCGAAATATGAAGGAGCACCAACCGCAATTGACCCGAGTGCCGCTAAAACCCTGACTCCACCCGCAGCACCGCCTATAACGCCCGAAGAATTTGAGAAAGCGAAACGAATATTTTTTGAACGCTGTGCTGGCTGTCATGGCGTTTTGCGTAAAGGCGCTACCGGAAAGCCATTAACACCCGATATCACGATACCCAGAGGGACTGAGTATTTAAAAGTATTTATCAATTACGGTTCACCACTGGGGATGCCTAATTGGGGAACGTCAGGTGCGTTGACGCCAGAAGAAGTGGATCTCATGGCTCGATATATCCAACAGGAGCCACCGCAACCACCTGAATATGGCATGAAAGACATG
The DNA here is from genome assembly GCA_000828835.1 of Thioploca ingrica. Lineage (GTDB taxonomy): Bacteria > Pseudomonadota > Gammaproteobacteria > Beggiatoales > Beggiatoaceae > Thioploca > Thioploca ingrica. The sequence goes on from AP014633.1 coordinate 3,440,028, forward strand.
AAAGCGACTTGGAAAGTCATTGTGCCACCTGAGCAACGACCGACCAAGAAGATGAATAATTACAACATTGATAATATTTTCGCAGTGACCTTACGTGATGCCGGTCAAGTCGCTTTGATTGATGGTGATTCTAAAAAAATTATCGGTATTATTAAAACGGGCTATGCGGTGCATATTTCACGTGCATCGGCATCCGGTCGTTATTTATTTAGTATTGGCCGAGACGCCAAAATTGATCTCATTGATTTATGGATGGAAAAACCCAGTCCCGTGGCTGAGATTAAAGTCGGTTTAGAAGCCCGTTCCGTAGAAACTTCTAAATATAAAGGCTGGGAAGATAAATATGCGATTGCCGGGACTTATTGGCCCCCACAGTATGTCATTATGAATGGAGATACCTTAGAACCACTGAAGATCGTCTCCACCCGAGGAATGACAGTTGATACTCAAGAATACCATCCAGAACCCCGCGTTGCTGCTATTGTTGCTTCTCATGAACATCCTGAATTTATTGTTAATGTTAAGGAAACCGGTCATATCTTACTGGTGAACTATGAAGATCTCAGTAATCTACAAGTAAAAACAATTGATGCTGCTCTGTTCTTACATGATGGTGGTTGGGATTCGACGAAACGTTATTTCTTAACTGCAGCGAATAAATCTAATAAAGTTGCCGTGGTCGATTCCAAAGAAGGTAAGTTAGCCGCTTTGGTTGAAGTCGGTTCGACTCCACATCCAGGACGTGGTGCCAATTTTATTGATCCGAAATATGGCCCAGTTTGGGCAACTAGTGATCTCGGTGATGAAAATATTTCGGTCATTGGAACTGATCCTGAAAAACATCCTGACCATGCGTGGAAAGTGGTGCGTACTTTGAAAGGGCAAGGGGGTGGATCACTGTTTGTAAAAACGCATCCGCAATCTAAGAATCTTTATGTTGATACCGCACTGAATCCCGATGAAAAAATCAGTCAAAGTGTGGCGGTATTTAATATTGACGATTTAGACAAAGGCTATGAAGTCTTACCGATTGCTGAATGGGCCAATGTTGGTGAAGGACCGAAGCGAGTTGTACATCCTGAGTATAATAAAGCCGGCGATGAAGTTTGGTTTTCGGTATGGAATGGTAAAGAACAAAAATCGGCTATTGTTATCGTTGATGATAAAACGCGTAAACTCAAGCAAGTTATTAACGATCCTCGAATTATTACGCCAACGGGTAAATTCAATGTTTATAACACGGTGCATGATATTTATTAATTAGCTCGCGTAGGGTGTATAAGCAAAGCGCCATACACCGTTGTTCTAATTAAATTCGTAACAAACTCGCGTAGGGTGTAAAGCTTCGCGTCATACACCGTTGTTCGGATTCGATGAAGGTGGATGACGGCTGACGCCTTATCCACCCTACACGAGCTACACGAGTTGTGTGAATTTTAAACCCAAGATGAAACTAATAACTTTGTTACTCTTTTTGGTGTTATTCTCAGCAACTGATGTTATGGCTGATGAGATACCACAACCACGTCAAAATGAGTTGATTTATCTACTGCGACAGGATTGTGGAGCTTGTCATGGGATGACGTTGCAAGGTGGATTAGGGCCACCTTTATTACCACAAACGCTGGCTAATAAACCAGAAGCCTTGTTACTCAATACGATTTTAGCGGGTCGCCCTAATACGGCCATGCCCCCTTGGCGTGATTTTTTAACTGCAACCGAAGCAAATTGGTTGCTCAAAAAATTATTAAATGGAATCAACAATGTGCCATAAAAGTAGCCCGCATGGAGCACAGCGGAATGCAAGAAAAAATTTCACCTGGATTCCGCTGCGCTTCATCCAGGCTACTCATTGGTTTTTACTAAGTTTATTACTATGGCCTATTTTTTTATCGGCAGATGAATTGAGGGGTAGTGGTGATTTAGGCGTGGTGATAGAACGTGCTAAGGGTAGCGTGCTCATCGTTGAAACGAGCAACCATACTCGGTTAGCAGAAATAAATGGTTTGGGTGATTTATCTCATGCTTCCGTAGTTTATTCTCGTGATCAACGTTATGCCTACATATTTGGACGTGATGGTGGTTTAACTAAACTAGATATTTTGCAAGCCCAGGTTGTTAACCGCATCGTGCAAGCCGGCAACAGTATTGGTGGTGCTATTTCTCAAGATGGTCGATTAATCGCCGCTTCTAACTATACTCCAGGTGGCGTCAAAGTATTTGATGCGAATACCTTGGAACTCTTAGCCGATATTCCAGCAGAATTTGGTCAGCAACAACGTTCCAAAGTCATTGGTTTGGTCGACGCACCGGGACAACGGTTTGTCTTTAGCCTCTTTGATGCGGGCGAAATTTGGCTCGCCGATATGCACAATCCACGCATACCTCAACTGCAAAAATTTAAACAAATCGGCAACCAACCTTATGATGCGCTTATTTCAGCAGAGGGTCGTTATTATATTGCTGGCTTATTTGGTGAAGATGGATTAGCTTTATTAGACCTTTGGAATCTGGCGGGTGGGGTACAACGCATTTTGCCTCATTATGGTCAAGGCAAGGAAAAAATGCCAGTTTACAAAATGCCGCACTTAGAGGGTTGGGCAATAGCGGGCAATTATGCTTTTATTCCAGCAGTGGGTCAACCAGAGGTATTGGTTGCGGATCAACGAACTTGGCAAGCCATGCAACCTATTACGGTCGTGGGTCAACCGGTTTTCGTCAGAGCTAGACCAGATGGTCGACACGTCTGGGTTAATTTTGCTTTACCTCATAACGATACGGTGCAAGTGATTGATGTGATGAATTTGACGGTGATAAAAACGTTAAAGCCGGGGAAAGCGGTGTTGCATATGGAATTCACCCCCCGTGGCGAAGAAGTGTGGGTATCAGTACGTGATGAAGATAAGTTGGTGGTCTATAACACCGAAACTTTTGCCGAAGTGGCTACGCTACCGGCGGATAAACCCAGTGGTATTTTCTTTACGAATCGAGCTCACCAAATTGGGCTGTGAGAGCACACATGAATATCAAACCCACGGCGATCTTAACGAGTATCAATGGTTCAAGCCACTTACAATTGAATTCATTACAGAAAAGCTTGCTGAATGATTTCCAAAAAGATTTACCCTTGTCTCCCACACCCTATGCTGACATCGCTGTCCAACTGGGCGTGACGGAAGCAGAGGTGTTAGATAATTTACAAGCGTTACAAGCCAATCAAATCATTGGTCGGGTCGGACCGGTTTTTCAACCACATCGAATCGGTACGAGCACTTTAGCGGCGATGATCGTACCCAAAGAACGATTGCAGTCGATCGCCGATTACCTCAGTTCTTTGCCTGAAATTAATCACAATTATGAACGTGAACATCAGGTTAATTTATGGTTTGTGATAACAGCGACTAGCGAAACCCACTTACAAACCGTACTGAGTGAAATCGCACAAACGACGGGGATTAAGGTGATGTCATTGCCGATATTGGAAAATTATCATCTCGATTTTAGTTTTGATTTAAAGTGGCGTAACGAATAACCAGAGGCATTATGGACAACCTAACTAAAGCAGAGCAACGATTAATTGAAGCTATCCAAGGCGGGTTGCCGCTGGTTTCGCGTCCATACGCCGTGATAGGGGAACAACTGGGTCTAACTGAAGCAGAGGTGATAGCCGGCTTGTCTCATTTGATTCAGGTCGGGGTGATAAAACGGTTTGGAATCGTGGTGCGTCATCGTCAACTGGGCTATCGCGCTAATGCGATGGTAGTATGGAATATCCCGGATGCACAAGTGACTGAAATGGGTCAACAGCTAGGGCAATTTGAAGGGATCAGTTTGTGTTACCGTCGAGCGAGACATTTACCAGAATGGCCCTATAACCTGTATTGTATGATTCATGGTAAAGACCGCAATGCCGTATTGCGCGATTTAGATAAACTAATTGCCACCTATAATTTAAGTCATATTCCCCACCAAGTTCTCTTCAGCCGGCGTTGCTTTAAACAAAGTGGTGCCTGTTACACTTTCCAACCATCGAAAGTTTGTCCACAACGGGCTGCGGTGGGAGGTTAGCGATGGATGCCATAGCCAGAAAAATTATCAATCAGCTACAAGGTGATTTCCCGATTACGGAGCAGCCTTATGCCCAAGTCGCTGCGCAACTCGAAATCACTGAAGATGAATTGTTACAACAGCTAACCAATTTATTAGATCAAGGTTTGTTAAGTCGCTTTGGACCACTGTACCATGCGGAACGGTTAGGGGGTGGATTAACTCTCGCCGCGATGCCAGTGCCAGAGACGGATTTTGAGCAAGTGGCTGCGCAAGTGAATGCCTTTCCGGAAGTCGCCCATAATTATGCTCGTAACCATGAATTAAATATGTGGTTTATTTTAGCCACTGAGCAACCGGAACGAATTGACGAAGTTATTCAGGAAATTGAAGCGCAAACCGGCTTACCCGTTTACAATATGCCCAAGCAAGCAGAATACTATCTCAGACTCAAACTAGAAGTTTAATTTCATGAAACCGGTTGATACGCAATCTCAGCTTATCGATGACATCGATCGACGCCTGATTCAGGCAACCCAAGGCGGACTACCGCTCACGCCACGTCCTTATCACCAGATTGCCGAACAAATGGGCTTATCCGCAGAGGAAGTAATGGCGCGATTACAACGGATGTTAGCCACCGGAATGATTCGGCGAATCGGTGCAGTACCGAATCATTATGCCCTCGGTTATCGGATTAATGGGATGACGGTTTGGGATGTTCCCGATGAGCAAATTGATGAATTGGGACAACAAGTTGGCGCCTTAGAATTTGTTAGCCACTGTTATCGGCGGCGCCGCTATCCGCCCAAATGGCCTTACAATCTGTTCGCGATGGTTCACGGTCAAACGGCAGCGCAAGTCGAAGCGCAAATTCAAATCATTGCTCAGGTGTTAGGCGAATTCAATCGCGGACATCAAGTGTTATACAGTACTCGGATTTTAAAAAAGACCGGTTTACGCATTTAAACAACTATGTTTCGTTTGACCCAGTACCTCAAAGAACTCATCAATCCAACCCCGCTAAAACCAGTCCGTTCATTACCGGGTCCAATTGTGATTTGGAATTTGCTTCGCCGCTGTAATTTGACTTGTAAACATTGTTACTCCATCTCGGCTGATAAAGATTTTCCCGGTGAACTGTCTACTCAGGAAGTATTTCATGTCATGGACGACCTCAAGGCTTTTGGGGTCCCCGTCTTAATTTTATCCGGGGGCGAACCGTTGTTACATCCGGATATCTTCGCTATCGCTCAACGTGCTAAAGCTATGGGTTTTTACTTAAGTTTGTCTAGCAATGGCACTTTAATTAATGAAGCTAATATTGAAGCGATTGTTAAAGTGGGCTTTGATTACGTGGGAATTAGTTTGGATGGTACCCCAGCAACCCACGATCAATTTCGCCGCTGTCAAGGTGCTTTTGAAAAAGCTTTACAAGGGGTTCGCTGGTGTCAATTGTACGGAATTAAAGTTGGAATCCGTTTTACCTTAACCCAAGATAATGTTCATGAATTACCGCAAATGTTACAACTAGTAGAAGAGGAGAATATCGACAAATTTTACTTATCCCATCTGAATTATGCCGGACGAGGCAATAAAAACCGCCAGGACGATGTCCACCATCAAATGACGCGGCAAGCGATGGACTTTTTAATTGAGAACAATTGGGAAATATTACAAGCGGGAAAAAACCGAGAAATAGTGACGGGTAATAATGATGCTGATGGCGTTTACTTGCTATTGTGGGTAAAACACCATTTTCCCGATAAATTTGAACATCTACAGGCTAAATTAGCACAATGGGGCGGTAATTCTTCCGGGGTGAATATCGCCAATATTGATAATTTAGGTCATGTCCATCCGGATACCTTTTGGTGGCATTATTCTCTAGGTCAGGTGCGAGAACGACCTTTTTCTAAGATTTGGACTGATACTACTGAACCACTGATGGCGGGTCTTAAACAACGTCCACGTCCGCTGAAAGGCCGGTGTGGCCAATGCCAATATCAAGCCATTTGTGGCGGGAATACGCGGACCCGAGCTTATCAACTGACCGGTGATCCGTGGGCGGAAGATCCGGCTTGTTATTTGACTGATGCAGAAATTAGTCCTCATGAAAGCGTTCAATAATGATAACAATTACTCAATCATGCCCCCATTAAATAATTTTTATCAGAATCATTTGAACTGGTTTATTGCTGTTACAGTCGGATTCATCATGGTAATTTATGTCACTTTGCATAATTACAATCCTTACCGAGTTGATGATACTTGGTTTGCTTCTTTTATCTATAACGATTATGTAAAAAACATTCAAGTTGATACTGTATTTGGAGGAGAAGTTACTCATGGAATGGGAGGCACCCAGTTATTTGGAAAATTCTATACTTTGACCTATGGTAGTATCATTGATTTATTCCTGGGTGATTGGACCAAAGCCAATTTTTATACCATTACCATTGGTTTGCTTATTTTAACCAGTTTTATCTGGTATTTCATCTTATTAAAACTCGGTATCTCCAAGATTTATGCAATCTATTATGTTTTATTGATATTGTACAGTTACACTTTTTTTGTAGCTGCTCATTCAGTGAGACCAGAAATATTTATTTTATTTTGGACCTCTTTGTCTTTATTAGCTACCTTATTTAAAAAATACACTCTATCCATTTTATTTGCCTTTATTGCCATTGAAACCCATCCGATAGGTTCTATTTCATTATTTATTAATTTAGCCGTTCTTCTAGAAAAAAATTACCAAGAGGATATTATTAAAAATTGGCAACGGATCTTACTTAAAGTCACGCTCGCATTGCTGATTTCATTAAGCGTTTATCTCTATTTTCATTATGATTATTTATACAAAATAACAGCGATTAAAGCGGCTTCGCAACCTTTTTTAGATGTATTTATTTACAAATATTATTTTTTATCAACCTATTATCGGACATTCCCCGAGTTGGTCTTGATACTGATTTCAGTCTATTTTTATATAAGCAAAGGACTTTACAAAACTAATTCAATACTATTGCATTTATTTATCGCCGTAATCATTTTTTCCTTACTAATCGGCAGAGGAAATGTTGCTTATGCCGTACTTCTTTACCCGATATTCTGGTTATTAATTTTCTCCCTGTTTATTCATATTAATCAGTTTTCATTACTAATCGCACTGACGATAGTATTTTATTTACCACAATATGCTTTTTTATATTATCGCAGCTTTCATTATGCTGATTATGGCAAAAGCTATCGATCTTTTTTATTAGCAAACGTCCCGCAAGATAATTTACCAGTGGTCGGTTTCCCTAATGATTATTGGTCTTTTATAGATAAACGTGATTTTTATCATGTTTGTTATTTTAATCCCGCATTTTTTCAGCAAAATATCAGGATGGCTTGGTTGATAGAACCTGATTTAGTGGAATTTGATAGATTTTTTAAGCATGACGAGTGCGACAATTTGCAAAATATAACGGCAAATTATAGCAAACAATTGGTAAAGACTATTTATTACGCCAATAAACCAATAAAGCTTTATAAAATAACGAGAAAATTCTAAAAATGCTGAAAATCTGTCCTTTAGCAACGGGGAGGTGAGGGGAGAGGTGCAAGATAGGTGGAAACGCAAAAAGTTTTTCTCATTAACTGAGGAGGATAACGTGATGAAGCGATTAAATTGGGATAAAGTAGCTGTCTTATCCCTCTTTGGCTTATTAATAACCGAAGCCGTTTGGGCAGCAGAAACTTTACAAGACGTCATGACTCGTCGTGGCTTGACGGAAAAAGATATTTTAGCAGCGGCTAAAACTTATGTACCCTCTGGCAAACGGGATGAGTACATCGTTTTCAGTTCCGGTGGACAAAGTGGACATGTCATCGTTTACGGCATTCCTTCGATGCGATTACTAAAATACATCGCCGTTTTTACCCCAGAACCCTGGCAAGGCTATGGTTTTGATGAAGAATCTAAAGCAGTTCTCGCTCAAGGCAATATCCAAGGCAAAGCGATTACTTATGGTGATACGCATCATCCGGCCCTTTCTGAAACCAATGGGGAATATGACGGTGAATATTTATTTATTAATGACAAAGCGAATCCGCGCATTGCAGTGATTGACTTACATGATTTTGAAACTAAACAAATTGTGGTCAATCCGGTGTTTAAATCTTCTCATGGTGGTGCTTTTGTCAGTGAAAATACCGAATACATTATCGAATCAGCCCAATATGCAACCCCTTATGAGAATGAGTATGTTCCGCTCGAACAATTCAATGAACGTTATCGGGGTGGGATGACTTATTGGTATTTTGATCGAGCCAAAGGGCGTATTATTCCGGAGCAGTCGTTTACGGTGATGGCACCGCCTTACAGTCAAGATTTATCTGACTTTGGCAAAGGTCCGAGTGCGGATTGGTCTTTTACTAACTCATTCTGTTCGGAACGTTATGTAGGCGGAATTGAGCAGGGTAAACCACCCTTTGAAGCGGGTTGTTCGGCTAAAGATACTGATTTCCTGCATGTGGTCAATTGGCGCAAAGCCGCTGAATTAGTCAAAGCCGGTAAAGCCACTTTAATTAATAACCACCACGTCATTACCATAGAAACAGCGGTTAAGGAAGGCATTTTATATCTGATACCCGAAGCGAAAAGTCCACATGGTGCGGATGTCACGCCAGATGGCCGATACATTGTGGTATCTGGAAAATTGGATACTCACACTTCCGTTTACAGCTTTGAAAAAATTCAACAAGCTATTAGTGCTGGCAAATTTGAAGGCAAAGATCCGTATGGTATTCCCATTATTGCGATGACCGACGCGCTCCACACCCAAGCCGAATTGGGCTTAGGGCCGTTGCATACGCAATTTGGTGCGAGAAAGTGTGAAGCCTTTACTTCGCTGTACGTTGATTCAATGGTGGCGCGTTGGGATTACTGCGAAGGCAAAGTATTAGATAAAATTGCCATTCATTACAACATCGGTCATTTGATGACCATGCACGGCGATACCAAAAAACCAGAAGGTAAGTATTTGGTTGCATTAAATAAACTCGCCATTGATCGCTTCAATCCCGTTGGCCCCTTACATCCACAAAATCATCAACTCATTGATATCAGTAATGAGAAGATGACATTATTATATGACATGCCTTTACCTTTGGGTGAACCACATTATGCCGTGGGCATCAATGCTAACTTACTTAAACCAATTATTCGTTATAAATCCGGTTGGGATAGTCGAGCTAATCAGGCTTCGCCATACAAAACGCTTGCTGGTCGTGAGAAGACAGTCAAAGAACCGGGCAAAGTAGAAATATTAGGTACCGTGATTCGCTCTCATATCACCCCCGAAATTATTGAAGTGACTGAAGGTGATGATGTCACGATTCATCTAACCAATTTGGAACGCGCTCAAGATGAAACGCATGGTTTTGCGTTGTATGGTCAAAATGTCAATTTATCCTTAGAACCCGGAAAAACTTCCAGTTTCCACTTCATCGCTGATAAACCCGGCGTTTATCCCTACTACTGCACTGAATTCTGTTCCGCTTTACATCTGGAGATGCAAGGTTATCTCTTAGTTAAACCGAAGAATTATCAAGAAGCCGCTAAGCAAGCGGGTGAAACAGCGATTTATACCAAAGCAGACTACGATAAACAAGTTGAGAAAAATCAAGCAACCCAAACGACGATTGACCAAGTAGTGGCTTTCATTACCAGCCATAACTATCAAGAATTTCCATCAGTGGTTGCCCTGATGGAAGACGCCACCGATCAATTGAATTTTGCTAAAGAAGCGCAGACCAAAGCAACAGCGGCTGCCGCTAAAGAAGATTGGCAAAATGCCGCGTTGTGGGCTGGTCAATGGTGGCAATATCAAGTCAAAGCAGCGGACATTGGATTGCGAGCGAAGGCTTATCTCGAACAGCAGGGTGCGAATAAAACTAAGTAACTTGAAAATCCCCCCTAGCCCCCCTTTGTCAAAGGGGGGGAACAAAAAAATTGAGGTATAACTAATGAAATTAATCATTTATGCTTTGGCATTAACTGCCGCAATAACTTTCAGTAAAAATATATTTGCCACTGAAGAATTAGAAGATGAGATCAAACCAGCCTTGAGTGCCAAACCCAACTTAGAAAACGGGAAAACTATTTACGAAGTCTGTGCCGGTTGCCATTTACCCGAAGGTTGGGGAAAAGACGACGGCACCTTTCCGCAACTCGCCGGACAACATCGTGCAGTGCTTATCAAACAACTTGCTGATATCCGAGCTAAAAGACGCGATGCACCAACGATGTATCCTTTTGCTGCCAAAGAATCGATTGGTGACACGCAAGCGTTAGCTGATGTCACTGCCTATATTTCTAAATTACTGATGAATCCTAGCAATGGCGTGGGACCGGGGGATAACTTAGAACTAGGCAAGAAGTTATACCAAGACAATTGTGTAAAATGTCATGGTGATAAAGGCGAAGGCCATGCCGAGAAATTTTATCCTCGCCTTCAAGGGCAACATTATCAATACATGCTTCGTCAATTTGAATGGATTCGTGATGGTAAACGCCGCAATGCTAATCCGGAAATGGTAAAACAAATTAAAGGATTCACTGATAAGGACATGAAAGCGGTTATTGACTACGCTGCTCGTCTCAAACCACCACCAGAAGCTTTAGCTAAGCCAGGATGGAAAAATCCGGATTTTGATTAGGGTTAAGGAAATAAAAGTTACTGTGAAAATTCCCCCCCTACCCCCCTTTTTCAAAGGGGGGAGTCAATACTAAAAAATAGTTGAATAGTAACTTTTCCCATTTATTTAGGGTAATTCTCCCCTTTGAAAAGGGGGGGCCGGGGAGATTTTTATAAATTTTCGAATAACCAATAGGACCAAAACATGAGAAAAGCCATCCTATTTCGTTTGTTGATAATAATAGCGATTTCTTTAATCGTGATAAGCTATTTCTCACCGATTTGGTGGGTTTCTCTCAAGGCACCTAATTATCCACCCGAAGCTTTTCCAGACGGGGTACGGATTCATTTTCATGTGAATGGCGTATTTAATGGCTGTCAAGTCTATAACCCTCCCGAAATGCTGGAAGAGGAACCGTTAGATTGTGTTCACGAAATGGATACCATTAATCATTACATCGGGATGTATCCCATTGCATCAGGTGGTCCAATTGAACGTGCTTTGTCAAATTTCCTGTTTGCTTTTCTCATTGTATTACTCACCGCTTTCATGGTTTCCAAGCCAAGCTGGCAAGCAACCTGGTTGGGAATCGGTTTTAGTGTCATTGTAATCTGGATGACTATCACTCTCTTTACCCCAGGTGGCGTTACTTGGATGTCTAAAGGTTATCAGCAGATTTTGCAAAGTAATTTAGAACTGGAACGGGAAGAATTCCAAAAATTGAATGGCTTGGAAGCGATGCTCGCTAGTTACCGAAATAGCTCCGGTCAATATTTTCGGGAACCCATTGAGATTGAAAAGCGGGTTAACATTTTAGCTACTGCCACTTATGTCATTATAGGAATACTGATAACCAGTATGCTTCTCTTTATCATTGGGGTATTATGGAAAAATAACTGGTTTTATTGGTTGCTTATAATCATACCAATATTACTGCCCGTTTTTTTTGTATTGGAATATGCGGGGTGGTTATGGTGGTTTGGGCATCATTTAAATGAAATGGGTGCTTTTACTATTAAACCATTTATGCCTACCGTATTTGGTGATGGCAAGGTAGCTCAATTTTCTACCTATTCCTACCCACATTATGGATTTGGTTTAATGGTACTTTCATCGGTCATGCTGATCTTCGCAGCTTTATTGCGTCGTCAGCAAGGTTTGGAAAATAAGGGTGGATGAACTCTCGACTTAATCGCTTCTTCCAGGAGGATCAAGGAGATAAATATGATTCCTTTAAATGAATTAAAACAACAACATCAAGAAATTAGTGAATTAATCCAAGTACTATCGATTCTACTTCATGACCCATCGGTACGTCACACCAATACGGTATTTAAATTATTTGAACAACTGTTTGAAAAACTCAATCATCATCTCGAATTAGAAGGGAAAACTTTATACCCGAAGTTGTTGGTACATAAAAATAGAGCGATGCAGGAAGTTGCTGTACGATTTTTGAGTGGTAGCGGCTCAATTAGTAAATTCTTCGCCAAATATGTAAAGAATTGCCATACCTGGAAAACAACTGCTGGTGAGGATGACACTTTTATCCGCGAAACCGAAGAAGTATTTGAGTTCTTGAAAAAGCGAATTAAAGCGGAAGAAGAGGATTTTTTTGCTCTCATCAAAGATAATAATCAATAGATTTATAGGAGCAAATCTTACGGTTGCCCTAACTAGTTGCAGCGTAACTCACCTAAAAAATGACTATCAATTAGGTACTAAATGGGTAAGCTAATCATTGCCTTAATAAGTCTTTCTGGATCCGTTTTGGCTAATACTGCTGATTTGCAAACTTTGATAGCGGCAGCATCGCCTGGTGAGACGTTACTATTGCCACCGGGTGTTTACTCAGGTCCCATTACCGTAAAGGTACCGATTACCATTGACGGCAATCATCAAGCCACTATTGACGGCGGCGGTAAAGATACAGTGGTAATACTCACTACCAATGGTGCCCAATTACGGAATTTGCATTTAACTCATTCTGGTGAATCTTATAACCAAGTTGATGCTTGTATACAAGTACGGGGTCATTTCAACATCATCAAAGATAATATCCTGGACGATTGCTTATTTGGCATTGACTTACAACAATCGGATCATAACATTGTACGACGTAATCAAATCCGTTCCAAGCCGCTATCACTGGGGTTGCGTGGTGATGCCATCCGCCTGTGGTACAGCATGAATAATGAGATCAGTTACAATGAAATCACTGATTCCCGTGATACCGTCGTGTGGTATTCTAAAAATAATTTAATTGCTCATAACGTTACTACTCGAAGTCGTTATGCGTTGCATTTTATGTACAGCCAATCTAATCGAATAGAGAACAACCGTTATCAAGACAACTCTGTGGGCATTTTTTTAATGTATAGCGATGGTGTCGTTTTAAAGAATAACCAAATTTTTCATGCCGTCAGTGCTACGGGTATGGGAATTGGTTTTAAAGAAACCAGTGATGTCACGCTGGAAAATAATCAAATTGTTTATTGTGCCACCGGCATTTACTTAGATCTTTCTCCCTATCAACCAGATACCACCAATCGTATCATTGCTAATAAAATTGCTCACAACGGAATAGGCGTATTATTTCACAATGATTGGCAAGGCAATCTGTTTAAGCAAAATCAATTTATTGGTAATCATACTGCAGTGGCAGTACAAGGTGCCGCAACAGCTCGCCGTAACCTTTGGCAAGGTAATTATTGGGATGACTACACCGGTTTTGATCGCGATGCCGATGGTATTGGTGATACGCCGCATGAAATTTATGCGTATGCCGACCAACTGTGGATGGATATCCCGGAAACTGGCTTTTTTAAGGGCACAGCGCTACTCGAAGTGTTGGATTTTTTAGAGCGGCTTGCGCCTTTTTCTGAACCGGTGATGGTGTTACGAGATTCCTCACCGCTCATTCATCCGCTACCCTAATTCGCTATGTCAACTTCACCGCGTTTTCAAATGGCACGTCGACGTTTTTTACGAACCGTCGTGTTATTCTTTGGCGTGCTAGTAACAGCTTTAACCAGCTTAGTACCTCTCTTAGCGAAATGGGCACCGTCTCGGCTACGTCCACCCGGTGCATTACCCGAAGAACAATTTTTAGCTTCTTGCATTAAATGTGGTCAATGTGTCCAAGTCTGTCCAGTTCAAGCAATTCATTTGGCTGATCTCGATGAGGGCATTGGCATGGGTACACCGTATATCGATGCTCGCCATCAAGCGTGTGATTTTTCCTGCGATGCGGTTCAATGTGTTTTGGCTTGTCCCACTGGTTCACTCAGTCACACCATTAGTCAAAAAGAAGAAGTGCGCATGGGACTTGCACAAATAGTCAGAACATCGGCGTGTTTAGCTTACCGAGGACAAGGTTTTAAGGGATTTGCACGGGGCTTAGATTTTCCTGGATTATTACGTTATGCCGAAATTAATCGCTGGCACCCACTTCCTATTAGAGAACATCCTTACGATCTGGAATTATGCAACCTCTGTGTGCGCCATTGTCCTATTGAACAAGCGATTTCTTTACAACCCTTTATTGATAAAAAAGGTAAACACCTGCTCCCAGTAATTCATCAAGCTTGTGTCGGTTGCGGGACTTGTGAAATGATGTGTCCAGTGGAACCAGCGGTGATTGTCATTGCCGAAAGAAAAACTTGGGCAGGTGGGGCATGAAAGGTAACTTAGAAAACATAGCCGTTATGTTAGGAAAAGCGCCTCACAAAAATAAACCGATCACTGCACCCGCGCAACTTATTCACGCTCAAAAACACAATCAACCCAAAACACCCGCCGAATGGCTCCAAATTAAACAGGAATTAGCCAACATAAAAGGCGGACATTATCCGAAAAAATGGCGGAATCGACGTTGGTTGATTCTGCTCATGATTAATTTATTATTCACTTTTTCTTTTTGGCTAGATATTCAATTATTTGAAGGTTCACTCATTGCGTCGCGGGTGTTGGGCTTTCATATGGCAGATCCTTATTCCGCGTTCCAAATTGCTTTAGCTTATCGGCTGATGTCTATCAATCTCATCATTGGCACGGTTACGGTAATCCTGCTATGGATATTCTTTGGGGGGCGCGCTTTTTGTGCGTGGGTTTGTCCTTATCACTTACTGGCGGAATGGGCAGAGCAATTGCATTTAAAGTTAGTGGCGAACCAATGGGTAATTGATCACCCGGTTCATCGCGGCATTCGTCCTCTCTTGTTTATTCTCTTCATATTATTGGCTTTCTTGTTGGGCTATTCACTTTTTAATAGCCTTAATCCGGTGGGAATAGCTAGCCGAGCACTCATTTATGGACCTAGTTTAGCGTTGTTGTGGGTATTATTGTTACTTTGTTGGGAAATCTTTTATTCACGCCGCGCTTGGTGCCGCTATGTTTGTCCGGTGGGGTTAACTTATGGCTTAATCGGTACAGTATCTCCGCTCCAAATTGCTTATCAGCTACCGCACTGTCAACATGAAGGCGCTTGCCTGTCGGTCTGTGAAGTTCCCCATGTTCTCGATTGCGTCAAAAAAGGTCGCGCTGCGGACGTTAAAATAGATATTGGTCCCGATTGTACTTTGTGTGGCGCTTGTGTTGATATCTGCCCGAGCCAGTCACTCACTTTTGAAATAAAAGGTTTAAGTCACTTACTGTGAAATCATGATTAATATCGAGCAAGTTTCTAAGTGCTTCAAACGTCACGCCGTTTTAGATAATATTACGCTGCAAATTCAACTGGGGGAACATGTTGCCTTAGTGGGTTCCAATGGTGCCGGGAAAACAACGTTAATTCGTTGCCTCCTGGGTGAATATTGTTACCAAGGAACTATCACAGTTGGTGGCTTGAATCCACGAACTCATCGCCAAACGGTTCTCACTCGAGTCGGTTTTGTACCTCAACTACCACCACCCCTCAAAATGCCGGTTGGACAATTGATCCAATTTGCCGCTGGCGTTTGTCATAGCGATCCCCAACGGATAATCGACCTCACCCAACAATTAGGCTTAGAACTACCTCCTTTACTTCATCGACCTTTTGTTAAACTGTCGGGGGGACAAAAGCAAAAGTTACTGATTGGTATCGCGTTAGGTCGTGATAGTGACATCTTGGTACTCGATGAACCGGCAGCGAATCTCGATCCCGCAGCCCGACGGATATTCTTTGAATTACTGGTTGCCAGACAACAACAAGCGATCACCCTCATTTCCAGTCATCGGTTAGACGAATTAGCGCGATTAGTGAATCGGGTAGTAGAATTAGATAGCGGCAAAATTGTCTTAGATGATCGAGTAGCCGACCAGTTGGAAGGAATGCCAGAATGGCTTTGCCATCTCACGGTGCGCTATCCCGAACCGGCTTTGACTACCCTACTGACTCATTGGCAATTCGAGGAAACTAATCCCGGTAGTTGGCGTGGAGCAATAACCAGTGCCGACCGCTTACGTTTCTTAGCTGTGTTATCGCGTTATGCGGGGTTATTAACTCAAGTTTCCTTAACCGAAAGATGAAAGCATTTCTAATCAATAACGGGTTACTGTTCTTACTAATAATCCTATTAAGCAGTTGTCAAGACAACAGTGGTAGAACTGAAATCAAATGGGATCGAGATACCTGTGAACAATGTCGCATGGTTATCAGTGATAAACATTTTGCTACCCAAATCCGCGGTGGTCCCGACCGTAAAATCCACTTATTTGATGATATGGGCTGCGCTATCCATTGGCTAAAACAACAACCTTGGGGAGCAGATGAAACGACTTCAATCTGGGTCACTGATTATCGTACTGGACAGTGGTTAGAGGCGCGCCATGCCTATTATGTTGGCGGACAACTGACGCCGATGAATTTTGGCTTTGGGGCAGTCGCTGAACCAATTGCCGGTAGTATCTCCTTTGCAGCAGTCCAAGAACAACTCTTAGCAAAACCACACTCACCTCACCATTAAAACCATGATTCTCAAACACCTGTGGCTAACAGCTAAACTCGATATCTCCGAATCGTTACGCGCACGTTGGTTTTTACTCTACACCACGGTATTTGGCAGTATCATCATTTTATTACTGCTATTTGGCTTAACCGAATCTCGCATCATGGGATTTACCGGACTCTCTCGCTTGTTAGTCACCTACATTCAACTGTGTATATTACTGTTACCCATCTTTATCTTGATCAGCACAGTCCGTTCGGTAGCGGGTGATCGAGAAGCGGGATTATTTGAATACCTCCTCGCTTTACCCGTTTCCCTGTTTGCTTGGTACTGGGGCAAAATAATTGGTCGATTGTTGGTTATTTTCTTACCGGTCTTCCTCGCGATGCTCGTCGCCGCAGGCTGGTCATGGTGGCGTCATATCGACATCCCTTGGAACCTTTTTATTTTATACACCGGCTTACTCATCGCCTTAGCTTGGTGCTTCTTAGGGATTGGCATACTGATTTCGAGTACTGCCCACTCCGTTGACACTGCTCAAGGGACTGCTTTTGCGATTTGGTTATTATTCTTACTTCTCCTTGACCTCATCCTACTTGGCTTCATGGTACGCGCTCAGTTCTCGCCAACCGCTTTGATATTGATTGCTTTAATCAATCCACTTCAAACCTTTCGCACCGGCTCAATGTTACTGTTTGATCCGCAATTGATTCTTTTAGGCCCAACGGCTTATGTGATCTTAGATCACTTTGGGCACACGGGCTACTTAATTTGGTCTTTTGCTTATCCGTTAACATTAGGAACTGGCTGTGCTATTTTCGGTTACTGGTTATTTCGGCGGGGGGATTTAGCCTAAGCTGAGCCTGTATAGGGTGGGTAACGTGTTTTTGTTGCCCACCATTTATCTCATGTGTGGGATTTGGTGGGCAACGGTAAACCGTGTTGCCCACCCTACTTGTCTGAAGGTGATGCTACTCACTGGTTTGTTGTTTAGCCATTTCAAATAATTCATCAACGCTTTGAGTTTACCAAAGCGTTTGTTGCCATTCAGTGTAATCAAAAGGTTCGCGGCGTATGAGGGCAATAAATTTTTCTGCTTCAACCAATCCTAAGCGTTCTCGTAGTGCCCTCATTCCCTCGTAGCGTATCAACATGTCAGTTCTCATGAGCCAGTGTAGGATGCGGTGAGCTTGCGAACTGCATCAATCGAGAGATCACTTTCCATCATGTTTTACATTGGATGACTGGATATCGTCGAGCATCCATTGCGAAATGATGCGGTTCCTTCGTCACCGCATCCTACAGGGCTACAGGGCTGGCTAACTTACCGATTTATTCTAAAACCATCACCTCTAGCGGTTGCGCATTCAACACCACCGTTCCATCCGCCAAGCGATAACCAAACTGAATCTCCAACTTACCTTTCGCTGGGAATTTACCACGATATAAACGAATCGACTGCACCGATTCCAACGTGACTTGCTCTTTAAAAGCCACTAAATCCGACACATCACCATCCCAAGGTAACACTTTCCCCTGCGTATCAACCATAAAATACAGCGGTGACTCCGTTTCGACCGCACGATAAGCAGCAGATAACACCCACTCAACCACCTGACTGACCTGCCTCAAATCTGGGGCAATTCGACCCATTACCTCCACCAAATCCGCGCGAGTCACCGTCAATTGCTGCTGAAACAGCTTCCCATCCGTAGCAAGACCACCCCCAAACTGGCTGCAAACTTCAATCGATTTGCCGAGAACCATCGTGTCTAAACGGGGAAGCAATGGAACGATATCCGCCAACCGAGTCGGATTACAATACGTCGTTGGCTCGACAAACTGGACATTATCTTCAAATACCACCTCCGCCGACCAAGTCACGTTCTTACCGATCTTCACATAAGCAAGATGGCTCCCAGATTGAATAGTCAAATCCTCCAATAAAGCCGGTGCCGCCGGATCACCTTGAATTTCACCTTGCAAATACCCACCCAGGAGATGAGTATCAGCGGCTAAATGGACATCTTTAAAAACACCACCCATAAAACTATTATTAACGACCTGACCGGCGAGCGTACCGCCAACCACTTGAGCACCAACAAATTCAAAATCCCTCAATGTGCCCTGATTAACGATGTAGCCGCTCAGTTTGCCACCGGTTAAAATGGTATCCGGTTGAATGGTCACTTGCGAAACAAAGCCTTGATTATCAATGGTGCCCGCGAGTTGACCACCCGCTACTTTCGCGTTGCTCTCTAACGTGGCGTCGGTAAGAACCTGTCCGTGATTAAGACACATCCAATCAATGATAGCACCGAAGGTAGAAGGGCAGGTATTAAGGCTGGGTGTTACCACAACCATAGCGTCCGGATTGACAACCGGTGGTTCGGGGTTAGGATTCGAGCCCGTTTCGCCACTGCTTGGTTCATTGGGATTAATTACAGTTCCGGTGCCTTCAGTGCCTGGTTCACTGGGTTTAATGGAACCGTCTGGTTGAGTACTCCCGGGTTCATTCGGATTAGGAATAGAATTGTCGGTGGTTACCGGTGCTGGCTCGACGAAAACGGCTGCAGTTGCCACGGTTTTAGGATCGGCTTGCGAGGTGGCTGTCAAAATGATGGGATTGGTTGCCGGAACTACGGTATTAATCTCCACATTGACTGTTTCTAACCCTTTCACTGGCACGGGTTGGGGTAGTTGACCTAAGTTTTGACCCGTGGAATCGGTGGCGGTGACGAGGTAACTATCATCTTCAGGACCATTATTGGCGAGGATTAATTGAATCGGTAAAGTGTCTCCGGGTTTGCCAAATAGTTTACCAGGTCCGGTGAGAGAAACGTTGCGTAAAAGTCGGCTTGGACCTAAAACGACATTTTTGGCTTCGATGTAATCCAATACCGTTTTCTTGGGATCGAGGAGAATATTGTTAGCAAAGATTTGCACTTCACCATTAGCTTTTAAGATTTTACCGGTGCTATTTCTGAAATCAATCAGTCCATCTTTACCAACAGCTAAGGTAATATCGCCAGTAGCTTCAACCACAGTACCCGTTAAGTTGCTTAAATCCAGCGTCCAGTCATTGCCACCGTAGATAGCGATATTGCCACCGCTGACTTGAGTGGCTGCACCAGCGAGGGAGATGACGTTGGGATCGGTTATCAAATCACCATCTTTACCATTAATAGTACATTCTTTACCACCAGTACCCGCTTTAGTAATACCACCTTGGTTATAAATATAGCTAGAAATTAACACAACATTGCCACCCCTACCACCGGTTTGTTGGCTTTGAGGATTATTGCAATTACCACCGTTACCAGACAGTATTTTGGCACTGTTTTGATTATAAAGATGACCATAACCTCCCAATCTGCTCGAAATTTCGGTGAATCCACCTTGACCCCCTTCACCATTATCAGTTCCCAATATACTACCACCATCACCAGCTTGAATGAGGTTAGTATTAGTCACATTATTACCCAAAATATTTACAACTCCACCTGGAGCGCCATATTGTGAACCATCTCCACCTTTGCCGGCAATGATTTTACCAGTATTGAGAATGGGTCCACCTGACTCATTTCTCCACCACCACCAATCGCCCCGATTAATTACTGCAACTTTAAGGGTGACATTGGCACCAGGTTGAGCACAACCGGCGGTGCCAATTTCCCAATTGCTACACGTTGGTTTGGTTTGATTGGCACCATTTTTACCACGGATAACACTTTTATTTTCTAGGTAATCAGTTGCTTGAATTTGTAAAGGCGTACCCATTTCATCAGCACTTTCTAAAACACCACCTTCTTGAATACAAAGCGTTCTAACTTGAGCAAATGCCTGACCGGTAACGGTATGTCCTTGGTTAATCCGTACCACATCGGTGGCGGTCGGAACTTTTGAGGTTGACCAAGTTGCTGGTGTATCCCAACGTCCACTTTGAGCAGATTTAACAGTAATATTGGCATCGCTACAATCTTTAGGTTCTTCAGCTATACCTTTTAAAAGAGCTTTTTCAGTGAGGTTACCAGCCGTGACAGTTAAGCGTGCTTGTTTTTGACCAGCGGAAGTTGGTGAAAACTGAACTTCAACGTCACATTGAGCACCAGGAGTAAGAATATCGTAGTTAGTACACCACCACCAATTCCTCCATCCCCACCACTCAGTAGGTTGTTCTTCAACAAGAACTATATTACCCATCTTTAGGCTAAGTTCTCCGGTATTTTTAAATATAAAGTATTGTAATTTGGCTAAATTATGATTTAATAAAATTGTCCCAAAATCATATTCCTTGGGCGTGAGTTCTACCCGAGCTTGCCCCGAAGTAACTGCTTTAGCTCGTAAAGGAATCACATGTCCTGGTAATTCAGCATGGCTTAACTTGATAATTAACTCGGCTTGTTTTTCGCCTGGTGAAGTAGGTGTAAAGGTGGTAGTGAAACCACAGTAAGAATAATATTCTTTACCCCCCCAATTAGAGTTATAACACCAACCCTTTTTAACATTGAACTCAGTCGCATTTTTACCCATCACTCCAATCGATTCTATCTGTAATTGTTCATCACAACCTTGAATTGCTGTGAAACCAACTGTTTGGTTCAAGGTGAGGGAATCACCAACTAGAGTAACACCAAAATTAGGTTCAGGGTATGAAAAGAATTGTTTTGGGGTATCCGATTGAGGAGTATCCGAACAACCGATACCACTGATGGGAACTTGGAGCGTTTCGGTAGTACTTGGTAAAGTTAATTTAGTGGATTTAATACCTTCTGTTTGGGGTTGAAAATTAACAGATACTTGGCAAGTCTTGGTTGGTGCAAGGGGTTTATTAGAACAAGTATCATTATTGAGAGAAAATTCGGTAATGTCGGTCAAGGCAAGTTGTGTTAATTGTGCATCGATATTGCCTGTATTAAAAACATTGAAGGTTTGGCTGGTAATTTCCCCTAAATTAGTTTTCTCAAAGTCGTGGGATTTTGGACTTACTCCAAGTCTAGACTGTGTATGCCCGCTAGCGTGTATGGTAAGCGGCGGTGCTGGCAAATCTTCATGATTTAAAAACTTGAAGGTTAATTCGGCTTGTTTATCTCCAGCGGAAGTGGGCGTGAAAACAATGTTAAATTGACAGTTGGAATAGGACTGAATACCTGCTTTAGAATAATCACACGTCATCTCTCGAAGACTAAACTCAGCGGCATGTTCACCAACCACTTCAATCTTGTCTATATATAATTCCTCACCACAACCTTGAATCGCTGTCAAATTCACGGTTTGATTTAAAATCATGGAATTACCAACCCAAACTGTACCAAAATTGGGTGACTTCGGGTAGGGATTAAAGACTTGTTGAAAAGTAATTGAGCAACCGGTACCACCGATTGGAATTTGAAGCGTTTCGGTTTGACTGGGTAAGGTAAGTTTAGTGATTTTAGTCCCGACGGATTGCGGTTGAAAATTGACATCAACTTGGCAGGTACTGGCGGGTGCGATCGGCGCATTAGAACACGTATCGTTGCTAAGAGAAAATTCAGTGGCATTAGTTAAAGCTAACGGTTTCAATTGCACTTTATCACTACCCGTATTTGAGATAGTGAAAGTTTGGCTATTGATCTCACCTAAAGCGATATTCCAAAAGTTATGGAGTTTCGGATCCACTTTGATTGCGGAATTACCGAGTTGGCAATTGGCACAATACAGGATGGCATCACCGACCGCAAAGGCATCACCTTCTGGGCTTATCCACAGTCCATTAAGCAGAGCGGGCATCTCAGTCATTTCTGTCCAACGATTGCCATCGTAGTGGAGAATAAGACCATCCCAATTTGAGGCAAATACATCCACGTTAGAATTACCCCAAACCCCCGTCAGACGTGCCTCTGTGCCACCACTATCCATCGCGGTCCAAGTTTGGCCATCATAGTGAAGAATCGTACCCTTATCTCCTACCGCAAAGACATCATTGCCCGCATTACCCCAAACGCGGCTCAGATTAGCAGAAATTCGACTGTTCATGGTTGCCCAGCGGCTGCCATTGTATTGGAGAATCGTACCGCTATCTCCGACTGCAAATACCTCACGGCTAGAATTACTCCAGATACTAGTCAGTTTGGCAGAGGTTCCACTGGTCATCGGTTTCCAACGGCTGCCATCGTAGCGAAGAATTGTACCGTTATCGCCTACCGTGAACACTTCACTACTAGAATTACCCCCAATTCCATTTAGATTAGAAGTAGTTCCACTGTCCATTCCCGTCCAATTATTGCCATCGTACTGAATAATTTCACCTTCCCCAACTCGCCCACCAACCGCAAATACTTCACTGCTGGATGTGCCCCAAATACCTTTCAGATAAAACGGACTGCCGCTATTCATGGTAGTCCATTTATTACCATCATAGTGAAAAACTTGGTTACTATTGCCTATGGCGAATACATCCTGACTAGAAGTACCCCAGATATCATTAAGATAAACGTAATCTCCACGTTTCATGGTGTTCCAAAGGCTACCATCATAATGGAGAATCGTATCACCATTCCCAACGACAAACACATCACGGCTAGAACTGCCCCAAACATCATTGAGATAATAATTAGCACCCGCCTCCATCGGGGTCCAATTACTACCATCGTAGTGGAGGAGGATACCGCCACCGCCTACCGCAAAAACGTCACTGCTGGAACTACCCCAGATTCTCGATAGTGGTAAAGCAGTTCCACTATCCATCGTTTTCCAACTACTACCATCATAATGAAGAATAACACCGCCATCTGCTAATGCAAAGACATCACGGCTGGAACTGCCCCAGATGCTATGAATTGATGTGGAAATGCCACTATTCAGGATTGACCAATCCTTACCATTATAGTGAAGAATAGTACCTTGATCGCCGACCACAAACACATCGTTGCTGGAACTACCCCAAATGGCCTTAAGAGAAAGGCTGGTGCCACTATTCATAGCACTCCAAGTTTGGCCATCATAATGGAAAAGAGTCCCTCCATCGCCTACCGCAAATAAATTGCGACTGGAACTGCCCCAAACGCCAGAAAATGGATATACCGTCCCACTATTCATAGTTGTCCAAGTATTACCATCATAGTGAAGGATCGTACCTTCGACTCCTACCGCAAATACATCTCAACCAGAACTACCCCAGAGACCATAAAGGTTAGAGACAGTTCCAGTGTCCATTTCCTTCCAATTGACTCCATCATAATGAAAAATGACACCGTGATGTCCTAAAGTAAATACGTCGTTTTTAGCACTTCCCCATACCGCTTGAAATTGAATTGAACGACTTTGTACCTCCCACTCCGCCGCCTGAACTACGGAAAGAAAAAGAAATAGATTTAACCAGATAAATAAAAAACTACTGACATAACGTTTCATCATGGATTTTTCCTTTGTAAACCCAGCCTACCGATATTTTCTATCAACTTGACTATCGCCAACCTTGCGGAGCGGCAAAAGTTTTAGCTGATCAGTATTAAGTATTGTCTAAAATAGGCGATTTGTCATGTTAGTTAAGAAATTTGCTTGTGGGAATTTGACGAAAGTTTGGTAGGTATGCATTGCCCACCTCGATGAAGATGAGTGATGGCAATGGTTGGGGTGCGGTGCACATCCTACGCGAGCTTGGCTAACAGACATTCTCAAATTCCATTGGAGAACGAGAGCAAAGACACGGCTCATTCCATTACGGGTTGTTATTTGGGAAGTTCCTCAAAAACGTTGGTCCAAACGTTGAGCACTTGGCCACCACCCGCTTGCTTACCAGTTTCGATGGCTTTGACGACAGCTAATTTTTCCATGTCTAACTTGTAGAGATTGCCGTCTTTTTCATTGGAAACATAACCCCATTTGCTATCCTTGGTGAAGGCGATGTGACCCATGCGACCCGTGCCGATTTTAAGGTCTTTGACGGTTTTAAGTTGCGCTATATCGATGATTGTGATGACATTGTTGCCGTAGTTGGTTACTACCGCGTATTGTCCGTCGGGGCTGTTATAAGTGTGGCCAACCCCGTTGCTGGCGGTGGTGAGGCGATGAACGAGTTGTTTGGTTGCAGCGTCAAAAAAAGCCACTTCCCGCCCACGACTGTCTTTACTGGGGCCACGATTTAAGACCATGAATAATTTACCATCTTGAGTAAAGTTACCATGATGCGCTTCCACCACTTCCTCGCCGATTAAGGGCATCTCCATTTGAGCAATGATTGGCATTTCTGGCTTAGTTAGGTCATAGACGATGATGCCCGGTTTCGCACTATTGCTACCCTCATGCACCAGCCAAAGTTCTCTTGCATCTGGACTAGGCACAAGGTAATGAGGCGCACTAGGCACAGCGAGGGTTTTCACGCTCCAGTCTTGTGTATCTATGACTACTAAGCGATTATCCACCCGATCTACCGCAAAAAACCGCCGTGAATCCAAACTCCAAGCGTTGTGCATGGAAGTTACTCCCGTGGGGT
This sequence comes from Thioploca ingrica, assembly GCA_000828835.1. Taxonomy (GTDB): domain Bacteria; phylum Pseudomonadota; class Gammaproteobacteria; order Beggiatoales; family Beggiatoaceae; genus Thioploca; species Thioploca ingrica. The sequence continues at coordinate 3,465,168 of AP014633.1, forward strand.
TTGGATTTGACACGTCCAGATCAATATTTTTGATGATTTCATCGGTAACCGCGTCGATAAAGGTATGTCGCAACTTGCCGCCATCCAACCCCCAATGATTGATACCGACCCATTTGCTGTCGGGGCTAACTAAGCCGTGTTTGGGACGATTACCCGTTTCAAGGCGTTTAAGCACTTTCTTGCCATCTAAATCGATGACGACCACTTCTTTCTGCCCTTCGGCGGCGCAACTCACATAGACTTTTTTAGCATCCGGTGTGGTCGTGCCAAGCGAACCGCCTTTACAAGTGTCTAAGTCGGCAACGACAGCATCTGTTTGTGGATTTACGAGATAAGCATCAGCAATTCTCAAGTTAAAACCATTATAATATATATGTTATTTTGTCACTGACCGGAAAACAAGCCATGGCAACCCGAAAATTGAAAGTGTCAACGAAACCAACGTCATTTACGGCCCGCAATCTGATTAACCAGACCCGCACCCTTGTTAGGGAATTGCCGGATGTTCGTAAGAAGAAGACCGCCAACCATCTCAACTACGCCATTTCCGAGGCGGCGTTAAGTGCATTTTCAGGGTTTTTCACCCAAAGTCCGTCGTGGTTAGACTACCAAACGCGAATGCAAAAAAGACTGGGAAAAAACCAGGCCCAATCCATTTTGGGCATCCATCAAATTCCCAGTGCCAATCAAATCCGCAACCTTCTTGACCCGGGTTTCCTTTGATTAAGGAGATTAACGATGGCTTATACCAAAACGGTTATTTGAACTCGCGGCGTTCTATCAATAGTACATTATTGCTGGCGATTGATGGTACGGACTTCTTTTCTTCTCAGAAAATCTCTTGCCCTTGCGGTCACCAACAAACCCTCAACCACGGCAAGAAGCTCTATCGGCATAGTGCCATTACACCCGTTATCGTTGCTCCGGGCTGTTCACATGTCGTGCCGCTACCACCAGAGTTCATTACACCGCCGGAGGGGCCTGATAAACCAGACGGAGAACTCACTGCTGCCAAGCGATGGTTAAACACTTGGGGAGAGCATTATTCCGCTTGGAGCATCACTATTTTGGGTGATGACCTCTATAGTCATCAGCCCGTTAGGAGGCTATTAAGTATGGCTTTGAGGTTCTAGCGGTTTGCAAACCCAGTTCCCATCCATTGTTGTCCGAGTGGATAACCGATTTCGAGCGTGGTGGACACCTTCGAGAAATCGAGCGTACCCGTTGGGAGGGTAAGCAGCGTTTGACTGAGCATTACCGTTATATCAATCAAGTGCCGCTACGCGATGGCGATGAGGCTTTGATGCTTAACTGGTGCCAAGTCACCATCACCAATGCCAAAGGCGAAGTGACGTACCACAATGCTTGGGTCATGACCCCCTTGATTATCGATGAAACCGGGGCTAAGATGGTCACCGCTGGACGTACTCGTTGGAAAATCGAAAATGAAACCCACCACGTACTCAAAAATAATGGCTATCACTTTGACCATAACTTTGGACACGGCAAACCGCCTCTCTCTAATTGGTTCGCTACCCTGATGTTGCTCAGCTTTTTACTCCACCCGACGCTTGATTGGATGGATACGGCATATCATACCGTATGTCATTTACTCCCTTCTCGCCAGACCTTTGTTGAGCATTTGCGGGCGTTGCTTCAGGATATTCCTTTCAATAGTTGGGAACCGGTGATGAGGTTTATGTTTAATGCCCTAGATGGCGAAACCATACCCGACTTAACTAAAGGGACTTAACTTGAGGGTAGTGTTCCTAAAGTAGTGATTTATTATAATGAAAGATGAAATACCTAATTGCACCGATATGGTTTGCTCGCTTTTTAGAGAAAGCCAGCGTTTTTCTCCCTAAACGAGAAATTCTCTGTCGTAACGTATTGTTAAACCTCTCAATATGATTAGTCTTGCCACTCTTTTTTTCCACGACACGATGACGTTTAATTGGGAATACCTTGCGATAGGCTTCCCAAGCGTCGGTATAAATTACCGCACCCTGACGATAAACTGGCGGCAAAGAACGCCATAACCCTAGGGCACCCGCTGCGTCTCGTTGACCAACAAACTGCCCAACAATTTGACGGCTATGGGTCTCTAACGCTAACCATAACCATTGTTTATTTCGTTTTGACCCAACAAAACTCCACCTCTCGTCACATTCGATTGATAGGCTGCCTTTTTTTTATCACTCAACGGCTTAGGCTGTTCTATCACCTGACGGGATTTGATATTAACATAATTCTGTATCCAACTTAGGGCAATTCCGGTGATTCGATGGATACCCCGTAAGGAAATTTTTTCGCAACGGCATTTATCGATTAATTGTCGGCTTTCCTCACTAATTCGCTTTTTAGTGGGGTTTTCTACAAATTGTCGACCACAAGCTTGGCATTTATATTTCGGTTTGCCCTTGTGAATACTGCCATTTTTAACAATTTTCTCATTTTGACAACGGGGACAATTCATTCAATATTCCTTATTTTTATAAATGAGGTACTATTTTAGCATCACTACTTTAGGAACACTACCAAGATTTGTATTAAATAATATTTTCAGATTAAATTGCGAAATAAATGGCTATACTTTCTCGTTGATAAATCGGCTATAATCTCCAACTACTCGAGAAATAATGGTGCAAACAAATTTACTCCCATGAAGAAAAGATAACAATGAAAAATAAAGTAAATAATAAACTGATTTTACAAATGAAAAATGTGCTACTTAAGTACTTTCTAAACCGATACTATAAAATTAAGAGAAATAGCAAATTATCGGCAATACTAGGATAAGAGATGATTATTGCTAGCACAGTTATTACCTTTCAATCAATTGCATGCCCTTGTTGGTATTTGCCATTTTAGTTAGTAGGTAAGTAGTAGAACCATAGGAATACCACATGTATTATGAGTGGCACCATATTGTAACTTTTGAGGAAACCAATTTAGTTGGTAATGTTTATTATGCTAACCATATTCGCTGGCAGGGTCGTTGCCGAGAGCTATTTTTAAAAGAACATGTTCCCGAGGTATTGGAACAATTAAGTAAAGACTTGGTGATGGTAACCACTCGCGTGTCCTGCGAGTATTTTAATGAACTGTTTGCCTTTGATGAAGTCATTTTGCAAATGCGGGCAGGTAGTATTACTTCGAGTCGGATTGTCATGTTATTCGACTACTTGCGTAAAGAAGCACAAGGAGAAGAACTTATTGCTCGCGGCGAACAACAAGTCGCCTGCATGTTAAAAGGACATTGGGCAATGGTGCCTGCTCCCGTACCGAAATCATTGCGAGAAGCTTTGCTTCCCTATCTATCCAATTAATCGTTATAAAAGGACTTTATTTTATTGTTATGAAAGGACTTTATTTTAATGCCATACTGGCCATTATGGTATGGACGGCCTGGTTTTACTTAGCTGGACCTAACCCCTGGATTTATATTCAAGAATATTGGCAAGTCTCAGTGACGATGATATTCGGCTCCCTGATTGCGGGTGCCACTAGCGAAGGCGGTGGTGCAGTAGCCTTTCCTGTTTTCACTAAACTGTTACACATTAACCCCACAGACGCTAAAGTTTTTTCGTTGGCAATTCAAAGTATTGGTATGACTTCCGCTTCCCTAGTGATTGTGTACCTCGGTATCAAAGTAGAATGGCGGGTTATTCTCTGGGCCAGTTTAGGTGGCGCATTGAGTATTATTCCGAGTTCAATGTGGCTTGCCCCACTGTTACCACCACCCGTATTGAAAATGTCATTTACCGCGATGATTACTAGTTTTGCTCTCACCTTATTTGTCCTTAATCGTCGAGAAGAGCGACTCTGTCATGATGATTTACCGCTTATTAGGACACAAGAGAAAGCCATACTGATAGGAGCCGGTTTTTTAGGTGGTATCATGAGTGGCTTGGTAGGAACCGGGATTGATATCGTTACTTTTTCGTTTATCGTGTTACTCTTTCGGCTCAGCGAAAAGGTGGGTACGCCTACTTCGGTTATTTTAATGTCGATCAACACCTTGATTGGTTTTGCTTTACACAGTTTAGTATTGGAAAAATTTACTCCCCAGGTACAAGCCTATTGGTTCGCGGCCATGCCAATTGTGGTGATTGGTGCGCCGGTGGGTGCCATGATTTGTAATTTGTTAAACCGTATCGTCATTGCCAGAATTCTAATTCTGCTCATTACCTTTGAGCTAATTACTTCGTTGTGGCTCATCCCATTAACACCACTGGTTATGACAACCAGCTTAACGATTTTTATCCTATTTTCCGGTCTATATTATTGGATGTATCGTATTCAGACTTATGAACCAATTGGTTGAAATCCAATTTGACGGGTAATGTTGTAGGGACAAGACTTGTAGGTTTGCACTTTTGCCACTGATTACCCGTCATCATTAACTTAACACAGCACTCGTGAATATTATCAATCAGTAAAATTACTGGATTTCAATAATGGCTATTTCACCTCGATTGTCATTATCGTGCCAGATTTGCCCACCGGTATCAGTAATCTCTTTTACAACGTAAGCATATTGACCTGGCGGTGGCAACTTATCTAAGGCACCATAAATTTGAGTAGGATAAGGATTTTTCTCACTGATAAGTATTGCCTTCTCTTTATCAAGTTGACCATTCATTTTGATTGGAACCCGCATCAGATGCAGCTTAGCAACATTATTCATCACACCCGTTTTCCATAAAATAGCTACCCCTTCTTCTATAAGATTGGTTTCAATAGAAAGAATCTCTACCGGTAATGGTAGTGATGGTGGCTCGGGTAATGGTGATGATGGTGGTGGAAAAGCAGTACTATCTGCACGACAATCTATGCCAATAGCATCAACATCAGCACCGGCTGCCGCTGCACCAACATTGCCACCAACGGCATCTCTAATACGTACTGCATCCAATGGGACATTAGCGGGAACACCAAATTGATCTAGGCTAACTTTAGTTGGAAATACATCTGGAAAACCACCCGTAACGAGTAACCCAGGATCGCTTGGATAATAAGTACCGGTATCTTGTCTGCGAACTTGCAGATAGACCGCTTCATTATCAGTACCCACTTCAAAAAAGTATAAATTTATACCGGGTTGAGCGAAAAACTGATCAAACTGAAAACGGATCGTTATTTCTCCATAGGGACCATTACTACTTAGGGTATTTCCAAGAGAAACCGATTTAGTATGGTTAATGCCCATAGAATCAGGTTGATTTAGTATTTGTTCAGGAACTGAGAATTGAGGCCAAGGTTTGGGATTACCTGGATTATAGGATTCAACTCGAGCGGCCCAACAAAATTGTTCGGTTGGATAATCGTCCGGTGGAGGGTTTCGTATTATCTCATCGGCTAGTTTCTCTATTTCCTTTGCAGTTAATTGGCTCCCCTCATATTGAGTATTTTCTTTAATTAACTGGATTAACTTATCTCGAGCGAGATCATCTGCTGTTGTAGCCAGTGGTAGTAAGATTATCATGGCACTGGCCAAGGCCAATCGTCTTCTAAGCAATTTAGTCCACATTTGGTCCTACCTTGTGAAAGTGAAAGTAAAAAGATCAAAAGTAAAGAAAGTAAAGTCACTTTCTTCCTTTCCACTTACTTGGCTTTCCCTACTCTTCAAGTTGGTCACTTGAATAAGTGGTTTACTTACCCCTCTCCCAAAGTTTAGCTATTAAAACCAACTTGGAATAGAGTAACTACAAGTTTTTGATAAAAAACACGTTCAATTTTAATATATTATGAATATAATGTCAAAAAAATATTTTACTATTCCTAAGTAAGCTTATTTTGGCTAATATTTTTTTTATAAAAAATTAACTGTATATATCGTGGTATATAAAAATTTATTCTATCATTTTATTTTATCAAATACAAATTAAATTTATTTTCAATAGATTACCTATATGAATCATTTATTGTAATCTACATTTGCAAAATGAAAAAAAGATCTTGTTTTGCATCGCAATTTGCAAAATAAATCCATTCTAATGAGAAATTATAAAAGAAAGTATTATATAAACAAAATATTATCTATTTTGGTCAATAAATTGCCTTTGAGAATCAGTATAGAGATTAGGAAAATCATAGAATAAGCATAGTATGCAAGCGGTAAGTAATATACAGGTAGAGCAGGTTATTCTCACGGTTGTTTTATTGAATATAACTTCACACTGGTAGGTGTAAAATGCGTTACTTCAACAACTTAACTCCTTTAAATACAGCATGTGACTGGGGAAATGGCGAACTCGAAACCTTGGAATTTCTAGGAGAAGAAAGTCGCCTGTTAGATCTTTATGAAGACAAATCTCCCTCTTTACACAAATGGGATGAAGATTATGAATCGTCTGGCGCTAAAGAAAGTTTCGCTGCGTTAGATGATATAGAAGGGTTTAGCTGGTCACAAACAGCTAGTAGTTACAATCCCGATGAACTATAACTAAAAATGAAAAGTGATTTAATTAACTTAAATCCCCGCCAATTGGTGGGATTTTTTATGTGGCCTTCAAAGGTACTGAAGAAAGTCTTCTCATTTTCGGTTAAGCCATTATTTTAACCAAGCGGTTAAGAAGCTATCTTAAGACGATTAGCAATTTTAGCTAGTAAGCTGGCTTTAACCGGTGGTGCCGATTTCGAAGTAGGTGTGGTGGGTAAATTGGCCGGATTAATAACAATTAAATTGGTTGCATAAGCGGCATTGTAAAAGCCAACAATCGTTTCCCATGGTAAGTTAGTTTTCAGATGAATTTGTTTGAGAGTAAGCGCTTTACCAGCCATAATAGAGGCTAATTTCATATGATGAGGTTCAAAGTCAAGGCGTGAAAGGTTGGGCCATGCTTTGAGTTGGATAGGTATCTCCGGGGAATGTCCTTCAATTAATTGACCCTGTGAGCCATATAAGGCGGCATTCCAAAGTACCTGATTAAGTGGAACAATAACTTGTCCTTTAGCTAAAATCTCAAAATCTGCGCTGGATAATTTAGTACTTTTAAAAGCGTAAGATTGACTAGAAATAATTTTGCGTAAGGTCTCATTGGAAATGGAACTGGCAATAATTCCACTAATGGTATTAACAAAGAGTGGTGAATGGGGAGAACAAAATACTTGAATAACACTCTTGGCTTGCAATGCCTTAAATAAAACAAAAAATAGATTATTTTGAGGATTAAAAGGATTAGACGGTAAATGACTGGTTTCAACTTCTGGTTGTTTGCTGAGTTGAACGGTTTTAAGCTGAGGATTTAAGCCCAGATAAAGATCATATAAAACGTCTTTCAACGTCTGGACGCGTAAAGGTTTTTTTAAAACTAAATTACGATGGTCATTAAGTGTTTCAGTAGACAAAAGTAGCATCGCTCGATGACGAGCATAGTTAAAGTGCGTGTAAAAATCTTTTCCACTGGGTGTATCAAAATCAATCAGCACCAGAGTTCCGGCGGTATTGCCTTTCTCCAAAAGACGTACTTTAAGCCGATTTCTTTCCAGTAGAGTGACTGCAACCTTAAGGACAGAATAATCTGTGCTGCTCAGTTCTATTATAGAAATAGTTACATCAGCATCTTGCTCAAGCATGTTTAAGTTTCCAAAAAATAGCTTAACTCTTTAAGCAATTATAAATATAATGGAAATAGTCACTTGGTTTCACTACAAAGTTCTCCATTATTTGCACCAATAATAGTGGTACCGACAGCAGTATTTGTGCCTAAATTAGAATACACGCTAGATATTTAATTTTGCCAAGGAGTAAGTAATCCTATTTTGTTTCTTAACTCACCTTACGCAACCATTCCCGCCCCCTCTCCCCTCCTTATTACTGTAGTTCTCAAAATTCACTTTAGTGAATTATCAAATAATAAAGCAGTTCCTGGCATTTGCAAATATTCCAATACTTGTTCAGTTACTAATTGTGTGTAACTTGAGGTTGGGTTCTGCTTAAATAGCACCTCATTGAATAGTTGGGATAAATTGAATGAAAGACCATAATAAAAATTGCGTTCTTTCGGTTGGCTATTGGTGCCATCAGTGGGTTGATAACCTCTGGTGCCGTATCCAACAGCGAGTTCTAAATAGCGTAACCATTTTTTCTGCCGCAGTGGGAGTATACCGCTGGCTTTTGTAATAAGTAAATAAGTTTGTCCGGTATAATCAGTGAAAGGATCGTATTCATTTAGCCTTCTGGCGTCATCAGAAGGCCAATATTTAAGACGTAAATCAAATAAATTGTCCCAGTATGGATAGTTTTCCAGAATAATGCCGGTGCCAATACCGGTCAAATTCATGACAACGTCTTCTGGACTAAAACCATATTTTTTGGTAAATCCATCTAGAACTTCAACCCCGACTGACAAAGCGGCTGAAGTTATGCCTGCCAATTGAATAGCTTGTGGTTGAGAATGTCCCGCCCATTGAAAACTTTTAGTCATAATACGGGTGCTGACATAAAAAGAATAGGCATGTCCTAATTTGTCAGCACCTCCATTAGGAGTATCGGCACCAAACCAACCTTCATGTCGAATGCGAAATTGAGAATTACTATGTTTCCACCAAGTGGAATAACCATAAATGGTTGTGCCCAGCAATAAACCAGCAATTAACCGTTTAGTTTGAGTGCTCGTCATTGATGAAGGTGAGGACGAACTCGGCGATTCTTCGCTTCCGGTTGGTGAAGATGAAGTTAACCCAAGCGGTTGAAATAAATTGAGGGAATTATTAATGGAAAAATTATTTTCTCGATGGTGATAACGGCTAATCGAATCTGCATTAGCAATCGTTACCATCATAAATGAGAATAAGCCTAATAATATCTTAAAGAGAAAACCATTTTGGTAATTAATCATAATTAAAATTTAAGTTATTATTTAATAATTTAATAAAAAGAGGCGTGAAAATTCTACAAGAGGAAAGAATAAAATATCCTTATATCGATTCTCTTTTTTTACCCTCTCTCTTTTAAAAATTAAGCATTAATTGCTTCTAGTCGTTCGGTAATTTCAGTTGGCGAGCTGGTTTGAAGAATTTCATTAGTCCGCTGTGACAACCCTTTCATATCACTGTTATTAATGATCTGTTTCACTTCTAAGAAAGCTTCTGGATTAACACTAAAATAACGTAATCCTAATCCTAAGAGTAATCGTACATAACGACTATCACTCGCCATTTCTCCACACATACTAATGGGCTTGTCCACTTTAACCGCCGCATCAATACTCATTTTTATTAAGCGTAATACCGCCGGATGTAATGGATCATACAAATAATTAACGGCATCATTACCCCGATCAATCGCTAAGGTATATTGAATTAAATCGTTGGTTCCGATTGACAAAAAATCGACATAAGATGCGATTAAATCACTACAAATAGCCATTGCCGGGACTTCTACCATCACTCCAAATGGCATTTGGGAATTGAATTTAATTGACTTATTACGCAGTTCATCTCTAATCTCTTCCATCAGGTTATGAACTTGAACCAATTCTTGAAAGCTACAAACCATTGGTATCATCATTCGTACCTGACCCAGTGCCGAAGCGCGCAAAATCGCTCGTAATTGTGGTTTAAATAACTTTTGATTTTTTAAGCAGAGCCGAATAGCCCGTAACCCTAGGGCGGGATTAGCGCCGACTGAACCATCGTAGAAACGACTATCAATGGGTTTATCTGCACCTAAATCTAAAGTACGGATCGTGACAGATCCACCTTTTAACGCACGAACCACACGGCTGTACGCTTCAAAGTGTTCTTCTTCATCGGGTGGCTGTTGACGATTCATAAACAGAAATTCGGTTCGATATAAACCAATGCCTTCACCACCAACCCGTTTAACCGCAGTCACATCTTCTGGAAATTCAATATTAACGTGTAAAGTAATGGGAGTTCCATCACGGGTCATGGTTGGGGAGTTTTTCAGTTTATTTAAAGCCGCACGCTGACGTTTTTCTTCCCGTTGGCGCATTCGATAGTAACGTAAACTACGTTCATCGGGTTCAGCCAAGATCATGCCTTGAAAACCATCCACCACCAAAATGTCATCTGATTGGATATAAGCACGAGCACGACGTAACCCAACAATCGCGGGAATACCTAAACTCCGCGCCAAAATAGCCGTATGTGAGGTCATGCCACCATATTCCGTGATAAAAGCAAGAATACCATGATGTTGCATCAGCACCGTATCTGCCGGACTTAAATCATCGGCTAAGATAATCATATTAGCCATATTCTCGGGTTCAAGCGCCGTTTCTGCATAACCGCGGAGAATCCGCTGAATACGCATAACGACTTGTTCTACATCACTTTTTCTAGCACTAAGATAGGGATCTTCCATCTTATCAAAAATTTGTACTAGGCTTTCGCACTGTAATTTTAAAGCCCATTCGGCATTGCATTGGTGTTGATGAATCAACTCGATTGGTGCTCGTGTTAAGAGGCTATCATCGAGCATCAATAAATGGGCTTCAATAATAGCTGCAATGTCAACGGCGGTATCTTTGGGAGCCTTATCACGAATCTGGAGTAATTGTTGGCGGGCGATAGCTAGGGCTTTTTCAAAGCGGCTAACCTCTTCCTCCAGATTATGTTTAGATAAAGTATATTCACTTACCTCAATTTGATCATGGCGGATAATGTGAACTTTACCAATGGCAATACCCTTAGAGACCCCAAGACCATGTAACGTAAAGCTCACTCTTCTTCTCCAAAACCACCTTGAATTAACTGACTTAATTCTTCCATGGCTTTTATTTCATCAACACCATCGACAGTTAATTCAATTTCAGTTCCTTTACTAGCCGCTAATAACATAACTCCCATAATACTTTTGCCATTAACTTCTCGTTGCTGACGTTTGACTTGGACTTGACTTTCAAAAGCAGAAGCCAATTTAACTAATTTGGCGGCGGCTCGAGCATGTAGTCCTAATTTGTTAACGATACGAAGTGTTTGTTTTAACATATTTTCTAGTTACTCCGTTAACGGTTTGGTATCAATGGACCGAAGAACCCATTAACTGTTAACAGAATTAACATCTAATATGCCCTGACAACCACCAGACAGGGCTTTATTAGCTAAGGTATCCAAATCCGCTGAAGGATAGTTCATAATTTTAATTAGCATTGGTAAATTGACTCCACAGACAATTCGCACCCGATAATTAGGAATTAAACTACAAGCAATGTTACAGGGTGTGGCACCAAACAGATCCGTTAGGACTAATACACCGTGCCCATTGTTAAGATTTTGGCACAAACTTTCGGCGTGGTAACAAAACACCAACGGATCATGCTCATGACGGATAGGTAACACTTTGACCGGTAAAGGGAGTGATCCCATCATTTGCTGCAAACTTTCTAATAAACTTGAGCCAATATCATCATGAGTAATCAGCAAAATGCCTACGCTCATAACTGTTATTAAGTTGCAGAATTAGTCTTTATCAGTTATCTGGGTAACTCTTCACCCCTTACTCCTAATTCGCGATGTCTTACCAATACTTCTTCACGTTGAGGTTTAAAATGTTGTGCCAATTGTTCAGCCAAATAAACTGATCGATGTTGTCCTCCTGTACAGCCCAACGCAATCGTTAAATAACTCCGATCTTCAGCAGCAAATTGTGGGATCCAGGTTTCTAAAAAATAAATAATATGTTCCAGCATTTGCTGTACCTTAGGTTCTTTTTGTAGAAAATGAATAACCGCTTGGTCACATCCCGTTAATTTTCTCAATTCCACTTCCCAATGAGGATTGGGCAAACAACGTACATCAAAAATAAAATCGGCATCGTTGGGAATACCATATTTAAAGCCAAATGATTGAAATAATAAAGTGAGTCCTGGCTTTTTTACTCGTAACCCCACCCGCAGTTGGATAAGATCACGTAATTGATGGACATGAGTAAAACTCGTATTAATACGAACATCCGCTTGAGAAACTAAGGGATCCAGTAATTGACGTTCTCGTTTAATCGCTTCGGCTAAAGAGACATTCAATGAAGTGAGTGGATGTTTACGACGCGTCTCACTAAACCGTTTAATTAATACGGTATCATCGGCTTCAAGAAATAATATCTCATAAGGAATTGCGGTTTCAGTTACCGTTTGCAATAAAGCCGGCATATCGTGAAAAATGGCAGTTCGTGCATCAACACCCACCGCAATACTTTCTAAATCAGTACTGAATTGAGCGGCTTGTTTAGCAAAAGCCGGCAGTAAAGCCACTGGCAAATTGTCAACACAATAAAAACCAATGTCTTCTAAACTATGCAATGCTATCGTTTTACCAGCGCCGGATAACCCACTCACTATCACTAACTTCATAGTTCATTGCTTTATTCAGGCTGTTGTTACCCGTACTTATAAGTACTGATAAGCATTGAGTGTGTTAGTAACGATAGTGTTCTGGTTTATAGGGTCCATCCACGGGTACATTGAGATAATGAGCCTGTGCCGGCGTTAACTGGGTCAAGTGAGCACCGATTCGATCTAAATGCATCCGTGCCACTTTTTCATCCAACTGTTTAGGTAAGACATAGACTTTATTTTCGTAACGGTCGGCGTGATTCCACAATTCTATTTGGGCTAATACTTGGTTAGTAAAGGAATTAGACATGACAAAACTGGGATGCCCGGTTGCACAACCTAAATTAACTAATCGTCCTTCTGCTAACACAATCAAGCGTTTCCCATCTGGAAAAATGACTTGATCCACTTGTGGTTTAATATTTTCCCACGGATATTGACGCAGTGAAGCAATATCAATTTCGGAATCAAAGTGACCAATATTACACACAATCGCTTGATTTCTCATTCGTTTCATTTGTTCAAACGTAATGACATTGATATTGCCAGTGGCGGTGACAAAAATATCCGCAGCGGCAGCGGCTTGTTCCATCGTAACTACTCGATAGCCTTCCATAGCGGCTTGCAAGGCACAAATGGGATCAATTTCAGTTACCCACACGGTAGCACCTAAGCCGCGAAAAGCTTGCGCACAACCTTTACCCACATCACCATAACCGAGGACCACGCAGATTTTACCGGCAATCATCACGTCCGTTGCCCGCTTAATCCCATCGACTAAAGATTCGCGACAACCATATAAGTTGTCAAATTTAGATTTGGTGACTGAGTCGTTCACATTTATAGCGGGCACCATTAAGCTCCCATCACCCATCATCTCATAAAGTCGATGTACGCCGGTAGTCGTTTCTTCAGAAATTCCTTTGACATTCTTCAGTAAATCCGGGTATTTATCGTGCATGATTTTAGTCAAATCACCCCCATCATCCAAAATGAGGTTAGGACGCCAACCATTGGGACCCAAAATAGTTTGTTCAATACACCACCAAAATTCTTCTTCCGTTTCTCCTTTCCAAGCAAACACCGGAATCCCTTGATCAGCAATCGCCGCTGCCGCCTGATCCTGAGTAGAAAAAATATTACAGGAAGACCAACGGACTTCGGCACCTAATGTCACTAAAGTTTCAATTAATACCGCCGTTTGGATAGTCATATGCAAACAACCGGCGATTCGAGCCCCTTTTAAGGGATATTGCTCAGCATATTCTCTTCTTAACTGCATCAAGCCGGGCATTTCAGTTTCAGCAATAGCGATTTCTTTATGTCCCCACTCAGCCAAACGAATATCAGCGACTTGGTAATCCGGTTTTAAGGGAATAACGGGTTGTGTACTCATCTTGCCTCCCATTTGCAAGGGTAAATTGAACAAATTATATTTAAAATGAGATTAGTTAACATCGGGTTAAACGCCGGACGCTTCACGTAACATTTGAGCTTTATCAGTACGCTCCCAAGTAAATTGTTCTTCTTCACGACCAAAGTGCCCATAACTAGCGGTGGCCAAATAAATGGGCCGAAGTAAATCGAGCATGGCTACTAAACCCCGCGGTCGTAAATCAAAATGTTCCCGTACCAACTGAGTCAGGCGCGTTTCATCAATAATTCCGGTCCCAAAAGTTTCTACTTGAATCGAAGTTGGTTCAGCAATGCCAATTGCATAGGAAACTTGAATTTCACAGCGTTGTGCTAAACCAGCGGCTACAATATTTTTAGCCACATAGCGACAAGCATAAGCGGCAGAACGATCCACTTTAGAAGGATCTTTGCCAGAATTATGACAAACAATTCCGTTCGCCGTAAAGGTATGCGAAAATGGGACGTTCAAATCATAAGTATGCGCAAAAGAAGGAATTTTCCGTTCTAGCGGTGAGTAGTGATGGTGCATGAAATACAATTCTTGCAGAGCAATAAAGTCCGCATCTTGCCCTAAATCTTCCGCATAAGCGGCAATAAATTCTGCGGCTTTTTGATAGGTCAACTCTTGGGTCGCTTTGCCTTCTGAACTTCGCGTAAAACGCCCAATATGACAGACATCTGCTTGGCGTTGTGCCGGAGACAATTTGCTAAACAAATGGCTAATCCGTTGTTTCTGATTGGGAATAATTCCTAAATCCCGTTTTTCAGGCAAGTGAGTTTCCACAACGGCTTGTTTTCTAGGCAGACCAAAACCAATGTGGTCTTTAAATTGTCGTACACTATAAGAACCTTTTATCGTTACGTCATAACGAGTGTGCCTTGATTCAATCGTTCTCCCTTCGATATGAGCCACGTTACCTTCAACCATTACGGCGTGAATGTGGCAAATAATGCCAAAATTCAACAACAACAATTGGACTTGTTCAGCCAACTTACGACTGGTCGTAGTAAAGTGAACTCGTAGTGTATTGTTATTTCTACCCTCTATGTGAACACAACCGTCGGTATCAAATAAACCCCGTAAAAAGGCTGCACAATTTTCTGGTGACGCCGTAAAAATACTGTGAGGAACTATTTTTTCATAGGATTTTGCGTCAGTTAAGCCGAGATGTTTCAAATAGGCCCTTAACTCAACTCCCCCGACATAAGCCCAGTGTTCATAAATTTTGGCAGGCTCAGAAAATAGACGAGTACAAACATTCTGTACTAATTCAAGCATTTCCACTTCGCATACCGCCAGGCGAATTTGATCGTGAGAAGTACAACAACCATCACCAATCAATAAACCTAATAGATAGGCATAATCAGTCGTTAATTTGTCCGGATAAGTTCGTTGTTTTTTTCGACCTTCAGCCGTACCCGCTTGATATTCGTAGTTAAAGGGTGGAATTTCGTTATTACCAAATAAACGGTTTTTGGTTTGAATGGAAATCCAATCCGATTCACCAATTTCTTCAACAGTTTTCCACACATAATCACCATTTTCATTAATAACTCGAATATGATGATTGAGTGTCGCTTCCAATTGATAGCCATCTTTACTTATCAAAACAGCGGTTTCTTTTAAGCCGTTATCATACCAAGCACCAGCCGGCATGGGGTGAACATCCGTTTTGATCAATAAACCATGGCCTCCAATTTCTTGACAATGATCGATGCGCAACAAACCTTTTTCCGTGTTGATCAAAGCATCTCCGGCAATGCAGAAAGCGCCACCACCATGTCTCGCCATACCGCCATAGGTATCAACAATGATTTTACGCCCAGTTAGACCGCAATCTCCCATCGGGCCACCAATGACAAATCGACCGGTGGGATTAATATAAATGCGGGTTTCCTTAGTAACCCACTGTTCTGGTAACACCGGTTTAATAATCTCATCCATAACCGCTTCTTGCAAGATTTTATGGCTAATATCCGGTGCATGCTGAGTCGATAACACGACGGCATCAATACCGATTGGTTTACCTTGAGAGTAACGGAAAGTCACTTGACTTTTAGCATCGGGACGTAACCAAGGCAAAGTACCATTACCCCGCAATTCGGCTTGACGTTTCACTAACCGGTGAGCATAGGTAATGGGTGCTGGCATCAACACATCGGTTTCATTAGTGGCGTAGCCGAACATGAGGCCTTGATCGCCGGCACCTTGTTCATGATCGGTCGTTTCGTTAACGCCCATGGCGATATCGGACGATTGTTTGCCAATGGCTGACAGAACGGCACACGATTCCCAATCAAAACCCATCTCTGAACTGTTGTAACCAATTTTCTTGATAGTTTGTCGTACCACGGCTTCGATATCAACATAAGTTTGAGTAGTAATTTCTCCAGCGACAACCACCATACCGGTTTTAACGAGAGTTTCGCAAGCGACTCGAGCTTGACGATCGCTCATTAATAGGGCATCTAGAATCGCATCAGAAACTTGATCAGCCACTTTATCAGGATGTCCTTCAGAGACCGATTCAGAAGTAAAAAGCAAGGTTTCAGGCATATCATTTCTCTTCTAAAATGATGGGTTAAAACTAAAATTTAATAAATCAGTAAAATCAATTGATTATTCTGATAACGTTGAATTCTTTTAGGGTAATAGGTTAACACAATGAATGAGTTTCCCTATTTCTAACACAATTAACCATTGTAGCATATTCATCAGAATCCGTTGATTGATAATATTAATTCATTGAATATGATAAATTATCAGCCTTAAAATTAGCCGGTAGCCCTCTTAAAATAACCGCTCACCCGGTTGATTTCTCCTGGATTAATTAACTTAATATTCATACTGTTTTTATTGAGAATGCCAAATTAATCTGTTACGCTACTCTTATTTTAGGGCAAAATAAGCCTAATTTTTAGAGATTCATTATGACACGATTTATCTTTATTACTGGTGGTGTGGTTTCCTCATTAGGTAAAGGAATTGCGTCTGCTTCTTTAGCCGCCATATTGGAAACCCGTCAACTTAAAGTCACGCTGTTGAAATTAGATCCCTACATTAATGTGGATGCGGGTACGATGAACCCTTTTCAACATGGTGAAGTTTTTGTGACCGATGATGGAGCAGAAACTGATCTCGATCTGGGGCATTATGAACGATTTGTCCGTACCACCATGGGACGAAATAATAATTTTACCACGGGTCATATTTATGAAAAGGTTATTCGTCAAGAGCGGCGTGGTGATTATTTAGGTGCCACAGTGCAAGTTATTCCTCACATTACCGATGAAATTAAACGGTGTATTATTGAAAGTAGCCGTCATGCTGAAGTGGCCATGGTGGAAATTGGTGGCACCGTTGGCGATATTGAATCGCTGCCTTTTTTAGAAGCCATCCGCCAACTGGGTGGTGAATTAGGGCATGAACGGGTGTTATTTATTCATTTGACCTTAGTCCCTTACATTTCCCTCGTGGGTGAATTGAAAACAAAACCAACCCAACATTCCGTTAAGGAACTCCGTTCGATTGGCATTCAACCCGATATCTTGTTATGTCGTTCTAGTCGTCCTTTACCCCCGGGGGAACGGCGGAAAATTTCCTTATTTACCAGTGTTGACGAATCAGCCGTCATTTCAGTCGTGGATGTGGATTCAATTTACCGTGTTCCCTTACTTTTACACCAAGAGGGATTAGATAAAATTATTTGTGATAAATTGAAATTAACGACACCACCGGCGGATTTTTCCGCTTGGAAAAAAGTTTTATTCGCGATGGATAATCCCAATGAAGTGATGGTCAGAGTCGCTATAGTAGGTAAGTATACCGAATTGACCGATGCTTATAAATCACTGCATGAAGCGTTAATTCATGCCGGTATCCACACGCGCACCCCAGTAAAAATTATTTACATTGATTCTGAAGACATCGAAATGAATGGAACCGAGCGTTTAAATGAAGTCGATGCGATTTTAGTTCCAGGTGGTTTTGGAGAGCGCGGTGTTGAAGGTAAAATTAGCACGGCACGATTTGCACGAGAAAATAATATCCCTTATTTAGGAATCTGTTTAGGAATGCAAGTAGCGGTTATTGAATTCGCTAGAGAAATTGGCCTAGAACAGGCACATAGTACCGAATTTAATCGCCATACTCCTCACCCCGTTATCGCACTCATTACTGAATGGACCACAGAAAGTGGTCAAATTGAACAACGTCATGAACATTCTGATAAAGGTGGCACGATGCGATTAGGTGGACAAACTTGTCATTTAATGAGAGGAACTAAAACTTATCAGCTCTACCAACAAGAAATTATTCGTGAGCGCCATCGCCATCGCTATGAATTTAATAATAACTATATGGCCATGCTTCGCCAAGCCGGTTTAGTATTTGCAGGTATGTCAGCGGATGGCAATTTGGTTGAAGTGATAGAAAATGGACACCACCCTTGGTTTATTGGTTGTCAATTTCATCCTGAATTTACTTCAACTCCTCGTGATGGACATCCTTTATTTTCTGGGTTTATCCAGGCTGCTCGTGCTTATACGAAGGAAATAAAGCGATGATCTTGAATGGTGAATGAATAGGAATACATTATAGTTAAGAAGTATTTCTTTCCTCCCAATAAATTAGTTTCCACTCTAAGCGATTTTACCGTCGATTATTAAACTGGAGTCTTTTATTCCTTTCTTTCGAAAAGTGGTCAAATCTTTGCAAAAGGTTCTCCAAGTAATGCGCTGAACCCTTACCAAAGTAAGGATAACAAAATCCGAATCACTTGTAATCGATACAGGAATATTGATCCTTATTATTTATCTTCCTCAACTAGCGGATGAAATAAGTTAAGGTTTATATTTAAAGAGGGTAGGTATGGACGATGAGCTTGACGAAAGCGATGTCTTTGAAGATTTAGAAAATGATGATGAACCCGATTTAGTACAACAACTGGACAATTTAGATGAAGGAGATTTAGATGCTACTCGTCTTTACCTAAGAGAAATTGGTTACTATACCTTACTAACCCCGGCAGAAGAAATTGAATACGCGCGACGTGCCCTACAAGGAGATGAATCTGCACGTAACCGCATGATTGAATCTAATTTACGTCTGGTGGTTAAAATTGCTCGCCGCTATATGAACCGAGGTTTAGCTATGCTCGATTTAATTGAAGAGGGTAATCTGGGTCTCATTCGAGCAGTGGCTAAATTTGATCCGGAAAAAGGTTTTCGTTTTTCTACTTACGCCACTTGGTGGATTAGACAAACGATTGATCGAGCGATTATGAATCAAACCCGGACGATTCGTTTACCTATCCACGTCATTAAAGAAATTAATCATTGTTTACGCGCCTTTCGTTCGCTCTCACAAACTTTGGATCATGAGCCAACTTCAGAAGAGGTCGCCAGGACGCTTGACAAAACAACCGGTGAAATTGAAAAAATGTTGGGTCTCAATGAACGAATCACTTCAGTAGACACCCCACGTACAGAAGACTTTGACAAATCATTACTAGACACGATCGCTGATGAACAAAATCCTGACCCGATGCTCGTCTTACAAGAGGAAGACCTGATGAAACACATTGAGTTATGGTTAGCTCAACTGAACGAAAAACAGCGAATTGTGGTAGAGAGGCGCTTTGGTCTTGGTGGTGGAGAAATTGCCACCTTAGAAGAAGTCGGTGCTGAAATTGGGATCACCCGCGAAAGAGTGAGGCAAATTCAAATTGAAGCGCTAAAAAAATTAAGAGAACTGCTTGAACGTGAAGGATTTTCTATAGATGCTTTATTTCAACGCTGAAAATAGTTACCCATGTTAGAACTTCACGAATTATTTGAACTTGAAATTCAAACTCACTCTCAAAAGAACAATCTATTCCCCCACCGGCATTGTTAATTTCAGACCTTTAGCGGGCGAGTTCTTGCCCATATTTTTAATTGTCTTATCCTTCATGTAATTACTTGATGATAAACTCAACCCTATTGTTTTTTCTTGATAAATCCCATAGAATTTCGCCCCTTTGAAAGGCATTCCTGAATTGCATCAGGTTGGCCAATTAAAGGAGAATAACGATGTACGCTATCATTAAGACCGGTGGTAAACAATATAAAGTTACCCCCGGTGATACTCTACAAATAGAAAAAATTATTGCCCTAGAGGGAACTGACGTTGAATTCAACGATGTACTGATGGTTGCTCATGGTGAGCAAATTGCAATTGGGAGCCCGTTAATTGAAGGCGGCAAAGTAACGGCAACCGTGCAAAAACAAGGTCGTGGCAAAAAAATTAAGATCATTAAATTTAAACGCCGTAAACATTACCGTAAACAAATGGGACATCGCCAGTATTATACAGAAGTCAAAATTACTGGGATTATGGCAAATAATCTTAATTTGACTTAAGAGGTAAAGCAAGATGGCACATAAAAAAGCCGGTGGTAGTAGCCGTAACGGACGTGAATCAGAATCAAAACGTTTAGGTGTTAAACGCTATGGTGGAGAACGAGTCCAAGCCGGTAATATCATCGTTCGGCAACGGGGAACTCAATTTCATCCCGGTTTAAATGTGGGACGAGGTCATGATGATACCTTGTACGCTAAAGCGGATGGTGTAGTTAAGTTTGAAGTCAAAGGGCTTAAAAAACGGAGATATGTGAATATTATAACTTCACCAACGCTGGCGACTGGAGCAGAAGCACCCGCAGCGGTTTCTTAACTAGCTATTCATATTGATAACGTGATTTAATTGCAGTTTTTCTATAAAAGCCCCGGATGACGGGGTTTTTTATGGAGTAGACCATGAAATTTGTTGATGAAGCAACGATTGAAGTGATTGCCGGAAAGGGGGGGAATGGTTGTTTAAGCTTTCGACGGGAAAAATTTGTCCCTTACGGTGGTCCCAATGGTGGCGACGGTGGCAATGGTGGTAGTATCTATTTGATCGCAGATAAAAATTTAAATACTTTAGTTGATTTTCGGTTCAACCGCTTGTTTCGTGCTCAGGCGGGTGAAGGCGGCAAAGGCAGTGAATGTACTGGTAAAAGTGGTCAAGATTTATATATTAAAGTACCCGTCGGCACACTGGTTTTTGATGTCGCCACCGAGGAAATGTTAGGTGATTTGGTTAAGCCACAACAAACGTTGTTAGTTGCCCGTGGTGGGCAACGTGGCTTAGGCAATGTCCATTTCAAGAGTAGTACTAACCGTGCGCCTCGTCGCACGACTCAAGGCACGTTGGGGGAAACTCGCACGTTACGCTTAGAATTACAAATATTAGCCGATGTCGGTTTATTGGGGCTACCTAATGCGGGTAAATCGACCTTTATTCGCGCCGTTTCCGCAGCCCGTCCCAAAGTAGCCGATTATCCCTTCACGACTTTACACCCTCATTTAGGGGTGGTATCCATTGAGGTGGATCGGAGTTTTGTCATCGCCGATATTCCCGGTTTAATTGAAGGCGCGGCAGAAGGCGCCGGATTAGGTATCCAATTTTTAAAACATTTATCACGTACTCGATTATTATTGCATCTAGTCGATGTGGCCTCACCGGATCGTGATCCATTGCAAGATATTGTTAAAATTACGCATGAACTAGAAAAATATAGCTCAGAATTAGCCACCCGCGAACGTTGGCTCGTATTCAATAAACTGGATTTACTACCCGCACCTGAGCAAAAGCAATATTGTCAAGCGATTATTGAAGGCTTAAATTGGTTCGGACCCGTATTTGAAATATCCGCGTTATCGGGTCAAGGTTGTCAGGAAATATGCTATCGTATTCTGAATTATTTAGAAAACCAAAATTAACCGTTTAACCACCACTGTACCACAACGTAGACTAACATCATTCCAAATGATGCACATTATGATAGAAAGAAAATTTTAGTTAATCATTAATTAGGAGGAAAAAAATGACCAGAGTCATAGCAATTATCTGGATGTTGTCAACAACCTCATTAACCTTGGCGTCAACATTGCCTGATTTTCCATTCGTATCTGCTCATGGTCAAGCAGAGATCGAACTTCCACCGAATATGGCGGAGGTGACATTTTACCTAAAAGCCTTCCATGAGAATCCAAATAACGCTATCACGGTGATTCAGCAACGAAGTAAGGAACTGCTGTCATTTTTTGTTGAGCAGCAAGTCAAAGAAGAAGATATCGTTGCCTATGAGCTTGACAAAAATATCGTTCATGAACGTGATAAAGATTTTCAACAACTTAAAATACTTGGATACGAGGTGACTCGTCGTTTCAATATTAAGCTGCATAACCTGAAACAATACGAAATTTTCGCCAAGAAACTTTTTTCGCTAGAAAATGTCGAAAATATAAATACTGTGTTTGAGAGAACTGATGAAGAAACAATAAAAGCCGATCTCCTTATCAAAGCAGGTAAAGATGCTATGCAACAAGCAGAGCGCGCGGCAAAAGGTTTTGATGTATCGGTAGGACCGGTTTTTGCCATCTCAGAACAAGGTTTTTCGGACCTCGGAACACAATTTGGTCTTGGTAGAGATGATTATTATTCCTCTATCTCCACTGGATCGCGAGGTACGCCATCACCAAGAGATGAAGACGAGTTTCTCTTTGTTCCTTCTACAATCACTTTTATGAACAGAGTTTCTGCGCTTTTTAAGCTACAGGCGAAGAATAAAGACTAAGGTAAATTACTGCCTTTACCTCGTGTCCATACGCCAGTCCACTGCCATTAAGTTAAGCCATAACTCCCCCCTTTGAAAAAGGGGGGTTAGCTAGGTAGGGTGCGTTAGCGAAGCGTAATGCACCCTACACCTATCCGTCTTACGTATTGATTTTACGCAGCAAAGCGTCTAATCTCAACTTCAATTCCTTTTTTGACAGCCTCTTCGCCTTGAGTTAATACCGTCTTTGCAATGGGCTCGGACAGGTAATATTCCCCGCAATTTGAACAAACTTCAGCGGGAACATCTTTAATAATTACAATTAGTTGTTCACGTTCAACGGTAACGGTAACGTGTCCATGATGAGTTTCACCGTTCTTGCAAATAACGCATTTCATCACTGTTTCCTCGTTTTAAAGTCAGCTTGCCATAGAGCAATATCAGGTACATAAGCAGTTACTATAATACAATGCTTTTTCTGGATATCTCGCGCTAAGACAACATGTAGTGGTTTATTATCAATGAATCCCAACAATAAAGCACTTGGGAGTGGTTTATCATCAGGATAATCATTAATTATCTCACCCAGATTAACGATTGACCGTATATCATCTACAGTAATACCTCTGGTAAACATTTTCATGAGTGCATGACGGCTGAATTCTAGCGTATCACATTCCATGAACTAATTTTTTTGATGGGTTTTAGTGAGTAGGGTGCGTTACGGCTGACGCCTAACGCAAGAATCGGTGCGTTATGCTTCGCTGACGTACCTTACTTACACTACTTAACTAAGATAAAACAGTAAATTCATGAGTAAATTCTTTCAAAAGTCATTATGACTGTCATATCTGTCAGAGGTAAACGTCGTTTTTTAGCTATGTTATTTAGCTTTGCCATGGTTGCACTTTGATAACTTTGAATTCGACGAGAAGAATAGGTTTCGATGTATAGTTTATATCCAACAGAACGCCAACTTTCACGAATATATTCAACAATATTTACAATTTTTTGGGTTTTATGATCAGTGTGGTTGGGGGAAATGACGGTACATAACTTACTTCCTTTTTGAGCATTAGCACACACTTCAGCAATACGTGTAATAGCCTTTAAATAGGAATCTTCGCTCATATTCGCAATATCTTGTTTTTTATTAGAGTAGGTCCTATTAGCCATACCCAAGTATGGTAAATCTATAAAAATGTAATCGGCTTGATCAACCGGAAATCCTTCAAGTAAATCATGTTGTTTGATATCTTCAGTTTGCGGTGTTAAGTCAAAAAGCATTAACCTGAAATCATAGCTATTTGTCCCCATCCACTCATGTCTATGTTCATAAACATGTTTAGCCATTCCACTACCCGCCATCGGATCAACAACTAAATCGTTAGGTTTTACGAAGTACCAGAAACAATTAGCGTAAATATCACCCGGAATATAACCATGCGTTTCACTTTTATCTATACGTGGATACTGAACCGGAGAAAAATTCCAATTATCACTTGGTTTTATAATGGAACTATAAGTTGAAAATCCTTCTTTTTTATGTAATTTACGATAAGCTGTGGTTATTGTTCTTTGATCCATTAACTCAATAAGAGACTGATCATTGGACAACACAATTTTTTTAGCTTGTTCAAAAGTTCTCCTGCTATTAAATCCAACACGAACTGCGAGAATTTCATCTTCTTTATGGGTACGATTTTGGGAAATCAGTTTTTTCTTCGTACTTTGTTCTAGTTTTTCAATTGCTAGTGCTTCACGAACCATTTCACTAGGTAATCGGTTACGATGATGATTAAGGGTTGTTATTAGCTCAATTTGTGCTAATTCGTTTAACTTTTTAACTTTACGAATAGGTACATGTTTAATACCGGCCTCCATGGCTGCTATGGCTCGTCGATGTCCACTAAGGATAACTAATTTAGTTGTAACAATAAGTGGTTCAAATACGCCATGAATACGAATACTTTCAACCAGTTGCTTAAAATTAGCTGTGTTGCGTGGTTCTCCATAAATTTGAAGACTGAGAGGATGGGGTACTAAGCGAGTGACTTCTATCATTTCAATGGATTCAGTTTGCATCATAAAATGTCTTTAGAATCTCATGCTGGGTTGTTACCAATTTGATCTCCCAAAGTTTGACGAGGTTTAGCAGACGTTTTTGTTAATTCAAATGGAGAAGGCGCCATTTCAGCGTGAACGACTGAACGTGCTTCAAAAATACTTACCAATGCTTCACCAGGGCCAAATGTCAGCGAGTTTGCCATCAAATTTTGAGAAGCACTTGGAATCGCTTTACGCAATTCTTCAACACTATTTTGACGGTGTATTAGGCGCGTGTTAAGGTTAGTCAATACGGAATCGGGAAGTTGGCTAACACTCTGAACGGCAATTACAAATCCGATGTCTTTGCTACGTCTTTTACGAATAATTTCATTCATAGTTGAAGTTGCCGCATCTCGGATAGCTTTTTCGCCTTGAAAAATATCCTGCGCTTCATCAACTATATTGACGATGGGAAATGAAATCTCTCCAGAACGTTTTAGATCATATACTTTGCGTAACATATACGACAAAAACAGACCATATTCCCGTCCATCAGCATTGGTACGAATAACGATAACTTTACTACTATCAAGGTGTTTTCGTGGAACAAAATATCCTCTTGAAACGGATGAATCTCCATCAATATCAGAAAAAATACCCGTGTCACTCTTATGAGAATTATCTTCTAACGAATCAAGCCATTGCATTTTACGTTGTTCCATTTTTCGCTGCATGGCATCCAGTGTCATTTCATTTAATTTACCCCACCCTTGACTCTCCGCAATTCTATCCAGTTGAGATTGTGTGTTTCCATCTTTTTGTGTTTTTTTGCGGCTATCACGCACCCAAGTACTAAATTTATTAAGTGTCCAGTTTTTATCTTTGTTGTCTCGATAATAACTCAATAAACCACCAAATACATCTCTTTGATTACCTTCATCTGGATAGGGAAACAGTGCATTGATCAGCATTTCCAATGATACATCACGCGCCCGGATTGCAATTGCTTTCTCACTTTTTTCTGTTTCACCTTCACCTTGGTACAGGCAATATTTTTCAACCTTTTCTAAACCAAAAGGCTTAACCACTTCGGGCTTCCATGCTTGAAAGAGGTGAGTTTCATCATTGGGATTACAGATGTTTTTATAATCCGGTTTTTGATCATAGATAATGACACAAGCTCCTTGACCTTGTGCGGCTTTAATTAAATTGGCAACGGTGTTGCTTTTGCCTGAGCCGGTAGCACCAGCAACCAGAATATGATGTTTGAATGTTGACCAATCCACTGCTATTGGAATTTCTGTACTGTGGATGCGACCAATAATGTTATTCATGTTGGTATCATAATTTTCAATAGCAGGAAGATCGATGGCTTTTCTAACTTCTTCTTCACTCCTAACATCTGTGTGTAAAGTTCTCGTCCTTCTGCTTGCGTTAAAAGATTTTGGGTAATCAAAGGGCCATCAATAAGTACATATTTGGCATGATGATTATAACCTGTTTGTCGCTCTTTATATTCCATGAATGTGGCCGGCCAAGATCGAGAAGATGATAAGCGTTCTATCTCTTCAATATGTCGTTTTGTAGCTTCCTTATTTTGAAACAGCTCTTGGTTAGCCTGAGTTTTTACCACCTGAGCATTTAATGTAAGAGGGTCACGATAAGTCAGTGTGCCAATAGCACACGCAAAAACTTGTGTCGTTAAAAAGCGTTGTGATTGAAGCAGTGGTGTGCCATCTACAGCAACTACATTTCCACTTTTTAATGCTTCGCGGATAGGTTCACCATATACTTTAGCCCATACAGCCATATCAATTAAACCAAGATTTACGTTGGATAAATTGGTATCTGGTGTCAATATCTTATTTTCCATAAGTTGACGCACATTTTGAATATGCGGTTCAGCTTGTCGGCGCGAATCTACAACATCTTGTGGAATATTGCCTAAATCTATATCAAAAGTATCTGTGACATCCTTAGCATTTTCTAAGACATATTTAAATATTTTTTGGCTTTTCTGTTGTTTTATCATAATTTTTTCTTTATATTCGCAAAATTTCAATAAAGCCCGTTCCCGTTAGAGTGGAAAGCAGGTTACTCTACTCTTAGGTGAAGGTTTATCTGTGTATACTCCTTGAGTTTGGTAGTGCCTAACCAACCAAACCATAATATAGAGTAAATCTGCTCCCTCCATCAAACCATACCAGCGAATTTAATGATAAATTATTTTAATGTAGGGTGAACAACGATAAATTGTATTACTCACCCTACAATAACAAGTTAGATTAAAACAAATCTGCATGGGTACCGGTGTCAACCAGCAGTAACTCGCTACCTTCAACTTTATAAATCAGTAACCAATCAGGTTCGATATGGCATTCTCTAAATCCTTGCCATTTACTTACTAACAAGTGGTCTTTATATTTTGGTAGCAAAGAATTTCGTTGAAGCAATTGTTCAATGAGGTAACGAATTTTAGCCTTATCTTTACCACGTGCCACCATTTTCTTAAGATTCTTCTCAAATCTCCTCGTAGTAACTAATTCCAACGTCATAATCCCAATTTAGCAAATAGGTCATCTACTGATTGGTAGTGGTTCACTTGAGTTCTTTCTGCTGCTGCTTTGATAGCTTGCTGAGTTTCAGGATTATAGTCGTTCAGAAAACCAACGGCAGTTGCGAGAAAGATGTGAACATCCTGTTCCAACAATACCTTAGCCAGCAAATCTTGTTCTGACTCGTTGAGTTCGGTGGAAAGTTTTTGAAAGGCGGTTTCGAGCAGTTTGGTCATAATTGATTTTTTCAAAAAGAGTGGGGTGCATCAATACACGCTTAGCATTGATGCACCCGACGATCACGAGTCAATGATAGTCTACATCACTAACCACGCTAAATTATCTTGCCAATTCATTTTTGTGGCAAAGGCTACAACTCACCACAGTGCCTTTTTTAAGGGTAATGGTCTTGCTACCATTGGGCTGCTCTTCTTTAGCCTGGAGGGTTCTATCGGCAGCCACTCGAGCTAATACGGTACCTTCACCTTTCAAACCGTGACAAGCGCGACAAGCGTTCCTATCCTTTTCAACGACATCTTCATGTCTCTTATTCCAGGTTGGATCATTAACCGGATGCAAGCCATGCGGTCCTTTTAAAGTGAGTTTGAGGCTACCGGCTTCATGGCAGGTTGTACACTCAATCAGTGTCCCAGCATGTCCTTGTAAATCAAGCGCCGCTAAATTGTCATTGGCTAGAGTAACTGAATTAGGCGCATTATCACTGGGTGGAACTGGCCAAATCGCATGCGTGCTACCGTGGCACCCTTCACACATCACGCCACCATGCCCTTTACTTAACCGGTATAAGTTTTCATTTTCGGCAAATCGCGATTGAGGCATAGCAATAAAGGGTAAATCAGCTTGTTTGGCAACTGATTTCTGATAAGTTTGCAATAACCGAATACCCGCTTTAGATAGAATAAAGTCAGAAGTATTTAATTTAGCGATGGTTACAGCATCACCAATGTGGCAGGATTGACATTTGGGTTCATTTGCCCAGGGAACTCGTTTAGTTAAATCCAGTCCATCTCCCGTCGGTAAGCCATCACTGAAATCATTACCAACTTGGTTCATATTTCCATGACAATCTTGACAAACGATTCCTGCTTGTGCCATAGCACCGCGTAAGCAGTGGGTTTTCTTGCCGGGATGACATTGATAACAGCTTGTTTCTAGTAACTGTTGCGCGACTTCTGGGGTACGTTGAGGATCATCGGGTGATAACATCGGTGAAAATAATTCGGTGAATTGACCATGATAATCGTGCATGGCACGTGACATACTAATATGACGAGTTTGTTGGCGACCAACTTCCCCTTGTTCTGGTTCATCAACTGGACCGGTTTGAGCTAAATCCAATGCTGGTGAATAGTGACATTGGGAACACTGGACTGGGGTTCGATTAGCCAAACAAGCGGGTTCCGTACCACTGTTACAAGGCGTACTACGGCCATCCGCACTGGAGGTGTAGCGACTACCCTGTTTCGCATCATGTAATCTTAATATATTTATTTTACTGGCATTCAGTAATTTTTCTGGACCTGGCGCACTGGCTTGGCGCATAATTTCCCACGGCGTACCATCAGCATAGGTTTTCACGGAAGCTAAACGAGTCGCGGCACCATTACCAAAGTCATCTGGATCCGCATGACAAGTTTGACAATCGGCTTCCGACGCTACGGGTAAGACGATATCAACGAATCCTAAGCTAGTTTGAGTGGGATCCGCATTTTTGGCAACCGCTTGAATTCGCATTAAGGGATAGGCATTCAGGTTGCCATTATCATCTTTAGGTAAAATAGGAATGCCATCGGCAGCAAACCAATGTACTTGTTGAATAATACCACCAAAGGGAAAATTCTTGAAAAAGGGCAAATCAATATCAAAGCGCTTAAAGTATTGTGGTGAATTGCTTGTACCAGGCATGGCTTGTTGAACCGGAACCAGCTTCGGTAACTGAACGGGATCCGGTACTGGTAAGCCGGTATCTAATACCAACGGTTCAAATAAATCCAAACTACTCAGGCAAATTTCTTTAAGTGGATCACAAAGACCTAATTTATCTTGACCTGGATAAATTGAACGATAAGCTAAACCACCGATCGTGTGTGAACCATCTAAGCTTTCCCAAAAATTACTTTTAGCGCCGTTCTTACTATTGTTACCGGTGTTAATGGATTCTTTACCGACGGGATCTTTGGGATTAGAAGTCGCTTGGTAAACTACATCGACTTGGCTATTATCTAACAATTGAGGTAAGGTGCTTTGAGTACCTCGTTGTAACACCTGAGCATGAACGACATTAAAGGGCGGTAAAATGCTAAATACTTGATAATCTAAATCAGCACAGTGCATACCGAGGTCGTTAGCAGCCAGTACCACCCGGTTGCTGGTGGATGGCGACGAGTTGGTATCACAACCGGCCGGTGCTTGTTCTACCGATTTTTTAGCCATGTCGTTGTCCAACTTAGCTTGTATTTGACAAGGCACTATCGCTAGTGCTGGTATCTCCAACTTCCACTCACCTTTATTACTGATTGTCGTTGTACCCAGTACTTGGTTAGAACTGACATTACTGATAACAACTTGTTTATTCTTGTTACCTTTACCTTGTACTTGCAATTGAGATTTTTCTGCATCCCATTTCGCTGTTTCAATGGTGAGATGTATCGGAACAATACTATTAAAATTATCTTCCACCGTAAAAAGATTATCTCCCTGTTGATTACTAATCCCCACCAGTTGAAAGCGGAGTGGATCTGAATCCGGAATCGATATCATATTCACTTTGGTGTACTGTACTTGATTACCATTTCGTTCAGCTACCGTAATGGCTGGAATAAATAATTCCCCGGTCTCGAAAGAAAATACCGTCGGTGAATTGCTAGCAATCGTTGTTAACTGAAAATCTTGTAAAACAAATTCCAGCTTACTTTCATCCACTAGCTGCAACGTGACACCAAATGTACCTAATAGTGGTATTTTTACAATAGGTAGGTAAAGATTCCCTGTAGCAAAGGAAAAGTTAGCTTGATCAACATTATCATCAGCTAATACCATCCCATTAAAACTTATCCACCCTATCAAGCTTATCTGGACTAGCCTTTGAATTAAACGACTTACTTTGTTCACGGCATTTCTCCTTTATAGCCGTTAGATTATAAATTAATGTTAGGTAATCAAGCGTTATAACTGAATAAAGCGAATTTGTAAAGTGAGTCAAAATAGTGCTTTATTTATATTAATTCGTTTGGTTTTAGGAATTTTTTTCTACCGCATCCTACACTCGCTTAATGGCATTGACCCTACGCTTGCTTCGCTATTTCAACAAATTTTAGTATATTGAACGGAATTCCAAACAAGGAGGTTACCATGCTCAGCCATGAAATTTTTAACGAAGTCCCTTTATTTGAATTGCTGGACGACGACGAACGGAAAGTTCTCGCGCAACAGGTTTCGATTCGGAAATTCAAAAAGGGGCAGGTGATTTTTAAAGCGGGCGACACGGGCGGTCTTGCTTACGTCATCCAAAAAGGGACGGTATACGTCACCATTAAAGACGCGGGCCATGCGACGGTCGTGGTGGACATTGCCGACGAAGGCGGATTGATTGGGATGTCCTCATTACTAGCTGAAGAAAATCACCAGACGACCGCTATCGCGATGGAAGATACGACCGCCATTGAAATTGACCGCCACGATATTATCGCTCTTATCAGCGCCAAACCGATGGCGGGACTAGACATGATGACCATCGTCGAGAAACATTTACGCTCCGCCCACGAATTGATGCGAACGCGCGTTTCGCGCAACCCGAATGAAGAAATTGAGGAGCAGGAAACATTCGGCGAAAAGATGGCGGACGGCGTGGCAAAGTTTGGTGGCTCGTGGACGTTCGTGATTATCTTCGGATTGATTCTCGCGGCATATACGCTTACAAACAGCGAACTCGTTCATCCCTGGGATCCATACCCGTTTATTTTGCTAAACCTGTTCCTATCCATGCTGGCGGCAATTCAAGCGCCCATTCTGATGATGAGCCAAAATCGGCAGGACGCGCGAGATAGATTGAGAAGCGAATTGGATTATCGCGTGAATCTCAAAGCGGAGTTGGAAATTGAGGAAGTGTTGCAACGGATTGGCAAACTCGAGGAAATCCTCATGGAACAACGGAAGGATGAAGAATGATGATCACTAGCTACATCAACTATACTGCGCACGGTTACAAATTGCGGATTTGCAAATCGACAAAATTGAACCGCGAAGTACGCTAAACACGCTAAGATAAAGCCACCTTCTTTGCGGTTTTACCGGCACTGCGCGCCGGCGCAAGTGTAGCGGTAAGAACAAGCGCAGAAAGTGACCGTGTTCAGCAACGAATGATGCGCTTCGTTCCTCAGCGCATCCTACACTAGCTACTTAATTCGGCTTAACTTAATGGTATTAACGCGTAGGGTGTATAAGCGCAGCGTCATACACCCAGTCTCAAAGAATGGTGCATGACGCTATCGCTTATGCACCCTACACTTGCTTGTATAAATTACAGGATACTGGTTATCTGGAATCTATAGAACGGTGGTTGCCCAAAGTCAAGTTAGGTTTATGTTTATGGGAGGGAGCCTATGAAAATCAGACCACCACTTGGCTACGATGGTGTGATCAAGATAAACAGTTGCTCTTAACTGGTGCTGAACGTACTGCTCAAGCCAAACAACGTGCTGTTCAAGCGGAACAACGGGCTGAACGGTTAGCTGCTTATTTACGTTCCCAGGGCATTGATCCGGAAAATATTCTTTAAAACAAAGCGTCGGGTGGAAAAGGAATGAATCCCATCTTAATCTGTTAAAATAGCTTATATTGAGTAAGTGTAGGGTGGATAAGGCGCCAGCCGTCATCCACCTTCATCGAATCCGAACAACGATGTATGACGCGAAGCTTTACACCCTACAAGAGCTATTAATAAAATTGAGATACTATACTAATGAATCCAATCTTTGAATATAATCGATACTTGTTGAAACGCCAGGGTTTTTCGCTACTAGGCAACTTCCGTATCTATGACCCAATGGGCAATCCTGTAATGTTCGGCGAGCAAAAGAGATTTAGCTGGGGCAAAGATATCCGCGTATATTCAGATGAGAACGAGACGCAAGAGGTGTTGATGATCAGGCAACGCCAAATCAAGCTACACCAGATGTTTTCCCTTTTCCTCTTCGACTGTATCATATTCGACGTGGTGGATAGTGTCACGGACCAAAAGATAGGCGCACTGCGCAAGAGCTCCGAGTTTGGTTGGCTCGATCAATGGCACATTCTTGACACAAATGATAACTTGATTGGCATATTGTTTAAAAACAGCAAAGAAATCATCTTTTGGTCGCAGAATTACGATATAACCATGGGATCAAAGCACGTAGCTAATCTTAAATGGCGCTTTAATTTGTTTACCTATCAAGTTAATATTGGTTTTAGCGGCGACAAAAATAGCATACGCAAATTGGATCACCGTGTTGGAATTGCCGCTGGTATTGTTTTGCGAACTTTAAAAGGTGGTGTGGAATTGGAGATTGATAGTAATTGTTAAAGGTATAAATATATTAACATAGAAATGTCAAGAAACATGATGATTTAATATAGGTTCAATGAAATACCAAACACCTCATTCTCACGATAGCAACAATCTAGTTTTTGATAATCTATAGGTTTCGCTGCGCTCTACCCATCCTACTCAAGAACATTCTTTAGCTTAACTCAATGGTATTGAAGCGTAGGGTGGATAAGGCGCCAGCCGCCATCCACCTTCATCGAATCCGAACAACGGTGTATGACGCTTCGCTTATACACCCTACTAAATGAAATCCTTATTTTTTCAGTTTACGTAACTTTTCAATGGCTCGTAATTGCAACATCGCTTCGGTTAATTCTGCTTGCGCCTTAGCATATTCAAAGTCGGTTTTTTTATCGGATAGCATTTTTTCAGCCCGTTGTTTGGCTTCTAATGCAGCGGCTTCGTCAATATCATGGGCACGTAGGGCGGTGTCAGATAAAACAGTGACTTTATATGGTTGAACTTCTAACATCCCGCCGGAAATGTAAAATGATTCTTCTCGAGTTGAACTAATTTTCAGTCTGACTTCGCCTTCACGGAGTTGGGTGAGAAAAGGGGCATGACGAGGCAATATACCTACTTCACCCTGTATAGCCGGGGCAATTACCAATTCCGCTAAACCAGAAAAAATGGCGGCTTCTGCGCTGACAATATCGACATGAATAGTCATGGCCATAGTTATAATTCCTTTCTTAAGAGAGGTCGCATAATAGAATTTGCCATTACTATAAAGATAAAACTAAATTCGTTTAGCTTTTTCAACGGCTTCTTCAATGGGTCCCACCATGTAAAAGGCTTGTTCTAGTAAATGATCATATTCACCTTCTACAATCGCTTTGAATCCCTTGATAGTTTCTTTTAGGGGAACATATTTGCCGGAACTTCCCGTAAACACTTCAGCAACAAAGAAAGGTTGTGATAAGAAACGTTGAATTTTACGCGCACGGGAAACAGTGAGTTTATCTTCTTCAGATAATTCATCCATCCCCAAAATCGCAATAATATCTTTCAATTCTTTGTAACGTTGCAAAGTTCCTTGCACTTTGCGAGCGACATCGTAATGTTCTTGCCCAACAACTAACGGATCGAGTTGACGGCTGGTTGAGTCAAGTGGATCGACTGCTGGGTAAATACCTAATTCAGCGACTTGGCGAGATAAAACGACCGTGGCATCTAAGTGAGCAAAAGTGGTTGCCGGGGAAGGGTCGGTTAAATCATCTGCTGGCACATAAACAGCTTGAATAGAGGTAATAGAACCAACCTTAGTCGATGTAATTCGTTCTTGCAAAACACCCATTTCTTCAGCGAGGGTGGGTTGATAACCGACCGCTGAAGGCATCCGACCGAGTAGCGCAGATACTTCGGTACCCGCCAAAGTATAACGATAGATGTTATCAATAAATAGGAGAACATCGCGTCCTTCATCGCGGAAATATTCCGCCATCGTCAAACCAGATAAGCCAACCCGTAAGCGGTTACCGGGCGGTTCATTCATTTGACCGTATACCAAGGCAACTTTATCTAAAACTTTACTTTCTTTCATTTCGTGGTAAAAGTCATTGCCTTCACGAGTCCGTTCGCCAACGCCGGCAAATACGGAATAACCGCTATGTTCAATGGCAATGTTACGAATAAGTTCCATCATATTGACGGTTTTACCCACGCCAGCACCACCAAATAAGCCGACTTTACCGCCTTTCGCAAAGGGGCAAACTAAGTCAATCACTTTAATCCCCGTTTCTAATAATTCATTACTGGTAGAAAGTTCGTCAAATGCGGGTGCTTTTCGATGAATAGGCCATCTCACCTCTTCGTTAACGGGACCAGCTTCATCAACCGGCTTGCCTAGCACATCCATAATCCGTCCCAAGGTTTTTTGACCCACTGGTACGCTGATAGGCGCACCGGTATTGGTGACGGATAACTCACGACGCATACCGTCAGTTGTACCCATCGCAATCGTTCTAACGATACCATCGCCTAATTGTTGTTGTACTTCCAGAATAAGACCACTGTCGTCAACCAATAAAGCATCGTATACTTTTGGCATGGAACCACGCTGAAATTCAACGTCTACCA
The DNA here is from genome assembly GCA_000828835.1 of Thioploca ingrica. Taxonomy (GTDB): domain Bacteria; phylum Pseudomonadota; class Gammaproteobacteria; order Beggiatoales; family Beggiatoaceae; genus Thioploca; species Thioploca ingrica. The sequence continues at coordinate 3,499,822 of AP014633.1, forward strand.
CTGCTCCAATAATTTGCACAATTTTGCCCGAACTCATATTTTTTAATTCCTCTTATGCCTAATTTCTTTGATAACACGAATAACTGATAACGGATTATACTGCCGCTGCACCCGCAACAATTTCTGATAACTCTTGGGTAATGGCAGCCTGACGCGCTTTATTGTAAGCCAATTGTAATTCTTGAATTAATGAACCAGCGTTATCGGAAGCGCTTTTCATCGCCACCATTCGAGCCGCTTGTTCACAAGCTAAATTTTCCACCACACTTTGGTAAACCAGAGATTCAATATAACGCATTAACAAGCCATCTAACACTTCCTGAGCATTGGGTTCATAAAGGTAATCCCAATGATGAATCAATCTTTCATCTTCTTCATCCGCTGCGATAGGCAATAGTTGTCGCACAGTCGGTTTTTGAGTCATGGTATTGACAAAATGGTTGTAAATGATAAACAGTTGATCAATCATTTTGTTATCATAAGCGTCTAGCATGACTCTAACCGTACCAATCAGATCTTCTAAAGTGGGACTATCTCCTAAATGTGCTGATTGGGCTACAATATGTCCACCAAAGCGTTTGAAAAACATGGAACTTTTATTACCTACTGTGCACATATCAATCTCGATATTGCTATCACGCCATTTTCTCATCGTGACTAGAGTGGTTTTAAATAGATTGGTATTTAAACTACCACATAACCCGCGATCGGAAGAGATGATAATCATACCTACTTTTTTCACTTCTCGAGCAATCATATAAGGGTGCTTATATTCTGGGTGGGCATGGGCAAGATGACCAATGACTGCACGAATTTTTTCGGCATAAGGTCGGGAGCGACTCATTCTGTCTTGTGCTTTACGCATTTTGCTTGCCGCGACCATTTCCATTGCGCGAGTGATCTTTTGGGTACTTTTGATACTTGCGATTTTAGTGCGAATTTCTTTGCCAGTTGCCATAGTAGAATTCCAATTTTTAAATTTTAGTCATTCTTGCTGTGAGGTTAGCCGATTTATTGAATGAATTTATTCGGCTGTAACGACAGTTATCGTCTTGCTAAGATTTTTTTTCACAATAGTCGTTTACAATGAATTTCACGATTTGAAATATTGTTTCTGCCTCAAACCGCTGAAGGTATTCTGGGGAGGATTCAATTGTCATCAGGGGATAATCTGCTTCAAACCCGCTGACGATTCCAAAGACAAATGTCCACGTATCGCTGATAGTATAACAACCAAAAATAGTTTGTGGTTGGGCTTTAGGTTCCTGACGCCAATTTAACCAAGCGGCGGCTAACATTTCTCCATATAATTGATATTGTGGATTGATCGATTCTAAGCCTCGCTTGGCTTCTACTACCACGAGATAAGGCGCTGTTATGGTTCCCGAGGTACAATCTCCTAATACACCGTCAATGATGCCTTCTAAATTAAAATGGGGATATTGTGCTTTCAAGCTCACCTGTGACCAGACTTGAATATTATCTCGCTCTGCTAACAGCAGCAGTGGATAAATAGCACGCGCCCAAATCGTAGCTTCATTCATTAAGGTAATACGGCGATCATTCAAATAAGATTGAATGAGTTGAAGACGTTGTTTTTCTTGAACAGTACATTCTAAACGCCTTGATTGCCATCGCGGTAACACGATTCCTTGGTCATCAATTTTAACCACTGAATTTAAATTATCAGCGGATAAAGTTGAAAATATAAATTTCGGCGCGATTTCATCCATGTTGCTGAGTTCTTGAACAGCTTGAATTCATTTTTTTAGGCGGTGCTGTTTAGGTCCTTTTCCGCTAAAATTCTTTCCACCGTTTCTACAATCGCTTGAGTTTGAGAATCTATTTCAATATTGACCCAATCACCTACTTGTTTATAGCCAAAAGTGGTTCGTTTCAAAGTTTCCGGTATGAAGTAAACCCTAAAGGTCGCATTTTGTTTGTCAACCTCAACCAGGGTTAGACTGACCCCATTCAAAGCGACAAAACCTTTGGTAAAAATATATTTCGTGAGAGGGTGAGGAATTTTAAAAGTCACCACCTGATTATTGGGTATAGAAGTATCTATCGAAGTGATTTCTGCCATACCATGCACATGACCAGAAAGCAAGTGACCACCGACTTCATCACCGATCTTAAAGGAGCGTTCTACATTAACAAACTGCCCCGTTTTTAATAAACCGATAGTGGTTCGTTGTAAGGTTTCTTGCATCGCATCAAAAGACACTTGGTTATGCTCGACTTTAAGCGTGGTAAAACAGACGCCATCAACCGCAACACTCGCACCAGTTTGAAGTCCTACCCGCAATTCATCAGGAAAAATGAGGGAAAAGGTGATAAGTCCAGGTTTTTCTATGATTGCTGCAACGCTGACATAAGCTTGTACGATACCGGTGAACATATTTTTTATAAAAGTTATGCGGTTTTGACTGGGGTTTCAAGTTCGTTCATTCGTTGTTTTTTCTCGTTTTCTTTCTCGTTCCCACGCTGGAGCGTGGGAATGCGTATGGCACCGCTCCAGCGGTGCAGTTAGCAGACACTAGAGCGTCAAGAAAGACGTTCCCACGCTGGAGCATGGGAACGAGAGAAGAGGTAACCAAATAATATTTGAAATACGCATTTCTAGTAGAAAGGTGGGTTTCGATACGCTCTACCCACCTTACTGTAAGTTACCAAGTATGATTTGCTTTAAAATCCTCTAACGCGGCTTTAAAACCTTTAGAGACTTCTTCAGTGTAATCACCTTTTTCATTGATTTTATTCAATAAGTCGGCATAATTAGCGCGCATGTAGCTGTGTAAAGCCTGTTCAAAATCAACTACTTTTTTCACATTAACATTATCTAAATAGCCCTCATTAGCAGCATACAGTGAAACGGCCATTTCTGCTACGGTTAAGGGTGAATATTGTTTTTGCTTCATTAACTCAGTCACCCGTTGACCACGTTCAATTTGTTTACGGGTTTTTTCGTCCAAGTCTGAAGCAAATTGCGCAAAAGCGGCCAATTCACGGTATTGCGCTAAATCTAATCGAATACCACCGCCGAGCTTTTTGATAATTTTGGTTTGTGCTGCACCACCCACCCGTGATACCGAAATACCAGGATTAATCGCGGGACGAATACCGGCATTAAATAGGTCAGTTTCTAAGAAAATTTGTCCGTCGGTAATGGAAATCACGTTAGTCGGAATAAAGGCAGATACGTCACCGGCTTGGGTTTCAATAATCGGTAAAGCGGTCAAGGAACCCGTTTTACCTTTGACTTCTCCATTGGTCAATTTTTCAACGTAGTTAGCATTCAAACGCGAGGCTCGTTCTAGCAAGCGGGAATGTAAATAGAAAACGTCACCGGGATAAGCTTCCCGTCCGGGTGGGCGTCGCAATAACAAGGATACTTGCCGATAAGCCCAGGCTTGTTTAGTCAAATCGTCATAGACAATCAAAGCATCTTCGCCCCGATCACGAAAGTATTCACCCATGGCACAGCCCGCATAAGGTGCAATAAATTGTAACGTTGCTGCATCAGAAGCATTGGCTGCCACAATAATGGTATGTTCCATGGCACCGTGTTCTTCTAATTTACGCACCACGTTGGCTACCGAAGAAGCTTTTTGCCCAATGGCCACATAGATACATTTGATACCGGTACCTTTTTGATTGATGATGGCATCAATCGCCACGGCAGTTTTACCGGTTTGACGGTCACCAATGATCAATTCACGTTGCCCGCGACCAATGGGTACCATCGCATCAATGGCTTTTAACCCCGTTTGTACTGGCTGACCCACTGATTGACGGGTAATCACGCCCGGAGCAATTCGTTCTAACGGGAGAGTTAGTTGAGTATTGAGTGGACCTTTACCATCAATGGGTTGACCTAATGGATTAACCACTCGACCTAATAATTCCGTTCCCACGGGAACTTCTAAAATGCGACCGGTACATTTTACTTTGTCGCCTTCCGTAATATGTTTATAAGGTCCCAATACGACACCACCCACAGAATCCCGTTCCAGGTTCAAAGCCATCCCAAAAGAGTCACCGGGAAATTCTAACATTTCGCCTTGCATGACCTCGGCTAAACCATGGATACGGACGATACCGTCAGTGATGCTAACGACCGAACCTTCACTGCGTGATTCAGTCGTTAAATCATAATTTTTAATTTTTTGTTTAATTAATTCACTGATTTCAGAGGGATTAAGTTGCATTTATTTCCTCTCATTTGAGCTAATGACGCAATTCGGCAGCTAATTTTTGCAAACGTCCCTTAATAGAGACATCCATGACTTGATCGCCAGCACGGACTAACCAACCCCCGAGTAGAGATTCATCTGTGGTGATATGAATATGAGCAGCTTTACCTAGACGCTGTTGTAATACCGTTTCGATAGCTTGTTGTTGCGGCATCGTCACCGGATAGGGCGTCATTATCTCTACTTCAAGATAATTTTGATATTGCGCTTTTAATGTTTCATATTGAATCGCTATTTGAGGTATAGCCAGTAAGCGGTGATTATCCACCAGAATTTTAACCAGATTTTTACCCGTTTCACTCAATTGTCCTTCACCAATCGCTAACCAGATCTGAGTTAAGGTATTCTTATCAACTTGTGGATTAGCAATCACCGACGCCATGAGCGGATCTTCAACAATGATTTTTAAAAAGTTTAACACCACCGACCAATCATCGAGGTGATTCTTTTCTTTGGCTAATTTAAAGATCGCTTCAGCATAGGGACGTGCAATTGTTGCTAATTCTGCCATATGTTATTGCCTATAGCTCTTTGATCATTTGGTCTAGAAAATTATGGTGAGCCGAAGCATCAATTTCACGTCCTAAGATTTTTTCGCTCATAAGCAGCGATAAACTGACAACTTGTTCACGCAAATGTTCTTTAGCTCGATTGGTTTCTTGCTCAATTTCAGCTTGCGCTAATTCGAGTTGGCGTTGTCCTTCTAGACGTGCTTGTTCCTTTGATTCTTCGATAATTTCATTCGCTCGTTTATTCGCAGCCGTAATAATCTCAGCGGCATCTTGTTTAGCTTCCCGTAAACGTTCCGCTGCACGTTGTTCCGATAACTCTAATTCATGTTTTCCCCGTTCTGCTGCTGCTAAGCCTTGTGCAATTCGCGTGCTACGAGTTGCCATCATTTGGGTTACGGGTCCCCATAAAAATTTCCAGACAAATCCCACTAATACCATAAAGGTCAAGATTTGTCCAAATAGTGTGACTGTAATACTCACTTTATCCCCCGTTTAGATAAGTTAACCTCCAAGGGCTTTAACAGCCGCCTGTGCGGCCCCGATAAAGGGGTTAGCGAAAATAAACCACATCGAGATACCTAACACGATCATCGGAAAAGCTTCCATTAAACCACCGGTGAATAACATTTGGGTCATCAGTTGTGGTCTCATTTCGGGTTGTCTAGCAATCCCTTCTAAGTATTTAGAACAGATCAGCGCCCACCCCAGGGCTGAGGCAAATGCTGCTGCTGCCAGAATAATCCCAACGATTAAAGCAGTCGAAGCATAAAGTTGCGTGATCATTTCAGGGGTCATTCACTCGTCTCCTTAACAGTAGTTGAGGTCAATGAAATAGTTAATGAATAAAATACCGGCTTATCTTCGCCTTTTTACTCCTCATAATTAAGAAGAAATGAATACCTCAATTATCTTTTGCTTTCCAAAGAAAACGTTTGATCTTCGGTTCTCATATCCTCCGTGGAGGAAAAAGGAAAATAAAATTAGCCTAACTTTAATTAATGTTCTTCGTCCACTTGATGTGCAATACTTAAGTAGACAATCGTTAATAACATAAAAATAAAAGCTTGTAACGTGATAATTAAAATATGAAAGATAGCCCAAGCACCTCCTGGTAACCATTGGATCCACCACGGTAATAAGGCAATTAAAATAAAAATCAGTTCTCCCGCGAACATATTACCAAATAACCGTAATCCCATGCTCACCGGTTTCGCTACTTCTTCAATCAGTGTCATCAGGAAGTTAATGGGCATAAGTAATATTTTAACAAAGAGATTATGCGCCGGAAATGGATGAAATAAATACATTTTAATGAAACCAACCGGGCCTTTAATTTTGATATTGTAAAAGATAATTAAGGCAAATACACTACCGGCAAATCCTAAAGTGGTGTCCAAATTAGTGGTGGGAACCACTTTCAAATAAGGAATTCCTAACCATTTAGCAATTAAAGGTAAGAGGTCAACTGGCAACAAATCCAGGGCATTCATTAAAAAAATCCACATAAACAAGGTCAATGCTAACGGGCCAATCAGGGGATTGTAACCGGCAAAAGCTTCTTTAACTTGGCGTTCCACAAATTCCAAGATAATTTCTAAAAAGTTCTGGAGACCTTTGGGATTATCCGGATCCAAATTGCTACCCACTTTTTTAGCCATCCCGATAATGATAGCCGCTAACAAAATACTAAAAAAGAGAACATCCAGATGAATAGTCCAAAAACCCTCACCAATAGACAAATTAGTTAAATGGTGTTGAATGTATTCAACGGCTCCAGTTCCATTGGCAGCAGAATGATGAGATTCAGTCACACTTGTTGCTCCATTCCAGCGATTAATATTACTCAACCTAACAATGTGTGGGCAAATTAAAACGCCCGTTAAATAAATAACCTAATTGTGCTACCGCTAAAGCGACTACAATAGGTATCGGCGGTAATTGAAGTCCGCCCATTCCCAATACTAAACAAACGAATGTGAAAATAAAGCGTTGTACAGCAGTAAGATAAAGTACCCTAACTTCTTGTCCAGGCGCGACTTTGGCCAATTTAATAGCGGATTGTATTCGGCGATTCATCATCCACACATTAAACATAACTATGCCACCACCATATAACGCGGCTTGTGCTGCTAATGCGCCTTGGTGAACATAAAACAACACCGCCATCCCAGCTACCAATAATGATTGGATAATCAACATTTGAGTAGCACCGGTATGGACTGTAATCGATTCTAAATGCGGTTCATCCTTCATCACCAATGCTCGATTGCAAAATAAACAGTTAAGGTAGCAGCTTGCTACTCACTGTTACCAGTTTTTTGGCAGAAAAAAGCATTTTCATCTTGGCAAGCTCCGTCCTTTAGGGCGGGGTAGTTGACTATACCAACTCACATTGAGCGTGCAGTATAATGACATGAACAATTAAGGTCAATCCATTATAAACCGAAAGAACCGGAATAATAAACTCAAAGTGAGTTATCCTATTTTGGCTCATTATCAATTAACTAAGCGGTTATTTTGGTATTATTTTACTATAATAAAACAGATTAAGTGGTAGGATATTCTGGTTATGGTGTTATAACTATCTGCTTTGATGGTTTAAAATAACTATAATTAGCCCTTTGGCAATTGGTGTAACAGGCTTTCTTTAGTATTTTGGATATCACCCTATAATCTTAAATAAGAGGTTACCCATGTCTCCAACGACAACCCGGTATGATCATTTTTTTACTCATTGTCATACTTTATTTGGTGTCATTGATGCCAAAGGCTATTTTTGCCAAGTAAATTATGCCTGGCAATCCTTATTAGGATATGATTTAGACGCTTTATCGGCTCATTTATATCTTGATTTGGTACACCCAGATGATCAAGCACAAACGACCGCTGTTCTTCAACAATTAACTAACATTTCTGAATCAATCACCGTAGTTAATCGGTTTCAACATCGTGATGGTAATTATCAGGAAATGGTATGGCAAATCACTCCCATTAATCAACAGACTGAATTTTGCATGGTTGCCATACCAACCGCTATTTTCAAGACTCATTTACTACCATCCCCCCCGGATTGGTCAACTATAGAAAATACTTCCTTACCAGGATTACTGGGAAAAAAGCAGCAGGAATTAACGTTACTGCAAACTGAACTACAAGACAGACAAGTCGCTTTAACCATCGCCCAGGAAGATCATGTCGAGTTAAGTGCTCAGTTGGAGACGGCTCAACAAAATTTAGTGTTATTACAAGCACAATTACAAGGAAAGCAAACGGCTTTACTCTCACTTCAGCAAGATAATGTTGCTTTAAATACTCATCTTGAAGAAGCACAACAACATCTGGCTACGCTGCAAATTGAATTAGAAGAAAAACAGGCTGATTTAAATTGGCTTGAAGAAGAAAATAATGTGTTACGCTCAGTTCTTATTAATATCAGAGAAGGGGTAGTGGTCCAGTATGCTGATAAACATTTACAAACTTTGAATGCTCAAGTTGAACAAATTTTAACTCATCCCCTCACCCCGACTGATTTTGAACAATTATGGTATATTAATAATATTGATCCAAATACCACTCGTCAGAATAAGCCCGATCAATTAGTTCAACTTAAAAAACCACAAGGCGGTTTATTAGAACTCTCCGTTTGTAATCAGGCTTTGTATCATCCAAACGACGTCCAACCTTACGCTAAAATCGTTATGTTTTATGATCCCAGTAGTCAATACTCAGCAGAATTGACTTTACGCCATTTAAAAGACGATTTTGACATCATTATGCAAAGTAAACGGGAGGGTGTTTTAGATTGGGATTTACAAAATAATCAAGTCACTTATTCAACCCGTTGGAAAACTATTTTCGGTTATACCCACGAAGATGTTTGCACCCATATTGATGCTTGGTATTCACGGATCCATCCCAGTGATCATTCTCAAGTGATGCGAGAGGTTAAAAATTGTTTAGAGAGTGTCAAAACTGTCTATGAAAAAGTACATCGAGTCCAACACAAAGATGGTTCCTATCGTTGGGTAACCAGTCAAGGGACTGCATTGCGTGATAGTAGTGGTCGCCCCTATCGCTTTATGGCCACATTTATTGATATTACCGAACGTAAACGTGCTGAAGAAACTTTAGAAGTCACCGAAAAATACGAACGGTTGTTTACCACACATCCTGATGCGATTTTATTAATCGAGAATAATGGTACTGTGGCGGAAATGAATCCGGCTGCCTTAAATTTATACGGTTATAACCGCAAAGAAGTGACCCGTTTAACTCAAGCTGACCTATTTGCGAGTGAGATTAATTTAGCTCACTTGACTGCTCACACCACTTATCCTGGTTATCATCGAAAACGGGATGGTTCACTGTTCTCAGCAGAAATAATGGTTAATGAATTACGCTGGCAAACCAAACGGCTGTTTATCGTTACGGTGCGTGATGTCACTACCGCTCAGCAGCAAACTGCCCAATTGATTGACAATGAAAGAAAATACCACCAACTCTTTGAAGCAGAGTCAGAAGCGGTTATCGTTTTTAATGCCCAAACCCAGCAGATTTTTGAAGTCAATCAAGCCGCTATTCAGTTATACGGTTATACTTACCCGGAATGGTTAGAACTCAATATCAGTACGCTATTTGATAAAGCTGACTCCACCGCAATAGGTACCACCCATCAAGAGTTACCCCAAAAATTTTCGGCATGGCATCGCAAAAAAGATAATACCCGGTTTCCAGTGACCATAGCTATCAGTCAATATACTTTTAAAAATCAGATCCTGGTCTGCGCCATGGTGCATGATATGACGCTTTACCAACCGGCTCAAGAGTTTGCTAATACCCTATTACAAACTTCGCCAGTATTTTTTATCGTCCTGTCACCCGCTGGCAAAATTATTTTTGTCAATGAAACTTTATTAAAAGCACTCAGTTATACCTTAGAAGAACTGCAAAATAAACCCTATCAAACGACTTTAGTTTTACCCACTGACCGACACCGATTCGAAGAAAATTTGGCTACTTTACTCAGTCATCCGGAAACGCGACTATTGATGGAAATAACGGTATTAGCCAAAAATCAATACTCGCTCCTGTTAGAATGCCATTGTCAAGCGGTTTTAGATACTCAACAACAAGTGACCTACATTTTAAATATCGGGATTGATATTCGCGAACGGAAAGAAGCACAACAACAATTACATCTCTATAAATCCATTGTAGAAACGTCTCAAGAAGCCATTTTTGTCAGTACACCCAATGCCCAATTAGTCTATATTAATCCCGCTCATGAAAAACTTTTTAAATTTCACGATTTTGTACCTAATAAATACAACTATCGTGATTATTGCACGCCAGCAACCTTAAGAACGATTGAGCACGAAATTGTACCGAAAATTGCCCAAGGACAAACTTGGGAAGGTATTTTGCCAGTGTTTGATTTCAAGGGGTGCCATTTTCCCATTTGGGGACGCTTTGATGCGATTCGTGATAATCAAGGTCGCTTCTTATTTGCTTTTGGTTTAATGCACGACGTGACCAAACAGCAAGAAATGGAAGCCAGTTTACGCTATGAGCGCGAGCAATATGAAACCATTTTTCATGCAGCACCCCTGTCAATCATTTATAAAGACAAAGAAAACCGGGTTATCAAAGCAAATCGTTATGTGGCACAAATTGCTAAATTTATGAAACCGTCTGAAATGGAAGGCAAATCAGTTTATGAATTGTTCCCACAATATGCGGAAGAATATTATCTGAATGATTTAGAAGTCATTAAAACCGGCAAGCCTAAGCTGGGTTTACGAGAAAAACATTCTGGGGGTTATTCTCAAGTGGATAAAATCCCCTATAGAGATGCCAATAGCAATATCGTTGGCGTCATTGTCTTTTCAGTCGATATCACTCGACGGTTGCGAACCGAACGCGCTTGGCGACAAAAACAACAAGCGTTACAAGAAAGTGAAGCCCAATTACGCTTGACTATTGAGCAACTTCCGATGATGATTTGGGCAGTCGATACGCAGTTGAATATTACCCTTTGGAATCGTCATTGTGAACGAGTAACCGGCTATACTGCTGATGAAATCATCAATAATCCGCAGGCTTGGCAATTACTTTACCCGGATACCCCCTATCGAGAACAAATTATCGGTCTTTGCCAACAACAATTAGAACATCACGGCGAATTTTGCCAGCTTGAATCGCACCTCACTTGCAAAAATGGCAAAGAAAGAACGATTACTTGGTCTATAATCAATATGGTTAGAATAGAAGGTTCTGCCTTATGGGGGGTCGGTCAAGAAATCTCCAAGCGTGAGGAACAAACTGTTAAATTATTACGCGAAAGTGAAGAACGGCTACAGTCAATAATACAAAATGTGCCCATTATGCTTAATGCCTATGATGAATCCGGAGCATTTCTGTTTTGGAATCAACAATGTGAGAAAGTCACCGGTTACTCTGCCCAAGAAATCGTTGGTAATTCTAATGCCTTGAAATGGTTATATCCTCAAACTGAATTGTATCAGCAGGTTCAGCAATTTTGCTTACAACCAATGTCTCTTTGGCAATATGAAACTGAAATTAACTGCAAGGACGGTAACCGTAAACAGATCATTTGGTCAAACATTTCTAAGCAATATCCGCTACCAGGTTGGTTTGGTTGGATGATAGGTGAAGATATTTCTGCATTCAAACAAATACAGGCTGACTTTGTTGAAAAAGATTCCTTATTATCGGCCATACTGGATAGCTTTCCAATGAGCATTGGCGTAACTGATAGACGGGGACGCTTTGTTTATCTTAATGAAGCCTATTGTAATTTACATGGTTATTCGGCTAAGGAATTGCTTAATAGTCCGTTAACGGTTGTTATTCCACCCGATAATCAAAATGTTGTGTTGCGTCAATATTTTAGCTTCCTTAATCAAACCGGAGAAAATACGTTTACTGAAACCTATACCGCCTTACATAAAAGAGGATTTCTAGTGGAAGCACATCGTGTGGTAGAACGGATTGAACAAGAAAACGGGCAAGTTTATGTCATTTGGTTAGTTAACCAAGTGGAAGAGTAAGCATTTTCTACTCATTACGATCGTGAAAATAAGTAGCGCGTAGCCTAATTCAAACCGGATAACCAAAATTGTAGGAGAGGTAGAGCGTAGCGAAACCCATCAGATTTCATTGTTCGGGTAATTCTATTCTTGTTTTTGCGTGAATCCTAATTTATTCAAAATCATAGGAATAATACACAGCGATACCCTTATTTTTAGCGTATTCTTCAACACCACTATTACTAATCATATGGGTTATTAATATTGGAAAACACTCTGGTATAACGCCTTCAAATCTTTGCAAACGTTTCCGAATAAACTCATCAATTTTCGGTTTCGATAACTGGCTTTTACTTTCGCCAATAATCGTTACTATCTTACCCTCTTGAAGTGCTTGTCCAATAATATTGACCTCCAGTTCCTTACCTTGGTTATCTTTAAGATAACCACGCTTGAGCCGTCCTTGTACAATCAAACCAAAATCGCGTTGTAATAACTGGGGTAAAACTTTATAAGCTTTATTTTCCAAGCTATAACCAACCGTGGTTGCCAAACCACCGACTTGTTTGCGCGTCTCTTTATGTTCCTTGATAAGTTCTATTAAACTTTGTTCAGTGCGTTGCTGGGCAACCGTCAATTCTTCCATCCGTTGCTCGGTGCGTTGCTGGGCAACCGTCAATTCTTCCATCCGTTGCTCAGTGTGTTGCTGGGCAATCGTCAGTCCTTTTTGCGCCTCGGCAATTTCTCGGACAATAGACTTTAATTCATTAAAATCTTTGCTTTTAACCAACTCATCGTAAGCTTCCACAAGGGTTTCAGCTAACAACTTGGCCTGTTTTGGTTCAAACGCTTGACTCAATTTGTGTTCAAAATACGTGGTGCTAGACATAAGTTATATTTTACCTTGTCTTCTAACAGCTTTTATTCCATCGGATAATAAAGATTTGAGTCAATACTTTATCTTTCTTAAAAAAATGGGAGAGAACACTTTATACTGAAACCGAATACTGAAACCGATAGCGAGACAACTAATTTTAATTCTGATAAGTTAGTAATTTTGTTTTTTTAGATCTCAATTTCTAATTAAGAATTACGGGTTACCCACTTTTTTTAACAAAAATTGGCCATTCTTTATTTTGATTACTTTTACAAGGTTGGTGGCTATAAATTCATCAACTGCCCTCTTTACCCCGTCTTGCCACCAATTACCTTTACCATAATAATCATCGCCTGTAATAAAACCACCGACTTTTATTTTAGGATAATATAACTCTAAATCTTTCTTGACGAACTCATACTGGTGGTTTCCGTCAATATAAATCCAATCGAAATAATTATCATCAAAGTTGTTACAGAGTTCATGTGAATACCCACGACAGATTTTTACTTGGCCATTGTTAATTTCCTGAGAGAATCTGTTAACAACTTGTTGATAAATATTATCTAAATTTGTTTGAGTTGTTTTCTTTCCGTAAATTGAATGATCAAAAATATCTTTTTGTTCACATATCCAAGGATCTATCAAATATAACTTGGTGGGGTTCACCATTTGCAAAATCTTTTTTGAAAAATTCCCTTCCCATACCCCTATCTCAGCACAGATTGAATTTTTTGGCATTTCTTTTAGTAGAAAAGCACGCCCTTTTGATAAAGACAACAGAGAAGAAGGGATTAACCGTGCTAGTGGCCACAAAACGCGCCAATTTTTAACTTGGTTTATCATTGATTTTCGCATTAGGTTATTCCTAGTGCGCTCAAACAAACCGTCATCAATGTGTGTGGCATTAAACCAAGAAACAAAATTACTAAAGCATTAACACTGAGCGCTACCCGCATATCCATTCCCGCTTCAATTAGTATCAAGTTTTCGGACTTGTCAAAATACATTAATTTAACGATGCGCAAGTAGTAAAACGCCCCAATAATAGCAAAAAACACGGCTGCCACCGCTAACCACACCAGTCCGGCTTGGACCACTTGAATTAAAACTGACCATTTAGCCCAAAAACCTAAGAGAGGGGGCATTCCCGCCATTGACAACATCAAAATGAGCATAATAAAGGCATACCACGAATTACGTTCATTCAACCCTTTAAAGTCCTCCAGTCGTTCCGCTTCAAAACCGCCTCTGCTCAGCAAAAGGATGACGCCAAACCCCCCTAAACTCATTAAAGTGTAGACCACAACGTAAAAGAGAGAAGCTGCATAACCGGCCGGAGTTGCTGTTAAAACGCCCAACATCAAGAAGCCTACATGTGAAATCGTTGAATACGCCAACATGCGTTTAATATTGGTTTGGGAAATAGCGACAATATTACCGATTGCCATTGATAAAATTGATAACAAGATCAGTATCTGTTGCCAATTAGTGTGTAGTTGTGGCATCCCATCTACTAATAATCGCATTAACATAGCAAAAGCGGCTAACTTGGGAGCGGTGCTAATGAATAAAGTGACTGCTGTCGGTGCGCCTTGATACACATCCGGTACCCACATATGAAAAGGCACCGCACCTAACTTAAAGGCTAACCCAACCACGACAAATACTAACCCAAATATCATGATAGTTTTCTGCTCAGATTCTTGAGTCAGTAGTTGGGCAAGTTTTGCTAAATCGAGCGTTCCCGTGATGCCATACAGTATAGAAATTCCATAAAGTAATAAACCAGAAGCTAAGGCACCCAGTACAAAGTATTTCATCGCGGCTTCAGTAGCTGCTGGTGAATCACGGTGCATCGCTACCATGGTATATAATGACAGTGACAGAAGTTCTAAACCTAAATAGATGGTCAACAAGCTATGGGCAGAGACGATTACCATCATCCCTAAAACGGCCAATAAACCTAAGACGAAATATTCGCCTTTGAACATATTATGATCACGTAAATAGCGCCGTGAATAAATAAATACCCAAAAAACCACGATGACAATCAAAAATTTAAGTAACCCGCTCAGGGGATCACTGACAAATAAGTTATTCATTGCCAGTATCTGTTGTTGCGGATAGTTAGCTAAAATAAGTAAGCCCGTACCCAGTAAAGTGCCTTGAGTTAATTGATAAGTCAAGTTTCGTAATTGCTCGGGTAGATAAGCATCTATAACCAAGATAAGACAAGCCATGGTAAGGAGTAAAATTTCTGGCAATAACCAAATCGTATTTAAATTTGCAACCATCATGTCTTTGTTTCCTTACATCGGCACTATTTTAGAATGAGAAAGATGTTCTAATAAATTCTGTACGGTGGCGTGCATCACTTCCAGTAATGGCTCTGGCCAAATACCAAAAAACAATACCGTTATGGCTAAAATACCGAGAATCAGGGTTTCACGTCCATTAATGTCAGTGAGAGCAGCAACGCCATCATTGGCAATGGCACCGTAGATGACTCGTTTAACCATCCATAAGGTATAAGCGGCACCGAAAATTAAAATCGTGGCGGCGGCAAAAGCAATCCAGAAGCTAGCTTTAAAGCTGCCTAAAATCACTAAAAATTCACCCACAAAGCCGGAAGTACCTGGTAACCCTGAATTAGCCATCGCAAATAAGACCGCCAACATAGCAAAACGGGGCATCGTATTGGCAACGCCACCATAATCTGAAATTTGGCGACTGTGTAACCGATCATATAAGACGCCCACACAAAGGAATAAGGCAGCGGAAATAAAACCATGCGATACCATTTGCACCATACCCCCTTCCATCGCCATAGCCGCACCGTCCCAGGATTTGGTGTGGTCAAAAATCACAAATCCAATGAAAAATCCCAACGTGGCAAATCCCATATGAGAAATAGACGAATAAGCAATCAATTTTTTCATGTCCTGCTGCACAATGGCAACAAAGGCGATGTAGATAACGGCAATTAACGATAAAGCGATAATTAACCAATCTAACTCACGACTCGCATCCGGGGTAATCGGTAAACTAAACCGCAAAAAACCATAACCACCCATTTTTAACATGATAGCAGCTAAAATAACCGAACCACCCGTGGGCGCTTCAACGTGGGCATCAGGTAACCAAGTATGAACTGGCCACATCGGAACTTTAACGGCAAAAGCTATAAAAAAGGCTATAAAAATAAAAATTTGGACATTAAGTGGAATAGGTAATTTATGAAAATCGAGGATAGCAAAACTGTCTGCTTGGGAATAAAGGTAAAGGAGTGCTATCAGCATTAATACTGACCCTAAAAAGGTGTACAGAAAAAATTTAATCGCAGCATAAACACGTTGTGGACCACCCCAAACCCCAATAATAATAAACATGGGAATAAGCATCGCTTCCCAGAGAACATAAAATAAAATCGCGTCTAATGCAGCAAATACCCCTACCATCAAACCATTCATGATGAGAAAAGCAGCCATGTATTGGGCAATTTTATAGTGGATGACTTCCCAACCCGCTAATACAACTAATACTGTTGAAAAAGTAGTTAATATAATCAGTGGCATAGAGATGCCATCAATACCCAAATGGTAATAAATATTAAAATTGGGAATCCAGGAATACCTTTCGGTAAATTGCATGGCAGCGGTGGTGGTATCAAATTCAAAGTAAAGGGGTAATGACAATCCAAAGGTCAATAACGACACCACCAATGCAATTGAGCGAGCGGTAGCTGCTTCTTTATCGCCGATGGCTAATACCCAAACACCACCTAGAATGGGTAACCACACGAGTAAACTCAGTAGGGGTAAATCAGCAAACATCCTTTGTTTCCTTATAAACTAGAAGACAAATAGGCCCAGTAATAAAGCTAAACCCACAATCATGACAAAAGCATAGTGGTATAACAGACCGGTTTGAATCTGGCGAATTATACCCGAAAACCAGCCGACTACTTTGGCTGAACCATTGACCATTAGCCCATCAATTAAAGTGACATCACCAATACGCCACAACAGACCGCCTAGCTTGCGAGTGCCACCCGCAAAAAACCAATCATTAAATCGGTCAAAGCCATATTTTTCAACTAGAATAGTGTAAATAATACCAGAGCGTTCTTTAATCAGGGTTGCCAAATCAGGTCGTTTCAAGTACAAGAACCAAGCGGTAATCAGGCCAAACATGGCTAACCAAAAAGGGGGTTGAGATAGGCCATGGCCAATAAAACTCCAAACGCCATGATAGTGTTCGGGATGGAAGGGATTATGAGTATGATCTACAAAAATAGCGCCTTCAAAATAAGAACCAAATAACAGTGGCCCAATGGTTACTATACCCACTAACACAGAAGGAATAGCTAGTAAGATCAGGGGGATGGTGACGACAGGTGGCGTTTCATGCAGATGGTGACGAGTATGTTCATCCATCCGTTCTTGACCGTGAAATACTAAGAAAAACATCCTAAACGTATATAATGCCGTGATAAACACACCCAACGTAATTGCCCAATAAGCCAGACCGGCTCCCGAACGCTCTGCTACATAAGCATGGTGAGTTGCTTCAATGATCGCATCTTTAGAGAAGAAACCCGCAAAGCCGGGAAACCCAATAAGCGCCAATGAACCCACTAGAGATGTCCAGTAAGTAATGGGCATGTATTTCTTAAGCCCTCCCATTTTACGCATATCTTGTTCATGATGCATGGCGATAATCACTGAACCCGCCGCTAAAAATAACAGGGCTTTAAAAAAGGCATGTGTCATCAAATGGAAAATAGCCGCTGTATAAGCAGAAGCACCTAACGCCACAGTCATATAGCCGAGTTGTGATAAGGTAGAATAAGCTACCACCCGTTTAATATCATGTTGTACCAACCCCAGTAACCCCATGAATAACGCCGTAATAGTACCAATGACGAGAATGAAACTTAATGCGGTTTCACTTAATTCATACAACGGTGACATTCTCGCTACCATAAAAATACCCGCAGTCACCATGGTTGCCGCATGAATCAAAGCGGAGATTGGTGTTGGACCTTCCATGGAATCGGGAAGCCAAACATGTAATGGAAATTGTGCTGACTTACCCATCGCACCAATAAACAATAAAATACAGGCTACAGTTATCAATGACCATTGATGTCCAGGAATAATTTCAATCAGGCTGGCTTGCTGTTGGGGCGCTTGCGCAAACACTTCAGCATAATTGAGACTGCCAAAATACATTAAGATAGCGGCAATCCCTAACACAAAGCCAAAATCACCGACTCGATTAACTAAAAAAGCTTTCAAATTGGCATAAATAGCAGATTCTCTGGTGAACCAAAACCCAATGAGTAAATACGAAACTAACCCCACTGCTTCCCAGCCAAAAAATAACTGTAGGAAATTGTTGGACATCACCAACATCAGCATAGAAAAAGTAAACAGCGAAATATAACTAAAGAAACGCTGATAGCCAGGATCCTCATGCATGTAGCCAATCGTGTAGATGTGTACCATCCAGGAGACAAAGGTAACAACCACTATCATCAAGGCAGTCAAAGAATCAATGAGAAAACCAATTTCAAAATGGATGTGCCCGGCAACTAACCAAGTATAGATGGTTTGATTAAAGGGTTCATGCCCCGCTATGACAATCTGATAAAACACATAAAGGGAAAGAAAAAAAGCAATCCCGACTGCTGCAATCGTGACAGAATGAGCCACTCGTCGACTCACATCAAACAGCCCAGCAATAATAGCCCCAATAAGCGGGGCTAACACAATGGCAAGAGAAATATTCTGCATCTCATTTCATCCCTAAATTGATGATAACGGGTAACTGATAAAAATCATCCTTTCATGCTACTCATGTCATCGACATTAATGGTATTTTTATTACGAAATAATACCACTAAAATCGCTAATCCAATAGCGGATTCTGCGGCTGCCACGGTGAGAATGAAAAAGACAAAAATTTGACCGGTAATATCGGCATTAAAGTGAGAAAAGGCAATAAAATTCAAGTTAACTGACAACAACATCAGTTCAATACACATCAACAAAATAATAAGATTCTTGCGATTAAGAAAGATACCAGCCACACTCAGACAAAATAATACCGCTCCCAAAATAAGAAATTCAGCTAATGTGGGCATAATAATTAATCCTTTGATTCTGCTGGCATATTAACAAGACGGACGCGATCTTCTCGCCGCACACTTACTTGGTGTTCTGGTTGTTGGTATTTTTGTCGACGTGGACGCATCGTTAAAGCAATCGCAGCAATCATGGCTACTAGTAAGATAACCGCCGCTATCTCAAATGGATAGACATAATCGGTATACAAAGCTTGCCCTAAAATTTGCGTATTCGATTTTGCCGTCAGCGTGGCTGTTGTGGGATCGGGTGGATTTTTCCACACCCTAACAACCAGAACCATTTCTACCAGAATAATGACGCCAACTAACGTTGCAATCGGGAAATAACGGACAAATCCTTCTCTTAAGGTAGTCAAGTTGATATCTAACATCATAATGACAAACAAAAATAACACCATCACTGCACCCACATAAACTAAAATGAGTGCTAAAGCTAAAAATTCAGCGCGTAGTAGTAACCAAATTGCGGCAGAAGAAACAAAGGCTAATACTAAAAATAGCGCCGCATGAACTGGATTTTTGACGGTAATGACACGACTGGCGGCAAATATTAAAATGAGGGCAAAAAAGTAGAATGTTAATTTCTCCATATTTTTTAATCCATTTTCAGTTAACAGTGAACAGTTATCAACTAACTGCTATTAGTTAACTATTAACACTAATTAGCTATTAAGAAATCATTATCAATTAACTGATAACTGTTCACTGATTTATCCTTCTAACAAAATTCTTAATTCGGTTTCTTCGTTATGTTTTCGTAATCGGGTGACCAACGTTTCTAACAGATTTTTATAGATAAGCTTACCAACACGATTACTACTATCTACCAAAGTAGTAAAATCTTCCCGGGTAATTTTATATAATTCACCGAGTTGAAGTGCACGCACTGACGCTGAAGCGGTTTGATTATCAATGCAAGAATATTCACCAATCAAAGCACCCGGTTCTAACACATGTAGTTTTATTTCAGTGGGTCGATACAGTTGGGGCAAAAAAACTTCCCATTTACCACTGCCTACAATATAAAGTGCTTTGACAGTTTGTCCTTCTTGGATAACAATTTCACCTTTGTCAAAATATTCTTTTTTGAAAAACCGAATAACATAATAAGTTTCACTATGATTAAATCCTCTAAATAAAGAACATTTTGACATCACTTCTAACATGTCCGTAACAGACATAATTTTTTCTCTAACATAGCAAACCCTATTCGCTCGTTTCTATCTTATTCCTACCTCCATAATGGGCCTTTTTTTTAGAATTAATCATCTTCTCTTGCTACCACCATTGTTCCCACCAACTATCAACTCGTTTTCTTTGAATAAGTTGATCATCTTTGTAATACCTTTTAGCGATTAGATTGCCCGCTTTATCATATTCTTTACTAACACCATTTAATCGACCATCTTTATCAAATTGCGTGTGAACTAACCATTTTTCCCCGGTACTATAATAAATTGTAGCAGATATGGGTTCATCATTTCTAAAAATCCAATCGCCTTGTAATTTACCATTACTATGATAGCCTTTCGCATTCCCTTCTTTTTTACCGTATTTATAATTTCGTTCCGCTTTTTTTTGGCCATTACGGTAGAATTCGATTTCTAACCCGTGACGATTCCCATCCAGGAAACTCCGCTGGCGAAAAAGTTGCCCGGTTTGATAATATTCAATTTGGGTTTCAGTTTTATGACCCTCTTCATATTTCATCTCATATTCTAGAGCACCATTGCGACGATATTCTTTTTTAGAAATTAATTGACCATTTTGATAAACATGTTCCGCCTTCAATTCCCCGGTTTCATAATATTCCTGGGTGGTACCATGTAATTCGCCATTGAGATAACTATACTTAAAATGTAAAGCACCACTTTCGTAATAAGTCGCGTTTTCTTTTACTTGGGCTAGTAAATCGGTTGTTGGCGCAATTAACCAAAAAAAAGTCAATAAAACGATTTTCATAGCTTGCATAGGAGTACCCTCCTCTAACCAAGCTTGGCTTAACGATAACGTGCATCATAGGCTCTATCAGCAGCTAATTCTTGTTCTACTTTATCACCCTGTGCTAATAGTTGTTCTTTAGTCATTAATAAATCACCACGTTGTTCCCCGTGATATTCAAAAGTTCGACTTTCAACAATGGAATCAACCGGGCAAGATTCTTCACAAAAGCCACAAAAAATGCACTTTAATAAATCAATTTCATAGCGACTGGTACGACGGGTACCATCGTTTTCACGAGGTGCCGCTTCAATCGTAATCGCCAATGCCGGACACACCGCTTCACACAATTTACAAGCAATACATCGTTCTTCACCATTCGGATAGCGGCGTAACGCATGCAATCCACGAAAGCGGTTGGATAAAGGCGTTTTTTCTTCTGGATATTGTACGGTAATCTTACTTTTAAACAAATATCGCCCGGTGATACTCAGACCTTTAATCAGTTCCCACAAGAACAAACTCTTTATGTAATTCGTAATGGCATTCATCAAATTGCGCGAGAAACCTCGTCCTTCCGGGCGGGGAGGGATAGCGCGTCGGCGGAAGCCAACCCTGTTCTCGCTCCTCTTGTTGTTAAGCTATCTCTGTAAAAATTAGGTGCTGGTCTTTCCCAGCGGTCCGGCGATTAAGCCCTCCCCGTAAGGGGCTAGTGACGCAGCGGTTTCCCGCCATCTCCCTTCGACAAGGCTGATCAGCGGCTCTCACAGTGACCCATGACGGTCAGAACCGGCGGGGCTTTACCTTTCCCCAGCGTGATTCTGATCTTTTAGAGCGTAAGACTCAGGAAGCATCCTACGGTAAGTCTTAACGACCTCTTCTCAGCGTAGTGCCCGTAACGGCACTGAGTCTGGTCAACCTAGCTCTTGCAAGCTCCGCCCTTGAGGGTGGGGTAGTTGACCTCTACCTTATGCAAACCAAGGTGGCAATTTAACCAGTATGAACACACTCAGTACCACTATCCATACTAATGTAATCGGAATAAAGACTTTCCAACCCAAGCGCATGAGTTGATCATAGCGATAGCGAGGAAAAGTAGCACGAAACCATAAGAAGAATAATAAGAAAAGTGCCATTTTCATTATAAACCAAAACAGACCCGGTACCCAAGCAAAAGTACTCTCCAAAAAAGTACCTTGAAATGGCGATAACCATCCCCCTAGAAACATAATACTCGTCAGTGCCGCAATTAAAATCATATTGGCGTATTCAGCCAAGAAAAAAATGGCAAATAACATCCCCGAATATTCTACATGAAACCCGGCTACAATTTCTGATTCACCTTCTGCTAAATCAAACGGTGATCGATTAGTTTCAGCGACGCCAGAAATAAAATAAATGACAAAGAGCGGCAATAATGGTAACCAAAACCAGTGGAAGATACCACCATTTTGTGCTTGAATAATCTGACTCAAGTTTAAACTGCCAGCCGCCATCAGCACCCCGACTAGAGCAAAACCCATCGCAATTTCATAAGAAACAATTTGAGCAGCCGAACGTAAAGCACCTAAAAAAGCATATTTAGAATTAGAAGCCCAACCCGCAATGATAATTCCATAAACACTAATCGAAGTCATCGCCAGGATATAAAGTAAGCCGGCGTTAATATCAGCTAATACCCAACCCGACATAAAAGGAATCACTGCCCAAGCTGCTAATGCGGGGGCAATGACTAAAATAGGGGCAATGATAAATAAAAACGCGTCGGCATTAGTCGGAATAATAATTTCTTTAAACATGAGTTTAACCGCATCAGCTATTGGCTGTAACCAACCGCGTGGTCCGACTCGATTTGGCCCAATCCGCACTTGCATATACCCAATAATTTTGCGTTCAGCATAGGTCAAATAAGCTACCGATAGCATCAACGGCACTACAATGAGAATAATTCCACCTAAAATATAGATTATTTCCATAATAAAACTTTCCCTTAAAGTCGTTAACGAGTTGCAGTCAGCTCAATTTGACCATGCCAGGCACCCAGTTCAACCTGAGCAACTTGTCCCGCATAAATAAGCACACTTTCATCGGGAACACGTTCATCAATCACCACCGGCAAGTTAATAGCGGCGCCATTTTGTTTAACCATGACGGGGTTATTTGCGGTTAACCCCAGTTGAGTAGCCATTTGGGTATTGATATGTATACCCGTGACTTGAGTTGCATCCAGAGTGTGTTGTAACGCCATGGCCCGACGAACTAACGCATCGACTGAATAAATGGGCATTTCGGTAATGCGTTGTAACCCAGAGGTAGAGTTCAATTCCAAGTGCGTCGGAATTTGCCAAGCCGTTTTATTACCAGCGATTTTATTACCAACTTGCTGACGTAATTCATCACAAATTTGGTCCGAGGCCGTATACTCGAAACCCTCTAAGTTAAATAGATTACCTAATACTCGCAAAATTTTCCAGGCGGGTCGTATGTCACCGGTGGGTTGAATGGCGCCTTTAAAACTTTGCCAACACCCAGCCCCATTTATGTAAGTACCTGAGGTTTCAGCAAATAAAGCAATAGGTAACATCACATCAGCATAATTTTCAATAGTCGAAGTTCGATAAGCGGTTAAAGAAATTACAAAATCAGCTTGTTGTAAATTGCTTAATGCCACCCTCCCATTGCAACTATCCAATTCTGGTTCTAACCCGAGTAGAATATAGCTTTTCATTCCTTGAGTTAGCATGGTATGAGCATCTAAGCCAGCCGCTTCGATGGGGTTACCCGCAGCACTACGGTGAGGAATAGCGCCCGCTAACCAAGCCCCCGCCGTATTATTAGCTTCGCCTAAATAACCGAAGGTTGCCCCACTTAATTTCGCAATAACAGCGGCTAAAGCTCGAATTATCGAAAATTGGGGATGCGCAGTGGCTAGATTACCCAATAATACAGTTCGCTTATTCCCGATACAGAGTGTCTGTGCCATTGCCCGTTGTTGGGCGTCAGGTGATACCGTTGCCAATAAGGCTTCTACACTGCGGGGAATAAGACTAGAACGATTTTCTAACAACGCTTTGGCAATACCGGCAAGGTGATTTAGCCAAGTTGCTGGAGGCGCAATGATTTTAGCGGCAATTGGTAAATTAAATTCATAATCAATTGGATTAACCAGGATGATTTTAGCGCCACGCAAGCTCGCTTTACGTAGCCGATGATTGAGCAAAGGTTGTTCTTTGCGCAGATGCGAACCAATGATAAATGTAGTATCACTCTGTTCTAAGTCCGCAATAGCTTGTCCCAAATAAGGAAATAAAGGTGCGGCATTTTGATCACTAAAATCAATTTGGCGCAAGCGATGATCGATATTGTGACTACCGATGCCGCGCATAAATTTTTGTAATAAATATAACTCTTCTACCGTGGCCGTGGGTGAAGCTAAAGCACCAACCGATTGATTACCATGAACATTAATTACTTTTTTCAGACCTTCTTTGACAAAGGCTAACGCTTTTTCCCAAGAAGTGGCTTGCCACGTATCACCAATTCTAATCATGGGGGCAGTCAACCGGTCTTCAGCAGTGAGACCTTGATAGCTAAAACGATCCCGATCAGAAATCCAAACTTCATTAATCGCTTCATTTTCTTTCGGCGCTACCCGCATGATTTGATTACGGCGAATATGTAAATGCAGATTAGAACCCAGCGAATCATGTGGTGCTATGGTATCACATTGCTGCATTTCCCAAGCACGGGCAGCAAAGCGAAAGGGTTTGGAAGTCAACGCACCCACTGGACAGAGATCAATCATATTGCCAGAAAGTTCCGAAGCAATATTTTTTTCAATATAAGTACCAATATAAGTATGTTCACCGCGTCCCGGAGCACCCATTTCTTGAATACCGGTAATTTCTTGGCTGAAACGCACACACCGAGTACAGTGAATACAACGAGTCATTTCTGTAGCAATCAGTGGCCCTAAATTTTTATCAACCACCACACGCTTGCCTTCATCATAACGCGATACATCCTTGCCATAACCGACCGCCACATCTTGTAATTCGCATTCACCGCCTTGATCACAAATAGGACAATCCAGCGGGTGATTAATCAGTAAAAATTCCATAACTGCTTGTTGTGCAGTTAGGGCTTTAGCTGAACGTGTCCATACTTTCATGCCATCCATAACTGGAGTTGCACAGGCTGGCATGGGCTTAGGAGCCTTTTCTACTTCTACCAAACACATCCGACAATTAGCGGCAACGGATAATTTTTTATGATAACAGAAACGAGGAATGTTGATTCCATTCGCATCTGCTACCTCAATCAGCATTTGCCCAGGTTGTGCTTGATAAGGTTTGCCATCGATTTCAATAGTCGCCATTATTTACTCACCAATCTAGTCGAGGAATCAGTTACCCAATATTGATTCAGATAGTTTACCTTGTCAATTATAAAAACTCACGTATTCATTTTTATCCAACCATAAGAAAAATTAATTTTTTCTAGAATGATCAATTAACGTATTGATTAAGTTAAATTAAAATAGCGTCACGGCCATTTAAGTTAAGAATTCTCCCCTTGGTTAAAGCAGAGGTATCTACACCAAAGTAAGAAAAGGATGATAAGTGGAATCACATTTAAAACCTAATCCAAGACTAGCTCAAGACTAGCTACAGCAAGCCAAGATAGGGACGCATCAAGCTACTTGACAATTTTATGCTAACGAAAAAACGTGATTAAGTAAATTATTTTTGTCAAAGGGGAAATTTGGATGAACCGTTAAGGGTACATTAGCGAGGCGCTAGGTCAGGGAGCGTTACGGCTGAGCCTAACGCATCCTATCTGGTTGAAAAAAAAGCAACTGTCTGGTAACTTCGATCACAGTTGCTCTTTGAGTTATTAGTTAGCTGCTATAAGTAAGTTGCTTACTAGAAGCAATAATCTTTTGTCATGACTTTGAGAGTATCTACATCCATCATGTGATAGCAAGAACCACTTTGAGGCGTGAATGGAGTTGTGAAAGTAACCGGACCATCGCCAAGCTCTACCACAAATAGCTCCCCCACTAACTTCTGGGCGTTTTCCATAATGGCTACCGCACCTTGGTCGGCAATAACAGTGAAGTTAAGAATGCCATTTTCATATGAATTAATGGTTATTTCACGAACCGGTAGTATGCAGTCGGTATCAGCTATGTAAGCAAAATCGACCACATTTATTGGTGTATTGCCTCCAACCGGGGTTGGAAAATCAATGGTCAGCGTTCCATAAAGGTCATGTATCGGTTTACGGTAGTTGTTAGATAACTTGGGTGCTTCATTGAGTGGAATATTGTTGCCATCTAGCGACGAATTATTCGTTTGCGGATCAGCATCATGAGTGGCAGTATATACTGGGTCACTATAGGTTGCCGTGAAAATCGGTGATGGTGCTGTAGGAAGAGTTTGTCTAATAAACTGACCCCTTGCAGACCCCGGGGTATGTTCAGGAGCAGTAGTTACTGGAGCACGAGGCAGTTTTCCACCAACATCAAAGGCATATACTATTTTCTCCCCTGGATTATCCCCCGACGTGTTTCTTTTTAAAGGTTTGAACACAATTTGTTTTATAGATACACCCGTATTAGTAGAGAGTGTCCATTGATGGTTCCAGGTATCATCTTTCTGAGCCAATAACCACCCTGTTCCGGAAGCATATCCCTTGGTGCCAGTCCCGGCTGTCCACCACTGTGTCTCTTTAGTCCCATCTCCAAAGGTCACCGTCACCGGAAATTTAGCCATTTCATGTCCATTCACAGCGAATGATTCAGGACACATTTTAAGTAGGTGTATTGCGTTGCTACTATCTACAGCAACATTCTTAGGTAAAGCTTGTGCGGGATCAAGGCCAGTAGGCGAGGCAAGCCCCAAGTCAGGGGCATTTTCCGACATTCCTTTGATTGGCTGAAGATTCATTGTGTCCAGAAAAGCACTGACTTCTGCTGGTGACATTTCTGGATGTAGGGTTAATTCAGCGAGGGCATAAGTACCTGAAGTACCATATAATAATGCGCCTATTGCCAGCAACAGACTGGTTTTTTTCATTATTTTCTCCTTAATGACTATGATTAATTATCGGGTCAGTCAATACATAGCTTGAAGAAAAAAAGCAAGAATTGGGTTGCTCTAGATTGAGCAAATTCCTACCGATTCTTCTTCCCTGAGTTGAAAATGAAATCACATTTCCAACTGGATAGTTAACTACTGGTTGAGGTGGCTTTAGTTGAGCTTACCTCAATATTAGTAAAATAACTAAAATTAATATACAATAACAAAGTATGATGTACAACTTAAATCTACACTACTCAATTTTTTCTTTTATACTCAATTGAATTCAGTTCAGAATTTTTTTGCTGAGCAGCAATCAAAACCGAGCAACGATTCTCTCAATTTGAGCACCGTTGCTCTAGGGTAGAGTTAGTTAGTAATTAATATGGATTTTTTTAGTTGTTAGGGGCAGACCTCATTATTTGCGTTGGTGGACACTCCCAACAGCGGAACTGTATTTTGAGTACCATTATTGGCTATGTTTACCACACTGTAGCAACAACTTTCGTGAGGAGTCAGTGAAGTGCTAAAACCAACTGCACCATCGATATACGCTACTGCAAATGGACCAGCAACTAAATTAGAACTCGCTCCGCATCTTTCCGCAATATAGGCAGACCCGTCTCCAGTTAGAGTAAAGTTCACCATGCCACCCTGATAAGAGTCAAATTTAGCCTCTTTCACTGGTAAGCAATCTGTATCGGCTACAAACCTAAAAGAGGGATCTGTTAGTAGCACAGTTCCTTTAATTGCTGGCGCGAAATTGATTTCTAAGGTGCCATAAAGGTCATGTTTAGGTGTACCTCCGCCTGGAATAGCGGTGTTGCCATCGTTTGGTAAAACACCTGGCGGTGGCGGTAGATGTGCAGGGTCAACGTATACTGGGTCACTATAGATTGCCGTGAATTTCACAGTTGCTGGAGACGCTAGAGAAATAAATCGTCCTCTTGCTGCACCTTCGGTATGCTCAAGGGTTGTAATACCACCAGAAACAGGAGCACGAGGCAATTTTCCACCGATATCAAAAGCATATACCCTTCCCTTCGGTGGTTTAACATCTAAAGCGTGGATCACAATTTGTTTTATATCTTTAGTGGTAAAGAGTATCCATGGGTGATTCGTATACCAGGTGTCATCCCTCTGAGCCAATACCCATCCCTTTCCTAGTGCAAACCCAGTACCTCTAGCTTCACCTCCAGTTGGGCTAGTTGTTTGCCACCTAGCTGAGCTTGTAGTTCCGTCGGCAAAAGCCACCTCCACGAGGATTCCCTTCATTTCAGCTCCATTCACCGGGAATGAGTTAGGATCACACATAGCCGGCTTGTGTACTGCCTCGCTGGTATCAGTAGGATCAAGGGGGCTAGGGGTTGAGCTAGGGGTTGCTGCAACACTAACATTAAGAGGTAATTTTTGGGGGGGATCGAGTCCAGCAGGCGAAACATCCCCTGAAACAGGGGCATCTTCTGCTATTTCTGGTACATCTGATGGTGGGATAACAACTTGGTCTAGAATAGACATGAGTTGTTCTTCTGGCATTCCTGGATAAAGGCTAATTTCTTCTTCAGCAATGGCATAACTACCTGATGCACCATACAATAATGCACCTACCGCCAGCAATAGACTGGTTTTTTTCATTACTTTCTCCTTAATTACTATGATTGCTTCACATATGGTTAATACGTTAAGGTCTTTCAATACATAGCCAGAAAAGAAGAGCAAGAAGTGATTTGCTTGTGATTAAGCAAATTCCTACCGATTCTTCTTCTCTTTCTCTTGGTTGAAAATAAAACGACATTCTCAACCGGATAGTTAACTACTTGTTGAGGTTGCTCTGGTCAAGCGCACCGCAATTTTAGTAAGTAAATTAACTACTTTTAGTATATAATACTAAAATCGTTCACACAAAAAAATTAGAGAGACAATTCTAAATCTAACTTTTTTCTTTGCTACCCGAGCAACTGTTTTCTAAATTCGACCGCAGTTGCTCTTGAGTAGAGTTAGCTTGCAATTAATTGGTTCTTCTGGGTTGCTAGAAACCGAGTACTCATTGCGCGCAGACTTCATTATCCGCGCTGGTGTTGACTCCCAGCAGCTTGACCGTCTCTAAAGAATCTAAATCCATCAAACTATAGCAACAACCACTTTTAAGTTTAAGTGAGGTACTAATAGTATTCCCATTTTCACCCGTTAACTCAAAAGGACCGGCAACAGTACTAACATCCTCGTCGCATCTTTGCATAATAGCGGCTAGTCCATCATTCTCTGCCAGGATCTTCATAACCAACGTGCTCGTTTCCTGATTATAAGAGATCACTTGACCCTCTCTAATTGGTAAGCAATCGGTATCGGCTCGGAAAGTAAAGAAGGGTGGTAGTTTTATCAGTCCTACAGCCGGGGCGGCAGTGAAGTTGATTGTTAGAGTACCATACATGTCATGTGGTCCAGGAGGGTTACCATTGATATCAGATGGAGGGGGATAAGTAGTAGTATGATTACCAACTACTACTGGTCGACTATAAGTTGCCTTGAACCCAACTGGTAGTGATGGAGGTTCTTGAGTAATAGCCCACCCTTTTTGCGAGCCTCCTACAGGTTCGTCACTATGAGTTGGCCTATGTATTATATCAAAGGCATATTTATGCGCTCCTGGACCTGTCCTTGATAACGGATCAATCTTGATACTAGTTATAGCTATTTTGGTAATCAGCCACCACTTAGCATCCCAGGTGTCGCCTTTTTCAAATAATAACCACCCCATTCCTTTGGCTATACCGGCGGTGGCTAACACCGGATAAGCAGCTATCATCGCGGCACTGAATCTTACAAAGTTAACGGTAGCACCTCCATTTACCGTTACCGGGAAATTAGCCATTTGATAACCATTTGGCTGGAACCCACAGAACTCAGACATATGTATTATGTTTGAATCATCTACAAAAACATTGGGGGGGATTGCGGCGGCGGTTACATCTCCATCAGACTGGGAATCTCCTTCTTCTTCCTCTGTAGCTACGGAAACTGTATCAGCGGCTGCTAAAACACCATACTCTTCGAGGACTTTCAGGACGGCTTCATCTGACATATCGGTGGTTATGTCTGTGTCAGCGAAGACAGAAGGGCTTGAGGCACCATACAACAACATACTGGCTGCCAGCAATAGACTGGTTTTTTTCATCATTTTCTCCTTAAATTACTATGATTGCTTCACATATGATTAATACGTTAAGGTCTTTCAATACATAGCCAGAAGAAAAAAGCAAGCAGT
The DNA here is from genome assembly GCA_000828835.1 of Thioploca ingrica. Lineage (GTDB taxonomy): Bacteria > Pseudomonadota > Gammaproteobacteria > Beggiatoales > Beggiatoaceae > Thioploca > Thioploca ingrica. Next base: position 3,529,959 of record AP014633.1, read on the forward strand.
GGTTTACTTTGGATTGAGCAAACTCCTACCGATTCTTCTTGTAGTTAACTTTATTTAGAGCGTTTTGGTCAGTTCACTTTAAATAATTGCTAGCTACCATCTCAGTATGGTAAAGGCAATCTGTTTTGTACCACTTAAATACGATGGAAGGTAATAATTAAGGGATTAATGGTGATATTAATTATTTTGATTAGCGGCCAATGGAATTAACCTATTGATAATAAATAGTTTTTACTATTAAACTTTATGGGACTGATATTAGCGATTTTTATAGAGCAACTGTTATTTCAATTCGATCACAGTTGCTCTTTTATTTTTCAGTTAGTTGTTATAAGCGTGCCTCTTATTAGAAGCAATACTTGTCTGTCATCACAGTGCCGGTGTCTATATCCGTCATAACATAGCAAGAATTGGCTTTAGGAGTGAATTGAGTAGTAAAGGTATTTTGACCCTCGCCACGTTCGACTACAAAAGGTCCTTGCACCACCGAGCCGTCTTCTTTTGTAATTGCTACCGCACCTTCGCCAACCACGGTGAAGTTGAGGGTGGTACCGTCATAGGAATTGAGGAGTACTTCTTGAACTGGCATGCAGTCTGTGTCTGCTTTAAACATCAAGAAGCCACCAAGTGGTGCAGCCCCTGAAAAACCTGAAGGGAAATTGATTGTCATAACACCATAAAGATCATTTGGCGTTCCTAATACGGGAGTACTATAGACAACATTGGTGTTTGTTGGCCATCCGGGAGGAACCTTAGTAAAAGGTAATCCATTTGCAGAACCTGGGGTTACTATTGGACCATGAATTATATCGAAAACAGCGTGTTTGTTAGAACCACCTATTTTATTCCAAGCATCAATTTTGATACTGGATACGACTACGTTTGCATCTGTGATTATCCACCAGTTGTTATTCCAAGTATCGCCCTGTTCAAATAATAGCCATCCATCTCCTACAGCCACCCCAGCTTTCCAAGCAGGTGGTCCCACAGCTACCCAGTTTACTGTTTCAGGTGATGAGAGTTGATTAGTAACCGCAGTTACAGGAAAAGGACCCATGATGAAACCCATATCCCATCCCGTCACACTGAAACTAGGAGAAGGAGGAGGAGAACATGGCCCAGTTGTATGCACTGGATTGGAATTATCTACTTTAACATAGGGTGGTAACGCTTGGGATTGATCTACAGTTGATGGGGTAGCCGCATCTTCTGCTATATCTGTTGTAGAGTCGGGTGGTGGCGCAAGAGAAATGCCATGTTCCTCGAGAACCGCCTTTATTTCATCCACTGACATGCCTGGATGTATTTTAGTTTCTGCATAAACATTAGGGGCGCCATACAAGAATATGGCTGCAGCAAACAACATAATAATTTTTTTCATCACTTTCTCCTTTTACTATGAAAGGCTTCATTGCCAAGCAAGTCATAGTTAGGAACAAAGAAGAAGTAAGAATATCTCTGCTTTTTAGCAAATCCCTACCTTTTCTTTATAATAACACTCAACCATTTGGTCTTGGTTAAGTGGCCTTTTGTATACAAAAACAGTATACAATTATTATAATATCAATAAATATATTTTAATTTAGGTTTTAATAGATAAACGGTACTAAATAACTTATATACGGTAAATTTTACAAAAGCTCATTAATAACGAGCCTTATGCAATAAGTTGATGGCAGTGGAACCCAGTGGATTTAAAAGAAGGTAGAGCAGCCGTGCTTAACTAGGGTTATAAATTTTTAACATCAATAGAATCACTGTAAACTTCTATCCCTAATTTGTCGGCAACGACTTGTACTTTGGAATCAACCATTGGAGAAAAGAAGTTTCCGTTTGAATGCCCCACCGTGCACCGAGAGCACCGATACTCCATAATCGCAACATCGGTGACTCTATCAAAATCAATTTAATTGGTTTTAGGTGACGCATCCATCGCATGTCGTAATTCTCGTAAAAATGCCGGTACCACCGCTAAAATTTGCTCTGGCGGCGTGTCGGCAATCCGTTGCACTAAGGCACTACCAACCACGACCGCATCGCTGATGGCTGCAATTTGAGCAGCAGTTGAAGCATCTTTAATACCAAAACCAACGCCCAGCGGTAAATGAGTATAGCGGCGAATTTCGGTTATTTTGCTAGCCACTTCGGCGACATTGAGATGACTACTTCCGGTGACGCCTTTGAGAGAAACATAATACAAGTAACCATGAGCCTGAGTACAAATCCGTTTAATCCGCTCGGGTGTCGTGGTGGGTGCCAACAGAAAGATAGGCGCTAAATTGTGAGAACGTAATAAAATACCCAGTTCACCCATTTCTTCCGGTGGTAAATCAACCGTTAATACGCCATCGACTTCGACGGACTCTGCGGTTTCTACAAAAGTTTTATAACCCATTATTTCAATAGGATTAAGATAGCCCATCAGAACCACTGGCGTCGTTTGATCTTGTTCGCGGAAAATTTTCACCATGTCTAACACATCTCGTAACCGCGTACCAGCCGCTAAGGCTCGTTCACTCGCTTTTTGAATAACGGGACCATCCGCCATTGGGTCAGAAAAGGGAATACCTAATTCGATGATATCAGCACCGGCGGAGACTAAAGCGTGCATCAAAGGGACTGTTAAAGTGGGCGTGGGATCACCCGCCGTGATGTAGGGAATAAGTGCAGCCCGTCGTTGCTCGCGGAGTTGATTGAAACAAAGTGTTAACCGATTCATAGTGAAATACCTTCCAATGTCGCTACCGTGTGAATGTCTTTATCACCTCGTCCCGAGAGATTGACGATGATAATTTTGTCTTTACTTAATGTCGGTGCTATTTTTTTGCAATAAGCCAAGGCATGACTAGACTCGAGGGCGGGTATAATGCCTTCTAACTTGGTTAAGTCGTGAAAAGCGGCGAGCGCTTCCTGATCAGTGATAGCGACATACTGAACCCGCCCACTATCTTTTAACCAGGCATGTTCTGGTCCCACACCCGGATAATCTAACCCAGCAGAAATAGAATGTGTTTCAATAATTTGCCCATTATCATCGGTCATTAAATAAGTTCGATTGCCATGCAGTACCCCCGGTTTACCTGCACATAAGGGAGCAGCATGATGACCGGTGGCGATGCCTTCGCCAGCGGCTTCAACGCCATAAATGACAATATTTTTATCTTCTAAAAACGGATAAAATAGACCGATGGCATTAGAACCACCACCCACACAGGCAATGAGTACATCCGGTAACCGACCTGCCAATACTTTAATTTGCTGGCGAGTTTCTCGTCCAATAACCGATTGAAAGTGGCGAACCATCACCGGGTAGGGATGTGGTCCAGCAACGGTACCGATAATGTAAAAGGTATCGTCTACATGAGTTACCCAATCGCGCATCGCTTCATTGAGGGCATCTTTTAAAGTTTGCGAACCGGATTCAACGGCTCGCACTTCGGCACCGAGTAAGCGCATTCGATAAACATTGATGGCTTGGCGTTTGATATCTTTGGCGCCCATGTAGACGACACATTTAAAGCCAAAGCGTGCGGCAACCGTGGCAGTCGCAACGCCATGTTGACCGGCACCGGTTTCCGCGATGATCCGGGTTTTACCCATCCGTTTAGCGAGTAAAGCTTGTCCGACGGTATTATTGATTTTATGCGCCCCAGTGTGATTTAAATCTTCGCGTTTGAGGTAAATTTGTGCGCCACCTAATTGTTCCGACCAGCGAGCAGCATGATATAAGGGAGAAGGTCTACCCACAAAGTGATGTAAATCATTATTTAATTCAGCTAAAAAAGCGGAATCTTGCAAATGATGTTCGTAGGCTTGGCGTAATTCTTCCAGCGGTTGCATCAAAGTTTCTGCTACAAAGCAACCCCCGTAAGGGCCGAAATGACCGTGTTCATCGGGTAAGCTATGTGATATATCTTTCGTCATTAAATAGGTAATGGACATGGAGACACCTTTCATGAATGCAGTCATTTTGTCTGCGTCTTTAATCCCTTTAGCTGATTCAACGCCACCGCTGACATCAACTGCATAAGGACGTAAAGTCGCAATCGCTTGGCTTACATTGTCAGGGGTTAAGCCACCGGCAATGATAAATGGTTTGGAAATGTGAGTTGGGATTCGTCGCCAATCAAATGCGACCCCGGTACCGCCTTGGAGACCGGGTACATAACTATCTAATAATAGAGCGCTAGCTTGAGTATAACGTTGTGCCTCTAGTGGGATATCCAGATCCGGACGCATGCGTAATGCTTTAATGTAGGGTTTACCGAACGTACTACAGTACTCTGGGGTTTCCTCACCGTGAAATTGCAAGCTATCGAGTGATACTTGAGACAAAATATGGCTTACCCACTGTGGTTTGGCATTAACAAATAAACCGACCACGGTAACAAAGGGAGGTAAATCTCGAACAATCGCTTGAGCTTGTTCCACCGTGATTGCACGAGGACTTTTTTCATAAAATATTAAGCCAATGGCATCAACTCCCAGTTGCGCAGCAACCAAGGCATCTTGAGGACGAGTTATACCACAAATTTTAACGCGAGTACGTGGTATGAATGAAGTTTGATGGGTGTTAAACATGAGGAAATTAAATTTTAAGGTTGACAAAGCCTGGTAATCGTTTTTTAGTCAAAGGTTATTTATACCTACCTAAATAATTATCTTTTTGACCATTTTAGGAAAAATTTATTAATGTGCAAGCTTTATTTTGGGGTATTCAATCCGTTTTTGCCAATGAAGATCGACCGAAGATTGTCAGCCTATGTTTGCTCCTATGACACTAGGGCGTGTCATCAATTCCGGTTGCTCCTTGAACAACCGGTCAAGGGTTCCAATGAAATCAATTCAAATCCCCGTGTAGGTCGGACAAAGCGTAGCGTGTCCGACTGTTCTGTTCTGTTCAAAGGAATCCGAAGGAATCCGTCGGACACGCTACGCTTTGTCCGACCTACCGGGTAGATAATGGATTTATTTTGGGAGAGTTGACATTTTTTTTAATGAGTTACTTTAATTGATGACACGCCCTAGAACAAGAATTTTTATTGACAGAGTCAATAAATTTTGTTAACGATAGCCTATTCTGTTTCAGTAGTTATACGAAGAAGAAAAATTGCTGCTGTGTGGTTTTTTATATTCGCTTAGATCATACATGGCATAAAATTAGCCTCGAGGCATTGCCTTCCTCGATTTGGCTACTTGGCTAAAAATTGGATATGTCAACAACGCGCATTTCTAGTATCGATTTTATTAGGGTTTTGGCAATGTTTGCAGTCATTTTGATCCATACTCGATCTTTCGTAGTATATACATCTATTTTAGATCAAAGTGCACGATTTGCGGTGCCATTTTTTTTTATCATCGCTGGGTACCTTGTTGGCAAGAAACTGAATACAGGCAAATCACTTAATCAGGTATTTCTCCGTTATGGAAGTAGAATCTTATGGATTTTTTTATTTTGGTCTTTGGTGTATTTGCTATTACCTTTGCTTTCTCTTAAGATATTTACGCTACAAGGTTTTGGTGAAACAAGAAAAATTCTATTTCAGAACCTCACTAATATATTAAATCAACCAAAGGAGTTTTTTTTTCTAGGAACTAAAGTTCATTTGTGGTTTCTTTCCGCACTGATTCAGTCATTACTCATCGCAGTAATATTGATAAAATTAAAATTACGTGCCTATTTTATTCCAATAGCTCTCTCGCTTTATGTATTTGGACTAATTGCCGGCTCCTATTCGACTACTCCCATTGGGTTGTCCATTGATTTTGATACTAGAAACGGGCCATTTTTTGGTACAATTTTCTTTGCGACCGGACTCTATTTTTCTCAAGCTGGAAAATCATTCTCGCTGACATTTGCCATTGTGTTGACATTGTTAGGTGTTTTGCTACATTTTCTAGAAATTTTCGTGCTTTTGCATTTTTATCATATTTCTCCTCTTCGGCATGACTACTTGTTAGGGACGGTTTTATTTGGGACAGGGGTTGCGTTAATTGCGTTAGCAAAACCTGCTTTAGGAAAGAATCTTTTTATTACCCAATTTGGTCCCTACATGCTCGGAGTATACGTTGTTCATGTCGCGTTTGTAGAATATTTGAGTGCATTTAGATTTAACCATGTATTATGGGAAGTTGTATTCCCAATAGCCGTTTTTGTAGCCTCATTATTGACTACAGTTCTTTTAGCAAAATTTAGATTGCTAAGGAGATTTGTAATTTGAGCAGGCGTAGTAGCCTAGCTGGAACGGAGTGGGAGCCGTGAGTTCATTTCCCTGGATTTCGCTTTTGACCATTGTGCCTCGCTCAGTGCCTATCGCCGACTCATATTTTTTCTATTCCTATTGAATTGTTATCATCTCAGTTATTATACACTTAATGTCTTTTTTTTAATTGATAACACGCCCTAATTAGAAATGCTATTTCCCTAACGTAACCACTTTGATACAATCATCTTAGTTAGCGTGTAAAGGTAAATGGTTATTTTTTAATTTAGAGAATAATAATATTATGTTATATAGAATAAATTAGTTAATTTTTATAGTTTGCAAAAATTATTTATTCGACTAATATTACCCTATATTATAATTCCCCATTTAAAATGACCACTGATTAAATTGGGGTAATTTCAAGATGCAAAAAAAAATCAATAGATTAAAGCCAATTCGACCCTCACCTTGGCGAGGTAGATTGGTTTGCGTATGGCGTGTGACCTTACTGGCCATTATTTACTATGTGGCTGGTTATGTTGGCTTTGTGATCGAAGGCGGACAACGTGGCGTTATGCCTATCCCGTTGCCGGCTGGTATTGCTTTAGCGGCTTTATTACTTTTTAGTGTACACCTATGGCCAGGGATTGTAGTGGGATTGTTTTTACTCAATACTAACTTAAAAGCTATTCCACTCCTGTCTTGGTTAGACACTGACATGAATGTTCCCCTCATGTTAACTAGCTTTTCAGCACTGGGTGCTATTGTTCAAGCGATTTTTGCTACACAAATCCTAAAATACTTTCAATTTCGAATTAATCTTTCCCAAGTACGTGATACTTTTTTATTTGGAATAATAGTCTTTATCATTGCCCCTTTATTAGGGTCCAGTGTAGCGATGCTCGGTTTATTCTTAGAAAACGACATTCCTAGCGAATATCTGAGTGAGATTTGGCTAACCAGTTGGTTTAATGATGGTATCAGTATGCTGGTGTTAACTTCCACTTTACTGGTATGGCGACAATTGCCCGTAAGAGGTTATAATTATTGGCATTTACTCGAAGGCATCGCGGTATTATTATGTCTCACCATTGTTAGTAGTCTTACTTTACAAGTAGATTATGGTAATAGACTGATTTTTCTATATCTTATTTTGCCCTTTGCGGTTTGGGCAGCCGTTCGATTTCAACAACATGGTGCGACTCTCGCAGCACTTATTATAGCCGCTATCCTCCTGAGTGGTGGGCTCAATCGAATTTATCCAACTGGGGAATTTATTGAAACCAGTGACTTACTTTTAGAAATTGGGTTTATTAGTATTACCTCATTTACGGCCTTTTTAGTGGCCGCTGCTTATGCGGAGCGTTATCAAGCCGAAGATAATTTACATAAAGAAAAAGAACTGGCGAACAACACTCTCCACTCCATTGCTGATGCGGTTATTACCACTGATAGCCAGGGTCGGATCACTTACCTTAACCCAGTAGCAGAAGAATTAATTGGTTATACTAACTACCAAGCAATTAACCAACCGATTACTGAATTATTTCAACTCAAAAGCTTGGAACCGGATGCCACCATAGAAAATCCCGTGGCACGCTGCCTACGTGGTGTCATTAGTCCACCTCGACAAAGTTTATTAGTCAATCACGAACAACGCGCAATTGCCATCGAAAATTCAGTGGCGCCGATTCGCGACCGTCATGGTCAAATTGAAGGTGTCATTATGGTATTCCACGATGTCAGTAAAGAACACCGGTTACGTGAACAATTATCTCACCAAGCGAGTCATGACGCCTTGACGGGGTTATATAACCGTCGTGAATTTGAATACCAATTAGCTAGTTTAATCAATAACGCTAAAGTGGGAGATCAAGAACATTCCTTTCTTTACCTCGATTTAGATCAGTTTAAAATCGTTAATGATACCAAAGGACATGCCGCTGGCGATGCACTGTTAAAACAACTCGTCACGGTTTTGCAAACACGGGTACGTCATGGTGACATCTTTGCTCGGTTAGGCGGAGATGAATTTGGGATTTTATTAAAAGACTGTTCTATCGAATATGCGGCTGTAGTGGCAGAAGCTTATTTAAACACCGTACGTGATTTTCGCTTCGTTTGGGAAGACCGAAACGTTGAAATCGGGGTCAGTATTGGAGTGGTACCGGTTAACGCGCAAACCGAGAATATAGCTGCCGTATTGAGTAATGCTGATCTTGCCTGCTATGCGGCTAAAGATAAAGGACGTAACTGTATCCATGTTTCTATCGGTGAAGATGAAAAATTAATGACCATCCGGCAAGGGGAAATGCTGTGGGTAAGTCGCATTATCAAAGCTATAGAAGAAGATCGGTTAGTATTATACAAACAAAAAATTGCCCCCGTTGACCCAGATAAACAATCCGAAGTACATGGTGAAATTTTGATACGGATGCGCGATGAAGACGGAAAAATGATTTTCCCCGGCAGTTTCTTACCCGCTGCCGAACGCTATAATCTGATGCCCAGAATTGATCGCTGGGTAGTACATAAGGTTTTCACCCATCTAGCCAACCAACCTCAAGAGAATAAATTATCTGATTTTATTGCGATTAATTTATCCGGTGCCACTTTAAATGACCCCAGTTTTGCTCAATTTATCCGTGATGAGTTAAAAATTTTAGCTGTACCAGCTCAATTAGTGTGTTTTGAAATTACCGAAACTACCGCTATTTCATCTTTAGATAAAGTCGTCGAATTTATGCAAGAACTGAGTCAACTCGGATTTCGTTTTGCCTTAGACGATTTTGGTAGTGGGGTATCCTCATTTGGTTATTTAAAACAATTACCCGTGAATTATCTGAAATTAGATGGTAGTTTTGTGAAAGATATGGTCATTGATCCAATTGATCATGCGATTGTAGAAGCAGTCACTCAAATTGGACATGTCATGAAACTAAAAACCATTGCCGAGTGGGTAGAAAATGAAGCGACTTTACTGGCTTTAAAAGCTATCGGGGTTGATTTTGCTCAAGGATTTGGGATAGGTAAACCAGAATTATTTTTATAGACAGGTAGATATTGGTGAAAGAAAAATCTATACTAAGTAGGGTAGGTAGTTGGTTAAGCAGTCGCTGTATTCGCTTAAAATACAGAGGAAAGTCCGGGCTTCACAGGACAGGGTGCCAGGTAACACCTGGGAGACGTAAGCCTACGGAAAGTGCCACAGAAAATATACCGCCAGTTGCAGTTATCCGGTTTGAATCATTGATAACGGCTAACTGCAAAAGGTAAGGGTGAAAAGGTGTCGGTAAGAGCGCACCGCATTGATGGTAACATCAATGGCAAGGTAAACCCCACCTGAAGCAAGACCAAATAGGGGAATAGTAGCCGCCGCTAAAGCGACTACCGATGTGGTCCGCATTATTCCCGGGTAGGTTGCTAGAGGTATTTGGTGACAAATATCCCAGATGAATGACTGCTACATTGCTTACTAGAAGTGATGAACAGAACCCGGCTTATCGATCAACTACCTTTATTTTAAAGCTATCTATTTTTTACCATTTGCTCCCTCCCCAAGCTAACCATTTGCTGAGAGATAGCCATTTTTAGACGGTAATATCTCAAAATTATTTTTTATAAGTTTCTCTTCCAAAATCGGTAAAAGCCAATGAATAAGCTTATCAACAATTTTGAAGCATTGTTAAGACAAGGACAAGACAATGCTTTACTTCGTTTTGGCTTAGGTAACGCCTATTTCAAACAAAAGGATTTTGCACAAGCAGCGCAGCATTTTGCCAAAGCCATTGAATTTGAACCCCAGTATTCTGCAGCTTGGAAAAATTATGGCAAAGCTTTAACTGAAAACCAACAAATTCAAGAAGCCATTCAGGTTTATACTCAAGGAATTGCAGTAGCAGAATCCAAAGGTGATAAGCAAGCTGCTAAGGAAATGATGGTTTTCCTAAAGCGATTACAAAAAATGGTTAATAGTTAACCGTTGTTAGTTATCAGTTAATCATGATTATTGAATATAATTAAACGATTGGCAGAAGTGACATGAAATTTCAATTAGACTTTGGGCAGGCAAGTTATCAAATACAACGTTATGACTCACAAAGTGTGACTATTAATGACAAAATTTATACTCAAAGTATTATTGTCATGCCTGAGTATCTCAGTGAATGGGCGGTAAAGGATTTTAATCGGTTGGAACCAGATCATTTTCAACGCTTGCGTGCTTTATGCCCGGAGGTGGTTTTATTAGGAACCGGAGCCGCCATACATTTTCCCACTCCTGAGTTATTGACACCATTAACTCATGATGGAATTGGGGTAGAAGTAATGAATACACCAGCAGCTTGTCGAACTTATATGATTCTTATGGCAGAAGGACGGAAAGTGGCGGCAGCACTTTTATTTGAATAGTGGGGAGTGAGATTATTTCCGAACGATTGTTTACTCGAGTATTTAAAACACATAATCATAATCTATTATTAGCGGAGCATGATCCGAAAAACGTTGTTCTTTGTAAATATGAACATTTTTAACCTTATCTTTTAAACTTGGGGTAATAATTTGGTAATCAATTCGCCAACCGGTGTTGTTTACCCAAGCTTGTCCCCGGTGAGACCACCAAGTGTATTGTTCTGGTTCTTGATTTTTTATCCGAAAGGCATCAATAAAACCGGCTGAGCCCAATAAATGATCCATCCAAGCGCGTTCCTCTGGTAAAAATCCAGAATGATTTTGGTTCCCACGCCAATTTTTTAAATCAATCGGTTGATGAGCTATATTCCAATCGCCACAAAGAATATATTCTTGAGAACGTTGTTTGAGTCCGATAAGATGCCGCATAAAGTAATCCATCAATTGAAATTTGACTTGTTGTCGCTCATTACCCGAAGTGCCAGAGGGTAGATATAAAGAAACAATATTGAGGGTACTAAAACGGGCTTCAAGATAGCGACCTTCCTTATCTAGAGTTGATTCACCCAGTTTCTTAACTACTTCTTGAGGTGGTTGGCGAGTATACAAAGCCACTCCGCTATAACCTTTTTTTTCAGCATCATGGTAATAGCAATGATAACCGGAAGGATAAAAGAGTGGATCCGTTAGTTGATTTTGTTGGGCTTTGGTTTCTTGAATACCAACGATGTCAGCATGTTGTTGAGCTAACCAAGTAAAAAACCCTTTGTTGGCGGCAGCACGAATACCGTTGGCATTAAAAGTAATTACTCGCATAAAGGTCAGTTAGGCTTTTTCTGCTAAAGTTTGTAATAAAGTTTGTTGAGCGCAAATCGCTGGCTCTCCCTCCTTGGGGGTAAGGCGAGTATAATTGCCTTCTTTATCCAGTACCCAAGCTTGGGTGTTGTCTTGTAAATATAATTTTAACCCTTGTTCAATGACTCTCGTTTTAAGTTCTGGCTTTTCAATGGGATAACATTCTTCTACGCGTTTCAATAGATTGCGGTCCATCCAATCAGCACTAGCACAAAAAACTTCTGGATCACCATTATTAAGGAAGTAGAAACTACGAGTGTGTTCTAAAAAACGTCCTACAATAGAACGTACCTGAATATTTTCAGAAATACCCGGAATACCCGGTTTTAAACAACAAATTCCGCGCACGATTAAATCAATTTTAACCCCAGCCATAGAAGCTTTGTACAGTGTACTAATGATTTTGGGTTCATTGAGAGCATTCACTTTAGCTATAATATGAGCCGGTTTACCCTGTTGAGCAAATTCTGCTTCACGCTCAATCCGTTCTATTAAGCCGGTGTGCAAACTAAAGGGTGCTTGCAACATTTTTTTTAATTGAGTTCCTCGTCCCAGTGTGGTGAGTTGCATGAACATGTTATGCACATCTTCACCGAGTTTTTCATCGCAAGTTAATAAGCCGTAGTCTGTATAAATTCGTGCGGTGCGATCATGATAATTACCGGTACCTAAATGAACATAACGTTTTAATTTTTTACCCTCTCGGCGTACTACCATAATCATTTTGGCGTGGGTTTTATAACCGACTACGCCATAGACCACATGGGCACCGGCTTGTTGTAACCGATTGGCTAAACGGATATTGGCTTCTTCATCAAAACGGGCGCGTAATTCCACAATAACAGTCACTTCTTTATTCGCTTTAGCGGCTTCTACCAGGGCATCAACGAGTACTGAATCTGGTCCGGAACGATATAAAGTTTGTTTAATCGCTAACACCTGCGGATCGACTGCCGCTTGGCGGACAAAATCAACTACGGGGGTAAAAGATTCAAACGGATGATGTAGTAATAAGTCACCTTCGCGAATCGTGTTGAGTAAGTTGCGTCCTAAGCGAGTTGGAACACTGGGAGTGAAACTAGGAAATTTTAAATCGGGTCGGTCTAATAAGTCCGGTAGAGGTAATAAGCGATTAAGATTAACTGGACCATTGACTTGATATAAATCTTGTTGTTCTAACTTAAATTGTTTTAATAAGAAATTAATCATTTTCTCTGGACAATTATCGGCTACTTCTAAGCGGACACTGTCACCATAGCGGCGCGCCGGTAATTCTCCTTCTAAGGCGCGTAATAAATCATCTACTTCTTCCTCGTCAACAAATAAGTCACTATTACGAGTTACCCGAAATTGATAACAGCCAGTGACTTTCATCCCGGGAAATAAATCACCCACATGGGCGTGAAGAATGGAAGAGAGAAAAATAAAATCATAAGGATGTTGAGCTAATTCCGGTGGAATTTGAATGAAACGGGGTAGTGAGCGAGGTGCTTGTACTATGGCCATTCCGCTATCACGCCCAAAAGCATCCTTACCTTTCAAGGAGACGATAAAATTTAAGCTTTTATTTAAAATGCGTGGAAAGGGATGAGCTGGATCTAAACCAATTGGACTTAAAATCGGTTGCAATTCTTCTTCAAAATAAGTGCGCACCCATTGATTTTGTGCTTCATTCCATTGATCTCGTTTTAAAAAACAAATGCCTTCTTGTTCTAAAGCGGGGAAAAGTGATTCATTGAGTAATCGATATTGTTCTTCTACAAATTCAACCGCAGCGACTCGAATCCGATTAAGTACTTCTTGTGGAGTCATGTTATCTGGTCCAGCCTGTGGTGCGCTGACGACAACGCGTTGTTTTAAACCGGCGACTCTGAGCTCAAAAAATTCGTCTAGGTTAGTGCTAGCAATACATAAAAATCGTAATCGTTCTAATAAGGGCATACTGGTATCTTGGGCTTGCGCTGAAACCCGACGATGAAATGCTAATAGACTCAATTCACGATTGAGGAATAAATCGGGATGATTCAGATCAATTTCTTTATTTTCTTCACTTACAGTCATATTATTTGATTTCGCTGGATCAGTTTTACTTACTTTTTTCTGCTTACGTGTTATTGCATCAGCACTCATGGAAAGATGACCTTCGCTTGCTCTGTTTAAAGCGTTTGTTTTTGAAATGATTGTTAATTTCAGTTAAAATAATGGTTGATTAGAGTCAAATTTAAAATCATCACTTGAACAGAGTGGGATTAATTATAAGGTTCTCTTGAATTATGAAATAGATGATAAAATTAAGTCATTAAAGCGTTACTTTATTTCTCATGCTATTCTAGATAAGATACGCTTTTATTCTAAATGCGCTCAGCTTGTGTTGATGGCTGTTGCTGCTAAATAGGTATTTTTATATATTATCCTCTCTCTCATAACCTACCACTACCAGATGTCCATTCTGAGAGAATTATTTTGATATTAATTCACCGATAATGTCAAGGTCATGAGCTTAACTTAACTGAAGTTAGATTATACTACATTATGAATACAACAACTGAATTTGAATATGCTGTTTGATAAAGCTGATTTAAACCCCTATTATAAAAACAGACAATTCATTTTTATAGCAAATTTAAAGCGTATAGTCATTCACGCTGTTATAAAATGATTAGAAATAAGAGTTAAAATAAATTAGAAGAACAAAGATAAAATGAGTGGTACTTTTTTTGCTGTTAAATGAGAAAGATATCCAATTAAATAAGAAATTCAAGATATCTTGAATCTAAAGTGACCTAAATGGTTAACATCAAGCTGTCTAAGCCGGTGCTTTAGGTTAGTATTTTGATTTCAAACTGAATTGAAAAGTGAAGACGATTTATTTTTTATAGAGACTGACGGGTTCCTTTGTGGAAAACTGAGTAGATGGTTCAAATTCAATCTCCAATGATGAATTGAGCACAATACCGAGTTAGAAATAATCACTTCAAACGCATTATAATGCTAAATGTCTTTATCCCGATCAGGTTCATCTATTGTGATAATCCCGTTCAATCGTTAGGAAAGAAATATGCCTGTTAACAATCCCCGCCATTCTCGTTTTTTTTGGCGCTCATCGGCAATGTTCGGCATCTTAGACTCTGAATGCTTGTTCAAAGAAGTGAACACGGCTTGGGAAAAAACCCTTGGATTATCTACGGGGCAATTACTCGCCAAACGATTTTTAGATTTTGTTCATCCGGAGGATCAACCCTCAACGCAGTATTACTTCGAGCAAATCGAAGGCGGTCTATCCTCGGTTTCATTCTCAGCACGGTTTCGTCATTACGAAGGCTATTATCGCAACGTGTTATGGGAATTAAATGGCGCTGCTTCGAATGAATATGCTTATTATGTGGTGGGGATGGATATTACTTCCCGTGAACAACCCATGATAGCCGATGAGATGCTCAGTGTGCTACAAGAAGGTGTCGTTTTGCAATATGCAAATGGAACGATTGGTGCCTGTAATCCCAGTGCTGAACGTATTTTAGGTTTGTCGTCAGAGCAAATGATGGGATGGACGCTGATTGATCCGGATTGGCGAGCAATTCATGAAGATGGCTCGCCTTTTCCCACGGAAACGCACCCGGCTATTTGTACGCTTAGAACGGGGCAGCCTTATTCAGATGTCGTTATGGGCATTGTGAAATCCGATGAATCGGTGATTTGGATTCGAATCCATTCTTATCCTTTATGGCGTGATGATGTCACTACGCCTTATGCGGTGGTTATTTCCTTCTCCGATGTCACGCCATATAAAGAAACTGAGCGTGCTTTGCGTCAAAATGCGTCGCAATCTGCCGTAGAAAGAATACCCGATAATAATTACGATTTATGGGATTGGAATTTAGAAACCAATGAGGTGCATTTTTCTCCTCGTTGGGCAACGATGTTAGGATTTGAAGAAAATGAATTAGGCAGTCATATCGATATTTGGCACCAACGCATTCATCCGGCGGATTACAAGCGGGTTATGGCTGATGTCCAAAATCATTTGGATGGCTTAACCCAAGTTTGTGAAAATACGCATCGGTTACAACATAAAGATGGCAGTTACCGTTGGATTTTGAACCGCTCGGTTATGGTCCGTGATGCTTCTGGGAAACCACACCATATGGTCGGAACCCATGTTGATATTACTGAACCACGTCGGATTGAAGAAGAACTCAATGAGACGGAGAAAAAATATCAACAGTTATTAGAAATAGAATCCGATGCCATTTTTATAGTCGATACCAATACCACAACTATCCTCGATCTCAATAAGATGGCTAGCCAACTGTATGGTTATAGTCGGAATCAATTGTTGAAACTGCAACTCAGTGAGTTATCAGCTCAGCCGGATAAAACGCTGAAAGCCATTAAGAAAAGCATGAAATCAGTATCAACCCAGTACCATAAAAAACAAGATGGGAGTGTCTTTTCGGTAGAAGTGACTAGCAGTCATTTTTTGCATAAGGGTAAACAAGTTTTAATGCTAGCGGTACGTGACTTAACTGAGCGTCAAAAGATTGAAACGGCATTATGGGAAAGTGAGTCGAAATATCGCCAATTATTTGAAGCTGCCTCTAATCCAACGATTGTGTTTGATGCGAATACTCAGCGCATTTTTGACGTTAATCATGCCGCTATTGATTTATATGGTTATACCAAAGAAGACTGGATGCGAATGACCACTGAAGATGTTTCCGCAGAACCCGCCAGAAAAAGAGGTGCCTTTGGTAATGTTAACAAAAGAATGCAAATTATCCCCTTGCGTTGGCATAAGAAAAAAGAGGGTACTATTTTTCCAGTCGAGATTTCCAGTGGTAATACCTACTTATTTCAGGGACGTTCGCTGATTTGTGCCACGGTGCGTGATATTACTGAACGCAAAGCTCATGAAGAAGCGTTGCGCCAAGAACGAGATTTTGTCAAAACTTTGGTCGATGCTTCTCCCGCATTTTTCTTTGCTGTCAATCCCGATGGGAGTACTCGAATGATGAATAATGCGATGCTTCAAGCGATAGAGTACTCCTTAGAAGAAATTGTTAATACTGATTTTCTCACGACTTTTATTTCACCTAACGAACGCCCACTCGTTTCTACTGAATTTGAAAGTCTAATCAAATCGATGCAACCTTCCTTAATGGAATGTCATGTCTTGACTAAATCCGGAAAAATGGTGCTAGTCGAATGGCATAGCCGAGCGATTGTTAAACCGGAAGGTTCATTAGACTACTTTTTTGGTGTCGGGGTAGATGTGACTGAGCGCAAGAAAACACAAGGACATTTACGACTCTTCAAATCCATTATTGAATCATCCGACGAAGCGATTATTGTTATTAACCCGGAAGAACAACTAATCTATGTTAATCCGGCACATGAAAAATTATTTGGACGTTCGCTCAAAGAAGCCAAACAAATTCGCTATAACGACTATTATCCATCGAATTCTATTGACACCTTAGACAAAGAAATTAAGACAGTCCTCGCACAAGGAGGGAGTTGGGAAGGTGAATTAGAAGCTTATTCCAAAGAAGGAACGATATTTCCGATTTGGCAACGCATGGATGCGGTTCGAGATTCCAAAAGCAATATTTTATTCACTTTTGGTCTGATGCATGACATTAGTGAACGGAAACGAATGTGGGAAACTTTGCGGAAACAATGGGAAGAACACCAAATGATCTTCAATACCATTCCCGCGATGATTTGGTATCGTGATTCGAGTAATCAACTATTACGCCAAAATCAACGTGCCGAGGAAATTTTTAAAAATTATCCGGAAGAAATCGAACGCTTTACTGATTGTGAAGAAGTCATTCAACTCGGTCGTACTCAGGCTGGAATCCTGTTTAACCTGAAGTCAGGAGGTAAAAATCGCAAGAGCAGTCATAAAGAAATCCGTGAAGAAACCGGCCATTGGTTACAAGTAGACAAAATTCCTTATCGAGATGCACAACGTAATATCATGGGGGTAATTGTCTTTGCAATCGATGTTACCGAACATAAACAGACACAATCTTCTTTGCAAGCCAGTGAAGAACAAATGCATTTAGTGGTAGAAAATATGCCGCTTATGCTGAATGCTTTTGATACTGATGGCAATATTATTGTGTGGAATCATGCGTGTGAAAGAATTACTGGCTATTCAGTTGATGAAATTATTGGTAATTCTAAAGCGATGGAAATTTTATACCCCGAGACGACTGAAAGACGGCGTATGTTAATGCAAGCTTATGTTTCATCTGGAAATACTTCTGAAGAAAATGCCACTAACCGAGATTTGAGTGGCAATCCTATTCAAACTTGGGAAAGTAAGATCGCTTGCAAAGATGGGCATGTGAAAACCCTAACTTGGAGTAGTGTTTCGCAACAATTTCCTATTCCAGGTTGGCATGCGTGGTATATCGGGCAGGAAGCTATTATACGCAAAGTGGAACGATCGCGTCGTGATAATGAAAATTTATTAACTTCGGTATTTGATGTATCTAAATTAGGTTGTTGTCTAACCGATGATCGTGGACGTTTTCTCCAGGTTAACCAAGCTTATGCTGATTTATATGGTTATCGTCCAGAAGAATTAGTTGGACAACCTTTTACCATCGTATTGCCTTCTGCTATTCATAATGATGCCGTCCGTGAATATTATAGCTTATTAATGACTCACGAAGAGCCAACGTTGTTTAAGCGGCGAGGCGAACAGCATCGTAATGGTCAACTTTTTGATGTACAAATTATGGCCAGTCGCGTCATTTTAGAAGATAGACGACGTTTATTAATTAGCATTGTGAGTAAATGGATTGAAAAATAGTAGAGCCAATTTATTTTTTCTCGATAGCGTGTACGGGTAAAAAAATGTTCAAGTCCTCCTTATTAAATGGTTTTTCGCCATAGCTAGCGCATAGAATTCTCAACCCGTTGGGAAATTTAAAGAGGTCTTTCCCATACTGTACTTCGGTATGAGAAGAGGTATGCCCAGTTTATGGCTCACTGCCATTAAGTTAAGACTGGTTACTTCCCCCTTTGACCAAGGGGGATTTTTAGATTCCAACCACTTAAACCCCCTCCATGCTCCCCTTGGTCAAAGGGGGGAATTCTTAACTTAATGGCATTGAGTTTATGGCTACCCTGGTGCTATGGGTTCCGGCCACTTGACTAGATAACGGTATTTTCCAAACCTTTCGCTTAAATAAACTAATAAAATTAATTTAATATAATAAGTTAAATCAATTTTAACCGTAAAAAATTTGGGTTAGTTAGTATTTTAGTGGTTACTCTAATCATGAGGTTAGATTTTATTCTTCTTCCAGCGGCTCAATGGGATTAACCTGAGCCGGTAAGCGCATGACAAAGGTACTACCTTGTCCAAATTGACTTTCTACCAAAATATCACCCCCCATAATCTGACAGAATTGTTTAGTAATAGCCAGTCCTAAACCGCTACCACCATACTTACGGGTTGGGGAGGAATCTATCTGGGTAAAGGCTTGAAACAATTTTCTGATTTGCTCTGGCGTCATTCCAATCCCTTGGTCAGCAACACTAAACAGGATCCAATCTATCCCTTCTTCAGTTTGGCGGGTTGCTGTCAAATAAATGGTACTTTGTTTAGAGAATTTATTGGCATTACTGAGTAAGTTCAATAGATTTTGCCGTACTTTAGTTAAATCAGCAGACATAGTCCCTAAGGCACTATCACAATTGAGTTTGAGAATATTCGCTTGTTTTTCTAACAGTGGTGCAATCGTTATCGCCACATCTTGAATCATAGGGACAATATCAAAAGTTTCTATATACAATTCCATTTGACTCGATTCAATGCGTGACATATCAAATAAGTTGTTGATTAAATCAAGTAAATGATAACTAGCACCATGAATTTTCTGTAAATCAGGGATAAAATCATGTTGCCCTTGTTCTCTCGCATCTTCTTGTAACATCTCGGTATAACCAATGATAGCATTCATTGGGGTACGAAGTTCATGACTCATGTTAGCTAGAAATTGCGCTTTGGCCTGATTAGCCGCATGGCTTTGGACTTTAGCCCGTTGTGCCTCTAACTTATATTTTTGAATTTCAACCCGGGCTTTTTGAATTTGTAGACGGGCTTTTTGTGATTCAGTACGAGAATTTTGGGTTTCGAGATTGACCTTACCTAATTCTGCTTGGCATTGTTCAATTTGTCGGGACTGTTCTACTTGAGCAAGCCGTGATGCTTGTAGTCGTTTAATACACTCAGCTCTTTCATTATTGAGTTTAATCGTTTTACTCACGATTTGTAAAATGGCTTCAGCTAATTGACGTAATTCAATCGTACCACTCGTTAGTTTAGGTAAATTTTCACTCGGTTGATTGAGCACTCGAGTCGTCAACTCAAATAATTCTGCCAACGGAACAATAACCAGTTTACGTAAAGTTAACCCCATGAGTATAAATAATATTAAGACAAAAGTAGCCAAGACGATAAAATAAGTGACACTAAAGGGTTTATTATTGGCTAACTCGGCAGTTTTCTGGTAGCTAACCAGGGTCCATGGTAAAATCTGCAAGCGTTTAGAGGTAATGGTATAAAAATCATCGGTCACTTTGATTTCTTGATAAGGAATATCTTGATTTAAGATATCTTTCCAGAAAGGTTGTTTGAGATCATTGCTATATAAGTTGAGAGATTCGCGTTCGGTTGCCCGAAGAAAAGCTAATTTAGAACTGCCCAAATTGCCAATTTTACTCAGTAAAGTTCCTTTTTGATAATCCGCAATTAACATTCCGCCGCTTTGACCAAAGCTGGTATTTTCAATCTCTTCAAAAAAAGCATCGACTAAGATACTGACCCCAACCACACCTTGAAAAGTTCGATGTTCGTAGAGACCTTGGCTAATACTAAACATAGATAAATTAGTATAATCGGAATCAAAGTAAATCGGCGTAATTTGAATATCTTGATTATATTTACTCAAATAGTACCAAGACTTTCTGGGATCATTAGCATAGCCGGGTTCTTTCCACGAATTTTGGAGCATATATTGTGGTTTGTTATATCTTACCGTATCCCGTAAAGCCACATTTTTATGAACTAACAATAATTTACCTCGTTGATTAAAGTATTCTCTAGCCTGACTGGGTTCAAGTGCGACATAATTACTATAATGGTTATTTTCAAATTGTAGATTGTCTGCCATTAAGTTTTGGAGAAAAGCCAAACTTTCATTAATATCAGCACTCTTCATATCTAATAAGGATACATATCCTTTGAGACGGTGAACACTTTGTTTTGCTAATTCAATCTCTTGGTCTAACTTTTGAGCTTGTTCATTCACATTTTGTTGTAATTGTAGATAAGCTAATTGGTTTTGTAATCGAGTATGTTTATTGAGAAAGGCCGCCACAGCCAATATCAATGTTAATGCTACAATTAGGCTAAAAAATAATAAAATAAACTTGATACTTAAGGCATTATGACTCATGCATAGTGTCCTCAAAACATAGCTTAAAAAATTAATCGGTGTTGTTACGTGTTTCTTATACTGTTTGGCTTAGCTTAGAATCTTCTTGCACCGGTCATTCTCGAACTTTGCTCGTGTCCTGCTATTTCCATGCCGGAAAAAATGGCCAGTAGCTAAACATGATAAGCTTTAGTTAACTTTACCAAATCAACGTAAAAAACCCTATTGTTATATTAAGTTAAAAATAACCACTTTGGTGCCATCTTATTATGATAAAGTTTGGCAAGCATTTAGCCAATCCAAACTAACAATTTATAACGATTATCGGTTATAACTTATCGCTTAATTAAGGCTTAAGAATGCTATTCATCCTTTATCCTTGGCGCATTAGCCGTTAATTTAATAGAACGAGTAACTCATAAAAACTAGGAGTCACACATTATGCCTATTCGTCATTCCTACCGGATAAAATTAACGAATTTTTATCGGTTACTATGGTATTTTGTTTTATTTTTAAGTGCTTGTAGTGATTCTGATCAAAGCCCTACAACGACACCGGCTGCTTCACCGACCCCGCCAACTCAATCGGTATCTACCCCTCGTATTTTGCAGTTACTTTTGCTTTATGATGGCGAAAAACAAGCTTGGATTGAAGAAGTCACTTCCCAATTTAATCAGGCTCATTATCCCATTAGCGACGGTCAAATCATTCATGTTAAAACGATTCCCATGAATTCTTGGCAAATCATTGACGAGGTATTGTCAGAAAATCGCCAAGCTCATTTACTTAGCCCAGCAGCGGATATATTTATTCAGTTAGGTAATACCAAATCACAATTGCAAACCGGTCAAGATCTGGTTGGTTATACTGAAAATCTGTTACTCTCACCCATCGTTATTGCTATGTGGAAACCCTTGGCAGAAACCCTCGGTTGGAGTAGACAACCCATTGGTTGGGCTGATATGGTTGCACTGGCAAAAAACCCTCAAGGTTGGGCTGCTTATCATTATCCACAATGGGGAAATTTTAAACTAGGATATCCTCATCCTGAATATAGTCACCAAGGATTTCTCTCCTTATTTACCCAAGTCTATGCGGCCGCAAATAAACTGACCGAATTGACTTTAACCAATATTAACCAACCCTCAGTCGGTACTTATTTGCATGACATTCAACAAACGGTTATTCATTATGGACATTCCAGTCACTTTGTCCAGCAAGAATTTCTCCGTGGTGGGCCAACTTATTTAAGTGCCGCTGTCTGTTCTGAACACCAAGTTATTCAATCTTATCAACAACAAGCGTCGCTTGCTTTTCCTATTGTTGCCATCTACCCGAAGGAAGGTACTCTGTGGAGTGAACATCCGATTGGCCTGGTTGAACGCGATTGGGTTACTCCAGTTCATCGGGAAGCCGCTTTACTTTATATAGAATATTTATTAGCTAACCCACAGCAAGAACGTGCTTTGCAATACGGATTTCGTCCGACTAATGTCCAGGTACCGCTGAGCGCGCCCATTGATATGGCACATGGTGTTAATCCTAAAGAACCTAAAGTCACTTTGGAAACCCCCTCCGTTGAATTGATGATGGCTACCTTGCAGCTTTGGCATCAACAGAAGAAAGCTGCCAATGTGATGATTGTTCTTGATACTTCAGGGAGTATGCGAGGAGATAAAATTCATCATGCTCGTGATACTATTTTACAAATACTAGAAAAATTAGGAGATAATGATCATTTTTCGCTATTATCGTTCAATCATCATTTCAATTGGGTGGTAGAAGACGCACAAGTTGGAGCACAACGTGAAAAATTACAGCGACAAGTTAACTATCAGTCTCCTGGTGGAGGAACTGCTTTGTATGATGCGATTGAACAAGCCTATCATTTTCTTTCTACTCATTCTTACCCTGATAAAATCTCGGTCATGATTATCTTAACTGAAGGTGGTGATAGTCATAGTCAATTAAATTCAACAACCCTACTGGATAAAATCAGGGTTAGCAGTGAACAACAACCCATCAATATATTTACTATAGGCTATGGTTCTGCAGTGGCTGATAAAAAATTATTCAGTGAAATTGCGCAACGCACTCATGGTAAATTTTATGATGGAACGACTACACCGGTTGATATCCTAAAAAATATGGCCGTTTTCTTCTAAAAAAAGTTCATGGTTCTCGCTAAAAATAGTCAATTAAATGAAACATCCCCGTGCAAGGTAATAAGCCTTGCACCCATTTATTTATTGCTTTAACCAGGAAAAAATAGAATTATATTATAAAGAAATGATCTTCTCTATGTGACTTTTGATACCGGGTAGGTTGGTGCTGCAATCGCTTGGCAACCACGAGGGTAACCGGTTGCTGCAACTAAAATTTATGAATATATAATTCATGGGGTTAAAGATTTAGATCTTAACCATCATCAAAATAAAGATCACGACTGGATAAGGCAGTTTATTAAATTTATTTTTATCTATCAATAACTATTTTTATAAAAAAGTTTTCAATATGCTTACTATCTACAATTCTTTGACCAAACAAAAACAAGCTTTTGTTCCTATCCAACCGAATAAAATTGGATTATATGTTTGTGGAATGACCGTATATGATTACTGCCATATTGGTCATGCTCGGGTTATGGTGGTGTTTGACACCGTAGTGCGTTATTTACGTTCATTAGGTTATCAAGTCACTTATGTACGTAATATCACTGATATCGACGATAAAATTATTCAGCGTGCTCACGACCATGGGGAAACCATTGAAAATTTAACTAACCGATTTATCCAAGCTATGCACGAAGATACCGCTGCTTTAGGTGTATTGCCCCCCGATCATGAACCGAGAGCGACCCAATTTATTCCCCAAATTGTTACCTTAATCCAACGCTTATTAGATAATGGCTATGCCTATATTACTCCTCACGGTGATGTTTGTTATGCCGTACAACATTTTGCCGATTATGGTAAATTATCTGGGAAACGTTTAGAAGATTTGAGAGCTGGCGAACGAGTTGAAATAGATAGTTCTAAACAGCAGCCCCTTGATTTTGTTTTGTGGAAAGCGGCTAAACCTAACGAACCCAGTTGGTTTTCTCCTTGGGGTGCTGGGCGACCGGGTTGGCATATCGAATGTTCAGCGATGTCAACCGACTGCTTAGGTAACCATTTTGATATTCATGGTGGTGGGATGGATTTGCAATTTCCACATCATGAAAATGAAATTGCACAATCGGAAGGCGCTACCGGTGAGGTTTTTGTGAACGTGTGGATGCATAATGGTTTTGTACGGATTAACGATGAAAAAATGTCTAAATCATTGGGCAATTTCTTCACCGTTCGTGAAGTGTTAAAACAATATTCTGCGGAAGTCATTCGCTATTTTATTTTAACTAGCCATTACCGCAGCCCGCTCAATTATTCTGATCAAGAATTAGAATCAGCAAAACAAGCATTAACACGTCTTTATACGACTTTGCGTGGATTACCCATTACAGCAGAATCTGGCTTAGATAACCTGTATAATCAACGTTTTATATTCGCTATGAACGATGATTTTAATACCCCGGAAGCGTTAGCAGTATTGTTTGATCTGAGCAAAGAAGTGAATAAATTAAGAGATAAAGAACCGACGCAAGCGATACGCTTAGGTAACGAATTACGTCGTTTGGGAGGAATAATAGGGTTATTACAACTAGAGCCAGAAGTTTTTTTACAAGGACAACCAGAAATTTTATCTGCTGCAGAAATAGAACACCTGATTACTGAACGTCAAGCTGCTCGCTTACGTCGAGATTGGGCAATGGCTGATCAGATTCGTGACCAACTTCAGGCGAGGGGAATTATTCTTGAAGATACGGCACAAGGAACCAGTTGGCGGGCAATGTAGTCAATACTTAATTAATACTAACAAAAACTGATGCTTATTCGAGGTTAAACTCAATGACAATTGACTTAAAAGTGGTTTACCTAAAAAACGCTTACTATTTAAGGGCCAGCTAAAAAATAAACTATAACTTAATTTTTAAAGGTATCCGTAGAGTTACCGTACTTCCTTGTCCGACATGACTACTCATGTGAATAAATCCACCCATTAATTCACAAAATTCTTTAGTAATAGTCAGTCCTAACCCCGTACCACCATAGCGCCGCGTTGCTGAATCGTTTGCTTGAGTAAATGGTTGGAATAAATGTTCGATTTGTTCTGGTGGAAAACCAATGCCTTGGTCACGAACCCCAATCAACATGTTTATATTCCCGTTTAAGTAAAAGGAAGAATATTTCTGCTACCCAATTTTAATAGTGAGGATGTGACAAAATGATGTCAAGTTGATTGGCAAGCGGGTTTATACGGGTTCATTTTAGCGTATAATGAAAAATATTTTCTAATATATTGATGATATGATAGGTTTTATCAATTGCTTGGCTAATAAAAAATTAATGATAAAAATATTAAATTAGAACAAAATGTTAGCACTTATGAATTACATTAGATTAATTACCTGAGCAACACAAAAAGAGAAAATTTTGACCACTTCAAATACCTAATTGATTTTGTTTAAGTACTTAAGAACGAGATAACTTTTTACTGGGAGAATGAATGATGTGTGATACTTGTGGTTGTCATATTACGATGGGTAATGAACATTTAATTCGTGGTGATGGCGCTTTAGCAAAAACCGTTGACGGTAAAGTAACCGTTAATGTTTTAAGCAGTTTACTCGCCGAAAATGATCATCAAGCGGCTCATAATCGCGAACATTTAGATCAACAGGGCGTATTAGCACTGAATTTAATGTCTTCACCCGGTGCTGGGAAAACGTTACTGTTAGAAGCAACGATTCGTGCCCTTAAAGATGAATTCGCTCTGGCGGTAATTGAAGGCGATTTAGAAACCGAAAATGATGCCCAACGAATTCGTCGCACCGGAATTCCGGCTATTCAAATTGTGACGGGTACGGCTTGCCATTTAGATGCTCATTTAATACATCAAGCCTTACATCAATTAGATTTATCTCGGTTAGATATTATTTTTATTGAAAATGTAGGGAACCTAGTTTGTCCGGCGAGTTTTGATTTAGGTCACCATCGAAATATTACCTTACTTTCGGTTACCGAGGGGGATGATAAGCCGGCCAAATATCCAGTTATGTTTCGTGCAGCCGATATCATGCTGTTGACTAAAACTGATTTATTGCCAGTCTTAGATGATTTTGATCCACACCAAGCAGAAGCTTATTTGCGTCAGCTAGCTAATCCAGCGCCTATTATTTCGTTATCAGCTAAAAAAGGCAGCGGAATGACTATTTGGTTAGATTGGTTACGTCAAGAATTAATGGCTCATCGACAACGTATACAACAAGGTCAAACAATTCGTCCGGTTATGCAAGCCGATAGCTTACGTTTACATCTTCATCAGACAGAATCTCCTCATCATCATAATCATACTTCTCATCATGCTCATTTGTAGTTAAGCTTTTGCGTGGGGACGTTGCACCGTTCCAGTGCGGTGCGGTTTAGCTCGTGTAGGTTAGGCTGAGTTCGCGAGGCACAATAAAAGAAAACAGTATTATAACTCGATGTTCAAGTTAGCCTATTTCTAATATACCCTTGTAGTCAACTTGAACACGTAGTTACACTGGTTGAACGCGATATTTCAGAGTAGATGTCGGTTCAAGCCGTCCTAACTGTCTGGTATTCATAATTTTAGGTGGTTTCTGTAGAACTTGAATACCGATTTTTTTACTTCTTAAAGTCAACTGCTTACTTAAACAAGCTCATAATTTATCACATTATAAATATTAAACCGATATTTTGGGTGCTTGAACATCGAATTAACTAAAAATCTCCGCAAGCGGAATTTTGACTAGGGGAAGTTGTGAGGGAATCAGGGTATCATGGCGTGTTGTTATCGTAACTTTGGCATAACTGGCTGTGGTTGGGTTGAGATAGACTTCAACCTGTTTAGCTTCTAAATTAACTAACCAACTTTCGACAATCCCTTCACGAGCATATAAGGGAATTTTGCGGTGACGGTCATATTTGACTGTGGTATCAGACACTTCTATCAGTAATAGGATATCGGCGGGGGTTGGGTGTCCTTTTTGGTAAAGTTGAGGACTGGGACGTAATAGAACTAAATCGGGTTCTGGTTCAGAAAAATCGCTTAGTTGTATCGGGTTTTGTACTGAAACTTTAGCAACACCGACTACTTGGGGCACGAAAAGATGATTCAAGCGAGTAACACATTCAGCATGTAAAAAACCAATCGGTGACATTTTTATAATCTCTCCCTCAATTAATTCTAATCGCATTTCGGGCTGAAAAATGTGATGTTCTCCCATTTTGTGCCATTCTATTACACTAATAAAATATTTTTGAGGAATGACATTCATAAAGTTATCTCCCAATCAGACTGAATGAAAATTATTTTTAAATAATAACTCATGTTACACACTGCTTCTCTACTTTTGGCAAAGGAGGAATGGGGGGATTTTGGTAAATTGGCTTGGGGGAAATCCTTCTTTTCAAAGGGAGGAAACGGAAAAAAACCGTCAGGTGTGTAACCTGAGCGAGTTGTAAATTTCATCCGGATGTTCTCAATGAATTTAAACCGCTTACTCTGCTAGTAAAGTGGGCTGTCGCGGTAGGGTAAAATAAAACGTACTACCCTGACCAAGAGTGCTTTCCACACCGACACGACCACCCAATTTGGAAACGATACTTTGCACGATAGACAACCCCAAACCATGACCATCAGCGCGGTTAGTATGCAGGCGGGTAAAGGGCACAAATAATTTGGCTTGTTCTTCTTCACTCAGACCGGGACCGTTATCGTGCACCCAGAAGCGGATGAAATCTTCATGCTCATCCAGACCCAACTCCACTATCGGCGGTTCTCCACCATACTTGAAGGCATTGCTGATATAATTGATCCAGATTTCCTCTATCCAGGGTGGATAACCAGCGATAAATGGCCATTGATCCGGCATTTTCAGTTCTCCAGGGTAATCTTTCAACATCAAGTCTAGCCGATCTTTAACCTTGGCTATCACCAACCGCATATCTAAAGATTGGATAAATAATTGTTTATACTGTGATGTTCCTGCTAATAGCAACAGAGATTCGATGATGTCAGCGGCTTTATTAGCGGCATTGCGCACTTTGGTGAGGTATTTTTTGAACATTATTGTATCACCCTCTTCGTAAGCCATTTCCATCAAATCGGTACTGCCAACAATAATATTGAGTGGGTTTTTCAAATCGTGGGCAACCGTATGAGAAAACGCTTCTAGTTCGCTGTTTTTTTGCACCAGTTTACGTTGTAGGTCGTAGAGCGTGAGATGAGTCCGAATTCGCATCAGCAGTTCTTGTTGCTGAAAGGGTTTAGTCACATAATCCACACCACCGGCTTCGAAGCCGGCGAGTTTGTGTTCAAGTTCAGACAAAGCGGTCATAAAGATCACCGGAATATCCTTGAGTTCGGACCGTTTCTTGAGTAATCGGCACGTTTCGAAACCGTCAATACCAGGCATCAATACATCCAGTAAGATAAGGTTTGGTATTTTTTCTATAGCGACTTCTAAACCACTTTCACCGTCGGTTGCAACTAAAAGTTCATAATCGTATTGCTCTAAACAATCGAACAGTACACTGATATTTTCTGGTTTATCTTCAATGATTAGAATCTTTTTGGCAGACATGGATGTCTCTCTTAATTGGCTCGATAAATTTCTTCCGGTACCCATCAATTTTTCAGTATGGGTAGGATAGAAAAAGTGGTGCGTCTAAGTAAGCGTTTCATTTGATATTCTATTTTTCGGCTATGGCAAAAAATCAGTTTCGATAATCTATTATATTTTTGAATAGTCTGATAAATCTATATTAAATTATAATTATATATAAAATAATTGTAACTGTTATTTAAAAAAATATAAAAGCGAGTGAATTCATGAAATTGATGGCTTAGTGAAGCTACGTTAGCTTTAATGGTTATTCTTGATCGAGAACCGGATCATAAAAACAATAACGTCCTTTCCCCGCATGTTTCGCTTCATACATGGCTTTATCGGCTTGTTTAATCAAACTATCGACTTCTTTAGTATTATAAGGATATAAGCTAATCCCAATACTGGCGGCAATGTTGACGGTGTGTCCACTCAGTTGAAAAGGTTTTTGTAAATGTTGCAAGATATGGTTAGCGACTTTCGCAGCATCTTGCGGTTTTTTGATATTATTTAAAATGATGGTAAATTCATCACCGCCTAAACGGGCTATGGTATCGGTTTCTCTGATACAATTTTGTAGCCGCTGAGCGACACCTTGCAGCAATTGATCGCCAATCGCATGTCCTAACGTGTCATTGACAGGCTTAAAGCCATCTAGGTCTATAAATAATAAGGCAAATAATCTTTTATTGCGATTAGCCCATTTTTGCGCTTGTAACAAGTTATCGTGAAATAGCAGCCGATTAGGCAACCGGGTTAAAGAATCATAGTTAGCTAGATAGCGAACTTGTTGAATATCCTCTTGTAAACTGGAAATATCGGTGAGCATAGCCATGTACTGAGTAGGTATTCCCTTATCATTGGTAATAGCCGAAATGGACAACCAAGCGACATACACTTCTCCAGTTTTCTTCCGATTCCAAATTTCACCTTGCCAATGATTGGTTTGTTTAATCCGTTGCCACATTTTTTCATAATATTGTTTATTATGTTGTCCTGAAGACAAGCAGTTGGTTTTCCGGCCATAGACTTCTTTAAGCGTAAATCCAGTGATTTTAGTAAAAGCCGGATTAACTCGTAAAATTCTATTTTTAAGATCAGTCACCATAATGGCATTCGCTGAAGTTTCAAAGATAACTGCGGTTAACCGCAGGTGTTGTTGCGCTTCCTTTTGGACACTGATATCTTCCATCATCCAAAGGGTGCCTTTGGTTAAATCAGTGGCATCAACGGCTTTACCGACGATACGTGACCAAAAAATCTTGCCATCTCTGGTTTGAATAATCTGTTCCGCACGATACTCTTTGTCTTGTTTAAATAACTGATAAGCTTGATTTTCCATGCGCTGGTAATCTTCGTAAGCGGGATAAATCGTGCTAAAAGGCAACCCATACAGTTCATCATGAGAAAATCCCAGTAAATCTTCTAATTTGTTATTCACGCGGATGAAAATGCCACTTTTTAGGTAAGCAATGCCAACAACGCTGTTATCTAAAATCGTTTTTAACTCTGCTACCGTATCTTTGAGCCGACTTTCTAACCGATAACGTTCGCTAATATCAACGGCAATTCCAATAGCGCCAGTCACATTTTGTTCCTCATCATAGAGTGGTGTTAATTTCGTTTCGAGTATGAATTGAGGTAGCTGGATTAAAGTGGTGACGGTTTCTCCGGCGAGTACACGATGAACATCTTCTAATGGCTTGGGCAAATAAACGAAAGTATTAAAGATGGATTGTCCCACTAACTCATCATCGGTGAGATTAAATACCTGGAGTGCTTTACCCCGTAAAAAAGTAAGAATACCTTTATTATCAATAGCGAATAAAATAACCGGTGCTGCACTCGTAATCACCCGCAAGCGTTCTTCACTTTGGCGCAAAGCTTCTTCCGCTTGTTTGCGTTGGGTAATATCACGGCCGACGGCTTGGTATTCAATAATTTGACCTTGACTATTAAACATCGCTCTATCAATCCATTGATGCCATCGAACGCTGCCATTAGGAAGATGAACACTATATTCACCGACGATAACCGGTGATATCGGGGTGAGATGAGCTAGGCGTTGGTCAAATCGCGGTTTATTCTCCATGGACATGAGTAACGTAAATGGTTGACCGAGTAGCTGAGTTTCGCTTTGACCAAAGTAGTCACAATAAGCTTGATTAACAAAAGTTAAAGTGCCATCAGGCAAAAATCGACAAATGAGATCGATCTGATCTTGAATGATAGCACGATAACGGGCTTCGCTGAGTTTCAAAGCCTGTTCTTGTTGTTTCCGTTCGGTGATATCGGTTCCGACTGATAATACGAGCGTCTCACCATTTGCTTGCAGAAAAGCTTTTTTAACAATATGAAAATGAAGTTGTTTTCCTTGAGTGAGGTAACTGGCTTCAATCGTCACTGCAGCTTGGGTTGCAATCACTTCTTGGTCGGCTTGGGTAAAAAAATGCGCTAAATATTCAGGTTCATTATTCTCTTGACGAATTAATTTTTCTATACTGAGTCCTAATAGATCAGCAACTGGCTGATTAACAAAAATAAAATTTCCAAACCGATCTTTGATAAAAATTAAATTCGGTACCGAATCAACGACTAAACGAATAAAAGCTTGTTGTTGCTTAATTTCAGCTTCGGCTTGTTTGCGTTCGGTAATGTCTCGAGTCACGACGTACAGGGTTTGTTGATCAACTAACGGATAGATGTTCCAGGATAACCATTTATAGGAACCATCTTTACATAAATAGCGATTTTCAAATCCAAAAATCGTTTTGCCTTGAGTTAATTGTTGGATGGTTTTTAATGAAATCTCTCTATCATCGGGATGTACAAAAGTGAGCGGCGATTGTTTGAGTAATTCGGGTTTACTCCAACCTAAGGTACATTCCCAAGCGGCATTGATTTCCTTAAAATTCATATCAAAACCGATAATCGATTGCATATCCAACGATAAATTAAACAAGCGGTAACGCTCGGCTTCATCACGTTTGCGTTTAGTAATATCGCTTAAAGCGATAACGCAATAGTGATTGTCATTGGGAAGAGTCAATCTGCCTATGGTGAAGTTCACCTCGATCAAATGACCCAGGCTATTTTGAATACTCCATTCTCCTTCTGTTTCAACTTGGGGATCACCTTCTAACCAGGCTTGATATAATTTTAAGAGGTGATGATCGGGTGATTGGGGTAATAAACAAGTGAAGTGTTGCCCAAGTAATTCTTTAGCAGAATAACCATGTAATTCACAATAAGCAGGATTGACTCGGACGAATAGACCTCGTTCGTTGATAACACATAACCCAATTTTAGTGACTTCAAAAATGGCTGAAAGTAATATTTCACTTTCTTGTAAAGCTTGTTCCATCTGTTTCTTTTCGGTGATGTCGGTATAAGTGCCCACCATACGATAGGGTTGACCTTGTTCATCCCACAAAGCCGCTGCTCGAGCGAGTATCCAACGATATTGTCCATCTTTGTGACAAACTCGATAAACCCCTTCATAGTGGGTTAACTCCCGATCGAGGTAAGCTTCAATGACTCGCCACATCTGCGTAAAATCATCCGGATGGACAAATTTAATCCATCCGTCGAGATGATTGGTAATTTCATCATCTTCATAGCCCAACATTTTTTTCCAACGCGGTGATAAATAAATTTCATTGGTTTCTAAATTCCAATCCCATAGCCCATGCTCAGAACCTTTTATAGCGAGTTCAAAGCGTTCTTCGGTATCATGTAAAACTTTTTCAACTCGCTTTTGTGCCGTGATGTCGGTTGCCACCGCATAAAAACACTGATGTTGTGGTGCAGCACTAATTTCCCAATTGAGCCAGTGATAATGACCGGCACAATCACGCCAGCGATTAGCAAAATTGACATGAGCGTTGGGAGATATCGTTGGAGTGGGTTGTTGATCCAGGTGAGCTAGTGTTGGTAATTTTATACCGAGTTGCGCAAGCTGAGCACTCGTATTGGCTTTGTCAGCAGAATGAACCCAATCGAGATAGTCACTTTGTTCAACATCGTAATTGACAACGTTGAATTGTTTTTCCCAAGCTGGATTAATTTGGATAATTTTGCCTTTTGCATCAAGTACACACATTAATGCAGAAGAGAATTGGAAGAAATCAGTTGATAGCGTGTTCATATTATCATTTATTCATAGGGGTAACCCTCGCGGTTACCTCTTAACTCTTGCTTGTGGTTACCCTAACAGTAATCAGTTACCCGTTATCGGTAATGCGTAATATTTCTTCTAAAGTAGTAATCCCTTGATAAGCTTTCAACCAGCCATCTTCACGTAAAGTGCGAAATCGTTGCCGGGTGGCTAATTGGCGCATTTCAGTAGCAGCCGCATGATTTAATACTAAGGATTGCATTTCTGGCGTGAGATAGATTAATTCGTAGATACCGATACGACCTTGATAACCGGTGCCTTGGCAAGCTTGACAACCAACCGCTTGTTGCCATTGTGGCGTTAACTGAGCGAATTGTGGAGGTAATAGTTGCTGGATTTGATGGTGTAATTCGGCTGATATCGTGGTAGCTTGAGCACAATGGGGACACACTCGCCGTGCTAATCGCTGTGCTTGTACTGCTCGCACCGAAGTCGCCACTAAAAAAGGCTCTATCCCCATATCAATCAAGCGAGTGAAAGCACTAACGGTATCGTTAGTATGCAAAGTGGATAGCACCATATGTCCAGTGAGTGCGGCTTGGATGGCAATTTCAGAAGTTTCTCGGTCACGAATTTCACCAATCATAATGATATCAGGGTCTTGTCGTAAAATGGCTCGTAAAGCATACGCAAAAGTGTAGCCAATCTCACTGTGAACCTGGACTTGAGTAACCCCTTGGAGTCGGTATTCTACCGGATCCTCAACCGTAATCATTTTTTGAGTTCGATTGTTTATGGCATCTAAGGTGGCATATAAGGTCGTTGATTTTCCTGAGCCGGTTGGACCGGTGACTAAAATAATGCCATGTGGTTCGTTAATCCATTGCCGGAAAAGCTGATAATGATCGGGTGCAAAACCGAGTTGTTCTAAGCGGCTCGTTTGGCGTTCTTTCGGGAGCAAGCGCATGACAATCGATTCACCGTGCACACCAGGTAGGCACGACACGCGAATATCCAAATCTTGACCACTCACGCGGGTGTTTAAACGACCATCTTGAGGTAAACGCCGTTCTGCAATATCCAGCCCAGAGATTAATTTAATCCGCGAGGCGATTGCATTAAAGCGTTCTTTGGGTAAATTAAACCGTTCATACAAAACGCCATCAATGCGATAACGAACAAAAAAGGTATGTTCCTCCGGTTCAATATGGACATCCGAAGCACGTTGATCGATAGCTTGAGATAACATATTATTGACAAATTCAACAATGGGTGCACCTTCTGCTAGTTCCCGCAAAACATTCACATCGTCACTATCGCCAAATAGGTTATCAGTTTGAGTTTTAGCTAATAAATCCAAAATCCGATCTAAATCTTGATTGCGGACTAAATACCAAACCTGCTGTTTTTCTGGAAAAATATTATAAAAAATTTCCCGGAGGGTATCGGATAAAGGCTGACGAGCTAGGCAATGGAGAACACTATCAGCCGTTTCCCAGGCGACCACTTCCTGATCTAACCACCAATTTTCATCAATGCCCGATTGTGTAATAATTTCTAACATTTGGTAAATATCGAGCGGGATAGCTTGATTATCAATAATCGGCATATTGAGTTGTTGAGATAAGATCTTTAATAGATTATCTTCCGATAAAGCGCCCATGCGGATCAGGATTGCACCGAATAAACCGCCAAAACGAGTTTGAAATTCCAAAGTGCGTTGGACATCGGATTCTGTAATCAAATTCGCTGCAATCAGCATTTCTCCTAAACGTGGCTGATAAATGGGTGGTTCAATCGCGATAAAATGTTCAGTCGTAGACATAATTAAGAAGGATTTATTTTGCAAAAGATAGGTATTATTGTACTCAACTGGCAGGGTTGGCGAGATACTTTGGCTTGTTTGGAATCATTAAGACAACTCATTTATGAAGGTCCGCTTACTCTCATCGTGTGTGATAATGCCTCTGCCGATGATTCTTTCAGGCAAATTTTCCAGTGGGCGCAACAGCATTACACCCTGACGGAAATTGGCGTATTTATCCACGGTCTGACGGAACTCGCTGCACCTTTTCCCGATTATCCTTTGGTACTGATTCAAACTGGTGCCAATTTAGGTTTTGCGGGTGGTAATAATGTTGGCATACGTTACGCTCTTGGACAAGAAAATCCATGTGAATATTTATGGTTACTTAATAATGATACCACCGTAGAAGCATCGGCTTTATCCGCTTTATATCAGCATGCTAAGATTTATCCTCACCAAGCCATGATGGGTAGTACTCTGCTCGATTTTTATCAAAGAGATAGGGTGCAATGTGCTGGTGGGTGTCATTATTTCCCACGATTGACAATTTTCCGACACGTCTACGGCGGCAAGCCGCTGCCTACGGTAATGCAAGCTGATGAAACGACCGTTAAGTTGGATTACGTTTCCGGAGCTGCTTTATTTCTACGAAGCAGTGCTGTCCAGCAAGTGGGTTGGCTAAATGAAGACTATTTCTTATTTTATGAAGAACTGGATTATACCCAACGGTTAAAACGCCAGGGTTATACCATCGGATGGTGTAAACAAAGTATAGTTTATCATAAAGGAAGTGCAAGTATTGGTACCTCACCAACTCAATTAAGCCGTGCCAATTATTATGAAAATTTAAGTGCCCTTAAGTATACAGCACGCTTCTATCCTTATTGGTTACCTTGGGTTATGTTAGTCCGATTAGTGGGTAAGTCATTGGCTTTACTCAAACGCCGCGATTTTTATCTATTTTCACCGTTGTTTCAAGCGTATAGAGATTTTATCCGCCAACATTATTTTCGTAAAAATTCCGCTTAATTCCTTTGGCAATATGAATTTAATTTTACATGATTATTTTGAATCTTTAGAAGGGGGTGGTCGATTATGTAGCTTGTTAGCGCAAGGATTACCGGCGAATTTAGGTTATGGGTTTGCCAAAGCTAACCATCCTTTTTTAATCCCGTTAAGTCCCGATGCACAACATAATTTACAAGCTTATAGTGCGATCCCGTTATGGCGACAATTTAAACTAGCCCGTACTTTTAGCCGCAAAACGACTTTCTTACCACAATACGAAACGGTTATCTATAGCGGTTTTTATACCCCGTTAGCGGTACATCATCATCAACTGGGGAAAAATATTTGCTATTGTCACACTCCCCCGCGATTTATTTACGATCAACGTGATTTTTACCGACAGCAGTTACCCCTTGGATTGCGTCCGGCATTACAGGCGTTTATTCATTATTTACAACCCCGTTACGAACAAGCCATCTCCCAAATGGATTTATTAATCGCCAATTCTCATCACGTTCGTCAGCGCATTCAACATTACCTGGGCAAAGACGCGATTGTAATTTATCCACCTTGCGATACCCAGCGATTTACTTGGCAAGGACAAGCGGATTATTATTTATCGACCGGGCGTTTGGACCCGCTCAAACGAGTGGATTTAATTATTCAAGCTTTTTTAAAAATGCCCGACAAAAAATTAGTGGTGACTTCGGGAGGTTCAGAATTACGCCGCTTACAACAATTAGCTCAAGCCGCACCTCATATTCATTTCACTGACTGGGTGAGTGAAAAACAATTGGCTCAATTAGTGGGTCGTGCGATTGCTATCCTGTATTTGCCTAAGAACGAAGATTTTGGGCTGTCCCCGGTAGAAGCCATGGCTGCCGGTAAACCGGTGATTGGCGTTGCCGAAGGGGGATTATTAGAAACGATGATACCGGGACAAACCGGGATTTTAATCGAATCACCACCAACCATAGCCGCGATTTGTGAAGCCGTAACGACTCTAACGCCAGCACGGGCATTAAGTATGCGCTCAACTTGTGAAGCCAGAGCACAACATTTTTGCTTAGAAATATTTTTGGACAACATGCGTCGACAATTAACTGGGGAAGTTATTGCCAAGACGCCGATTTAACGCGTTCTCCAAAAATAGCGGTTCCAATTCGAACTAAGGTAGCACCTTCAGCAATCGCCGCAACCATATCATGACTCATTCCCATTGATAACGTATCTAATTCTAAACTTAATTCTGCTTGTAATTGTTGATAAATGGTACATAAAGTACGAAAAGGAATTCGTTGCTGTTCAAAATCTTGACTCGGTGCTGGTAAAGTCATTAACCCGCGTAACCGTAGCCGAGGTAATTTCATCACCAGTCGAGCCAGAGTGGGTAGCTCATCGAGTTCAATTCCTGACTTTTGCTGTTCTTGAGAGATGTTGATTTGAATACAAACATTTAAAGGCGGTAGCTGTTGGGGTCGCTGCGCATTTAAACGTTGCGCCTGATTAAGCGTTTCGAGTGATTGTACCCAATCAAAATTTTCAGCAACCAAACGCGTTTTATTACTTTGCAACTGACCAATAAAGTGCCATTCTAGTTTATAATTGCGTAATGCTTGGATTTTTGGTACTGCCTCTTGGAGGTAATTTTCACCAAAGCAACGTTGACCACTTTGATAAGCTAGCATGATATCCGCAACCGGATGAGTTTTACTGACAGCTAATAACTGTATACTTTCTGGTGAGCGGGAAAATTGATGGGCGGCGTGAACAATCTGTTGTTTTACGGTATCGATGGCTTGAGCAATTTTTAGCGGTTCTGGTTTCAAAGTACTGTACTCCTTCTTCAACTGGCGAAGGGATTCCGGTGAGCAACTGAATAATTTTTAATCATTATTAATTAATAAGTTAAGTTATTTGGTGTAATTATTGCGTACTCTTTAAAGCCTATTTCAATGAAATAATAACATTGTACAGCATCAGATAATCGATTATGAAATTGAGATCTCATCTACTTGACTCCATGAACGAATTCATTGTTACTCAACGACTTCATTGGGGTTTCAGTTTAGCCCAAGGATTTCGGTATGCTTAAAAAACCGACCAACCTACACAAGCTGCCTAGTGAAGAGGGCGTTGCTTCTCTGAGAATCTTATTAGTTGATGATGATACCTTCATCTTGACCATGATATCCGCTTGGTTAGAAGAAGCGGGCTATGAAGTCAAAACCAGTGAAACCGGTACTCACGCTGTTTACGAACTACCGCATTTTAAACCGCATCTCGTGATTACCGATTTACGAATGGAAGATATGGATGGTATTACTTTACTTAAAGAAATTCAGAAATATAACCCCGTTTTACCCGTCATTATGCTGAGTGGTAAAGCCCAAATTTCTGATGCTATCCGCGCTGCTCATCAGGGTATCTTTGAATTTTTTACCAAACCGATTGAACCGGCTAAGCTATTTGACTGTATTCAATCGGCTATCAATCAGGTAGGAAATTACCGAGAAGAAATTGAATTTGCTCCCGAAATCATTCACCGTAGTTCTGTTATGGCTAACTTATTAAAGCAAGCACAACGAGTCGCTAAAACTCATAGTAGCGTTTTTATTGGCGGCGCTACTGGAACCGGTAAAGAACTACTCGCACGTGCTATCCATCGAGCCAGTCCTCGTTGCGATAAAATCTTTCTGGCGATTAACTGTGGTGCCTTATCCGAACAACTGTTAGAATCGGAATTGTTTGGACACGAAAAGGGAGCCTTCACCGGGGCAGTGCGAAAAAATCTCGGATTGTTTCAAGCCGCACATAGTGGCACCTTGTTTTTGGATGAAGTGGGTGATATGCCACTGACTTTACAAGTTAAACTCTTGCGAGTATTACAAGAAGGTAAAGTCAAACCGGTGGGTTCGGTTGACCATGTTAAAGTAGATGTACGAATCATCTCCGCTACCCATCAAGATTTAGCCCTCGCTGTTAAACGGGGTGAATTCCGAGAAGATTTATTTTATCGACTGAATGTTATTCCCCTCTATATGCCCGCTTTAGCAGAACGCCGCGAAGATATTCCCTTGTTAGTTAATCATTTTTTGGCCTTACAAACTCAGCGAGAAGACCTCGCTTCAGTTCGATTTTCACCCGAGGCGCTTGAATACATGATGTCGGTTTCATGGCCCGGTAATGTTCGCCAATTACAGAACGTCGTGGAACAATGTACCGTGTTATCGGTTTCGCCGGTTATTCCATTGTCATTGGTTAAACAAGCTTTACAAGAGAGTGAAACCCGCCTCCGAACACTTGAAGAAGCGCGGAATGAATTTGATTATCATTATTTACATTGGGTGTTACGTTTGGCAGAAGGGGATGTAAACCATGCGGCACGAATTGCGGGTTGTGAAGTGGGAGAATTTGAACGTTTGTTGGCCAGTTACGAAATTAACCCAATTGATTTTCGTAACCCCCAACAAGAAGAAAATACCGCGCCCGAAGGCAGCGGCATTCACTTACATTAAGATTGTGGCATGGCGCGAATTCGTCCATTGAGGCGGCTTTTATGACGTGCCGCCTTATTTTTATGAATAATCCCTTTATTAGCCATCTGATCGATAATGGGAACAGCGACTTGATAAGCCGCTAAGGCATCTGTTTGATTACCCCCGATAATCGCATTCACTACTTTCTTGATGTAAGTTCGTAACATAGAACGCTTACTGGTATTCTGCTGCCGATGTTTTTCCGCTTGACGGGCACGCTTTTTTGCTTGATCCGAATTAGCCAATGTTTCACTCCTAAAAGAATAAACCTAAAATGAAAAATTGTGTTGTTTCTTGAAGCCGTTGTCAAGATCTTCTTCGCATTCATAGCGGCTTCAATACCAAGATAGTTCGAGTCGAACACACGCTGCTTAGTTAGTTGGGTAAAACTCCTCGTCGAAAAGTTGTTCTATGGAGTAGAAGCATTTTTGAGGAAAGTGGGTTTGAGGAATTCTCGTTTCTTTCGTAGCTAATTTTACGGCATCGGGATAAGCATTGGTTATAGCCGCAACTAATTGTGATGTTAAGCTCGGATTAGCTGTTAATAAATCTTTGATTTGTATACGTTGTTCATCAATGGAACGTTGCCAACTTCGACCACGATGAGTCGGTTGATACTGCCATTTAAGTAAGTGAGCTAGCAAAATTTTAAGACGACTAACCAATTCCCGCTGATTATTTTTTCCCATGCTCTCCAATTCTTCAATCAGGTGCTCGACATCAAGCTCGGCAAATCGACCTTGGCGTAATAATTCGGCATGATGTAATGCCCACGCATAAAGATCGGTTTCGTAGTCAATGGTTTTACTCATAATTTCATCATTATTTGCTTGAAGAATGGTTTCGCTAATTTATTCCCAAACGAGCTAATTCAGGTGGTTTCTTCCGAAACCATACTGATTAATATTCCCAAAATATTCTCTAACTTATCAATAAAATATTCTTGGTTATCAATATAAATGTGATTATCTTGTAACTTTAAAAATCGCCAGACACTTCCGGTGGTTACACTTCCATAAACATAATTTCTCTTTAATCCTTCCTGGTTATTAAAAATTTGAGCAGCTACCATTTCTGCCATACATTGTCCCAACCCACTATTAAGATTATCATTTTTTGCCTAAACCACGATTAAGATAGGCGCTTCCACACTATATTGGACACTGGAAGCACTCACGATAAAGTCACATCTGCCATTAAGCCCCTTTTCTTCATCAAGATTAAATTCCACTCCGGAAAATAAACTGACGGAATGATTGGTTAACTCAGTGAGTTCAGCTAGAATAGGGGCAATAATAAATTCTGAGCGGGCTTTTTCTGTTCCAATGGCGCTTCCTAAAGATAAATATCTAGCCAGAAATTTTTCCAAAACTTCACTGGGTTCTACCGGTTTAATCGGTTCAAACAGGAGAACATGCCCTCGAATTTTTATCCCCAAGCTTTTCTTGACTGAATCTATTGTAAATTTATT
The DNA here is from genome assembly GCA_000828835.1 of Thioploca ingrica. GTDB lineage: Bacteria > Pseudomonadota > Gammaproteobacteria > Beggiatoales > Beggiatoaceae > Thioploca > Thioploca ingrica. The sequence goes on from AP014633.1 coordinate 3,570,563, forward strand.
ATAAGCCATTTATTTTTATTTTATCTTATAGCCAGGTAGTCAGCGAAGATGGGAACGCCTTGAATTAATGGCAGTAAATCTAGGATAGGTAGAGCAAAGCGAAATCCATTTACCGATTTTATAATGGCAAGAACTGACTTAAAAAAATGGGCAACACCTATATAACTATTTGATAGTGAGTCAACCACCACCGGCTAAAGCCGGTGGCTTGGTGTAACAGCTCAAGCTGGCAATCAAGGCTAAAGCCGTATAAGACAGCTCAAGCTGAATTCTTCTGCTAAAGCAGACTTCAGTTTTCAGTTAAAACTGACTAAAGTCTGACAGCTCAAGCTGGAATATTCAGTTAAAACTGACTGAAGCTATATTAACCCTCTATTTGAAAATCATCGTCATCATGCTTCTGATTTTCAATGTACATTTTTATAACTTCGTCTGTTGCATTTCCACGGGTGTGTACAAAATATCCCCTTGCCCATACATGTCTTCCCCAAAATACTTTCTTGAGTTCGGGGAAGTGACTGAGTGCTTTAAACGATGATTTTCCCTTCAGTTGTTGAACTAGGCGGCTAATGGTTACCTGAGGAGGAATCGAAAGCAGCAGGTGAATATGATCCTTCGAGACATGCCCTTTGAGAATATCCACCTTCATCTTGCTGCATTCTTCCCGGATGATATCCCTGATAAAATTTGCCAGTTCACCCTTGAGCACCTTTTTACGATACTTGGTAATCCACACTACGTGGATATGGAGGGAAAACTTCGTATGTGAGCCATGCCTATAGTCCATCTTCACATTATACGCTAAAGCCTTTCACCTAAAGGGGAGGGTTTTAACCCTCCCAAAAGGAGACAATAATGTAATCAAATATCCCAAGCGATTCATCTACTTCACTTAAATTGAGTGGTTTTAATTTGACATTGGACAACCTCAATTGTTTTGCCTGGTTTTGTCCAGCTTGAATTTGCTTAAAAGCAGCATCTATTCCCCAACATTGTGCTTGTGGTAAAGTTTGCGCAATCGCTATCAAATTGGTACCGTCACCACAACCGAGTTCTAGAATCCGACTGGTTTTGACCGCTGGGGGAGTTAATCCAAATAGTGTCGCTAAAATGGCCAGTTTATTGGGATGAGTATCAGCATAAACCAGTGACACATAGGGGATTTCATCATAAGTCAGGTTAGTCATCTTCTCAGTTATTTTCAATTAAAACGGGACTGACCAAATAAATTGACCGGTCGCTAAAAAAGCATTCACTTGTTGAATACTATGGTCGGCTTTTCTAGCAACGGCTTCTTGAGTGTTAAAAGCATTGTGCGGAGTTAAGATAACATGAGGACGTTTTGCTAATTCGAGGATAGCACCGAGATCAGGGTGATGATCAATCACTTGACCACGCCGTAATGAAGTTGCTAATTCACTTTCTCGATCATAAACATCCAATGCGATGCCACCTAAAAACTGTTCATCCAATAACCGCAGTAAATCCGCGGGTGGAGACATTTCACCCCGGGCAATATTGATGAAAATCATCCCCGGTTTGCCGCGTTTTAAGGCAGAATAATTAAAATAATTGCGATTGTCAGCGGTTAAATTCATGGCACAAACGACAATATCAGCTTGAGGTAACCCTTCTTCCAGAGTAACGTAAGCCACATCGGGGTGTTTTTTTTCAATATCAACGCCAAGTGCTAGCATTCCTAAATTTTGCCCGATTTTCACCACTTCATAACCAATATGACCGACACCGACTACCAATAACGTTTTTTGCTGGCATTCTTGACCGGTTAATCCATCTCGGTTAAAAGTATGAAATTGATGTAATTGTTGCGGCAATTTTCTTAATAAAGTCAGCCAAAGTAACAAAGTTTGCTCAGCAACCGCACGATGGCAATACAGTGGTAGATAACCACAAGGTAAGTTGCATTGACATTGGGATAAATAATGATGAATGTGATCATAACCGGTACTACGGGTCAGTAGTCCGGACAGTTTTGTTCCCCAAGCGGGTGGAATAATCGATTGTGTGCGAATACTAATTAAAGCTGCGGGTGGATAGGTTTCGCCTGCTTCTTGGATAGTTTGCCAAGTAAACCCAACTTTCAGTTTGGGACTCAAATAACGTTTGAGCGCCTGTTCTTCCTCTTGAAAAGCTTCGTAGAAAAACACCGATAACATAAAATGAAATCACCATGATAAGTTAATAGTTGCAATCAATTAGTCAAGCGGTCAAGGTAACCAGTTGAAAACAAGTTAGGTAGGGTTGATTTTCTGATTTTAACATACTGAGATCTACTGTTTAATTTTATCAACAATAAAAGAATATTTATATGGGAAAATAGCTGAATTACCTGGGAAAATTAGCCATTTTTATTAAGAAATAGCGTATTTTTCCTGCCCCGATAGGAATTTGACCTATGATTACCGGAAAATTTCCGGTTTTTAACCCAAAAATTACCTATTTATCCCAAGTATAGGGGTATTTTTCCCTCTATCCGGTACCTGGTTTGATTGGTATACACACCAGAAAATCGTCAGTAACGGTGAATACTTGAGTAAAGTACCAGAGCGAAGTTGTGACCAGTCATTTAGATTACCGTTATATGCCCGCGAAGGTGCGATTATTCCGTTAGCCTTTGTCGATGAAAAAACCATGAATGCCTTGGGTAACCGTCAAGATGGTAACCTCCATAATGAGTTAGTGACGAAAATCTTCGCTTTTGGTGAAGGGGGAGCGATAAATAATCGTAAAGATCCGACACCGAAGGCTCAAAATTCATTCACACTCTACGAAGATGATGGCGAAACCATTGCTTACCAGACTGGCGCAGTGCAGACGACTGATATTTCGCAACAGCGGCAAGGTAATAACGTTCTTTCCAAACCGTGTGGTAGTAGTACTACTGAAGGCGATTTTAGACCTTAGAAACTAAGGCGATAAAAAATGGGCATTTTCAGTAGGCAAACGTTTTTTTGTTTACCTACTTACTCAGCACGGCGGTTGTAATAAATGAAATAAACCCCAACAAGTCTAGTAAACATGGGTCGACAATCCTTTGCCAACAGCGAATTGAATTGATATATTAGAAATTCAACAAAATAAATGGCGGGAAGGGATTCCCACCCTACGAAACTTCTTATTTTCCAGTTCTCTTCAGTATTATTTTTCAAGAGGAATAGTCAAATATGACAATATTTACTCCAAAAGATGCACTAGCCCTAGGCATCACTGTTTTTTCGGTTCTGGGCGTGGCGGTTTTATCTCTCGTTGTAATTAGTATTAGTCATGATAATACTACCGGTAATAATGTCTTATCTGCTGTGTTACCTCTACTTGGTAGTTGGGTGGGCACTGTGCTCGCCTATTATTTTTCTCGGGATAACTTTGAAGCAGCGAGCCAGAGTTTATCCAACATGGTAGATAAAGTGAGTAAAACCGAACTCAAGTCGGTGCCGGTTACAGAAAGAATGATAAAGGTAGATGAAATCTTTCATAAACAGGAATCAGAGACTAATCAGAAATTAGTTGATATTTTGGAAAAATTTGACGATTCCAAAGAAATATGGAGTCGCCTGCCTATTTTCAGTGATGAAAAACAAATTAAAGGTCTTATTCATCGCGCTACCATTGAAAAATTCATCATGAAGAATTATAAAAATACCGACTCGTCTCAGAAAGTAGAAGATCTGACCATCATGGATCTCTTGAATGATCCTCAATTAAAAGATAAGTATGATGTTCTTAGTGAAAGTAGCACTTTAGCTGATGCCAAGCAAAAAATGGAACAGTTGACCTGCAAAGATATTTTTATTACTAAAAGTGGTAAGCAAGAGGAACCCGTTATCGGTTGGATAACTAATGCCATTATTATGAAAAATGCCAAACTATAATTTTGGCTTTGTTGCTTATTTTATCTTGACTTATTGCTCACGCAGAAGCGGGTGCATTAGCGTCATGTAACGTATCCGGATCTTTAACAACGGTACGTTACGGTTATCGCCTAACGCACTCGACTCCTATTATCTGAAAATACTATAAAACACTTGCCCATATCGGCTAACTACAATACAATTCAAAATTAAAGAATTATCTTCTTATATCGGAGGAAATCAACATGATTATGGATGCCAATTATTGGAATAATAAATGGCAACAGGCTCCAGTTACCTACACGGGAAGAACTTTAAAAGGTAGCGCCGAACGAATTATTTGCGATGTCAAATGTTTTATTACCCCTAATGATGCTATTCTTGCCGAAGTTATTCATGATTATCAATTAAAAAAGCCAACACCTAATGTTATTGCTCAATCAATACAACAGTTTGTAGTTAAATTTTTAGATTATGCTGATGATGATGAAGCGAGTAAATGCCCTGAATATTGGCAATTCCCTTTTGAAAGCTTACAGACTAACGTCGGTGATTGCGAAGACGGTGCTATTTTAATGGCGAGTTTAATGATTCAAGCCGGTATTCCAGCTCATCGAGTTAAAGTCTGTGCCGGTTATGTGCAAGAGTCTCCCACTGCTCCAGAAGGTGGACATGCTTACTGTATCTATTTAGCTGATAGGAAAGGAGATGTTCAAGACTGGGTTGTCATGGATTGGTGTTATTATGAAGATTCTCATCTGGCTCCAGAAGCTAAGCCATTAGCTAAAGCCGGTGGTTATAAAGGTTTTTATAAAGATCTTTGGTTTACTTTTAACAATGAATATTCTTGGAACCAAGATAAATTAGAAATCGAAACACCCCGCATTAGTCAAGGTCAAGCAACTCCGGCAAGAACAGAAATACTAGGGGCAGCAAACTTGAAAAGCGTTATGAATAAAATTAAAACTAAAGTTAAATAATTCAGATTTCAGTTATCAGCGTTAATACTCTACTGATAACTATATCAAAGGGTATCGAGGAGAGATTTTCCGATTCTCTCCAGTTCCCCCCTTTTTCAAAGGGGGGTTAGGGTGGATTTACCAATCCACTGAAGTGGCAACAAAGCAGACACGTGAATCTGCCCCTACAATGTTGCCTGTCACAATTCAATCAATCACGTTATCTACCGCTAACTCAAACTGATTACGGATGCCATTCACATCAACGGTATAAACGCCGGCTTTTAACCCATTAACATCCAGTGCGATGGTCTTCTCAAAAGGAATAAGTGCCATAGTACAATCAATTTCTGGTGGAGGAGGCGGTGTCGTTGTCACAGTCACTATGAAAACATTATTCGTTGGTGTTATATCGATCTGATCGATTTGCTGACAACCATTTGATAACTGTCCTTTGATCTTAACCTTGACTTGTACTGGGAAAGACTCAAGTACTTGGGTGTCCACTTTTTGAATAAGTGCTTTAAAGGGAATATTTTCCCCAGTCAGTTCAAAAGTGTCACTGATATTATTGACATTCACTGTATAAATGCCGGCTTTTAGTCCGGTGACATCAAGCGGAATAACTTCCTCAAAAGGAACCAGCATATCAGGACAGTCTATATCTGGGGGTGAATTTGTAACGGTTGTTATGGTTAGGTTAAAGGTATTATCTTGGCGGACTACCTGAATCTGATCAATTGCTTGGCAGGGACTAGACAAGTGTCCCTTGACGAGAACTTGGGCTTGTATTGGAAAAGATTCAAGGATTTGAATGTCAATCTGGTCAATATAAGCTTGTGGCTGAGTGGTGAACGGTTTTTGTGGTTCGATACTATCGACAGAAAACAGCAGTGGTTCACTGGATTTTAGCGACAAATCGGCTGAATAAATGCCTTCTACACCATGGTCAAGCGCCAGACAAGGAATATGTACTTTACTTTGTTCCGGATGATAAATGGCCATACAATCAACATAAGTAGTGATTTTAGTAATGATTTCCGGGGATACCGGTTGAATTAAAGTTAATTCTTGACTGGTAATGATTGACGGTACACTCTGGCTGGTATCGGATTTAATGAAAAAGATCGCTTCTTCACCGGAGGTTATTAGTTTTATGCAGTTTTCATCCAACTCAGTTACCGTAACTGTGCTTGGACCATTGCCTTTAAAATATTGAGAAACTTGAATAACCAGTTGAGGTGAAGCAATTTCCTTTACAGTACCTTGAAATACATAGGATGCTGTTTTAACAGTATTGGCTATACTGGCTTGATCATTTAACTCCAAAGGACACCCTGAAAATGCGATTGAGGGAGTAAAATTTAAGATGATACCCAGCGTGACGATAGCCAGAAACCATTGTCGTAAATAACATAGCTGATAGCTATTTTTCATGGTCTTTCTCCCAAAAGGACGGTTTTAATAAGTACCTAAGCAAAATCAATCTGGTATTTAAAAATAATATGAACAGACCGATTTCGTTTGGTCGAGGTACTTATCAGCTTAATAATCTAACGCGGTGCGCAACTTTTTATAACAATTTGATATTGAATAATTAAATTCAATCGGTTTTATACCGTGTATGTATTTTAATCCATTAGTTATGAAATAAAATCGCACATCGTGTAATCTACTACATAGGTAATTTAATAAAAAAAGCAAGGGCTTCACAAAAAAAACCGAGTTTTACAGATATTAGCTTAACCATGAACCGGATAAAGCCCTCCCAAAGTTGAATACGAAAACAAAAAAGCTTAGCCACTCACTGAATGGTAGTGAATCGCTATTTAGGAGAATATATTCCTTTCCCGCAAAAATACGAGTAGGATATTAATAATCCAAATGTGCAACACATTTTTACAATGGATTAACATAATTAATTCGTAACTACCTACCCCTCAGTTGACCGCAACGGGCCTAACGGGCCTTAGCGAAAACCAATCGTCTCGGGTGTCAAACACCTTCAAGCCCGGCGGGCGGACAGTTGAAACGACCCCTGGCAAGCGCGCGGAAACATCAGCGCCTGACGTAGTACGAAAGCCTCCGCTAACCGGTTGTTTAACCTTGGCCGGGCGTAAGTCCCGTTCAGCCGGGTTAGTTGTGAACGGGACGCCGGCCTCTAAGGCCAAAGCGAGCACCCCTTCTTCATATGTTTTCAGCCGGTTAAGCCCATTGCGACCAGTGGATTGCTTGGGTTTACCTCGCTTACCCGCTTGCGGAGGAGGTTCTTCCAGCGCCGCTGGGGTAAGAATAATGTGGTAGTGCTGGCGTACTTCCGCTGCCGCTACAATCGGGGGTGGCCGGTTGTACAAGTCGAGCAGAAACTCGTGCATCTGCTCCGCCCAGAGAGAACCTTTCTCCGTTAAACCCGCCCGTTCGCGCCGCACGGGTGCATCGCCCAGAACCGGCCGTGCCGGTTCAAAGTTGAAATCCGGCGACCAACCGTCGTGTATCGCTGTGCCTTTGAAATTCTTCAACCCCGAAGCTTGGCTTTGGAGTGCCTCGGCGCCACGGGTTATCATGAATAAACCAGTCAGGATGCTGTTTGGTAGCGGCGGGGTGTAGCCAGCGCCGGTTGCCCCCAACGCGTCCCCCGGTTTCATCAAAGTGCCCTTGGTCAGCCGCTCACAGCGGCACCCTGGGATGCCTCTCAATCGCTTCAGCTAATTCGTAACCCGGCAACAGAATAGGCTCAATCGTCGCACGGTTGAGGTCGTAGCCGTACAGATCTTCAACCAGTTGGCTAATTGGCTTAAGCGGCAGCTTGTGAGCAACCGAAAGTTTAGTGACCCAGGCTCTTACACCTGGGCCATCCTGCACATACGCGGTCATCTGGGCTGGGTATTTCCCGCGAATAGACCACCGCACTTGACTTGCCCGAGACGATGCTCGGTCACCTCCAGTTTTGGTGCCACCAACTCGAATCCTTGCCGGCTTTGGATGAGGTTCACTTCAGCGGCTCTGAATTGATGACCACAGCACTGGCATTGACTTGGCACCTGGAGGTGTTCATGCTCAACTGGCTCTACGCGCTTGAGCGTGTTACCCCTATGCCTTTTTTGCCCTCCATGAGGGCGCTTTCTTTCCTTGGGAAGATCTGGCTTGACCGTCTTTTTCTGATAACCGTCACGGCTGGGTGGTTTGTGGCTGTGGCTGCGGTCTGGTCCCAACCGCCGGCGCAACTAAACCGCGCTACTTGGCGGCGATTTCGGAAGAACTGCACGATGTCTAAGCGGGAAGCAAAGTTACTGGTCACAGATATTCTAGAAGCGATTGATAAAGCTAGTAGGGTGGGCAACGATAAACCGGTTGCCCACCCTACTTAGCTAAAGTGCAACTTTGATGTTACCTATTGCAGGTTGGTTACGTCACTGTGTAAATCCACTATATAGCAATTTTTACAAGGAGGAGTTATGGCTTAACTTAACGGCATTAATTCTACTCTGGCGGTGATAATTATATGAGTTAATAACGATGCCTCTGCGCCTCAGTACGTAATTCGTCACGTAAATCTCGCACCGCTGGATCCCGAAAATCAATTCGATATAAAGTTAAGATCAGCTCAAACAAGCGAGCAAAATAAAAATTCTCCTCACGGAAATCACCATAAGCACGTCCACGTAATAAAGGTGGCAAAGAAATCTTATCATCACCGGCTAACAACAACGGTAACACCGTGCTTTTTTCCTCTTCGGTTCTAATTAAACGTTGCGTAATTAAATCGACTTCCGCCGCCACGACGCTACCGGTAGCAGACACCTTATTAAGATACTTTTCCTTAAACAGCGGCGTTCCTACTACCACAATAAAATTCGCCGTTTCGATGTGACTAATAAAACGAGATACGCTAGAACCTAATGAGGAATTATCCCAATCATCTAAAATCACTTCAATGCCCGCATCAAGAATATCGATTGCCAGTTTTTTTACCCAGCGTTCATGTTCTGAAACTCCCCAAGCATAACTGATAAAACAACGTGGGGAAGGTTGTTGCGGCAACCGATCTCGTAAATAACTTTTTACCCAAACTAAAGCTTTAGCAAACCGCGTGCGTCCATGAGCAGACGATTGTTCCCGTTCTAAGATTTCCCGTTGGGCATCATTAAGTAACAATTCTGGTTCCAACTGAGATAAATTAATCTTACCACCACATTCGCCACAGAACATAAAAGTTTTATTAGTATTAAGACGTTTGGTTACTTCACTGCGTTCTTGTCGATAACCACAAATGGTACAAATGACGGGCGCATAGTAGGTCACTGCTACTTCGCGCCCACGTAAGAAACGTTCTAAGAGATTTTTAAATAACGCTTGGGTTGCCAAAGAAGTCTGCTGACTGTAGTACAGGATTAATTCTAATTGACCTTCATGTTCTTCAACTTTGCGGATACCACATAATTGTCCCTGGGCAACTTCGTATTGCACTTGATTTTGCCATTGTTGAATTCGTGTAAAGGTATTGGTATAGCCGAGTAGCACAACTAATGCTGAATAGATATTTTCAATGGCGCCGGTAATGGTGTAAGACCTATCTTCCAAGACGGGTTCTTGAACAGTGAGCGGACGCTTTTGGTTAATTAACCCCGGAAATACCAGAAAAATTTGATCATCAATGGTTTCGCGAAAACAAATGGTGTGTTCTAAAAATAAGACTAAAGCGGCATCCAATAGAACCAGTCGATCTGGTGGTCGCAATGAAACTAACTCCGGCAAATTATAATCGCCTCGCAACACCCGCGCTTCTTCTAAGGCACCCAGCCCTTTGTCGTTACGCCGTGCCTCTAAAACCAGTGAAGCGGCTAAATTAGCCAGTAAATCCGGTACCAGTAAAATAACCGCTTCTCCCGAGGAGCAACGTAAGATACTGACATAACCATGATGAGAAAGATGTTGTAGCGCCGTCATTAATTCGGCATCGCTGAATTGCCAGGCGGGATCAGTATTGATTAACTGAGTACGGAGTGCCGTCGGTGTCAAAATGACTTCATAATTCGTTCGTGCTTCTTTGAGTTGCAAAACTAATTCTTTAATCCGCCGAAAAGTTAACGTCGTGATAGTAGCTGTCATCTCGTCCCAATGCAGGGCTTGTTGAATCCGCTCTGTTAAAGTGGTCAAACCCTCGCCAGCTAAAGCACTCGTTATGACGTAGCCATGAGTTATCTCTTGACGTTGACAAAACTGTTCTAATTCCTCGGTAGTCAGCGTTGGGGTTCCCCGATCGCTGCGAGCGGCAACTAAAATCGTTTGACCCGTTTTATTTTTATGGTGAAGCTGCTTTAACCAATATTCTACGCCTTTAAAAGGATGTTGCGGGTGAGTAGGATCAAATAAAATCAGGGCTAAATCGACATCATCTAAAAATAGCGCATGAACTAAGCGATAATCCGGTTGTCCGGCTAAATCCCATAATACGGCTTCACATTCAGTTCCATCGGTTCGAGTTCCACTTAATTCTTGAATAATCCAAAATTGTTGCCCGTGAGTTGAAGCTTGTTCTTGGAAGTGACCCTGTGCTAGACGCCAACCCAAACCGGTTTTACCTACGCCACTGTCACCGACCAAGGCTATTTTGGCAGTAGTGTAGTGAACTATGGGTGTTAATTGGGGTACTTCAGCAAAAGACACCGAGTCTGATGGAATTGGAGATGAAATGGGCGGTTGCCAAAGTTTTTTTAACCAATGAGATAAACGCTTAGTCACACGGTGGGGTTGTGGCTGATTCGCTAACAATTGGGCAATATCCAGTTGCCATAATCGAATTATCCGATCGCGGTTACCCAGCGTTGCCAATAAGGATTGCGAAGGATGAAAAGCTAACCCACCTAACCAAAGTTGTGCTTCGGTCGTTTCTTCAAGAACAGCCAGCGGTGCAGTCGCATCACCACGCCATAAGCGTACCGTGTTATCATCACTTTTAGACGCTAACACCTGACCATCATGAGAAAAAGCTAGCTTATAAACGACATCAGTGTGACCTTCTAATATTCGTAGCGGTCGTCCATTCTGAATATCCCAAAGCTGAATAGTTTTATCACTCGACGCTGACACTAACACCGGTTGCTGAGGTGAGAAGGCAATGCTCAATACCATTCCCAGATGTCCCTTTAAGCGACGTTGTCTTACGCCGGTCTCGGGTTGCCATAAGTGAATGAATTTATCATCACCACCCGAAGCTAATAAATCGCCCGTCGGAGAAAAAGCCACGCTATTGACACTTTGAGCATGTCCACTTAAGGTATGACGTACTTGCCAGTGCTGGGTATCCCACAGGATAATCATCCCGTCATCTGCCCCAGAAGCTAAGGTAGTTCCCGTTGGTGACCAAGCGAGCGTATTGACATTGCGCGTATGATTTTTCAGGACGTGTTCTAACTGACCGGCGACGTTCCATATTTGAATGGTCTTATCGGTACATCCCACTGCCAATCGAGCGCTATCTGGGGAAAATTGAATAACTCGCGGATAAGTGGCGGTGATAGGTAGACGTTGTAATAAATTACCGGTCATCACATCCCAGAGTAAAATAAAGCCGTCAAAAGAAGCCGAAGCGAGTAATTTCGCATTCGGTGAAAATTCGATACAGTTAATGGTTTCAGAATGGTTCTCTAATTGGTAAATCAGGCGAAAACCAAAGGGAAGGTTATCCTTCGTCATGGAAAACTCTCTTTCAATCAGTGGACAGATTGGTCATACTGTCTGAGTTAGTCGATTTATTATCATCTCAACTTATGCAGCGAGTCAAGTTAGGTTGAACTTCTTCTTGAATAGCGTATAGACTTGAGCTAGGTAGGTTGGGTTAGGCGCAAGTTTTAATGTTTATGAGAAATATCAAGGGGAAAGGCGAGCATAACCGGAAGTTTTATCGGCCCTTTTTAATATCTCGTCAGGTTATTTTGTGTTAAAATTAAACTGTTTTGATAACGGTGAGCGAAATGGGAAAAACGATATTCCCAGCGTCTCTTATTGAATACCCAGAAGCGGATGGTCAGACTATCGGTAAGACAGATTTTCACTTTACAGCCATTATTCTTTTAGTTCAAATGCTAAGGGATTTCTTTGCTCAAAACCCGCAAGTTTATGTTGCCGGAGAAATGAATTTTTATTATGAACAAGACAATCCTAAAGCAGTAAGAACGCTGGATGTTTTTGTCGTTAAAGGGGTTTTAAAACATAAGCGGCGATTTTTTAAACGCTGGGAAGAACAAGCGGTTCCCAATACCATTGTTGAGATTATTTCCAAACCGATTAATCAAACGGATCTAGGTGCCAAATTTGGGCTATACGACCGGTTAGGTGTGCGAGAATATTTTTTATTTGATCCACTAGGCGAACATCTGAAACCACGGTTACGGGGATATTCTTTGGAGGAAGGACGTTATCAACCGATTTCTTTATCTCCTCAAGGAACGTTATTAAGTCTAGAACTGGGATTAATCCTGTTTCCACAGGGAGATATCTTAAGGCTAATTGATATCACTACCGGTGAATTGTTACCGACTTCGCTAGAAACTCATGCTCAAGTCCAACAAACTCGATTAGAAATTCAACAAACCAAACAAGAATTAGAAGCGGCTCAAGCAAAGATAATCGAACTGCAGGTTGAATTGGAACAATTACGCTATATCAACCGGTAGCGGATTAAGTAAAGTACCTTATTTAATTCGTTGCTGTTGCCACTAGAATGCTAATAATTTTCGGCAGATCAGTTATATAATAGTAATCACTATCAATGTGAGCGGTGTCTTTGATGAGTTGAATAAATTTCCATTCATTACCGGTGGTAACCGCCCCGTATATACAGGGTAAGTCATGATTATTTTCGCGTTCATTATAAAGTTGTGCCGCATACATCTCCGCTATGCACTGACCCAAACCTAAAATAATATTCTCATTTTTAGCTTCAACGATGGTAATTACCGGTCGCTCTAAATAGAACTGTTCTGGTGAGCGACTAATAATATAATCACAAAATCCAGTCAAGCCTTTTTCTTTATCCACATTAAAATCAATCCCAGAAAATAAACTAATTTGGTCAGCTAACTGGGTTTTTACCTCCAGCAAGATATTGATAATTATTAATTCCGAGCGCGCTTTTTCAGTATTAATCGCTAGCGCCAGCGGTACATTTCTTTTGAGCGTGTTGATAAGAAGGTCACTCACGCTACTTTCCTGAATAGTTGAGAATAATGAGTTATTTTCAACTAGCTTGATATTCAAGTCCGCCTTAATTTTTTTAAGCGTAAAATCGCTATAAGCCATTATTTTTCAGTTAAGTTACTCTATCTTTAATTGAGACGATTTACTTGCGCCGAATTGCCAATTCAATACGGTGTAACTATTTAAAATTTAAGCATAATAAAAGCTAAACTATTCGCTGCTAGTTGTGCACGAATTTGATTAAGCTTATCTAAATCCGTAAAAGGACCGACTTGTATCCGATACCAACGTCCATTTTGATTAAGCATAGTGGATTCGATACGCGCCGGAATACCGAGTGAAGCAAGATGTGTTCTTAAGCCTTCCGCTTCCCGTTCATCCCGAAATGAACCCACTTGTAATAAATATCGTCCTGGTACGGTAATCGGTAGATCAGAAGAAGGCATGGTTTCGCCTGAATTGGAAGGTGGAGCGGTTGGTGGAGTTTTTTCCGCTTCTTTGGGCTTAGTCATGAGGGGATCGTAAATTTCAAAAGGTGCACTGGCTGCTTCACTGGGTGGTGTTGGCGCAGGTTCATTCGGTGTGGTTACCGTAGCCACATTCGCTTCCGGTGGCACCACGTCATGGGGTGCGATTTCTCGTAAATAAATCAGAAAAGAAATGAACATGCCAATCATGATACCGGCTAATAGCCAAGCCCATCCTGGCGGACAAGAAGGCGAAACATAATTATCTGTGCGTCGAGTACTACGTCGATTTCGCGAAGCCACTACATCACCTCTGGTGCGGATACCCCAATCATTGTTAACCCATTGCGCAATACCTGCTGTACTGCAGCAATCAGACTTAAACGTGCATTTCGTAACTCATCATCGGCTACTAAAAATTTAACTTCATTATAGTATGTGTGAAAATCTTTAGCCAAGTCAATTAAATAATAAGTTAATTGGTGTGGCTCATAAACCTGAGCGGCTTGTTCTATCACCTCCGGATAACGCGATACGGTGACCAATAAAGCCTGTTCATAGGAATTTTCTAGTTGTGCTAAGGTAGCTATCGTGTAATTCCAGTTAAGCTTTTTTTCAGCTAATTCCCGAAATACACTGGCAATTCGAGCATGAGCATATTGAATATAATAAACGGGATTGGCATTCACCTGAGATTTTGCCAAATCTAAGTCAAAATCCAAGTGTTGTTCGCTTTTACGTTGGATATAAAAAAATCGAGCGGCATCTCGCCCCACTTCCTCCCGTAATTCTCGTAAAGTCACAAATTCGCCGCTGCGAGTAGACATCTGTAGCCGTTCTTGACCGCGATATAAGGTAGCAAATTGGACTAATAAAATCGTTAACCGCTTAGCATCAGCACCTAAAGCCGTTATGGCTGCTGCGACCCGGGCAATATAACCGTGATGGTCAGCACCCCAAATATTAATCAGTCGATCAAAACCCCGTTCTAACTTATTTAAATGATAAGCAATGTCAGAGGCAAAATAGGTTAATTGTCCATTGTCACGAACCACTACCCGATCTTTCTCATCACCAAAAGCACTGGAACGAAACCATAAGGCACCGTCCTGTTTATAAATATGTCCTTGGGCTTGCAATTGCGCTATCGCCCGATGCACGGTATTAGTCGCGGTCAAACTCGATTCGGCAAACCATTCATCATACACCACCCCAAATTGTTCCAAATCACGGCGGATATCCTCCAAAATCAGCGTTAAACCCCGTTGAAATACGGGTTGATAGTGAACTTCTCCCAATAACTGTTTACTGCGTTCAATCAGGGCATCAATATGTTCTTCTTTATCACCGCCTTGTGGCTCATCGGGTGGAATATTGGCAAATACAGCCGCTATGGGTTGATGGAAAGTGTCGCGTTGTTCACGATGCAAACTAGCCGCAATATCCCAAACATAGTCCCCTTGATAACCATTACTGGGAAAAGGCACGGATTCGCCACACAATTCCAAATAGCGTAACCATACACTGGTAGCCAGAATATCCATTTGCCGTCCAGCATCATTCACATAATATTCTTGATGAACTCGATAACCCACTGCTTGCAATAAATTGGCTAAAGCCGCACCATAAGCCGCTCCCCGCCCATGTCCAACGTGTAACGGCCCGGTGGGATTAGCAGAAACATATTCTATCAAGATAGCTTGACCCGCACCGATTTGACTTTGACCGTAAGTGGCTGGATTCGTTAAAACTTCATTGATAACGGTCTGATAAGCATAAGGTGTTAAAAATACATTGATAAAACCCGGGCCAGCAATTTCAATTTTAGCAATCCAGGGATTATCGGTGGGTAATTGTGCCACTAATCGTTCCGCCAAATCGCGCGGGCGCATTTTAGCGGCTTTTGCCAATACCATCGCGGCATTACAAGCAAAATCACCATATTGTTTCTCACGACTCCGCTCTATCCGTATCTCGGGGGAAAGTGTTTGAGAAATAACGCCTTGTTGTTGTAATTGCGAAAGGGCTTGTACAAATAATGCGTGTAAATGTTGTTTCAAGGGAAAATTTGACCTCAAGAAGACTTAGGTTAAAAAAATACCGTGACAGTTGGCTGTAGCGAGTGGTGTCTCTCATTCATGGATTGTATTTTATATTAATTGGGTGCATGACACTGCGTTTATGTACCCGACAAAAGCTAATAATGATAGCGACACGCCAATAGATGGATTGCATCACCTTCTACACGATAGATCAAACGATGTTCATCGTTAATGCGGCGACTCCAACAACCGCTCAGTTCGAAGCGCAAAGGCTCAGGTTTGCCAATACCCTCAAAAGGTTGGCGTTGAATGGCTTTAACCAGTTCATTAACACGTTTGAGCAATTGACGATCAGATTGTTGCCAGTAACAATAATCTTCCCAAGCGCGTGGATGAAAAATAATTTTCATTCATCTTCTTCTAGAAGGTTACACTCCATACCACCCTGGTTATGAAAACTTTCTAAGCTCTCACGTAGGCGTTTAGCCATCACTGGACTACGCAACAAATAGCTCGTTTCTTCCAGTGCGCTATAATCCGCATAAGACATAATCACCACCCGTTCACCCTCATCACGGGTAATAATCACCGGTTCATGATCGTGGCATACTTTGTCTAAAGTCTGTGGCAAGTTATTATATAATTGATAGATGTGGATTGCATCCATAGTGTGCTCCTTGTTTGCGGGACGTGGAACAGTTTGTCTTAATTCTACCCGTTAATTTATATCCAGGTATGGCCAAACATTAGTTTTCATTTAAATAAATTATAACACGGATAAAATTGAAGCTATGACTGAGTTTTCATTAACCCAATAATTTCTTTCAAATATTTAATTTCTTTGTCTTGTTGCTCAATAATCAGACGCGCTTTTTCCAACACTCATTTGACGGGAGGTATTCCCAAGTCTTTACAAATTTTTCTGGCCAATATATCGCTTAATTCCATGTGCCTGGGTACGGCTGATCTTTTGTTTAGCAGGGGATTATGCCACCAAGAATGTTTAGCACCTTCTCTCATTAATTCACATCCATAATGTTTTAAGTGTTCAATCAACTCTCTACGTTTCATAACCAAATGAGTTCTTCGGAAAAATGAGAGCCCGCTATCGAAATGGCCTCTAACCGATTAAATTCTAAAGCTTCTTTTAGGGTAATCCTCAAACTCTCTAATAATTCCTCACGAGTGGCTTCTTGACAATTCACACCCGGGATTTCTTCAATCCAGCCAATCCACCAATTGCCATCAGGCTTGATAATGGCAGTGTAAGTATTTGGCATAATTTTACCTCATTAAATCTATCTTAGTTTAAAAGCTAGGCGAGAATAGGATAAATCTCACTTTGCGCTTACCTATCCAACGAAATTTCTTAACCGAACGAAGCTATGACTGAGTTTTCATTAACTCAATAATTTCTTTCAGATATTTAATTTCTTTGTTTTGTTGCTCAATAATCAAACGCGCCTTCTCCAATTCGTATTCCAACTCGCGTTGCGCCATCAAAAATTGAAAGTTATTTTGACTACTCTGATCGCGAGAAGTATTCGTCAAGTTGAATACCACTCTATCGTTCATACCAAATAAATTCTGAAGTTCAACCCCGAGAACTTGCGAAATTTGCTCAAGCCGCGACAGTTGCACATCGGTTTCCCCGCGTTCGATATTGGCATAGCCATGAACAGACATTTGCAGTTTATCAGCCATCTCTTCTTGCGACCAACCTTTAACCTTGCGTAGCAGGCAAATTTTCTCGTGAAGTTGCATAACATAGAGTCTCGGTGGTGGAATTATTCAGTTGAACTGCCTGGATTCTTAAACTGATTTAATTAAACTTTAGCGTGAGCGTAAAAGCTCATTTATTTTAACTGAACTCTCTGAATAGGAGAAACGTTATAGTAAATAATAATGGTTTAGTTGGGTCAATAACACATTATTATATTATCAGTTTTTTCTAGATTACTGAATTTAAGTAAAGTTAAATTTATGAAGAGGAGGATCGATGTTAA
The DNA here is from genome assembly GCA_000828835.1 of Thioploca ingrica. Lineage (GTDB taxonomy): Bacteria > Pseudomonadota > Gammaproteobacteria > Beggiatoales > Beggiatoaceae > Thioploca > Thioploca ingrica. The sequence goes on from AP014633.1 coordinate 3,588,105, forward strand.
AAACACTTTTAGGTGTTATTTTAATATTTCCATTTTTTTATCTTAACTTTGTTGATGCAAGAGAAGTTGACATTGGAATCTCCAAAATAATGCCTATAAATGTTGATAAAGTGGATTTCTATGTTCAAAATATTATTCGCTTATTAGTTGAATCGGATTTCTGTGTAAGCCGAAATGAACAAACTTTTTCTAAAGTTATAGAGGAGTTTCGAGCGGATAGTTTTTTTGATGTGGATTTACATGAAGCGATACAATTAATTGATGAGCTTAAAGATAAATTTTTATTGTGCGATTTTTCATCTAGTGTTCTTGAACCTCCTTTAAGTGCTATCGTGCCTCAGAGTTTGAACGGTAAGCGAGATTTAGGACTAGTACTTTTTGATGAATATGGAAATGCCTTAACAATATGTGTCAGAATTTGTATTTGGTGGGTGTGGAGGGATGGATGGGGGTATGAATGTAAGGAGTGGACGTTGAGTTGTAGGGTTGAGTTGTAGGAATTAACTCGCGTAGCCCGCGTAGGGTAGGGTGCATAAGCGAAGCGTCATGCACCATTGAGACATTGGTTATGGCGGATGACGCTACGCTTATCCGCCCTACAAGAGTAAATTTTATTTTGAATATATCACTTTCACTCCTGATGCTGAATTAGAAAAAAGTACACAATAGCCAAGTAAGGATGAAATTAGGTTGCATTCAGGGAGGGAAAAATTAGTTCCCTGAATTTTGTGTAGCGTAGCAAGTATAGCCTTACTGCCATCGACTGAAAAATTCCCCCCGGTTGTCAAAGGGGGGAAATTCTTAACTTAAGGTCTGTGAGGCGAATCGGTAAAAAGAAGAATCACCAGAAGAATGGCCGCAATAAATGGCGAATCCAGTTGAAGAACTTAAACAGCCCGTCTTATTCATCTCCTTCCGTTGGCTTATACTCAGCTACTAATTGCTGCTGAATATGGGCAGGAACGGGTTCATAATGACTGAATTCCATCGTGAAAAAACCATGTCCCCCAGTCACTGATTTTAATTCTGTTTGATAATTTTTTAGTTCACTTAAAGGAACTTCCGCTTTGACACAAACCATATTCGGTGGTCGAACATCGGTTCCTTGAATGCGCCCACGTTTGCTCGCTAGATCGCCGGTAATTGTTCCCATATTATCATCGGGTACCGTAATTTCTGCTTTAACAATCGGTTCTAACACCATCGGTTTGGCTTTACTAATGGCATCTAAAAAGGCTTTTTTCCCCGCAGAGATAAAAGCGATTTCTTTAGAATCAACTGAGTGGTATTTGCCATCGTGAACAGTCACTTTAATATCTTGTAAGGGATAACCGGCAACCGCCCCGAAATCTAAAACCTGCTGAATCCCTTTTTGAATCGCTGGAATATAAACGGAAGGAATCACCCCACCCACAATGCCATTAACGAATTCAAAGCCGGTACCGCGTGGTAGCGGTTCCACCCGCAAAAATACTTCCCCAAATTGCCCGGCGCCACCCGTTTGTTTTTTATGACGATGATGTCCTTCAGCCAAGAGGCTAATGGTTTCCCGATAAGGAATTTTGGGCGGTTGCGTTTCAACTTCTACATTGTACTGCTTAAGCATCCGTTCTAAAGTGATCCGTAAATGGAATTCACCTAAACCACGAAGTACCGTTTGATTAAGTGAAGCATTATGTTCCAAAATCAAACAGGGATCTTCTGCCGCTAATTTTTGCAAAGTTAAGCCGATTTTTTGTTCATCACCTTGACGTTTAGTTGCAACCGCTAAGCCGTACATGGGTGCTGGAAAATCCAGCGGCTTAATATGAATTTGATCTTCATCATGAGAATCATGCAATACCGCATCAAAATAAATGGCATCGATTTTAGCAATCGCACAAATATCACCTGGAATACCTTGATCAATTTCTAGCTGCTGTTTACCTTGCAATTTAAACAAATGACCGACTTTAAATGGTTTACGAGCATCGCCCACGTACAATTGACTCTCTTTAGTTACGGTACCTTGGTGGACGCGAAATACCCCTAATTTGCCCACAAAAGGATCTGCGGTGACTTTAAAAACGTGCGCGATGACATGTTGATTGGGATCTGGCTCCGCAGTAAATGGTGTGGCATTAGCACCTTCTCCTTTAAGAAAGGGACGTGGATTGCCTTCTAAAGGACTGGGCATCAACCGAGTGAAAACCGCTAACAATTCGCGGATACCCGCACCGGTACGCGCTGAAACGAAGCAGATAGGAATTAAATGTCCGTCACGTAAGGCTTTTTCAAACGGTTCATGAAGTTGTTCTGGCGCTAATTCTTCACCCTGCTCTAGATAAAGTTCCATTAATTTTTCGTCAACTTCAACAACCTGATCAATAATTTGGGTGTGAGCAGCGGCGACTGAACCCAAATCAGATTCTCCTTGAGGATTAAAAAAGCAATCAACAACTCGGTTGCCATTATCAGCCGGAAGATTAATTGGTAGGCATTCATCACCAAAGGAAGCTTTGATATCCGTTATCAATTGGGATAAATTAAGTTCTGGGATATCAATTTTATTGACAATAATCATTCGACACAGCTTTTGTTGTGCTGCACGTTCTAACATTCGACGAGTAACCAGTTCAATACCGGATACAGCATTGATGACCACCGCAGCGGTTTCTACTGCAACAAGTGTACTCAAAGACAGTCCCATCAAATCAGGGTAACCTGGGGTATCAATAAGGTTAATATGTTTACTACCTTGCTCGATACTGACAAGGGCAGAACTAAGCGAATGCTGATACTCTTTTTCGAGTGGATCAGAATCACAGACGGTATTGCCAGTTTCTACTTTACCAGGAGAACTAATCGCACCGGCTTGATGTAATAAAGCTTCAACGAGTGTCGTTTTACCAGAGCCACTTTGACCAACCAACGCAATGTTGCAGATATTTTCAGTTGTATAGTGAGGCATATTATTCTTCTAATCCTTTGTGGTTGAAAGGAATCCATACCCATTATGAATATTACAACCTCATTTAAATATCAAGGTTATAATTCCATCTCAATGAAATACCTTAACAGAATCATGACTCTCTGAGAAGATGCTGGTCATGCTTTATCATTAACTTATCTATTAATCAATAGATTAAAAACTAAAATTTCATTAAATGAGTCAATTTAATCTTGGTGGTGCTAAACGAGTAAGGTATGATTCCGGTCGCAACTCAGTGTTGTAACTGCTTGTTACCTTTTAAATTATAAAGTTTGTATAATTTTATATAATTGGCGACGATGAATGCAAGGATGAAACGCCGTAACTTCTTTACCTCTCTGCTAGAAATAAAATTTAACCCGATTGGTTGGATACGCATAGCAATGTTTGACCTACGATTACTAGCTGTTTAAATTCAACCCGATTTGCTATTATTCAATTATGAAAACGCAAGTTATTATTTCTTCTCCAGAGATTCTAGGCGGAACACCGGTTTTTGTGGGAACAAGAGTACCGGTTCAAACTTTCTTTTTTGGATTATCTCAAAGGTGGAGAATCTATTGATGATTTTTTGGAAGGATTTCCATCGGTTACTAAACTACAGATTCTTGCCTTTCTAGAAGCCATCGAAGAACAATTTGTCAAAAAAGTCGCCTGAGGTGAAAATCCTTTTAGATGAATCAATCTGAAAAAAGAGGGTGCAAAGATGGCAACTATCATTTCTCCTACCTTTCCTAAATTAAATCTTCTCGCGGACAAATTCGCTTGTGTCCATAAAAGTGGGGTAGCCAGGTAGAACGTCTTTTTGTTGCCACCCTTCATGAGCTATCTGGTGGACAACGCTTCGCTTTTGCCCACTCTACACGACTAAGCCAATCAACTCCAGCCTTTCAAAAAAAGGAGAATTTCACTAAACTGGTTATTTTTTTAGTCTCTAAACGCTTCTTGTCTATCATGACTTCACGTTTTATTCATCTACATTTACACACCGAATACTCCATCATCGATGGGTTAATTCATATTAAACCACTCGTCAAAGCCGTGCGGCAAGCTGGGATGCCAGCCTGTGCAGTGACGGATTATAGTAATTTGTTCGCCTTGGTTAAATTTTACCGTGCTGCCCAGTCAGAAGGGATTAAACCGATTATCGGTGTCGATATCCATTTGTATCGGGATGATGACTCGGTCTCGCAATTGGTATTGTTATGCCAAAATGAAATTGGTTATCGTAATCTGACTCGTCTAGTGTCACGCTGTTATACCGAAGGACAAAAAAATGGTGTGCCTTACTTACATCAAACTTGGTTAGCGGGCGCCACTGACGGTTTAATCGCACTCTCTGGTGGGCGTGAGGGAGATGTCGGACAAGCTTTGTTAGCCGGACACCACCATTTGGCACAGCAGCGGTTAACCGAATGGCAGCACTTGTTTCCCGACCGTTTTTATTTAGAATTGCACCGAACCGGTCGTGCTCAAGAAGAAGAATATCTGCATTTATCGGTGGAACTCGCTTTGAATACGGCAACGCCAGTAGTCGCCACTAACGCGGTATGTTTTCTGACTACCGAAGATTTTGAAGCGCATGAGATACGAGTCTGTATCCATGAAGGGAAAACGTTAGCGGATCCCAACCGCCCTCGCCGCTATACGCCGCAACAATATTTACGTACTCCTCAAGAAATGGCGGAATTATTTGCAGATATTCCGGAAGCATTAGAAAATACTTGGCTTATCGCGCAACGTTGTAATTTAGAACTCACTTTAGGCAAAAATTTCTTGCCGGATTTTCCGATTCCAACCGGTCAAACCGTTGAAGAATACTTTCGTCACCAAGCCCGTTTAGGTTTAGAGCAACGCTTAACCGTTCTTTTTGACAAAACTAACGAGGCATTTGCTCAGCAACGCCAACCTTATGACCAACGGTTAACGACCGAGTTAGACGTGATTCTGCAAATGGGCTTTCCGGGGTACTTTCTCATTGTAGCGGACTTTATTCAATGGGCTAAAGATAATCAAATTCCGGTCGGTCCGGGTCGGGGTTCTGGCGCCGGTTCCTTAGTCGCTTATGCGCTTGGTATCACTGACTTAGACCCGCTGCATTATGATCTATTGTTTGAGCGTTTTTTGAATCCAGAACGCGTCTCTATGCCAGATTTTGACATTGATTTTTGTATGGAAGGTCGAGATCAAGTCATTAATTACGTTGCGGAACGTTATGGACGCGATCGGGTTTCCCAAATTATTACCTATGGCACCATGGCAGCCAAAGCGGTAGTACGCGATGTGGGGCGAGTTCTAGGACATCCCTATGGTTTTGTAGACAAGATTGCCAAACTGATTCCTTTTGAATTAGGTATTACTCTCGATAAAGCATTAGAAAGTGAAGAATTACGGGTCCGCTATGAACAAGAAGAAGAGGTTCATGCTCTAATCGACATGGCACGTAAATTAGAGGGAATTACCCGTAATCCTGGCAAACATGCGGGTGGGGTGGTGATCGCACCGAGTGTTTTAACTGATTTTACCCCACTGTATTGCGAACCCGATAACACCGATTTGATGACGCAATTTGACAAAGGTGACGTAGAAACCGTCGGTTTAGTCAAATTTGATTTCTTAGGACTGCGTACCCTCACTATCATTAAATGGGCATTGGCAACGATTAACCGTTTCACAGACCAACCGGTTGATATTACGAAAATTCCCTTAGATGACTCAGAAACTTATGAATTATTAAAACGGGGTGAGACTACAGCGGTTTTCCAATTAGAATCAGCGGGTTTGAAAAAATTAATTCGGCAACTGCGACCAGATTGTTTTGAAGATGTTATTGCCCTAGTGGCTTTATATCGTCCTGGTCCGCTACAATCAGGAATGGTAGAAGATTTCATTAATCGCAAACAGGGACGAGCTAAAGTTGAATATCCGCATCCGGATTTAGAGCCGATTTTAAAACCGACTTATGGCGTTATTGTTTATCAAGAACAAGTTATGCAAATTGCGCAGGTGTTAGCCGGTTACACGTTAGGCGGTGCTGATTTACTCCGCCGAGCCATGGGCAAGAAAAATCCGCAAGAAATGGCGAAACAACGCACGGTTTTTGTAGAAGGTGCAGTGGCGCGGCAAGTGAATGCTGAATTAGCCAATTCCATATTTAATTTAATGGAGTATTTTTCCGGTTATGGATTTAATCGTAGCCATAGTTGCGCCTATGCACTTCTGGCTTACCAAACCGCTTGGCTAAAAGCGCATTATCCGGCTGCTTTTATGGCGGCGGTATTATCTGCCGATATGGATAATACCGACAAACTCGTCACTTTAATATCAGAATGTCGGGCAATGAAATTGCAAATATTACTACCGCATATCAACTTATCTGATTATCCATTCACTGTAGAAGATAATGACAATTATGCCATTCGTTATGGTTTGGGAGCTATTAAAGGGGCTGGTGAATCGGCGCTATCGGGTATTTTAGCGGAACGTGCTCAAAACGGTCGGTTTCGGGATCTATTTGACTTTTGTCGGCGGATTGATTTACGCAAAGCCAGTCGCCGCGTTTTAGAAGCTTTAATTAATGCCGGCGCTTTAGATGAATTAGGACCAAGTCGATCGGTACTCATGGCTTCATTGGAAACCGCAATCAAATTAGCGGAGCGACAAGCGACTGATAGCGCTATTGGGCAAAACGATCTCTTTGCTTTGCCTAAAAATACTCAACCCACTCTCATTGAAGAAAGTACGCATTTTATTACTAGTGAATTAGAATGGAGTGAAACCGAACGGTTAAACCGAGAAAGAGACAGCCTAGGTCATTATTTAAGTGGACACCCAATTAAACCTTATTTAGCGGAATTAACTCAATTAACTCATCATCGCTTAGCTGAAGTGAGACCCACTAATCATAAGCAAACCATACGAATCGCTGGTTGGGTAACAGATTTGCGCATCAATACTAAACGCGGACGAATTGCTTTTATTAGCCTAGATGACAGTACAGCACAATTGGAGGTTAAGGTTTACAGCGAATTGTATACCAAGGTAGAAAATCTTTTAGCATTAGCAAAAGATTCTTTATTAATCGTTGAAGGTGAAGTTCGTACAGATGACTATAATGGCGGTCAAATGATGATTGCTGAGAATATTTTCACTTTAGAATCAGCTCGAGAGAACTATGCTAGCCGTTTAGAAATTACGATTACCACCCCGCAAGCGAATATTACCTTAGGAAAACAATTGTTAGCCCTATTGACTTCCTATCGCCACGGTCGTTGTGCAGTATTAATCCATTACCATCATGTCGAAGCAAAAGTAGACTTGGTGTTAGGTAAAGAGTGGCGAATACAACCTCAATGGGCGTTACTGAAGCAATTAGAAGAATTAGTGGGAAAAAATGGAGTTAAGGTTATTTATTGAACTTGAAAGGAAATCAGGGTGATTGACCTGAATAGGCAAAATAGTTGTTTGAGTTTGTAACGACTATTTGGTTAAAGTATTGGTTGATCATTAAATTTTATGCGACAGTCCTGACTGATTAACTTAAGTAGTTGACAAAAGTTAAATTAGAATTTAGAATGCTTTTTTGATTTACGGTGAAGCTATTTATCAAGTCAACCTATTTTAGTAGTAATGTTGTTACATTAAATATGTTGACAAAAGCTGAATTAGAATTTAGAATGCTTTTTTGATTTACGGTGAAGCTATTTATCAAGTCAACCTATTTTAGTAGTAATGTTGTTACATTAAATATGTTGACAAAAGCTGAATTAGAATTTAGAATGCTTTTTTGATTTACGCTTAAGAAGCTATTTATCAAGTTAACCTATTTTAGTAGTAATGTTATTCCATTAAATAGTTGACAAAAGCTAAATTAATATAAGGTTTTATTTATAACCTATCTTTAGATACTAAACTTAATAAAATTTAAGTTCAAGTTGTCTAGGATTGAGTTTTTTATTTTATAGTTTTAAAAGATAAGGTATTATTAATTATAATTATTACCTAATAGTTATAATATATACTATTATAGTTCTTTAATAAATTAAAGTAATATGTAATTTGTGTGGGCAATTTGCATTGCATAGTGATATTGATGATGCAGTGTTTAATAATTGATTGCTTACGTCAATTCAAACAGAATTCTATATTAAACTGAAGAGTTTGATCATGGCTCAGATTGAACGCTGGCGGCATGCCTAATACATGCAAGTCGAACGGTAACATGCCCTTCGGGGTGATGACGAGTGGCGGACGGGTGAGTAATACATAGGAATCTGCCTTGTAGTGGGGAACAACTTGGGGAAACTCAAGCTAATACCGCATAAGTCTTTTTTAACGAAAGGGAAAGAGGGCCTCTTCATGAATGCTCTCGCTACTAGATGAGCCTATGTCAGATTAGCTAGTTGGTAAGGTAATGGCTTACCAAGGCGACGATCTGTAGCTGGTCTGAGAGGACGATCAGCCACACTGGGACTGAGACACGGCCCAGACTCCTACGGGAGGCAGCAGTAGGGAATATTGGACAATGGGCGAAAGCCTGATCCAGCAATGCCGCGTGTGTGAAGAAGGCCTGCGGGTTGTAAAGCACTTTCAATTGGGAAGAAAAGTTCTTGGCTAATAATCAAGTACCTTGACGTTACCAATATAAGAAGCACCGGCTAACTCTGTGCCAGCAGCCGCGGTAATACAGAGGGTGCAAGCGTTAATCGGAATTACTGGGCGTAAAGCGTGCGTAGGTGGCTATGTAAGTCAGATGTGAAAGCCCAAGGCTTAACCTTGGAATTGCATTTGATACTGCTTAGCTAGAGTACAGTAAAGGGAAGCGGAATTCCTAGTGTAGCGGTGAAATGCGTAGATATTAGGAGGAACACCAGTGGCGAAGGCGGCTTCCTAGACTGATACTGACACTGAGGTACGAAAGCGTGGGGAGCAAACAGGATTAGATACCCTGGTAGTCCACGCCCTAAACGATGAGAACTAGACGTTGGAAGGGTATACCTTTTAGTGTCGCAGCTAACGCGATAAGTTCTCCGCCTGGGGAGTACGGCCGCAAGGTTAAAACTCAAATGAATTGACGGGGGCCCGCACAAGCGGTGGAGCATGTGGTTTAATTCGATGCAACGCGAAGAACCTTACCTAGCTTTGACATCCTTGGAACCTTGCAGAAATGTGAGGCTGCCTTCGGGAGCCAAGAGACAGGTGCTGCATGGCTGTCGTCAGCTCGTGTCGTGAGATGTTGGGTTAAGTCCCGCAACGAGCGCAACCCTTGTCCCTAGTTGCCAGCGATTCGGTCGGGAACTCTAGAGAGACTGCCGGTGACAAACCGGAGGAAGGTGGGGATGACGTCAAGTCATCATGGCCTTTATGGCTAGGGCTACACACGTGCTACAATGGTGAGTACAGAGGGTCGCCAAACTGTAAAGTGGAGCTAATCTCATAAAACTCATCGTAGTCCGGATTGGAGTCTGCAACTCGACTCCATGAAGTCGGAATCGCTAGTAATCGCGGATCAGCATGTCGCGGTGAATACGTTCCCGGGCCTTGTACACACCGCCCGTCACACCATGGGAGTGGGTTGTACCAGAAGTAGGTAGTCTAACCTGATAAGGGGGGACGCTTACCACGGTATGGTTCATAACTGGGGTGAAGTCGTAACAAGGTAGCCGTAGGGGAACCTGCGGCTGGATCACCTCCTTTAAAGAAATAAAGCAATGTAATTGCCCACACAAATTACTTATTACTTACTTAATAGATTATTATTAGCATGCTTATTTGCTAATAATAAATACTACTAATAATAAGTAGTTATTAGTTTATTTGATTTATAGTTTAGTTAGAAAGAAAATTTAGTTTAAAAGAAAATAATAATTAAGAAGGAAGAAGGTAGTTCTGCGGGTCTATAGCTCAGTTGGTTAGAGCGCACCCCTGATAAGGGTGAGGTCGGTGGTTCAAGTCCACCTAGACCCACCATAATCAGAATATTTTTACTTAGACAAGCATGCTACCAAGGGGCTATAGCTCAGTTGGGAGAGCGCCTGCTTTGCACGCAGGAGGTCGTCGGTTCAAGCCCGTCTAGCTCCACCATAATTTGCTCTTTAAAAAATTAGGAACCTAAAAATTTAGTAAAAATACATACTGCAAAAAACAGCATTATTGAGATACTTGTTATAATTCCAGAGTATTTGGGGTTATATGGTCAAGTAATTAAGCGCACATGGTGGATGCCTTGGCGATAACAGGCGATGAAGGACGTGGTAGCCTGCGATAAGCTTCGGTGAACCGGCAAACAGGTTATGACCCGAAGATGTCCGAATGGGGAAACCCACCTTGAAAAAGGTATCTATATTTGAATACATAGAGTATAGAAGCAAACCTAGGGAACTGAAACATCTAAGTACCTAGAGGAAAAGAAATCAACCGAGATTCCGTTAGTAGCGGCGAGCGAACATGGAACAGCCCGGCTACATAAGCTTAATAGCTTTAGCAGAATAGTTTGGAAAAACTAGCGAGACAGGGTGAAAGCCCCGTAAGTGAAAAAGTTATTAAGTGGGTAGCCAAAGAGTAGGGCGGGACACGTGATATCCTGTCTGAAAATAGGGGGACCATCCTCTAAGGCTAAATACTCGTTATCGACCGATAGTGAACTAGTACCGTGAGGGAAAGGCGAAAAGAACCCCTGTTAGGGGAGTGAAATAGAACCTGAAACCGTGTGCGTACAAGCAGTGGGAGCATAGTTTAGCTATGTGACTGCGTACCTTTTGTATAATGGGTCAGCGACTTACTTTCAATGGCAAGCTTAACTGTATAAGGGAGGCATAGGGAAACCGAGTCTGAAATGGGCGATAAGTCGTTGGAAGTAGACCCGAAACCGAGCGATCTATCTATGGTCAGGGTGAAGATAGGGTAACTCCTATTGGAGGCCCGAACCCACTGGCGTTGAAAAGCTAGGGGATGAACTGTGGATAGGAGTGAAAGGCTAATCAAGCTCGGAGATAGCTGGTTCTCCTCGAAAGCTATTTAGGTAGCGCCTTGTGTATCACTCTCGGGGGTAGAGCACTGTTACGGCTAGGGGGCCATCCCGGCTTACCAAACCGTTGCAAACTCCGAATACCGAGAAGTGCAATCACAGGAGACACACGGCGGGTGCTAAGATCCGTCGTGGAAAGGGAAACAGCCCAGACTACCAGCTAAGGTCCCTAAATTATGGCTTAGTGGGAAACGATGTGGGAAGGCATAGACAGCCAGGAGGTTGGCTTAGAAGCAGCCATCCTTTAAAGAAAGCGTAATAGCTCACTGGTCGAGTCGGCCTGCGCGGAAGATTCAACGGGGCTAAAGCCATATACCGAAGCTGTAGATACGCGTTAAGCGTATGGTAGAGGAGCGTTCTGTAAGCCAGTGAAGGCATGTTGTAAAGCATGCTGGAGGTATCAGAAGTGCGAATGCTGACATAAGTAGCGATAATTAAGGTGAAAAACCTTAACGCCGAAAGTCCAAGGTTTCCTCGCGCAACGCTAATCGGCGCAGGGTGAGTCGGCCCCTAAGGTGAGGCAGAAATGCGTAGCTGATGGGAAACAGGTTAATATTCCTGTACTTCATATTATTGCGATGGGGGGACGAAGCAGGTTAAATCAGCCGAAGATTGGTTGTTTCGGTTCAAGGTTGTAGACAGAAAGCTTAGGTAAATCCGGGTTTTCAATGTTGAGAACTGATGACGAAGTCTTTAATAGACAGAAGTGATTGATACCATACTTCCAAGAAAAGCCTCTAAGCTTCAGATAATATGGAACCGTACTCGAAACCGACACAGGTGGACAGGGTGAGAATCCCAAGGCGCTTGAGAGAACTCGGGTGAAGGAACTAGGCAAAATAGCACCGTAACTTCGGGAGAAGGTGTGCCCTTGGTACGTGAAAGAATTTACTTCTAGAGCGGAAAAGGGTTGCAGTGATCAGGTGGCTGCGACTGTTTATTAAAAACACAGCACTCTGCAAACACGAAAGTGGACGTATAGGGTGTGACGCCTGCCCGGTGCTGGAAGGTTAATTGATGATGTTAGCGCAAGCGACGCATTTGATCGAAGCCCCAGTAAACGGCGGCCGTAACTATAACGGTCCTAAGGTAGCGAAATTCCTTGTCGGGTAAGTTCCGACCTGCACGAATGGCGTAACGATAGCCACACTGTCTCCACCCGAGACTCAGCGAAATTGAATTTGCTGTGAAGATGCAGTATACCCGCGGCTAGACGGAAAGACCCCGTGAACCTTTACTATAGCTTTACATTGGACTTTGAACCTGCTTGTGTAGGATAGGTGGGAGGCTTAGAAGTGAGAACGCCAGTTCTCATGGAGCCATCCTTGAAATACCACCCTGGCATGTTTGGGGTTCTAACTTTGACCTGTTATCCAGGTTAAGGACAGTGTATGGTGGGTAGTTTGACTGGGGCGGTCTCCTCCAAAAGAGTAACGGAGGAGTACGAAGGTACCCTCAGTGCGGTCGGAAATCGCGCAGTGAGTGCAAAGGCATAAGGGTGCTTAACTGTGAGACAGACACGTCGAGCAGATACGAAAGTAGGTCTTAGTGATCCGGTGGTTCTGTATGGAAGGGCCATCGCTCAACGGATAAAAGGTACTCCGGGGATAACAGGCTGATTCCTCCCAAGAGTTCACATCGACGGGGGAGTTTGGCACCTCGATGTCGGCTCATCACATCCTGGGGCTGTAGTCGGTCCCAAGGGTATGGCTGTTCGCCATTTAAAGTGGTACGCGAGCTGGGTTTAGAACGTCGTGAGACAGTTCGGTCCCTATCTACCGTGGGCGTTGGAAATTTGAGAAGAGCTGCTCCTAGTACGAGAGGACCGGAGTGGACGTACCGCTGGTGTTCCAGTTGTCATGCCAATGGCACTGCTGGGTAGCTACGTACGGACGGGATAACCGCTGAAAGCATCTAAGCGGGAAGCCTCCTTCAAGATTAGATTTCCCGAGAGTTCAACTCTCCTAAAGGTCCGTTGAAGACAACGACGTTGATAGGCGGGATGTGGAAGTGTAGTAATGCATGAAGCTAACCCGTACTAATTGACCGAGCGACTTGACCATATAACACCCAAGTATTTTGGAAACAAGAATTCTAAGAATTTTTGAGATTTGAGAAGTTTGAAAAAAATAACAAACAGTAAGTATTAACTAATAATATTTTTTAGGTTCCATAAATAGTTTAACGGTTTTCTTGGCGGTTATAGCAAATGTGAACCACCCGATCCCATCTCGAATTCGGAAGTGAAAGCATTTAGCGCCGATGATAGTGTGGTTGTTTACCATGCGAAAGTAGGACACTGCCAAGATTTTTATATTCTTTACAATCGGTAACTCCTACCCTCCTTTTCTCTTTCCCTATTAAAATTTTATCCAAATTTGATCTGTCTGTCTGAGTGTCCGCTTCTCGATTTAAGTTCTTTGACCCCTTTGCGATTGCGACTTCTGAATTTGAGTTCCGGTCAATTAATATGCCCTTGCGGAGCAAATTTAACCGAACCACCCGCACACCTCAAAGAACGTCGGCAGCAGATTGAAATTCCTGAACCCCAAATAATCACCACCGAATATTATTAGTAGACGCAAGGACATTGCCAGTGCGGTCATAAACCTACCCCGGTCATCAATCTGTTTACCTGGGTATGTTCATTGCGTCGAACGATGCGTTGGCTAACGACCAAATTAATAAGCAGCGACGCATTTTGTTATTATAACTAACGGTAGTAGGGTAGGGTGCGTTAGCGAAGCGTAACGCACCATTTTGATAAATTCTCGGATATATGCTTAGGTAGCAACTCCCGAGTTGTTACCACAACTCACTCCTACCCTTTTAACGACTTAGCACCACTATCTGTTACCGTCGTTAACATCATTTAGAACCGAGCTTTGGGTCATCACTCGGATGACTAAATTGCACACCTTTACCCAAAATAACCTCCGCCGCTAATTTAACTCCCTCGCCAATCGTGACGTATTCCAGATAGCCGTGATTGGTGATGTAACCGGTGACGATGCCTCCGGTTAATCGGCTTTGGGGTTCAAGAGTGAGATTGGATACCCAACCTTGATTGGTCAAGGTACCCCATTAACGTACCAGAAGAAATCATGCCATTGGGCCCCACGATCAAGTCAGTCAGTGTCTGCCCCTGTGCGTTACAAACCCAATTAACTAAGCCACTCGCGTAGCAGGGTGGGGTTTCTGGCGGCAGGAGTGAGAACGATTCAATTGGGGCATTGTTGCTATCGTTAGTTGTCAGAGTTTTGGGGTCACTAGACGGTGTCATGGCATTATCTATATGGGGAGAATTCACCTTCTCACCACTAGCTACCGCTACCTTTTCCGAGTTATCAGTGGTTAGGGGTTGCTTATTGATTTCACCAGCGGTGATAGCCGGTTGGGTTGGCTCTCCAACGACTTCCACTACGATCTCCGTACTGGAAGTAACCGTCGGTTCAGCAGATGAAGTAGCCGTAATCGTGATAGTATCTTTTTCACCTATCATCGCTGGAAGAGTGAGGTTAAACACGAGCGTTTCGTGTCCAAGTCCCGCTACTGAGAGAGAAGAAGGTAAAGTCGGTAAATTCCAGCCCGCCGAATCGCTAACGGTAAGACTGTAGACATCTGCTTCTGGACCGCCATTAACGAGTTCTAATTCAATTGGCAAGGTTGCTTGGGGTTCGCCGGTTATTGGTCCTGGTACAGTCAAAACGATCCAGTAGTGAAGGATTTGACTGGGGTTAGTTACAATCCCTCCTTGAGCTGCTACCAAATTTTCTAAAGAGATTCCATTATCTAACAACAGGTTGTCGGTAAAAAGAGTGAATTGCCCCCCGGCTTGGTTTCCATAGTCAGCCTCACCTCCCCAAATACCATCCCATTCAGGTTGATGAGCATTGCCTTCTCCACCATGGCCAGCCGGAGATGATGCCGGCTTGAGTGATATTGTCGGCGTAGATTTCTACGGAGCCACCATGACCCGCTTTCAAGTAGCCATTGCCTCCAGCACCGGCTTGAATTATGCCCAGGTGATAAAGTTGGGTACCGGCGAGGAGTTGAACTGCCGACGAGGTTTAGCGTGTCTGTATTTTTCACCACCGCATTTTCGTTAGCTTGACCGTCCCAAGTGGTGGCTTGACAGGTTTTATAGCGCGGGCATGATAAAACGATTATCATTACTCCTTCAGATAGAAGGAATTTAACCCGATGACCTATTCAATCGATTTTAGACGCAAAGCATTATTGATAAAACCAAGAGAGTATCTGTCTGTTGAAACCACGGCAGAACGATTTGGCGTGGGCAAAATGAGTGTGTTTCGTTGGTCAAAACAAATCGAAGCACAACGAAAATAGATATGGAAGCCCTCAAGCGAGATGTAGAACAATACCCCGATGCTTATCAGTACGAACGGGCCAAGCGTTTAGGGGTCAGTCGACGGGGAATAGGATACGCTTTGAAGCGTTTAGAAATCAGCCGAAAAAAAAACGTTCTCACCTCCGCAAGCGGATGTCGCAAAACGGGAACATTTTTTGGAGCAGATAGAGGCACACCGAAGTGACGCTCGGAACATCATCTTCTACATTGATGAGAGCGGTTTCGCAAACGATATGCCCCGTCGACAAGGTTATGCTCCAATTGGAACACGTTGTGTCGGTAAACATAATTGGCTGGCTCGGGGTCGTGTCAAGGTGATAGGTGCTTTACTCGCTTCATGCTTGCTCACCGTGAGTCTATTTATAGGTGCCATCAATACTAATACTTTTTCTGCTTGGGTTGCACAAGACTTGTTACCTCAACTGCCTCAAAACAGTGTTGTCGTTATGGATAATGCCACCTCTCACCAACGGGCTGAGATTCGACAACTCTTTGAACAAGAAGGGCATGTACTTGAATATCTGCCCACTTATTCACCGGACTTAAATCCCATTGAGCATAAGTGGGCACAAGCGAAAGCCATTCGTAGACAAAAAAGGTGCTCGGTTGAAGAACTGTTTGTTCACTATGTCTCGTAATCATTTTATAGTGCCCACGCTATAGTGTCTGTCCACGAAGCTCTGCTTCGCGTATTTCGTCAAGCAGAGCTTGACCGGCAGGCATTACCAAGTGGAACTTGGTAACGAACAAGTTTCTCTCTATACTGGGTAGATTAGTTTCATATCATAGTAACTTAATTACACTAGTAGGTAATCTACATTTTCAATACTAAATAAGTTACTTACTTTATAGAGTAAGTTAATTACATACATAAACAAGTTAGTTACTTATATTAGTAAGTTATATGTACATACTATGTATGTTAGTTACATTATAATATAATATAAAATATATTATTGTGTAGCTTAATTGTATTGATTTGTAATCAATAATCATAATAGATATTAATTTATGCTGGGAGTGCATTGCACAATTCACCCAGTTGGTACGTTTATTAGCAAAGAACTATTTAAGAGTCACACTCGTATCTAAAACATATTCTATCTTGACGTTGCTGTAAGATATCGTCTGATAGATTACCGTAACAGCGGCTAAGTGCTTGACGTACCGGTAATGGATTGAACAATGTAGCTGCAGGTGGTTTATCTTGTGTTAATAGCGTGATAACTTGTTGTAATAGTAATAAATCTGATATTGATAGGGTATCAATTTGTTGTTGGAGTTGTTCTTTCAGTAACATCGTTTTTTCCTTTTCCTTTTCATCTTCATCCAATTTTTATCTGTACATTCATTCGTTAACTTAATAGGCATGTTAAATCCCCCCTCGCCCCTCTTTTTCAAAGGGGGGAAACTCCTTAAGTTGATGGCAGCTTCGTGGTGGGCATTGCCCACCCTACTTAATTGTAAAGCGGGTGACTGGATTGATGGCTTCGTTGTAACATTTCTTGAGCATGTGCTAAAGTTTGTGAAGTAATCTCTACCCCACCCAACATGCGTGCCACTTCTTCGATGCGTTGTTCTGGATCTAACCGACTAATGAAAGTATGCGTGGTTTGTTGGTCAATCGTTTTGCTGACACGTAAATGATGATGCCCTTGACAAGCGACTTGAGGTAAATGCGTTATACATAACACTTGACGTTGTTGTCCTAATCGATTAAGTAACTGTCCAACAATTTCTGCTACTCGTCCACCAATACCAACATCCACTTCGTCAAAGACTAAAATTGGTACACCACTACTTTGTGCGGTAATCACTTGAATCGCTAAACTAATTCGAGACAGTTCACCACCGGAAACTACTTTATGCAATAATTTAGGCGCTTGACCTGGATTGGTCGTCACTAAAAATTCAATGATATTTGTTCCAATCGCACTGGGTGGTGCTTCTTCATCGGCTATTACGGCAATGAGGAGTTGTCCGCCGGGCATACCTAATTGCTGTAGTTGTTGAGTAATTTGTTCAGCTAAGAGTTGTGCCGTTTGGTGGCGTTGTTGATGCAAGGCTTCCGTTACCAGACGATAATTTTGTAATGCGGCTTCAATCTGAGTCACTAAGCGGCTAGCATGTTCTTCATAATTTTCCAGTTCATGCAATTGCTTCATCAAATTTTCAAAATGGGCCGGTAATTCAGGCAAATTAACTCGATGTTTACGCGCTAGATCTTGCAGCAAAATCAGTTGTTGCTGTATTTCTTGTAATCGAATGGGATCAGTATCCAAATGGTGCCAATAATGACGTAATTCACTAACCGCCTCTTGAGTTTGGATAAGTGCATTATCTAACAAAGTGATAATCGTTTTGAGTTGAGAATCATGTGGTTGTACTTCCTCTACAATATGACTGGCTTGACTTAAATTAGCGAGGATTGAGCCGGTTTCATCGTTATCGAGTAATGATAAAGCCCGTTGCGTGTTTTCTAATAACTTATGTGCATTAGCCAAACGACGATGTTCTTCTGCCAACCGTTCTAAAGCTTGAGGAGTTAATTCAAACGCGCCGAATTCACTGAGTTGATAACGTAAAAACGCTATTTTAGCTTCTCGATCTTTTCCACCCAAATGGTCTAAAGCAATCGTTAAAGATTTCCACTGTTGATAGGCTTGTTTAACCTGTTCTAACACCGTTTTATCCGCCGCCAATTCATCAAGCAAGCGGCGTTGGGTTTCGGGTTTTAATAAAGATTGATGCACATGTTGTCCGTGAATATCAACGAGTTGCTCACCTAATTGCCGCAGCATTTGAATGGAGACTGGCTGTAGATTAATATAACCACGAGAACGCCCATTGTGACTGATTTCTCGACAAACTAAACAGGTATCTTCTTGATTACTTAACTGATGTTGTTGTAGCCAAATTCGGGTAGTTGGCAATAATTTAAACAGTGCTTTAACCCGCGCCATCTCACATCCTTCCCGTATCACACTCGTATCGGCTCTTTCGCCAAGGACTAAGCTCAGGGCATCAATTAAAATCGATTTACCGGCACCGGTTTCACCACTGATGATGGTTAAACCACTTTCAAGATGTAAATCCAGTTGTTTGACAATCGTAAAATTCTCAATATACAGGGATTGCAGCACAGTTTTGTCAGTTATCCGTAGGGGCAAACTTTGGGAATTAAGAAGAATGGGGATTAGCTCTTCTATCAACTCATTAAATCCCCTCTCATCCCCCGTTCGTTGTCAAAGGGAAGATTTGCTTAAGTTGATGGCAGTGACGCCGGCACGTGGGAACAAGAAACCTATTTACTTAGTTACAATTTCATCCGTTTGAAAATAAATTCCGGAATCATTTTAATAATCAGCATAATAAACCACCAGAACCACGGTAAATAAACCGTATTTTTACGTTTTTGAATGGCGCGGTAAATTCCCCTGGCAACGGTTTCTGGTTTTGCCCAAAGTAACCCTTTTTTAAAATCCACGGTCATGGGCGTATCGACAAAACCGGGTTTAATGGTTAAAACACACACATTGGCCGAATGGAGACGATTTCTTAATCCTTGTAAAAAAATGGTGAGGGCACCTTTAGCACTGCCATAGATATAATTACTTTGGCGGCCACGATCACCAGCGACTGAGGAAATGACGGCAATACAGCCATAATTTTGTTTTTCCAAACGATTGGCAATGAGGGTCAGTAATGACACGACACTTAAAAAGTTAGTCCGTAAAGTTTGTTCCGCTTTGGCGTAATCTTGTTGACCCGCTAGTTGATTATCTAAAGCGCCATGAGCGATTAGTACTGTGTCTAGCCCTTCCAAACGGGTATGCGCTTGTTCAATGAGGTCAGCATGTTGAGCAAATTCATTTAAATCGAGAGTAATATAAACTACTTTAGCGGCACCACGAACTTTTAGGTCAGTGGCAATCACTTCTAGTTTGTCCGCATCACGACCGACTAGAAAGAGGGCATCGCCTTGTTGAGCAAACAATTTGGCAGTCGCTTGCGCAATTGCGGAAGTTGC